>JH599958.1:15172-190338 GCA_000245075.1 Acetobacteraceae bacterium AT-5844
GGGGGGGGGGGGGCCGCGCGCCGCAGAGGAATGCGAGGGTTGCAGCCCGCGCCGTTGCCGGGCATCGAGCCCGGCATCAACAGAAGCGGATCTTCACACCATTCATGCAGATGACCTCTGCCTGACATCCAATCTTCTTCATGCCCCCGTATTGGCACCCGGCACCTAACCAGGGACGTCATATGTCGGGCAGCTACACTCTCCAGATTCTCCACGGTTCGGATTTCGAGGGCGGCCTTGCTGCCACCTCCCGCGCGGACCGCTTCGCGGCCATCGTGGACAAGCTGGAAGATCAGGTCACCAACAGCATCACGCTCTCGGCGGGCGATAACTTCATCCCCTCCCCCTTTAGCGCCGCATCGGCCGACCCCGCCGTGCGGGAGGCATTTCAAGCCTTCTATGCCTGGCTGCTGGACGTGCCTGTGGAGAGCCTGGGCGGCCTGCGTGAAGCGGCGGCACGCGTGGATATGGCCATCCTGAACGGCATTGGCGTACAAGCCAGCACCATCGGCAACCATGAGTTTGATTTCGGGCCGAACACCTTTGCCGACGCGCTGGATTTCATCGCCAGCGGCAGCACGGCCAGCTCGATCGGCGCCATGTTCCCGTATCTGAGCGCGAATCTGGACTTCTCCGGCGATAGCGCCATGCGCAACCTCTTCACCGAGGCCCTGCGCGACGCCGCGAGCTACGGCACCACCGCCGCTGACCTCGCCGACGCCGCGGCCATCGCGGCCGAAGCTGCCGACCAGCAGATCGCACCATGGACCACCATCGAGGAGAATGGCGAAACCATCGGCGTCCTCGGCCTGACGACGCAGCTTGAAGAATCACTGTCCTCCACCGGCGGCGTCACCGTCAAGGACCCCGCCGGCGATGGCGGCGTGAACAACACGGACGAGCTGGTGGCCATCATCCAGCCGCTCATCGATCAGATGACGGCGCAGGGCATCAACAAGATCGTGCTCCTGTCCCACCTGCAGCAGTATCAGCTGGAAGTGGAGCTGGCGGCGAAGCTCTCCGGCGTCGACGTCATCATTGCCGGCGGCAGTCACGCCATCTTCGCTGATGGCAACGACACGCTGCGCCCCGGCGACGCTGCTTCCGAGACCTATCCGGTCATCGTCAACGGCGCCGATGGCAAGCCCACCGCCATCGTCTCCACCTCCGGCGAATATTCCTATGTCGGCCGCCTCGTCGTCACCTTCGACGAGAACGGCGTCATCATCCCCGATAGCATCGATAACGCCCAGAGCGGCGCGATCGCGACCATCGATGAAAACGTGGCGGCGCTGTGGGGCAACGAGGATGCCTATGCTGACGGCACGCGCGGCGGCGAGGTGCGCAAGCTGACCGATTCCGTGCAGGAGGTGATCTCCGCGAAGGACGGAAATGTCTTCGGCAGCAGCAAGGTCTATCTGGAAGGCCGCCGCGCCGAGGTGCGTACTGAGCAAACCAACCTGGGCCAGCTCTCCGCCGACGCAAATCTGTATGTCGCCAAGCAGTTCGACAGCGAAGTCATGGTGTCCGTCAAGAATGGCGGCGGCATCCGCGCTGAAATCGGCAGCATCTCCGGGCAGCCTATCGCCGTGGAAGGCCCCACCGTTGCCAACCCCACGGCGGGCAAGCCGGAAGGCGGCGTGAGCCAGCTCGATATCGAGAATGCGCTGCGCTTCAACAACGCCCTCTCCGTCGTCACCATCTCGGCGGAAGGCCTGGCGGTCATCCTGGAACACGCGGTGGCCGGCATCGCTCCGGGCAGCACGCCGGGAAGCTTCGGCCAGTTCAGCGGCATCGCCTTTACCTACGACCCGGATGCGACCGCCCAGGTGGTGAACGCGACCGGCGATGTGATCACCGCAGGCGCCCGTATCCAGAGCGCCGCCATCCTCAATGAGGACGGCACGGTGGCCGATGAGCTGATCCGTGACGGCGAGCTGGTGGGCGACGCCGCGCGCGGCATCAAGCTGGTGACGCTGAGCTTCATGGTTGACGGCGGCGACAGCTATCCCTTCGCCAAGTATGTGACCGACCGCACGGACCTGCTGAACGACCCCGCCCTGGACGGCGGCCTCGCCAACTTCACTGGCGCCGGCAGCGAGCAGGATGCGATGGCCGAGTATATGGCCGCCTTCCACAGCGGCACCTTCCTGGCCTATGGCCAGCGTGACGTGGGGCCGGAAGGCGACGCGCTCGTGCAGAACCTCGCCATGCGCGACGGCGATGTCACGCAGGCGACGCTGCAGGCCACGGCGAACACGGCCCTGCAAGGCACTGCGGCCAACGAGCTGGTCGAGGGCAGCGCGGGCGACGACATTATCATCGCCAGCGCCGGGCGTGACACCGCGCGCGGCGGCACTGGCCTCGATGTGCTCGATTTCGGCATGGCTGCGCGGGGCAGCGGCGGCCTTCTGCTGGGGAGCAGCGCCGTCATCGATGGCTTCACCTGGGTGGACGAGGCCGTCGGCACGAGCACGACGCGCTTCACCGGCTTCGAGGAAGTTCGCTTCGCTGACGCCACGCTGACCTTCGACGGCCAGAGCATGGGCGCCATCGCCGGCTCCTTCTACGCTCTGCAGGAAGGCGGTCTGCACATCGTCGGCCAAAGCTACTGGGCCAGCACACAGGATGTGCAGGCGATGGCCTCGGCTTTCCTTGCCGCGCCGCAGAGTCTTGTCGCGGAGCTGGATGACGCGGGCTTCGTTGACACGCTCTACGACAAGCTGCTCGGCCGGGACGCAGAGGCCGAGGGCGCATCCTACTGGACCGGTCAGCTAGCCCAGGGCGGTGACCGCGCTTCCGTCCTCGCGCAGTTCGCCAGCTCCGCCGAGGCTGGCGACGTGCGCGACGCCGCCGCCGCGGGCGGGCTGATGGTGGTGAATTACGAGGCCCTGCTCGTGGGGCGCCTCTACGACGTAGTGCTCGACCGTGACGCGGATGTCGCGGGCTTCACCTACTGGACGGATGGCGAGAAGGCCGCCTCGGACATCGCGGAAGGCATGCTCGCGTCGGATGAGTACCTGAATGGCGGCAACGGCGCACTGGATGACGCCGGCTTTGTCGCCGGCCTCTACCAGGATGCGCTGGGCCGCGCTGGCGAGGCGGAGGGCCTAGCCTTCTGGAGCAGCCAGCTTGCCGCCGGCATGTCGCGTGGCGAAGTGGTCGGCCGCTTCATTACCTCCGCCGAGGGCGATGCCGCGCTGGGGCAGCTGGCCGACCACGGGCTGGTGTTCGCCTGAGGAACAGGCGCCGCCTATCAGGCGGTGCCCCTCCCTTCTCCAGCACCCGGGCACCCGCGAGTGCCCGGGCCTCCTGGGTAAGCGCTTGCCTACCCTGACCGAACGACCCCGATCAGGGGCAGCAAGGCATCGACATGACCGCGACCTATTTCCGTCTGCGTGACGGTAGCTTTCGCCAGGACTGGTCCGCCATCGGCCAGATCAGCGTCAACGATGACTGGGCCGGCGTAGCCTCCATCGAGGGTTTCGGTGAACCAATGGAGGCTTCCGGCCTCCGTGGAGGGCCTTGAACAGCAGGCGGCCGCCTGACGCCACTCTTTTTCTCCGGCGAGAACTCCACCGGGCGGCACCGGAGCTCCATCCCTCCCCTCCGCACCAAAGGCCGGCGAGGGCGTCTTTCTATCGCTCGCCTCCCGGCCAGCTGGTGCGCTAAAACAGCAAAGCCGACCCAGCGGAAAGCTCGGGCGGCAGGAAACACAGGAAGGACAACCCGTATGTCGCTCACCCGACGCGCCGCAGCTCGCGGCGTTCTCGGCGCCGCCACGCTCGGCCTGCTGCACGCTCCTGGCGCCAGGGCCCAGGCCGCCTGGCCAGAACGCACCGTCACCATCGTCGTGCCCTATCCGCCCGGCGGCTCGACCGACACGGTGGCACGCATCCTGGCGCAGCGTATGGCCAGCGATCTGGGCAAGCCCGTGGTGGTGGACAATCGCGCTGGAGCCGCCGGCACCGTTGGCGCCGCCGGAGTAGCGCGCGCGCGGCCGGACGGGCATACGCTGCTCTTCGCACCCGCGGGCGTCTATGCCATGGCGCCCCATCTGTACCAACTCCCCTATGATAACGACCGCGCCTTCAGCGGCGTCGGCCTCGTTGCCTCCATGCCAATGTTTCTGGCCGTATCGAAGGAACTTCCCGCACGTAACCTGCGCGAGCTCGTGGAGCTGGCGAAGGGCGGCCAGCGGATCGTCTTCGCCAATCCCGGCGCCGGTTCCTCCTCCCACCTCGCGGCGGAGCTGCTGATGCAGACAGCGGGCTTTGAAGTCTCGGATGTGGGATATCGGGGCGGCGCCCCCGCCGTACAGGCGGTAATGACGAACGAGGCGCAGATGATCATCATGGCGGCTTCAGGAGTGCTGCCGCAGATGCAATCCGGCGACGTGCGTGCACTGGCGGTGACGACGCGGGAACGCTCCACCTTCGCCCCCGATGTTCCCACCGTGGCCGAGGCTGGTTTCCCGGGCTACGAGGTGCCAGAGGAACTCGCGCTGCTGGCGCCTGCGGGCGTGCCGGAGGCTGTACTGAAGCAGATCAACGCCGCTGTTGCCGCCGCCATGAACGCGCCGGAGGTGCAGTCCAGCCTGAAGCCGCTGGCGGTGGTGCCGACTGTGACGCCAGCCGAGGCCTTCCCGGCCTATTTCACCGCTGAGAACGCGAAGTGGCGGGACGTGATCCGCAGCCGCAACATCCGGGTGCAGTGACAACAACTGGCGGCAAGGGAGCCCTTCCCTGCCGCCATTGCACCGCCAAACGACAAACGTATCAGCAAGCGAGCCCGTGTATTCAGCGTCCTGGGCACGCGAGTTCAACCAACGAGCCCGCCCCCTTAGCTCTCGCGTTGCGCGGTCCAGGCCTCCGCTCCGTCCACCTGGCCCGTCATCCGGTCCCCGCGCGCCTCCCCTACATAACGCCGGCCATCGGCGCTGAAGGAGATCTGGCGTCCCTGCATCCGTGCGTCGGAAATTTCGGTAGCGCGGCCATTGAGCGTGAGAGTTCCTGTCAGCATCTGGTAGGATTGCGTGAGCCGCAATTCCCCCCCGGCCATACGCCAGCGCCCTTCCACCTTCGCCGGAATGATCCACTTATAGGCACGGCAGAAGCTGGTGCAATTCGGCTCGCCAGAGATTTGCTGGTCTGGCTCCCAGTTGCCCATCGTGAAGGTATTCGACACAACTCGCGTGCCGGGCTCCATGTCCAGCAGGATGGGCCGCAGCCGTTCATTCAGGGACTGAAGCAGAAACATCGTGACAACCGTGGCCCGTGAGAAATCGGACTGAAAAATATCGCCCTGCGCGAAGGTCGCGCGCTCGCCCACACCTTCGGCCGCTGCGTTGCGGCGCGACAGCTCGACCAGATCCGGATTGAACTCGATACCATGCGCACGAAGGCCACGCTTGGCCGCCGCGATGACCGTGCGCCCGTCACCAGAACCGAGATCGACCAAATAATCCTGCGGAGTAACCTCGGCCATGTCGAGCATCTGCTCAACGAGCGCCGCCTGCGTGGGAACCCAGACAACATCCTTGCCCGGCTGGCCCACCGTCGGGGCATATGGCGTTGCTGTCGTGGCCTGCTGCGCCGAGATGCCCTGCGCGGACAGGAGAGTCAGGGCACAAGCTGCTGCCAGGATCTGAAATTGCCTCATGGCGATTCTTCCGTCTCGAGGTTCAAGGAGAAAGCGTCTTCTCTGCCGCAGTTCCAGCGGCGCCGTCATCGGCTTCTGCGTCGCGGCGGCGGAACAGGAGAATGGGTGCGCCCACCGCGACCGCTGCCAGGCCAATCAGTGCTCCGGTTCCCGTATAGGCGATGCTGGAATGCAGCATGTAGAGACAGCTGAGGCAGAACAGTATCGGCGTGGCAGGGTAAAGGGGTACTTTGTAGGGGAGTGTCCGGTCTGGCTCGCGAAATCGCAGCACGAACAGCGCGAGCCCAGTTAGAAAGAGAAACGCCCAGAACACCGGCGCCGCGTAGTCAACCATGGCGCGGAATCCGTCCTGGGTAGCAGCGCCGAAGCAAACCAGCGCCAGCGATATGATCGCCTGCAGCACCAGCGCACGCGCCGGCGTCTGGCGCTGCGCGCTCCACTGGCTCATTCCTGCTAGCCACGTTACATCGCGAGCCAGGGCCGATGCGGAGCGGGCGCCGGTAAAGATGGTTGCGTTCAATGTCGAGACCGCGGCGACGAGGATGCCTAGGCTGACCACTTTCGCGCCGCTCTCGCCCGCGACCATCCGCATCATGTCTGCCGCTACGACACCCGAACCGCGAAGGCCATCCAGGCCGAGTACCATGAGCAAGGCCAGGTTGACCGAGACATACACGGTTACCAGCACCACGGTCCCGATGAGGAAGACGCGGGCGATGTCGCGGGAAGCGTTCTTGACCTCCCCGGCGAGGTAGGACGCCTCGTTCCAGCCTCCATATGTCAGCAGCACGAAGACAAGGGCGAGGCCAAGAGCGGCGGTTCCTGGCTCCGCGGACGGAACTGGTATGATGGTCGTGCTTGAAAAAAACCCGAAGCCAATAATCGCCAGTATGATGCCGATCTCGAGCGCGGTTACCGCGATCTGCAGCCACTTGCTCTGGAACGTGCCGGCGATATTGACGGCAGTGAGGACCAGGATGGTAAGCGCTGCATAGATGGCCCCTCCATAAGGCCCGAGCGGCAGCAGCGTTGCCGCATAGTCACCCAGCACAAATGCCACGCCAGCGATGGCGCCGGTTTGGATTACCGAGGTGCGCGCCCAGCCAAACATCATGGCAACCGGCTGACCGTATGCTCGGGAGAGGAAATGATACTCGCCCCCGCTGTGAGGATGCGCAGCCGAAAGCTCAGCGTAACAGAGGGCTCCAACAAGCGTGACGAGACCGCCAAGAAGCCAGACGCCAAGGAAGGCGACCTCGCTCTCAACATGAGCGGCCACCAATGATGGGGTGCGAAAGATGCCGATGCCAACGACAATTCCAACCAGGATGGCAACCGCATCAAAAACCGAGAGATGGGCGCGGTGACTGGCGTCTGGGCGATGCAACATCGGATCTCCACGCTGTAGGGCCGAGACGCCTCGACACCACCTTCCTGAGTCAGGACCGGGGGATCGTTGGCATCCGACTCACGAGAATGAAAATGACAGAGTCGTCATTAAAGTCTCGCAGTGTCACATGTTCGGGGTGCTGCGCAACAATGAGATGCAGGGAAGATCCATGAGGTCCGGAACTGTCTTATGACTATTCCCTCGCGCTGGACCTTGCCCCAGCCTATCGGATCATGAGCGGAGAGGGCTGACGGCCTGCCGGTGAAGGCCGAGCTCCAGGGGCCGTCTCTGGGAAACGGTGGCACGAGCCCCCTGTCGCCATCTGCATCTTGGATGCAGTTCGCAGCCGATCTCATGATTCCGCTTAGATTCAGGGAATCTATCGAAGATTCACCGAATATCTTTTCGTGCAATGTTCGATGTAGGACTTCCAATGACCGGACGAGCCGCCTGTACGTGGTCAACCGGCCAGGCTGCGGTGGCAATATTTTGATACAATCGGCACTCCTCTTGGCACATCTCTGCGAAGCTCTGGTTCTAAGCTGATGTGGAGGAACCGCTGACTGCGGGCAGCATGTCAGGGACGGGCGGATCCGCCCCGTCTCCAACAGTAAGGGACCGTGATGCGAGCCTTGATTATCGTTGGCCTTTTCGCCGGCTTCGCCCTCGGGGCGGCCACGCCGGTTCACGCGCAAGAAGCCCCCGAAGGGGAGCGCCTGTTCCGCAGCCGCTGCGCCTCATGCCATGCGGTAGCGGCTGGACAGAATCGAATCGGCCCAACCCTGGCCGGCGTGTTTGGCCGCGCAGCCGGGAGCGTGGAAGGCGCCCGCTATTCCCAGGCGATGCGAGACTCGGGAATTACATGGGACGATGAAAGCCTGGACCGCTACCTCGCAAATCCTCGCGGGACCGTCGCTGGCACAACCATGACAGTCGCGCTTGCCAACGGCGAACAGCGCGGTTCCATCATCGCCTACCTCAAGGCGCTGAACTGATCCGCATCTTGCGGCGCAACAACATCTGCCTCGGCCATCCTCGACATACTTTGCGACAATCTAGAGGCTGACAAACACACTTCTGCGACAGCCTCTCCATAACGTCGGCCTCGTAACGCCTTGCGGCTGCCGCTTGTCGGAGGATCGGACACGCCCGGCGCCGCCAAACCTGCCAAGGGAGCTGCGCATGCCTCGTTTGACGATCAACGGCCAGTCTCGTGACGTGGATGTCGATCCGGACACTCCACTTCTGTGGGTGATTCGGGAGCAGATTGGACTGACCGGAACCAAGTTCGGCTGCGGCGTTGCCATGTGTGGTGCCTGCACCGTGCATATCGATGGCGTCGCCGCCCGGTCTTGCGGGATGCCCGTCAGCGCGGTCGAAGAATCGCAGAACATCGTGACCATCGAAGGGCTTTCACCGGATGGCAGCCACCCGGTGCAGAAGGCCTGGCTGGCGCACGACGTACCACAATGCGGATACTGCCAGCCCGGTATGATCATGGCCGCGGCCGCATTGCTGGCGCAGAACCCCAGGCCCAGCGACGAGGACATCGATAGCGAGATTACCAACATCTGTCGCTGCGGCACCTATAATCGTGTGCGCGCCGCCATCCACACCGCCGCCAATGGCGGCACCCAAGCCGGCTGAGGAGGCGGACATGACCGTGCAAAGCAACCTCTCCCGCCGCCGCTTCGTCATCGGATCGGCCGCTGCTGCCGGCGGGCTTTCCCTAGGTTTTGGGCTTCCCGACGCGCCGTCTGCCCTGGCACAGGCCAGTTCATCGCTGCCCGAGGTCAATGCCTGGGTTGTCATCCGGCCCGATGAAACCGTCGTCATCCGTATCGCCCGTTCCGAGATGGGTCAGGGCACGCTCACCGGCCTCGCGCAGCTTGTAGCTGAGGAACTGGAATGTGACTGGGCGAGGGTGACAACGGAATTTCCTGGCCCTTCGGAAAGCCTGCGCCGCAACCGTGTCTGGGGCAATTTCTCCACGGGTGGCAGCCGTGGCATCCGTGAATCGGAACGGCTGGTGCGGGAGGGCGGCGCCGCTGCCCGCCATATGCTCGTCGCAGCCGCCGCTGCCGATTGGGGCGTACCAGCCGAACAGTGCCGGGTGGCGAAGGGCGTGATCACCCACCCCGCTTCCAATCGCAGCGTCACCTATGGTGCGGTAGCCTCCGCCGCCTCCCGCATGACGCCGCCTTCCAGCATCACGCTGAAGGACCCCAAGGACTGGACGATAGCCGGGCAGCCGCTGCCCCGGCTGGATACGGCAGAGAAGCTGACCGGCAAGCTGGTCTATGGCGCCGATCTGCAGTTCCCTGGCATGCTCAACGCGGCGGTGAAAGCCTGCCCTTACTCTGGCGGCAAGATCGCGTCCTATGACGAAGCCGCCGTTGCCAATATGCCCGGCGTCCGCAAGGTGATCCGCATCGGAGACGCGACCGTCGCCGTGGTAGCCGACACCTGGTGGCGTGCCAAGACAGCGCTCGATGCTCTGCCGATCACCTGGGACGAAGGGCCGTACCGGGACCTGACCAGCGCCTCCATCGCTGAGACGCTGAATGAGGGGCTGGATGCCGACGAGGCCTTTATCGGCAACCGCGCTGGCGATGCGAAGGCGGTCCTGGCCCGCTCGCAGCGCAAGGTCACCGCCACCTATGCCTTCCCATTCCAGAACCATGCGACCATGGAACCGATGAACGCGACCGCCTTGTTCACCGGCGACCGCTGCGAAGTCTGGGTCCCGACGCAAAATGGCGAGGCGAGTCTGGCCGCGGCCGCCGAAGCGGCGGGCCTTCCCGCCCGCCAGTGCGAGGTTCACAAGCTGATGCTGGGCGGTGGCTTCGGCCGACGCGGCTTCCAGGACTATGTGACCCAGGCTGTCACCATCGCCAGGCACTTCCAGGGCACGCATGTGAAGCTGCTCTGGTCGCGCGAGGAGGATATGCTCCAGGGCTACTATCACCCGACCACACAGTGCCGGATGAGCGGTGCGCTGGACGATCAGGGCAATCTCATCGCGCTGCACATGCGCATCTCCGGCCAGTCCATCCTCGCCTCCGTCCGGCCGGAGGGGATGCAGGGCGGCATGGACCCGGTGGTGTTCCAGGGCCTGACGCCAAACAGTCCCGAGGGCATGCTGGGCTACAGCATTCCGGACCTGCTGATCGACCACGCCATGCGCAACCCGCCAATCCGGCCGGGCTTCTGGCGGGGCGTCAACCTGAACCAGAATGCCGTTTACGTGGAATGTTTCATGGATGAGCTGGCGCACGAAGCTGGCATCGATCCCCTCGCCTTCCGCCGCAAACTGATGGCCAATCATCCGAAGCATCTCGCTACGCTGAACGCCGTGGCGGAGCGCATCGGATGGGACACGCCACCCGCCGCCGGTGTCGGCCGGGGCCTGGCACAGATCATGGGCTTCGGGGCTTACGTCGCGGCGGCAGCCGAGGTGTCGGTCGAGAATGGCGAGTTGAAGGTGCATCGCATCATCGCCGCCACTGACCCTGGCCATGTCGTGAATCCGGCCCAGGTGGAGCGGCAGGTGGAGGGATCCTTCGCCTACGGACTTTCGGCGGGGCTGCTGGGCGAATGCACCGTCACCGGCGGGCGTATCGACCAGGAGAATTTCGACACCTATGACGTGGTGCGCATGGTGCAGATGCCAAAGGTCGAGACGATCATGCTCCCCAGCGGCGGCTTCTGGGGCGGTGTGGGCGAGCCGACTATCGCCGTCGCCACACCCGCCGTGCTGAATGCGCTGTTCGCCGCGACGGGAAAGCGCATCCGCATGTTGCCCTTGAAGAACCACTCGCTGGCATGAGGAGGGCAGTGGCGGCCGTAATCGGGGCTGTCACCCTGGCTCCGGCGGCGGCGCAATCCGCCGCCGAGGCACCGCCGGGCGCGCTGGGCTGTGCCGGTTGCCACGGGGCCCCGGCGGCGGGGGTGATCCCCGATATCGCCGGGCAGCCTGCCCAGGCGACCGTCGCCTCACTGCTGGCCTATCGCACGGGCACCGGCACGGGAAGCGTGATGGAGCGCATCGCCAAGGGATTTTCGGAGGATGAAATCCGTGCCATCGCCGAGTGGTTCGCCGCCAGGGGCACCGCGACACTTCACCGGCCGTAGAACACTCCTGCTGGCCGCAGGAGCGGCTGGGCTGGGCGCGCCCGCACTGCTGGCCCAGACACCGCCGCGCGTCGTCGTGGTGGGCGGAGGCTTCGCTGGCGCCACTTGTGCCCGGGATCTCGCCGCCGCGGGCCTTGCCGTCACCCTGGTCGAGCCCCGGGCGGAGTATGTCGCCTGCCCCTTCTCCAATGCCGTGATCGCTGGCCTGCGTCAGATGGAGCAGCAGCGCTTTTCCTATGCCGCGCTGGAGGCCAATGGCCTGCGCCGCATTGCCCAGCCGGCAACGGGGCTGGAGGATGGGCGCGTGCTGCTGGCGGATGGAACCACCCTTCCGTATGACCGGCTGGTCCTCGCCCCCGGCATCGAACTCCGTTTCGATGCCATCACTGGCTACGACGCGGCGGCGGCGGGACGCATGCCGCATGCCTGGCAAGCCGGACCGCAGACTTTGCTGCTACGCCAGCAGTTGGAGGCGATGCCGGATGGCGGCGTGGTGGCCATCGCCGCGCCCGCCAATCCCTTCCGCTGCCCACCCGGCCCTTATGAGCGGGCGAGCCTGATCGCGCATTACCTCAAGACACATAAGCCACGCTCCAAGCTGTTGATCCTCGATGCCAAGGACAGCTTCTCCAAGCAGCGTCTGTTCGAGGCCGCGTGGCAGGCGCTTTATCCGGGCCTGATCGAATGGGTGTCGCTCTCCTTCGGCGGCAATGTGACGGAGGTCGATGCGGCGGAGGGCGTGCTGGTGACAGAGTTCGGCCGGCATCGCGCCGATGTGGCCAACGTCATTCCGCCACAGCGCGCGGGCGCTATCGCACGGGTGGCGGGTGTAACGGATGCTTCCGGCTGGTGCCCGGTTGATCCCGTGACCTTCGAATCCCGTCTGCGGCCGGGCGTGCATGTGGTCGGCGATGCAGCCATCGGCGGTGCGATGCCGAAATCCGCCTTCACCGCCAATGCCCAGGCCCGCGCTTGCGCTGCTGCCGTTGTCGCCCTTCTCGCCGGCGAGACCCCGCGCCCGCCGAAGCTGATCAACACCTGCTACAGCCTGCTGGCGCCTGACTACGGCATCTCGATCGCCGGAGTGTATTCACCCCGCAATGGCCTGCTGGCCGAGGTGGAAGGCGCCGGAGGTATCAGCCCGGCGGATGCGCCCCCGGAGATCCGCGCGGCGGAGGCCGCACATGCCGAAGGATGGTTCCGCGTTATCACCCAGGCGGTGTTCGGGTGAGCCCGCATCTGGCCAGCCTGCTGCTTTGGCTGCCCTTGCTGGGAACGACCAATGCCGTGGCGACATCCGGGCTCCCGCTCATGGCGGACGACGCGATCCCCGCCTCCCTGACCGGCCGGGCGGGCGATGCGGCGCGCGGCGCGGCCCTGCTGGCGGAGCGCCACCGCAGCCTTTGCGTGCTCTGCCATGCCGGGATCGAAGGCGTCCCGCCGCATATGCAGGGCGATCTGGCCCCCAGCCTGGAGGGGATCGGGCAACGGCTTTCGGCCGGGCAGTTGCGCCTGCGTATCGCCGATATGCGCCAACTCAACCCGGCCAGCATCATGCCCACCTATCTTGTCGCGCGGGATGCTCCCCGCACCGGCGAAGCGTGGCGTGGCCGGCCCATTCTCTCCGCACAGGACATCGAGGATCTCGTGGCCTATCTCTCCAGCCCGAAAGATTGACGCATGGACGCTTGTTGCACCGCCACCCGGCGCGGCGTGATCGGCGGCGTGGTGGCCGCCCTGGTACTGGCGCCTCCCCGCCTTGCCCTGGCCCGGCCCAGCCTGCAGGAAGCCGTCGCCAGTTTCGCCGGCGGCGCTGAGGTCCAGGAAGGGCGGGTCACGCTGGACATCGCGCCGCTGGTGGAGAACGGCAATGCGGTGGGGCTCTCCGTCGCGGTGGATAGCCCCATGCAGCCCGAGGATTTCGTCCGCCGGATCGGCCTGTTCAATGAGCGGAACCCACAGGCCGATATCGCCGTGTTCCATCTTGGCCCCCGCGCAGGCCGCGCGGCGGTCTCCACGCGCATCCGGCTCGCGACATCTCAGCAGGTCGTCGCCGTCGCCGAGATGAGCGACGGCAGCTTCTGGGCCCAAAGCGGCAGCGTGATCGTCACGCTGGCCGCCTGCATCGAGTCACTGTGATGCTTCGCACCCTGCTCAGCGTTCCGAAGACCGCCCGGCGCGGCGAGATCATTCAGATCCGCGCCATGATCGCCCACCCCATGGAAACCGGCCACCGCATGGGCCCAAACGGCGTGGAGATCCCACGGAAGATCATCAACCGCCTGGTCTGCACCTATGCTGGCGAGGAGGTCTTCGCCGCCGACCTGCATCCGGCCATCTCGGCCAACCCCTTCATCACTTTCCACACCGTGGCGGTGGAAAGCGGCATCCTCAGCTTCGCCTGGACCGAGGATGACGGCGCGGTGCATCTGGCGCAGGCCGAGATTGTCGTCGAGTGACGCGTGTCGCCCTCCTTACGGGGCTGCTAGCCCTCGCGATCGGCGGTGGCCTTGCCTGGGGTCAGCCCCGGTCTGGCATCGATTACGCGTCACCGGAAACACGTGCCATGCAGGAGGACGACACCGCCAATCCCGGCATGCTCTGGGTGCTGGAGGGCGAACAGCTCTGGCAACAGGCCGCCGGTGAGGCTGGCCGCTCCTGCCAGGATTGCCACGGCGCGGCCACCAGCATGCGCGGCGTCGCAGCGCGATACCCTGCCTTCGACACCGGTCGGAGCCGCCCGGTCGATCTGGCTGGCCGCATCAACATCTGTCGCACGGGGCACCAAAGGGCATCCCCGCTTGGCCACGAAGCCCCGGACATGCTCGCCCTGACGGCCTTCGTCGCCCATCAGTCGCGCGGCATGCCCGTCGTGCCCGACCAGGACCCACGGATCGAGCCCTTCCGCGAGAATGGCCGGCGCATCTTCGAGCAACGCATGGGACAGCTGGATCTCGCCTGTTCCAGCTGCCATCAGGCCCATGCGGGAAACCGCCTGGGAGGCAGCGCCATCACCGAGGGCCAGGTCAACGGCTATCCGCTATACCGGATGGAATGGCAGTCGCTGGGTTCTTTGAGGCGGCGGCTGAATAACTGCATGATCGGCATCCGGGCCGAGCCATTTCCCGAGGACGCGCCGGAAATGGTCGACCTCGAGCTTTATCTGACAGCACGCGGCGCCGGCCTCCCGATCGAAACCCCGGCGGTCCGCCCCTGACATCGGCTAAAAGGCACTCCGGGCATTCGATGATATGAGAGTACAGGAACTTGCCATGCTCGAGCGGGGGGAACACGTGGAACCGACACCGCATATTGCCGTCGTTGACGACCATCGCGACATTCGCGATCTCGTGGGCCGCTATCTGGTGCAGCACGGCTACCGTGTCAGCCTGGCGGAGAACAGCGCGGCGCTGCGCCGGCTGCTGGAGAAAAGCGCGCCGGACCTGATCGTGCTCGACATCATGATGCCAGGCGAAGATGGGCTGTCCCTCTGCCGGCAATTGCGCAGCACCACTGAACTGCCGGTCATTCTCCTGACCGCCATGACCGATGAGACGGACCGGATCGTCGGGCTGGAGGTCGGTGCGGATGACTATCTCGGCAAGCCGTTCAACCCTCGCGAGCTGCTCGCGCGCATCAAGGCGGTGCTGCGCCGCGTCAACAGCCTGCCACCGCGTCGCGGCCAGTTCACGGGCAAGTTGCTGCGCTTCGACCGGTGGACGCTGGATGCCGGCCGCAGGGAGCTGCTGGGCGATGACGGCGTCGCCGTGCCGCTCAGCACCGCGGAGTTCAGGCTGCTCTCCGCCTTTCTTGACCATCCCAGGATGGTTCTCAGCCGCGATCAGTTGCTGGATCTCACGGCCGGCCGGCAGGCGGATGCCTATGACCGCAGCATCGACAATCAGGTCAGCCGGCTGCGCAAGAAGATCGAGCTGGATCCACGGACACCCACCCTCATCAAGACGCAATGGGGCGGTGGCTACAGCCTTGTAGCCGAGGTAAGGCCGGCATGAAACGCCTCTGGCGGCGCAGCCTGGCTGCGCAATTCCTGTGCTTCGCGCTCGTCTCGCTGCTGCTCTCGCAGGTCGCGGCCTTCACCATCTCGTGGGACGAGCATGGCCATGCGATGCGGAAACTGGCCAAGGGCGAGATGCTCAACCGCTCCGCCTCCCTCGTGCGCGTGCTGGAGGCAACTCCGGCGGAACTGCAAGGCGACATTCTGGCGGCAAGCAACACTTCGAAGTCCCGCTACTGGATTACGGAAGCCACGCCGGGCAGCGCCACAACCTGGCGCTCCGAGGCCTGGTCCCAGTTGACGGAGCCGGTGGCCCGCGTTCTCTATTATGGCTTTGCGATGCCCAACCCCGTACAGGCAGCCACCAGCGCACCCGAAGGCGGTTCTCCAGACTGGCTCCAGGTGCCGCCGGAGGCTTGGCCATTGGCAAGGCCAGCGCAATTCCTCTATCTCGACGACCGAACCGGGATGGGCGTCACCGTGCAACTCGCCAATGGCAGCTGGCTGAATGCCGCCATGGCCAGTTCAGCCCCCGAGAACTTCTGGAACAGCCGGACCCTAACCGGGCTGACGATCTCCGCCCTCATCCTCTCGATCCTTGCCGTCATCGCGGCACGAAGCATCGCCCGCCCCATGCGCAGTCTGGCCAAGGCGGCGGAGGCGCTCGGGCGCGGGCAGCACGTCACCCCCCTGCCAGAAGCCGGACCGGATGACATTCGCCGCACCGTGGAAGCCTTTAACCGCATGCAGGAAAGGCTGACCCGCTTCGTCGAGGACCGCACCCGCATGCTCGCCGCCATCGGGCATGATTTGCGTACCCCTCTTACCTCCCTCAGGCTGCGGGCGGAGTTTGTCCAGGATGACGAGTTGCGGGAGAAGATTCTCGACACCGCAGCCGAGATCCAATCCATGGTGGAGGCGACCCTCAGCTTCGTCCGGGAAGAGGGCACGGCGGAGGAAACACGGACAGTCGATCTCCCGGCGCTACTTGGAAGTCTCTGCGAGGACATGGCCGAACTCGGCCACCAAGTGACCTTCGCCGAGGCAGAACGCCTCGGCTACCGCTGCCGGCCGGCGGCGCTGCGTCGCGCGTGCCGCAATCTCATAGAGAATGCCGTGCGCTATGGAGAATGCGCTCGCGTCTCAGTCGAGCGATATCCGCACCAGGTCAGGATTGTCGTGGAGGATGACGGACCCGGCATTCCTTGGCAGGAGCGGGAACGCGCCTTCGCTCCCTTCTACCGCCTGGAAAACTCGCGCAACCGGGAAACGGGTGGGGTTGGGCTGGGCCTTTCCATCGCGCGGACCATCGCGCGCCATCATGGCGGTGACGTGATGCTCACATCCAGCGAGCGAGGCTTCCGCGCCATTATCGTACTTCCAGCCCTGGACATGCCGGAGGGCCAACCGCCCCTCGCCCGCATGGAAGCAGGCTCCGAGCACTAATCCCGATCAAGAGCGGCGCGGATACCGCATGTGAAAGGGGAAGCGGCGGATGGCGGCGTCGTAGCAGCGCCGCCATCCGTGGCCGATATACTGGCCGCTCAGGCCGGCACGCCGTCCACCGGGTTGAAGGGGCCTGGGAACACGCCACGCGGCGCGATCAACGGATAAGGCTCACGGGCCAGGAACTGGCCGCCGCCCGGGCCGGTCATGATCTCGCCCTTGTCGCAAACCACCGTGCCGCGCACGAGGGTTGTCACCGGCCAGCCAGTCACTTGCATGCCCTCATAGGGCGTATAATCGCTACCCTGGTGCAGCAGGCTGTTGGTGATGGTGACCTGCTTCGCCGGGTCCCAGATCGTCACGTCGGCATCCGAACCGACCGCGATGGTGCCTTTGCGCGGGTGCAGGCCAAAAAGCTTCGCCGGATTGGTGGCGGTAATGGCGACGAAAGTCTGCAGGTCGATGCGGCCTTTCACCACGCCCTCGGAGAACAATACCGGCATCCGCGTGGCGAGGCCCGGTAATCCGTTCGGTACCTTGGTGAATGGCGCGTTCTCGCCAAACGCCTTCTTGCCATCGGGCCCCTCGTAGCGGCTGGGCGCGTGGTCGGAGGAAACATTGCCGATGACGCCGGCGCGGATCGCGGCCCACAGCGCCTCGTGGTCCGCCTTGCTGCGCGCCGCGGGGCTGAAGATGTATTTCGCGCCCTCGAAGCCCGGCCGGTCCATATCCTCCGCCGTCAGCGTCAGGTATTGTGGGCAGGTCTCGGCCCAGACCTTCAGGCCACGCGCCTGGCCGCGCGCCACCTCCTCGGCGGATTCCGCGCCGGAGACATGGAAGACCTGGATCGGAACATCCAGCGCCTCGGCCATGGCGATGATGCGGTGGGTGCATTCCCGCTCCACCACCATCGGCTTCACCCAGCCATGGTATTTCGGCGCGGTCAGCCCGGCGGCGAGCAGCGCATCGCGGTAGAACTCGATCATCTCGTGATGCTCGGCATGCACGCAGACAATGGCACCAAGCTTGCGGGCGGCAGCCAGGATGCGCAGCGCCTCCGCATCCGTCACCCGCGCACCCTCATAGGTCAGGAAAATCTTGAGCGAGCGGTGCCCCGCCGCGACCAGCGGCGGCAGTTCCTTCTCCAGCAATTCCGGCGTCGGATCAGTCAGGATCAGATGGAAGGAGTAATCGACACGGGAGGCCTTGGCGAGCTCCTGATAGGCAGCGACCTTGTCGGTCAACGTGCCACCGCGCGGCTGCCGCGCGAAGCAGATCACCGTCGTGGTGCCCCCTGCCGCGGCGGAGGCGGAGGCTGTGTCGAAGCTGTCCGCATTGCGCAGCGGCGCCTTCGGCGGCTCCTCGATATGCGTGTGGGTATCGACGCCGCCTGGCAGGACGAGATGCCCCGAAGCGTCCATCTCCTGCGTGCCCGGGCCAAGATTGCGGCCGAGCGCGGCAATGACACCATCGCGGATGCCTATGTCACAGGCAACCGTATCGCTCGCCGTGGCGACCGTGCCATTGCGGATCACGCAGTCATAGGAAGCCATTTGCCTTCGTCTCCTCTTTCCCTCGGGACCTGCTGCTCAGGGTGCCGTCATGTTGCAAGGCATGTGCCGCATGACACCTGCCTTACTGGGCAGTGCCCCTTCGCGACGTACATCGCGACCGAATCTGGCCACACGGGGCAGCATGGCATGTCACACGCTCTTCGTCCGGCTTCTTGGTCCGCGCCTCTGTCGCGTGGCAGCCAGCGAGTTGCCTGGCCGCTGCCGGACGGGACGTTCTATCTGGCGGAGGCAATCCTAGCCGCGTGGCGCGGCGGGTGCCGGTGAACTCCCGCGGCGAACCCGCCTGAACGGCTCATCAGTTCGGATTACGAACTTAAGTTCTCAAATGTCGCGAATGCGCGTAACCCTCGGGCTCGGCCCCATCGAGGAGGAACGCGCATGACGAACGACAAAGCCGATACGCCCCACGCCGTGGTGACCGGCGTCAGCTCCGGTATCGGCGAGGCCATCGCCCGCCGCCTGTTGGAGACGGGCTGGCACGTCACCGGCCTCAGCCGGCGAAAGCCTGCCATCGACGCCCCCGCCTTCCGGCACAGGGAAGCCGATCTGTCCTCTGAGTCCAGCATCCTGGCCGCCGCGGAGGGGCTCGCCGGCACGGCCTTCGTCCATGCCGCCGGGCTCATGAGCACCAACCCCCTCGGCATGCTGGAACCTTCGGCTGGTATGGCCATGTGGCAGGTGCACGTCCATGCCGCCACTCTTCTGGCGGACCGCCTGCTGCCCGGCATGGATGACGGGGGGCGCATCGTGCTCATCGGCAGCCGCACGGCCACTGGTGCCGCCGGGCGCAGCCAGTACGCGGCGACCAAAGCAGCCTTCACCGGGCTGGCGCGCTCCTGGGCCGCCGAGCTCGCGCCACGCGGCATTACCGTCAACATCGTCTCCCCAGCGGCGACGGATACGCCAATGCTGGCCGACCCCGCCCGGCAGTCCAGCGCGCCGCGCGTGCCGCCGATCGGCCGGCTGATCCGGCCGGAGGAAGTAGCGGCCACGGTGGCCTTCCTCCTCTCCGCCGACGCGGCAGCCATCACCGGCCAGAACATCGTGATCTGCGGTGGCAGCTCCCTCTGAGCCGGGCGTCTGCACCAGCCAGTTGACAGCAGGAGGTTAAAAGGATGACTGTAAAGACGAGACGAACACAAGTTCGCATTCCGAACAATGGAGAGGACAGCGTGCAAGCCGCGGAGGCCACCGCCCCCACCAAGGCCAAACCGGCCAAGGCGGCAGGGGCCGACAACCCCAAGAACCGGGTGCAATCCGCCGCCAAGACCTTCGCGGTGCTGCGGGCCTTCACCGCGGCACAGCCGGAGCTGACGCTGGCCGAGGTGGCGGCGCGCGCCGGCATCGACCGCGGCACCGCCTTCCGCCTGATCCATACGCTGGAGGCACTGGGCTATCTCCGCGCTGTGCCGGGCACGCGCCGCTTTCGCCTGACGTTGCAGTGCCTGGAGCTGGGCTTCTCCGCCCTCGCCGCCAACGGCCTGCCGGACCACGCCATGCCACTGCTGCGGGAACTGGTGCCCGAGGTTGGCGACGCCGCCTCCCTCGCCGCGATCGATAGCGGGGATGTGGTGTATCTCGCCCGCGTGCAGGCAGGGCTGGAGCGCCATGGCCTGCTGCGTCATCCGGGCACGCGCGTTGGCGCCTACGCCACGGCCATCGGCCACGCCATGCTGGCCTTCCTGCCGCGGGAGCAGCAGGTGGCGCAGTTGCAACAGCGTGAGCGCATCAAGCTCTCCGAACGGACTCTAACCGATCTGGACACCTTGCTCGCCCGCCTCGCCGAGGTGCGTAAGGCCGGCTACGCCGTGTCGGATGGCGAGAACGCCTATGGCCTGCGCACCGTCGCCTTGCCGATCCTTGATGCCGATGGCCGCCCCGCTTCCGGCATCAGCCTGACCGCCGATGCCGGCCGCTGCTCCCTGGAAGCCCTGGTGCGCGAGGGGCTGCCCCGCCTGCGTGTCGTGGCGGATGAGCTGACGCGTGCCCTCCACCTCACCAGCAGAACCGTACTCACCCAACACGGCGCCTGACACATCTGGAAAACGGACAAGATCCCGCGATGACAGCCCTGCTCACCCCTATCGAGATCGCCCGGCCGCCCATCATCGAATTCGGCGGGGGCCTCGTCTCCGCCGCCGGCCGGTGGGCGCGCGCAAAGGGGTTGCGGCGGGCACTCGTCATTTCCGACGCCTTCAACGCCACGCGCACCGACCTTCTGGATCTTCCTGGCGACGTCACTGTGTTTGGCGAGGTGAAACCAGAGCCCGACCTGCCGAATCTGGAAAAGGCCCTGGCTCTGGCGGAACAGGTGCGGCCCGATCTGGTAGTGGGCTTCGGCGGCGGCAGTGCGATGGACCTGGCCAAGCTCGTCGCCGTGCTGCCCGGCAGCGGCCAGACTTTTGCCGAAGTGGTCGGCCCTGAGAAGGTCGTTGGCCGCAAGGTCGCGTTGTTCCAGGTGCCTACCACTTCCGGCACGGGCAGCGAGGGCGGCACCCGTGCGCTGGTGACGGACGCCGCCACGCAGAACAAGGCAGCGGTGCAGAGCCGGTACATGCTGGCCGATGTCGCCATCGTGGACCCTGACCTCACCCTCACCGTGCCGCCTGCTGTCACGGCGGCCACGGGCGTCGATGCCATGGCGCATTGCGTGGAGGCCTTCACCAGCCGCAAGGCGCATCCGCTGATCGACCTCTACGCGCTGGAGGGCATCCGCCTCGTGGGCCGCTTCCTGAAGCGCGCCGTGGCCGATGGCGCGGATCGCGAGGCCCGCGCCGGCCTGGCCCTGGCCTCCATGTATGGCGGCTTCTGCCTTGGCCCCGTGAATACGACGGCGGGACATGCCGTCGCGTACCCGCTGGGCACGCGGCATCATATTCCGCATGGCCTGGCCTGTGCACTGGTGTTTCCGCATACGCTCGCCTTCAACGCGCCAGTGGCGCCGGAAAAGACCGAGCTGGTGCTGCAGGCTCTTGGCCTGCCCGCCAGCGCCCAGGAATCCGTGGTGCGCGACGTGACGCATCGTTTCTGCGCTGGCCTCGGCATTGAGATGCGCCTCTCCGCCCTCGGCGTGCCGCGAGACGACCTGGATGCCATGGCCATCGAAGCGCATGCCATCCGGCGCTTGCTCGACAACAACCCGCGCGACCTTACGCGGGACCAGATCCTTGGCTTCTACGAAGCAGCGTATTGAAGGGCCTCACGTCATGATCACAACCGACGAGGCGGGGAAGCTCGATCTGGGGGATACCGGCCATGTGTTGCCGGCCGCCGGGGATGCCGCACGACGCGAATGCTTTATTCCACCCGCGACGGTGCAGAGCCATGCCGCCAACCTGATGCCGTTACCGGACGGCTCTTTGGGCTGCGTCTGGTTCGGCGGCACGCAGGAAGGCGTGCCGGACATCTCCGCCTATTTCTCGCGTCTGGAGAAGGGAGGCACCCGCTGGTCCGCCCCCGTTCGCCTCTCAGATGACGATACGCGCTCCGAGCAGAATCCCCTCCTCTTTCCCGCGCCCAGTGGCGAATTGTGGCTGATCTGGACAGCACAGATCTCGGGCAACCAGGATACCGCCATTGTTCGCAAGCGTATCTCGCGGGACAATGGCCGTAGCTGGGGCCCGATCGAAACGCTGTTCGGCCCGCGCCCCGGCGGCGGCACCTTCATGCGACAGCCCGTGGTAGTGCTGGAGAATGGCGACTGGCTGCTACCCGTATGGATCTGCGCCAGCACGCCCGGCAAGAAATGGGTGGGCGATGACGACACCAGCGCCGTCATGATCTCCTCCGACCGGGGCAGGAGCTGGACGGAGGTCGCGGTACCGGAAAGCCTTGGCTGCGTGCACATGTCCATCGTCGACCTGCGGAATGGCACGCTGGCGGCCTTCTATCGCAGCCGTTGGGCAGACCATGTCTACGTCTCCCGCTCCACCGACAATGGCAGGAGCTGGAGTGCCCCACAGCCGACCGAGTTGCCGAACAACAACTCCTCCATCCAGGTCACACGGCTCGCCAATGGCCATCTCGCCATGGTGTTCAACGAGAGCAGCGCGGAGGACGCCACGGAGCGCCGCCTCTCGCTGTATGACGATATCGAGGACGACACCGACGACGGCAAAGTGGTCGCGCCCATCGACACGTCCCGTCGCACCACCTTCTGGGGCGTGCCACGCGCGCCGATGACCGTCGCCATTTCCGAAGACGACGGCCAAAGCTGGCCTTTCCGCCGGAACCTGGAAACCGGGGACGGCTATTGCATGACCAACAACTCACGTGAGGGCCTGAACCGCGAGTTCTCCTACCCCAGCATCGTGCAGGGGCCGGAGGGAGACCTCCACATCGCCTACACGGTGTACCGCCAGGCCATCAAATACGTGACCGTCACCGAGGAATGGATTCGGAGCCCCGCCGCATGAGCACAAGCACCGCCACCTCTACCGCCGACATCGCCGCGTTCAAGGGGCCAAGCGGCGTCTTTAGCGCCGCGCTGACGCCCCTGACTGCCGATCTCGCACCCGACCACGCCGCCTTTGCCGACCATGCCCGCTGGCTGCTCGAGGAAGGTTGCGACGGGATCGCCATGCTGGGCACCACGGGCGAGGCCAATTCCTTTTCCGCCGCCGAGCGCATGGCGCTGCTGGAGGCGACCGTCGCCGCCGGCATCGCACCCAGCCACCTGCTGCCCGGCACAGGTGTCGCCGCGCTGACGGAAACGGTCGAGCTGACGCGCCACGCGCTATCCCTCGGTGTAAGCACCGTCGTGATGCTGCCTCCCTTCTACTACAAGGGCGTCACTGATGACGGTGTCTACGCCGCCTATGCCGAGGTGATCGAGCGCATTGCCAGTCCGCGTCTGAAGGTCGTGCTGTACCATATTCCGCAGATGTCGGCGGTGCCCATTTCCCACGCCGTCATTGAGCGACTTCTGACTCGCTTCCCGGAAACTGTTGTAGGCATTAAGGACTCTGCCGGCGAAATCGGCAATATGCTGGAGTTGATCCGGCGCTTCCCCGGCTTCTCCGTGCTGGCGGGAGCGGACCCGCTGTTGCTGCCTTTACGGCGCCAGGGTGGCGCGGGCTGCATTACCGCCACATCCAATCTGGTGGCGCGAGACCTCGCCTTCATCTTCCGCCACGCACTGGAGGAAAGCCGGGCAATGGAAGTAGAGGCGGCGCAGCAGCGCGTGGTAGCCATGCGCAACCGCGCTTCGCGCTTCCCGCAAATGGCTTCTTTGAAGGCGCTGACGGCGCAGCGCACCGGCCAGCAGGGCTGGATGCGCCTGCGCCCACCATTGCTGCCGCTGAAAAAAGATGAGGCGGAAGCCCTCTTGGAAGGGTAAGCGCCCGGCAAAAGACATCAGATCAACAAGAAATGCCCGGGCGAAGCCCGGCTCAGGAGGAACTTCCAATGCAGCGACGCACGCTTCTCATGGGAGCCGGCGCCGCCGGTGCCCTGCTCTCCCCCTTGGCGGCCCCGGCCGTCCGAGCCCAACAGGCATGGCCGCTGGGCAAGCCCATCCGCGTTATCATTCCCTGGCCGCCAGGGGCGGCCAATGACACGCTGGGCCGCCTGCTGGCGCAACGGTTGCAAGAGAAGTTGGGCGCGACAGCGGTGGCCGAGAACCGCAGCGGCGGTGCGGGGCTTATCGGCACCAACGCCGTGCTGCAGGCGCCCAATGACGGCTACACCTTGCTCGCCTCCGCCTTCAACACGGCCGTCATGCCACTGGTCCTGAAGGGCGCCACTTTCGACCCGCAGCGCGACCTTGAAGTGATGGCACGCACCGCCAAGGCGCCGCTCGTGCTGGTCTCCACTGGCTCCAGGCCGCAGAAGACGCTGCCGGAGATCATTGCTGCCGCCAAGGCAAAGCCAAGCGACTGGAATATTGCCATTTCCTCGCTTGGCTCGGCCGGACATCTCGCGACCATCGAGTTCCTGCGCCGCACCGGGTTGGACCTGAACCTCGTCACCTATCGCGGCACCCAGCCGGCCTTGACCGACCTCATGGGCGGCAATGTCCAGCTCCTGATCGACCCCTGCTTTGCGCTGCTACCGGCGCGCGGTGACGGCAAGATCAACGCCGTTGGAATAGCGACCGCCGAGCGCTCCGTGCTGGCACCCGACGTGCCGACCATGGCCGAAGGCGGTCTACCAGGCTACCAGTTCCAGTCCTGGTACGGCGTCTGGGCACCGAAAGGTACGTCCCGCGACATCTGCCAACGGGTCAATACGCTCATGCAAGACACGATGCGCGAACCGGAAGTGGTCGAGCGTCTGACAAAGCAGGTGCTCGAACCTGTTACGGAGAGCATCGAGGATAGCCGGCGCTTCATCGATAGCGAGATCGATCGCGCACGCGAACTGCTGCGGAGCGTAAACTACCAGCCGGAGTAATCCGCTTTTTGGCCAGGGTGATTCCTCGCGCCCAGGCGCAGGGGCCGTCACCCTATGCGCCTTCAGGCGGCCACTTGCTCTCCGTGACGGGCGAAGCGCTGGATGGATAGCCCCTCCAGCGCCACCTCGGTCCGCCCGTCCAGCGCCAGCTCACAGAGCACGGCCCCGACGGCCGGGCCAAGCTGGAAGCCGTGCCCCGAAAAGCCAAAGGCGTGGAACAGGCCGGGCGTCGTGCTGCTCGGCCCAATCACCGGAATACGGTCCGGCATGATACCGTCGATACCGCTCCAACTGCGAATGACGCTGACACCAGCAAGGGCCGGCACAAGCGCGGCGGCCCTGCGCATGGCCTGCATTGTCACCGCCGCGGAAGGACGCGACATCGGCACCTCAGGATCGCCGCTGCCATAGCCACCGCCGATGATGACGTTGCCGCGCGGGATCTGCCGCATATACACATTGCCCCCGACCACCCCCAGATTGGGCTGGATGAAGTAGGGGATTGGCTCCGTCACCGCCATGTTCGGTGTATGGTGGCGGATCGGCACCGGTTCCCCGAACGACGCCGCGATCTTGCCGCCCCAAAAGCCCGCCGTGTTCAACAGCCGGCCCGCGACATAACAGGCGCCGCCAGCCTCGACGACGAAGCGGCCCGCTTCCGCGCGGCAAGCCGTGACGGCGGTCTGCTCCAGAATGGTGGCCCCCGCCTGCCGCGCCGCCCGGGCCAGGGCCGGCGAAAGCAGACGCGGATTGGCCGAGCCATCATGTGGCGCGAAGGATGCAGCGATCGCCGCCGGTCCCAGCCAGGGATAGCGCGTGCGTAGCGCCGGCCCGTCCAGCATTTCCACCGTCAGGTCGTGAGCCCGGGCCGTATCCAGATAGGCATACAGTTCTGCCGCTTCAGCGTCGCTACGTGCCAGCTTGAGATGGCCGGATTCAACGAATTCGCAGTCCGTACCGATGAGTTGTGGCAACCGGCGCCACAGCTCCTGCGAGCGGCGCGCCAGCGGCAACTCGGCGGCGTGGCGGCCCTGCTGGCGCACACCGCCGTAATTGGCGCCCGAGGCCTGGCTGCCCACCAGCCCACGCTCCAGCAGAATAACGCGCGCGCCACGCCACGCCAGATGCAGCGCTGCCGAACATCCGGCACCGCCGCCGCCGATGATCAGCACGTCGGCTTCATGGCGCACCGGGCTCATGCCGCTTCCTCCGGTTGAAGGGTGGGAATGGGCAGTGGCTTCACCGGCGCCTGGCCACGCAGTCGCCCGATGGCGGCGACATCGGTGCCCAGCTGCGCCGCCAGCACCTCGGCCGCCGCCGCACCACAGACACGGCCCTGGCAACGCCCCATGCCAATGCGGGTGAAGGCCTTGGCGCGGTTCACCTCGGGCGCCGTGCCGTGGGGACCTTCCGGTGCCGTCGCGGCACGCAGTTCCCCGGCCGTCACCGCCTCGCAACGGCAGAGAATGGTCTCGTCCGGCATGGCCGCGGCAAGGGACGCCGGAAAGGGAAAGGCACGCTCCAGCGCAGCCCGGAAACGAGCCTGGCGGCGAAGGCGGCGTTGCAGCCTGTCCACCAGGGGTTGGTCCACAGCGCGGCCGGCATCGGCCAGCAGTGCCTGCGCAGCGCAGGCTCCGGCCATTTCGGCCACCACCGCGCCTCCGATACCGGCGCCGTCGCCCGCGAGATAGAGGCCGGGCACCGGTGTGCGCCCCATGGCATCGCGGCGCGGCACCCAATTGTGCTGTACGGCGTCGAAGTCGATGGGCACGCCAGCGAGGTCAGCGAGTTGCAGTTCCGGACGCACGCCCCAGCCGAGACCCACCGCGTCACAGGCGGTGCGATGTTCACGCCCCTTCGCATCACGCCAGCGCAGCGCCGAGACTGCTCCAGGATGCTCTCCCTCAATAGCAAGTGGCGTGACGCCCTCTGCCACTTTCACACCGCCGGCACGCAGCCGGGCCATGTAGTACAGGCCCTTCGCCAGCGTGGCGGGGTCGTGCGGGATGCCGGCCAGGGCATGCAGCTTGGGGCGGAAGCTCGTGGTGTCCAGCACGGCGGCGACCTTGGCCCCGGCCTTCATGTACTGATACGCCACCAGCCACAACAGCGGCCCACTGCCCAGGAACACCACCTCTCGACCAATAGCGCAGCCCTGTGCCTTCAATGCGATCTGCGCCGCGCCCATGGTCGTGACACCGGGGCGCGTCCAGCCGGGTAGCGGCACGACACGATCCATGGCGCCGGTGCAGAAGATAGCAGCATCAACCTCGAACATCTCCGCACGCCCGTCGTGCAGCGCGTGAAGTTGCCGGGCGTCCCAGGCGACATCCCAAACCAGCGTATCCGGCCGCCAGTCGGCCGCAGGTTTCAACGCATCCAGAGTTGCGTGCACTGCGCGGGCGCGTTTCGCCTCCAGGCCGTAAAGCGCCTCCGGCCCACGCCTGAAGCCTGTGGGAGGACGTTGGTAAATGCGGCCTCCTCCATCCGGCGCCTCGTCCAGCCAGAGCGGGCGCAGGCCGGCCCGCACGAGTTGCTCCACAGCCCGCACACCGGCAGGCCCGGCACCGACCACCGCGACCTTCATGCCCGCCGCACCTTCATTCCAGCAGCACATAGCGTCGTACAGGCGCGCACGCGCCCCTGCCCTTCCACCACCACGCGGCAGTCCTGGCAGGCGCCCATCAGGCAGAAGCCGGCGCGCGGCCCGTCACCAAATTCGCTGTTGCGGAGGAATCCAGCCTCACCGGCCAGCAAGGCGGTCAGCAGCGTATCACCGGCGCGGGCAGTGCAGTCCTCACCCTCGAAGGAAAAGCGGATCTCGGCCCGATCCTGATCGGCCAGACGTACCAGTCGCACGGATGCCCCCTGAATCTGCCCGGTTAGCGGGCAGTGCAAGATTATCCGCCCGGCATTTTTTCCGAAAGTCAGAAAGATTGAACAATATTTTCCGAATCATGGAATTGTCACGCGGCCGCGAGCAGTTCTAACCTCTCTCCTATGGCTGATCCTTCTCCCTCCCCCGCGCCCTCGGCACCGGCTGAATCCGGCATTCAGGTGCTTGATCGCGTGGTCGGACTGCTGGGGCTGCTCGGTGAGGCGAGCGGCAGCGGCGCACAGCTCTCCCGCCTGGCTGCGGGCCTCGGTCTCAGCGCCTCCACCACCCACCGCCTGCTCGCGGCGCTGGAACATCACGGCTGGGTGGAGCGCGTCGAAGGCGGCCGCCGCTACCGCCTCGGGACCGCGCTGATCGGCCTCGCCGGTCAGGCCGCGGAAGGTACCGGCCTGCGGCGGCTCTGCCGCCCCGCCCTCACCCGCCTCTCCGGTGAATCGGGGGAAACCACCTTCCTGATCGTGCGCAGTGGCTTGAACGCCGTGGTGGTCGATCGCCAGGACGGCACCTATGTCATCGAGAGCCTGACCCATGGCGTGGGCGGCCTGATTCCCCTTGGTGTGGGCGCCGGGAGCGCCGCCATCCTGGCCTGCCAGCCGCAGGCCGAAATCGAAGCGGTGCTGTCCGCGAATGCCGCGCGCTACCCGCAATTCGGCACCACCGAGGAACGGGTGCGGCGCCGCGTGAAGCAGATCCAGGCCGACGGATTTCTGCTCAGCGATGACTCGCTCATCGCCGGCCTGGCCGTGCTCAGCGTCCCCATCCGCCCTGCCGGACATATGGTGACCGCGGCCATCGCCATGAACTTCATCGCCAGCCGTCTCGATGAGGCAGCGAGGCATTCTTTCCTCGGCCTGATCCGGCAGGAAATCGCCCACATCGAAGCCGCGCTGGCCACACCCGGCCAGACCCGACCCTTACGCCATGGAGCTCAGTGAATGCCTCGCACCCCCCTGATGCCTCTCTCCCGCCGGCGCCTCTTGGCCGCGGCCCCTGCCATCCTGGCAGCACCCGCCTTCATCCGCACGGCCTCGGCCCAGGCCGCCTGGCCCACGCGGCCGGTTCGCCTGGTTGTGCCTTTCGCCGCAGGCGGCGCGACCGATCTCAGCAGCCGGATCATAGCGCAGAAGCTGTCCGAGATCCTGGGGCAGCCCATGGTCATCGAGAACCGCCCTGGCGCCGGCGGCACGCTGGGTGTCGACAACATCGCCAAATCGGCGCCTGACGGCTACAGCTTTGCCATCAGCGGGCTGTCCACCACCGCCCTCGCCATGGGCCTGTACAAGAACCTCGCCTACGACCCGGTGAAGGACCTGATGCCCGTCGCGCCGACCGTGCTGGCGCCCATCTGCATCGTCGTGCGCAAGGGGCTTGGTGTTTCGACACTGCAGGAATTCATCGCCCTGCTGAAGAAGAATCCGGGCAAGCTGACCTATGGCAGCGCCGGCAATGGCTCCTCCGGCCACATTTCCAGCGTCGCGCTCCTGCAACAGACCGGCACCAGCGCTGTGCATGTCCCCTACCGGGGCAGCGGTCCGGTCTTCAACGACCTTCTCGCTGGCGTGGTGGATTTCACCGCTGATGTTCCCGGGCTGATCAAGCCGCATGCGGAAAGCGGCGCGCTGGTTCCGCTGGTGATGGCCACAGAGCAGCGCTCCTCCGTTCTGCCGAATGTGCCGACCAGCGCAGAGGCCGGGCTACCTGGCTACAAGGCCTATTCCTGGTTCGGCCTCTTTGCCCCCGCCGGCACGCCGCAGCCGATCATCGACAAGCTGGCACAGGCCACCGAGACAACGCTAACCGACCCCGCCATCGCCAACAGGCTGGACGGCGAGATGGGCCTACCCCCGATGGCCGGCTACACGCCCGCGAAGTTCGCCAATTTTCTGCGCGAGGAGATCGACTATTGGGTACCACTGGTGAAGGCGAGCGGCGCCAGCGCGGACTGAACAGCGAAGCCAGGGCGGCGGGAGCTTTCCTCCTGCCGCCCTGCCTCATGTCACGGATTCAGAAGAATCCTTGCACAGGCCGGCAAGAATCTCGCCGAGCCGATCCAGCAGGGCGGATGTTCCCATGGCCTGGCTACGGGCCATCACCACATCACGCCGCACTTCCGGCAGAAATGGGCGCGCCACCACGCCGGGCGGCAAGCGGCGCCGCGCCAGCCCATCGACGATGGCATAGCCCACACCTTCCTGCACCATGGCGACGGCACTGACCGTCGTGCCAACCTCCACCGCCAGCGAGCGCTCCACCCCTTCCTGGCTGAAAGCCAGATCGAGGCTGTGGCCGAAATCCTGCCAGCCGGCGAAACCTATTTCCGGCTCACCGGCTAAAAGCGATGGCCGCAACACAGGCTCGGAGGCCAACCGGTGCCCTTCCGGCAGCAGCACGATGCAGGAGACGCTGCCGAGCGACACGGTTTCCAACCCGGGCAGGGTCATCGGCGTGAGCGCGAGGCCCACATCCAGCCGGCGGGCCAGCAATGCTTCACCCAGTTCCCTCACGGGCAGCAGATGCACGGTCAGGCGCGCCGCGCGCCGCTCGCGCCGCAGCGCCGCCACGGCCGCCGGCACCACCGAGACCGCCAGGGAAGAACTGGCACCCAGCCGCAACAGCCCGCCGCGATGGCCGCCCAGATCCCGGGCAAAGGCCTTGAAACCCTGCAACTCCTGATACAGGCGCTCCGCTTCCGGCAACAGGGTCTGCGCCTCCGCCGTCGGAACAAGGCGGCCAGCAATGCGCTGGAACAGGCGAAAGCCAAGCCGGTCCTCGCAATGTCGCAGCGCCTTGGACAGCGCCGGCTGCGAGACGTTCAGCACTTCCGCCGCCGCACTCAGCGTGCGGCTCTGCATCACGGCGCGGAAGATCTCGATGTCACGGGCGTTCATGGGCGCATGATAGGGCTGCCGGGCCCGGAGGAAAGCGCCGCTGAAGCCATGCAGCCAGGACAAAGGGGAAGAAGCCGGCTTCCTCCCCTTCGCCATTCAGGCCACGGCCGCCGCGATCACCGCCCGGGGCTCCTGCTCCGGTGCCCCGCGCACCGCGGCGAAGAGCTTGCGCTTGAGCCAGCCCCGCCGGCTGGCCGGCACCTTGGCCAGGGCCTCGGCCAGCGCGGCATAGGCCGCCGCGTCCCAGCGCGCTTCATGGCCGCGGCGGGCCTCACCGCCATCGAAGCCCTGGCGCGGTTGCCGCCCGGCGCGCAACGCGGCGGTGGCTGGCTCGTCCACCACGCCCTTGCGGATCACCACAGCATAATCGCGCTCGGCCGCCTCTTCCGTCAGGCGCCCGGCACGCACATCGCGCAGCACGGCTGCCGGGGCACGCGTCGCCGGATCGCCACGGCCACCGCCACCCGGCGAGACGATGCGCACCACCTCGCCCGGTCCGAGGTCGAGCAGATCCGTGTTACGCAGGTCCTTCTCCCGCGCCGTGCCCGGGTTCAGCACGAAGGTGCTGGCCGCGCCGGGCTTGCCGCCCAGGATGCCCCAGGGCTGGAAAATAGAACGGTCGCGGTTGCGGGCAGTAACGGTGGCGTTCGGCGCATCGGTTGTGAATTCCAACACCGTGGCCAGACCACCGCGATGCGCACCCGCCCCGCCAGTATCCGGCATCAGCCCATAGCGCAGGATACGCACCGGCGCCTCGGACTCCGTAATCTCGATGGGGCTGTTCTTCAGATAGGCGGCATCGGCGCCTGAGCCATCGGTTCCATCCCGGTGCGGCATGCCACCCCCGCCGCCCACGATCGGCGCCACGGCGGCGATGACGCGGCGGCCCGTGCGCGGGTGCTCAGCGGCAAGGTTGATGATGGAGGAAGAACCAGCCGGAGCCGCCGGCAGGCGCTCGGGCGCCGCCTGGGCAAAGGCACCGAAGACGAGGCTGCGCAGCCTCGCGCAGGTCAGGCTGCGCATGCCCACCGCGGCCGGGTGCGCGGGATTCACCACACTGCCTTCGGGCAGAATGCAGGTGAAGGGCCGCGTGGTACCGAAGTTCAACGTGATATTCGGCGAAAGTGCCGAGAGCACGTAATACACGCCCACGAGAATCAGCGAATGGCGCGGATGCCCGCCAGTGGGCACGTTCATCGAGCACAGCGTCTGTGGGTCCGTGCCGGTGAAGTCCAGCTCGGCGGAATCGCCCTGGATGCGCAGCGTCAGCTTCAGGCGCAGCGGGTCGCCACCGACGCCATCCTCATCGCAGTAATCGGCGAAGTGGTAAGTGCCATCCGGCAGGCCGGCGAGAACGGCGCGCGCCTGGGCCTCGCCATAGTCGAGCAGGTCAGCCAGGCCATCCTTCAAGGTCTGCACACCGAAGCGGCGCACCAGGTCCAGGATGCGACGCTCCCCGGTGTTCACCGCCGCGACCAGCGCCTTCAGGTCGCCCCAGTTCTGCTCGGGCACGCGCACATTGGTCAGCATCATGCGCAGCATCGTCTCGTCCAGCTTGCCCGCGCGATAGAGCTTGCTGGGCGGCACGCGCAGGCCCTCCTGATGCACTTCCGTCAGGGTGCGGGAGAGGCTGGCCGGCACCGCGCCGCCGACATCGACATTGTGGATATGCCCACCGGCGAAGGCGATGATCTCGCCTTCATGGAACACAGGCTTCCACATATTGGTGTCGGGAGAATGGGTGGAGAGATAGCCCGAATACGGATCGCTGGTCATCGCGATGTCGCCGGCCTCATAGCCGCCCGGCACCAGGCCGATGGCGGCCTCGTAATCCACGCCCGGATACCATGTGGCACCGAGATCCAGGGGCACGGCGCAGGTCTTGCCCTGCGCGTCCAGCAGCTGGATGGTGAAATCCTCCGTCTCCTTGACGAAGGTGGAGTGAGCCGTGCGGTAGAGCGTCGTTGCCATGCTCTCGGCGGCGGCCCGGCAGTGATTGCGGAGCACCTGCAGGGTGACAGGATCGGTGCGCATCAGGCGTGCTCCATCACGAGGTTGCCAAGTTCGTCGGTGACGGCGCTCCAGCCGCCGGGCACCAGCACGGTGCAATCGGATTGCGTGACGACCGCCGGGCCGGAAAGCCGGCCACCGGGGCGCAACGCGGCGCGGCGATACAGACCCGCGTCCCGTTCCGCGCCATCGAGGCGCAGGCGGATGCGCGCTTCCGGCGTGGCTTCATGCGGCGAGGCTGGCTGGCGCTGCATCGGCAAGGGCGGCGCCGGGTGGCGCGCGGCGGCCCGCAGGCTCACCACCTCTACCGGCGCATCCGGGTCGCTGTGGCCGAAGCTCTCCTCATGCGCAGCGTGGAACAGCTCGGCGAGACCCGCCGTGCCCTTGGCCAGCGTCGCCGCCGGAACAGGCACGGTGAGTTCATAGGACTGCCCGCGATAGCGCAGATCGGCAGCCAGGGTGGTGTCGACATCCCCCTCTCCACCCATTTCATGCAAGGCACCGGTCGCTTCCTCCGCCAGCTCGCGGAAGACGGCCTCCAGCCGGGGCCAGGCGGATTCCGCCAGCGGCAGCAGCACGGTGCGCATCGTGTCGCGCCGCAGATCGGCGGCCAGCGCGCCGAGGGCGCAGAGCGTGCCGGGAACGGGCGGCACAAGCACACGGCGGATACCAGCGGTTTCCGCCAGCAGCGCGCCCAGCATGGGGCCGGCACCGCCAAAGGGCATCAACGTCAATTCGCTGGCGCCGATCCCGGCCCGGGCGAGCAGCTTGTCGATTTCCACGAGCATGCCGCTGATGGCAACGCGCAGCACGCCTTCCGCCGCCGTGGCGGCATCCGTGCCGAGCGCGGCTGCGATGGGTGCTATGGCGGCCTCGGACAGCGCACGATCCGGCGCAATGGCTCCAAAGCCCAGTTCACCCTGGCCGAGAATCCCGCAGAGCAGCGCGGCGTCGGTGACGGTGCAGCGCTCGCCGCCACGGCCGAAGCAGGCCGGGCCAGGCGTGGAGCCGGCGCTTTCCGGCCCCACCTGCAACACGCCCTGCACGTCGATACGCGCGATGGACCCGCCACCCTGGCCGGAGGACACGACGGCAACCGTCGGGATAGCCAGCGGGAACTCGCCGATCGCATGCCCCGCGCCGAAGGCCGGGGTGCCATCGATCAACAAGGCCACATCCGCGCTGGTGCCGCCGATATCGAGGGTCAGCACGGCGGGCACGCCAGCGGCCCGGGCCACGACCCCGGCACCCACGACGCCGGAGGCGGTGCCGGAGAGCAGCATGCCCACGCAATCCCGCCTGCCACGCTGTGCCGTCATGGTGCCGCCGGCCGAGGTCGTCAGCAGCAACGGCGCGGCGATGGCGGCGGCGGCCAGTTGCGCCTCGACCCGCTCCAGATACGCATCGATACGCGGATGCACGTAACCGTTCAGCACGGCCGTGGTGGTGCGCTCATATTCGCGGATGGCGGGCCAGACCTCGCTGCCACGGAAGACGAACAGCTCCGGTGCCAGTTCGGCGATCATCGCCGCCACCTGCTCCTCATGCGCCGGATTGCGCCAGGCATGCAGGAAGGAAATGACCACGCCCACGCATCCCGCCGCCTGCGCCGCGGAGACCGCAGCCGCCACGGAGGCACGGTCCGGCGCCGTCAGCGTCGTGCCCTCGGCGTCCATACGCTCGGTGACAGGGAAGACGTGCTCGCGCGGCACCAGCGGCTCGGGTCGCTCGCAGAAGAGGCTGTACGGGTCGGGCATGCGGAGCCGCGCCAATTCCAGCACATCCGTGAAGCCGGCAGTGGTGAACAGCGCGAGCGGCGCACCACGACGCTGGATGATGGTGTTCACCCCGACGGTGGTGCCATGGACGAAGCGCTCCACCTGCGCCGGTGCCAGGCCGGAGGCCACCAGCCGTGCCAGCCCGGCGCCCACATCCTGGCCGGGCTCGGCCGGGGTGGTCAGCACCTTCAGCGTCTGCATCTGCCCGGTGGTGGTGTCCAGCGCCGCGAAATCCGCGAATGTGCCACCGATATCAACGCCCACGCGCCATGCCATACCGCACCCGCTCCTCTACCCATGAGTGGAGCGCATGATGCGGCAATGGCTGGCGCGACACGAATTCCGCTTCGTGGCTAGCCGATAACCAGAGGTTATGGGCGGCCTAACCGTGCCAGGGCAGGCTTGAAGTCTGGTTCATCCAGCGGGAAGAACGGTCGTGCGACGGTGAAGGGCAATTCCTGCACGCGGTAAGAGGTCATGCCCGGCGTATCCACCGTGATGCACTCGCCCGTGGCCGCGAAGTTCAGGGTGAAGTGATAGCCCGAACGGGTGACAACGACGCCCATCTCCGCCGGGTCCACGCCCATGGCGCGGAAATAATCCGGGTCGAGATAGGAATAGGGCTGGTCGGTGAGCAGGATGCGGAGCTTACCCACACCAAGCACCGCATAGGCGCCGAGTTTCGCCGTGTATCCCGCATCGGCCGGCCCATCATAAGTGACCTGAGCCTCCGTGCCGAGGCCGAGGATCTCGCCCGTCACGGTCACCGGCGGCGCCACGGTCGAGTACCGGCCACCGACCTCGAGGGTCACGCGCGCTCCCTTTCCGGCCTTGTGGCAGGCCTGGACGGCCTCCGGCTCCGTCAGCGGCACCACCGAGGGCGGCAGCCCCGGCCGGGCCAGCAGGGCGCGCAACACATAGGTGCTGTCGCCCGGCCCGCCGCCCGCCACGCGGTCCCCCTGGTCGCCCAGGATGAGCGGCCGCTCGGTGCCACGCTCGGCCCGGTCCAGGCACTCTTCCAGCGAGGGATAAGTGCCGATCAGCGCGCGGCGCTGGTCCCACAACGCCTGGGCCAGTTCCAGCGCCAGCGCATCCCGCTTCGCATCGGGCCCATTGCCATAGGCCAGCACCCAATTGCCGAGCCCCGGCACGTCCAGGAACTGCTGGGCGTTGAAGATGGAAACGTCATAGGCCAGGCCGCTTTCCACCGCCGCGCGGGCGCGGGCGTGAAGGCCCATCAGCGGTTCCTCATCCGTACGGTCGTGGCCGAGGGTCAGCATCGGCACATGCACGGCGGAGAGCACCGGGCGCAGCCGCCCGTCGAGAATGTCCAGCACCGCACGGCAGGCACGGCGGCCGGTATCTCCCTGGTCCCCATGCGGGTTGGTCAGATAGCCGGCCAACAGGTCGCAGGTCTCGAGGATCTGCGGCGTGACATGGGCATGGAGGTCGAAGGCCACCGTCATCGGCAGATCCGGGCCGGTGATGGCGCGCAGCGAGGCCATCAGCGCGCCCTCCGGGTCATGCAGCGTGGGCGTGAGCATGCCACCATGCAGCGGCAGCACGATGGCGTCGAAATCGCCACGCTTGGCGGCATCGCACATCATGTCGCGCATCTCGGCGAAGACGGCATCTTCCACCGGCCCACCGGACTGGGCGCGGAACAGCGTCGGCACGACCACCTCGGCGCCCGCTCTCTCGGCCGCATCCAGGATGCCGCCCAGCAGTGAATTGGTGCCGCGCGCGGAGGCGATGGCGGCTGCGCCGGATCGGATGTTGAACCGCGCCCGGTTGGTGAGCACCGGATTGAAGCTGTGCGATTCCTGCGCGATGCCGCCCGCCAGAATCCGTTTTCTGCTCATGCTACGCCTCCGCCTGTTCAGTCTTGACGGAAGCTCAGCCCGCCGTTTGCAGGCGCGCAAGCCGACAGCGGAGAGATGGGCAGGATAATAGCCACGGTTTCAGTAGGTCGGCGGGGTGATGGCGCTGACGATCTCGCTCACCCCCTCATCCACATTGCGAAAGCTGTGCGGCAGGCGGCTGTCAAAATAATACGCATCGCCCTTGCGCAGCACCTGGCTGCGGCCATCCACCGTCACCTCCACTGCCCCCTGCGTGACGACGCCGGCCTCCTCCGCGTTATGGGCGATCATCGCATCCGTACGCGCGCCGGGGGCGTAGCGCTCCGCCAGCATCAACATGCGCCGGTTGGGGTAATCCATACCGACGAGACGGTAGGAAATGCGGTCGGCGCGCCCGATCTCCGTGAGTTCATCCGCTTTGTAGAACGGCTTAGTGGGCAAGGCACTTTCGAGATCTGCGAAGAAGGAGGAAAGCGTCGTTCCCAGTGCCGCGAGAATGGCGCCAAGCGTATCCACCGAAGGGCTCATCCGCTCTCGTTCGATGAGCGAGATGGCGGAATGCGAAACGCCCGAGCGCAACGCCAGTTCCCGCATTCCCAGGCCGCGGCGCTGGCGCAGCGCCCGCAATTTCCCGCCCACCATCGCCATGAAACCCGGCTCCTCATCCGCTGCCCATACGCAGCATGAAGCTGGTCAGAATGTTCTACAAGACTGCCCCTGCGTCGCTGGCAGCGCAGACGCGGCAGGGCGAAAGCCCACCTCATCTGGTGAGTATTCTGACCACGGCCGGCCGCACCCGCTTCCTGCCCCCCAATCTCTGCCAGACTGCGAGCAGCAGGCCCCCACCAAGACGGGCCCCGGGGAAGACGCACGTAGTGATGGAGCGACCAAGATGAGCCTCAGACGCCGAAACCTGATGCTGGCCGCGGCGGCGCTGCCGCTGGCCCGCCCCGCCCTGGCGCAGAACCGCCGCGCCTCCACGTTGCGGCTGGTGCCGTCCACCGACCTCGTATCGCTGGACCCGGTCTTCTCAACCGCCCTCGTTGCCGTGCAGCACGGTTACCATGTATTCGATACGCTCTACGGCGTGGACGCCGCCATGCAGCCGCAGCCCCAGATGGCGGAAGGCGCAACGGTCAGCGATGACGGCCGCGTCTGGAGCATCCGCCTACGGGACGGCCTGCGCTTCCATGATGGCGAGCCCGTGCGCGCTGCCGATTGCGCCGCCAGCCTGGAGCGATGGAGCCGGCGGGATACTTTTGGCCGCGCCTATGGCGCCGCCGTGGACCGCTACGACACCAGCGACGACCGCACGCTTCGCATCCATCTGAAGCGGCCCTTCCCGCGGCTGCTGGACGCCATCGGCAAGCCGCATTCGGCCCCCGCCTTCATCATGCCGGAACGCATTGCCCGCTCCGCGCCGGACCAGCCGGTGACGGAGATGATCGGCTCCGGCCCCTACCGCTTCCTGGCCAATGAGCTGGATTCCGGCAACCTCGTCGCCTATGCGCGCTTCGAGGGCTACCGCCCCCGCGAAGGTAGGCCGGAATGGACCTCCGGCGGCAAGGTCGCGCATTTCGAGCGTATCGAATGGCGCGTCATCGCCGATAAATCCACCGCCGTCGCCGCGCTTCAGCAAGGCGAAGTGGACTGGCTGGAGAACCTCCCCGCCGATCTGGAGCCACTCGTCGCGCGCAGCCGCCAGGTGAAGGTGGAGAATGCCGACCCACTCGGCACGGAGCTGGTGCTGCGCTTCAACCACAGCGTTGCGCCCTTCAACAATCCCAAGCTGCGCCGCTTCGTCATGGCCGTGATCCAGCAGGCCGACTATCTGGCCACCGTTACTGGCGGCAAGAGCGAGGACTGGCGCGAGTGCAAGGCCATGTTCCCCTGCACCATCCCCGGTGTGGAGGAGCTGGGGCGCGAAGATTTCAGCACGCTCTTCGACAATCCCGCCCGCATGGCGGAAGCGCTGAAGGCCACCGGCTATGCCGGCGAGAAGGTCGTGGTGATCAATGCCGCCGACAGCGCCGCCATCGCGCCGCTGGGCCTCGTCACCGCGGACCGGCTGCGCCGCGCGGGGCTGAATGTCGACCTGCAGGACATGGACTGGGGCACGCTGCTCCAGCGCCGTCTTTCCAAGGCCCCTTCGGACCAGGGCGGCTGGAGCATCTACCACAGCACCTGGCCCAGCATCGCCGTCGCCAACCCCGTGCTGAACACCACGGTGCGTGGCGAAGGCGCCAGCGGCTGGCCCGGCTGGTACGAAAGCGCGGAGATGGAGCAGCTGACAGCCGAATGGCTCTCCGCCGGTTCCGACGCTGATCGCAACCGGCTGATGCACGAGGCGCACGCGCTGGCGCTGCGCGACGTGCCCAGCCTGCCGCTCGGCATCTACTTCCCTAAGACTGCCTACCGCGCCGACCTGCAAGGCGTGCTGGGCGGCTCCGTCCGCTACCCCTGGAACGTCCGCCGCGCCTGAGGCGCGGTGGCCCGCCAACCAACGGAACATCTTCATGCCTTTCCCCGATGACGCGCTGACCTTTCTGAAGCCCGCGCGCCGCAATTCCTTCCAGGACAACGACGCGCTGGCCGGCACGGTGAAAACCGTGCTGGAGAATGTGCGCGGCCGTGGCGACGCGGCGGTGCGCGAATACAGCCAGGCCTTCGATAAATCCCATCTCGACCGCTTCGAAGTCCGCGCCGAGGAGCGGGAAGCGACCGTCTCACGTATGGAGAAGGCCGCACGCGAGGATGCGGAATTTGCTATCGCCCGCGTGCGGGACTTCGCGGAGCGTCAGCGCGCGACCATGCTGCCGCTGGAAGCGGAGGTGCTGCCCGGCCTGCATCTCGGCCACCGCGTCATCCCCATCGCCCGCGTTGGCGCCTATGTGCCTGGCGGACGCTACCCGCTGCTCTCCGCGCCGGTCATGACCATCGTGCCCGCCGTTGTCGCCGGTTGCGACGAGATCATCGCCTGCCTGCCGCCGACCGCGCATCCGGATATGGTGGCGGTCTGCCATCTCTCCGGTGCACATCGTATCTTCCGCATCGGCGGCGCGCAGGCCATTGCCGCCATGGCCTATGGCACGGAGAGCGTACCGGCGGTGGACAAGATCTTCGGTCCCGGCAACGCCTATGTGAACGAGGCGAAGCGGCAGGTCTTTGGCACGGTGGGTATCGACCAGCTCGCCGGCCCCAGCGAGATCTATGTCGTCGCCGACCACACTGGCGATGCAGAAATGATCGCCACCGACCTGCTGGCCCAGGCGGAGCACGACGTGATGACGCGCGTCGGCCTCATCACCACGGACCGCGCGCTCGCCGAGGCGACCATCGCGGAGGTCGAGCGCCAGCTGGCAGATCTTCCAACCGCCAAAGTCGCAGGACAGGCCTGGCGGGATTACGGCGAGGTGGTGTTCTGCAAGGATGAAGCGACGATGCTCGCCTACTCCGACCACATCGCCGCCGAGCACCTTCAGGTGCACACGGCGGACCCGCACGCCACGGCGAAGAAGCTGCGCAATTACGGTTCCCTTTTCATCGGGCAACTCGCCAGCGTGGTCTATTCCGACAAGTGCTGCGGTACCAACCACACCCTGCCCACGCTGGGCGCAGGCCGCTATACGGGCGGGCTGTGGGTCGGCTCCTACCTGAAGGTCTGCACACATCAGTGGCTGGAGCCGCAGGGCGTTGCGGCCGTCGCGCCCCCGGCGGTGCGCCAGAGCGCGCGCGAGGGGCTGGAAGGCCATCGCCGGGCCGCGGCTTTCCGCACCGGCCACAACCGCGTCGCGGCCTGAGCTGATATGGCCCTGGCGCCTCAGCGCCAGGGTTGCAGCAGCGCGATGGCTTCTGCCGTAGGCTCCACGCCCAGGCCCGCGCCAGTGGGAAGGTGGTAGGCACCTTCCCTGCAGTCGAGATCACCCTTCAATAGCCGCCGGTTCGGCTCGAACACCGAATGCTGGAACTCATGGCAGACGAGGCCGGACAAAGCTGCACTGGCCTGCAAACTGGCGGCCAGAAAAATGCCGGCGCCGATGGTGGCATGCGGCATGATGCTCAGATGGTGCGCCTGGGCGTATTGTCCCATCCGCATGAATTCCGTGATGCCGGTATGACCCATCTCCGGCTGAAGGATGCCGCAAGCCCTCCGGCTGATGCGCGGCACGGCATCGAATACCGTCCGCCATTCCTCACCCGCCGCCACGGTGGTGGAGACATTGCGGGCAACATGAGCGAGGCCATCGACATCCTCCGGCCGCACCGGGGCTTCGGCGAACCACAGCCCATGCGGCTCCATGCCCCGGATGGCTGCAATGGCCTGCTCCGCCGTATGGGCCCAATGCATGTCGCAGGCGATGGCGGCATCGGGGCCCAGCGCGCCGCGCAAGCCAGCGATCTCAGCCACCACGCCATCATCCGCGACGGGGGCCGCGAATTTGAAGCGCTGGAACCCGCGGCCCTGCCATTCCACCGCCATGGCCTGGCGCTCGCGCAGCGTCGGCTTCGGCAGGCCGGAAATATAGGCCGGCACCGCCTCATGCCGCCGCCCGCCCAATAGCTTTACCAGTGGCAGCCCGCAGAGGCGTCCCGCCAGGTCCCACAGCGCAATATCCACCGCCGCCAGGGCATCGAGATAATAACCGCCCGTATAGCCGCGCACCCGCATCAGATCGTAAAGTTCGTCGTGGATGGCAGCGACATCGTGCGGGTCCCGCCCCATGACGAAGGGCGCCAGCAATTCGTCGATGATCGCCATGGTCGCCGCGGGCACGACGATGCCATAGGTCTCTCCCCAGCCCACGGCACCCGATGTGCTCTCGATCCGCACCAGCACGCTGCGGTCCACCGTGGGGTAGACCGTGCGGTTGCCTTTGCGGACCAGATAACCCTTCTCGTTCACGCTCTCCCCGGGCCGCAGCGCACCCAGATAGGGCGTGTCGCGCGGCACGGTGAGGGAGAAGACCTCGATGCGGGCGACGCGTTCGCTCATGCGGCCGGGACCTGACTGGTGGTGAACAGCGCCGCCACGCGGTTGAGCCAGGCTTCGATTTCCGCCTTGTCATGGCTGTCGAGTTGCGGCGTGCGGGCGCGCACCACATCGTTGTTCAGCACGCCCCGCTGCGTCAGCACATGCTTGGTGAAGCGCATGCGGAAATTCGCCTGGATCACCAGCAGCGGCAGGCTGCGCATATAGAGGTCCCGCGCCGCATCGATCTCGCCGGCACGGAAATGGCGGTCCATCGCCACGTGCAGATCGGTCAGTTCCACCGCCGGCATCGCCCCGCAGGCCCCGCGCTGATACTCCTCGATCAGGTAGCGCGCGCCACCGCCGCCGATAACGCCTTCCAGATGCGGCGGCCGCCCGGCCAGGATAGCGGAGATCGGGCCGCCGGAGGGCAGCGTCTCCTCCTTCACATAGATAATGGCGGGGTTGCCGCGGACGATCTCCAGAATGGTCTGCGGGCTGAGGTCGGAACCGCGCGGGGCCGGAGCGTTCTGCAACACGATCCGCAGGCCGGGCACCTGCTCGGCAATGGCGCGGTAGAAGGCTGCCACGGCCTCCGCCCCCACGCCGACGCTCTTCGGCGCCTGGATCATCACGGTGTCGATGCCCAGCGCCATGGCCGCGCGGCTATGGGCCACCGCTTCCTCCACCGTGGGCGCGCTGGCGCCGGCTACCACCGGCACACGGCCACCGACACGCTCCACCACCAGCCGCAGCAGGGTTTCGCGCTCCTCCGCTGTCAGCTCGTCCACCTCGCTGGCGAAGCCAGGGAAGACCACGCCGTCGGCCCCACAAGCCAGGGCGAAATCAACGATGCGCGCCATGCCGCCAGGGTCGATCGCCCCCTCCGCGGTGAAGGGGGTGGGCAGTACGGGCAAAATGCCTTGCAGCACGGGCGCTTCCTCCTAGTCCATAATATGGATAGTTATTCCTCTATATGGACTTTATGACTCGCACCGGCCGCGCGTCAACCGCGGCTATCCCCCAAAGCCCCCCTCCGGCAGTCCCGGCACCTCACAGGCCACGGCGAAGACGCTGCCGGAGAGCGGCGCCTCCCGCAGCTGGGCCGCCGAAAGGCGCACCCGCGCGCTGGTGACAAAGAGGGTGCGCAAATCCGCCCCGCCAAAGGCGCAACTCGTCGGGCGGGGCACGGGCAGGTTGACGATGCGGTCCACCGCGCCGGCGGGGTCGTAGCGAACGACGCACCAGCCATCCCACAGCGCGGCCCAGACATAGCCTTCCGCGTCGATCGCAAGGCCATTCGGCGTCCCGCGCCCTTCTGCCACCTCTGCGAAAACCCGCCGCTCGGAGAGCGCGCCCGTCACCGGGTCGGCATCGAAGACAAAGATCCGCCGCCGCGCGGAATCGGCCAGGTAGAAGCGCCGCCCATCCGGGCTGAAGCCGAGGCCGTTAGCGACATGGAGCCCGCTGGCCATCATCGTGGCCTGGCCATCCGCACCGATGCGGTAGAGCGCGCCGGCATCCGGCGTGGCATCCAACGCCAGCGTGCCCACCCAGAAGCGCCCTTCCCGGTCGCATTTGCCATCATTGAAGCGGTTGCCGGGCCGGTCGGCCTCCGGCACAGCCAGCGTCTCGCCCAGCCCCGTGCTGAAATCGAAGCCGCGCAGGCCGGAGCGTGCCGCCGCGATGAGCCCGCCGCTGCGGCGCGGCGCCAGGGCACTGACCATCTCCGGCAAGGCCAGCATTTCGTCTCGACCGGAATCCGGGTCGCTACGGTGGACCGAGGGGTTGAGGATATCCACCCAGTAGAGGCGTCCCTCGGCCACGGACCACAGCGGCCCCTCGCCCAGCAGCGCCTCCGCCCGCACCACGACCCGCACGCCTGCCGTCGCCGCATCCGGGCGCGGCGCGACATCCAGCGACATGGCCGATTGCCCCGCATTGCCCGAGGTCCGCCGCGCGGCCTCAATCACCTCACGCCCCAGCTCATGCAGCCGCTGCTCCGGCAGCCGATAGGCGGGACCGACGATGCAAATGGCACCGAGCGGCCGCGCGCGATGGTCCAGCACCGCCGCCGCCACGGCATGCACGCCTTCCGACTGCTCCTGCAACGACACCGCGTAACCCCGCGCCGCCGTCAGGTCGAGGTCCCGGCGCAGCGCCTCCAGATCAGTCAACGTCCCGGGCGCCGGGGCGGAAAGCGGCTCCAGCCGCGCCAGGAAGCGCGCACGCCCGGCCGGGTCGAGCTGCGCCAGCATGGCCTTGCCGCAAGCGCTGGCATGCGCCTCCACCCGCCCGCCGACGCGGTTGGTCAGCCGCACCGCCTGCTGGGCGGCGTCCCGCTGGTCCACATAAAGCACGCCGTCGCCATCCAGGATGCCGAGCCGCGTCGTCTCGCCTGCCAGTTCCACCAGCCGCTCCAGCTCGGGCTCGGCGGCGGCACGGAGGTCGAATTCGTCCCACACGCGGTGCGCCATCTCGAAGAGGCGCGGACCCAGCCGGTAGGTCTGGTTGCGTGGGTCCAGGCGCAGCAGCCGCGCCTCCACCAAGGCCGCCAGAATGCGATGCACGGTGGGGCGGGAGAGGCGCGCATGGGCCGCCAGATCGACGAAGCGCAACGGCTCCTTCGACTCCGCCACATGGGTCAGCAGCGCGATGCCGCGTGTCAGGGCCTGGGTGCCGGGCACGGGCGTGGCGGCATCCTCCGCCAGTTCGGGCTCCATCGGCGGCTGGTCCTTCTGCTTCATCGGCCTGTCCTGCTCCTCCCGAAAAGAGTTTGACCCATCGGGCTACGCATTCCAATATATGGATAATGGTTTCAAGAATCCGGTTCGTCACGCCGGTGCTGGAGGAAATGACATGCGAACCACGCGACGCGCCATGCTCGCCGCCGGCTTTTCCGGTCTCGCAACGCCCGCCCTCTTCAGCGGCACCGCCCGTGCCCAGCGCGCCAGCGGCTACCCCGACCGCCCCGTCCGCCTGATCGTGCCCTTCACCGCCGGCGGCGCGGCGGACATCATAGCCCGCCAGCTCGCCGCCCATCTCCAGGGGGAACTCGGCAAGCCCTTCGTGGTGGAAAACCGCGCCGGGGCCGGCAGCGCGCTCGGTGTCGAGCAGATCGCCCGCGCGGCGCCGGATGGCTACACCATCGGCATGGCCAATATCGCCAGCCACGCCATCCTGCCGCATCTCCGCCAGTTGCCTTACGACCCGATCAAGGATTTCGCGCCCATCGGCATGGTGGCCATCACCCCCTGCCTGCTGGTGGTGAACCCGGAACGCCTACCGGTGAACAACGTCGCGGAGCTGGTGGCCCGCGCCAAAGCCAAGCCCGAGGAACTGGATTTCAGCTCTTCGGGCGCCGGCACCAGCCTGCATCTCGGCATGGAAATGTTCATGCAGGCGGCTGGCATCCGCATGACGCACATTCCCTTCAACGGCAGCGGCCCTTCCCTGCAGGCGCTCCTCGCCGGGCAGGTGAGCCTCTCCATGGAAGTCGCCGCCCTCGCCTGGCAGCAGGTGCAGGATGGCAAGCTGCGCGCCCTGGCGGTGACGACACCTCAGCGCGCCGATTTCGCGCCAGACCTGCCAACCCTGGCGGAATCCTATCCCGGCACCGATATCGCGCCGTGGCACGGCGTGGTGGCCCCCGCCGGCACGCCGGCGCCAATCATCCAGGCGCTATCTGCCGCCACGGCCAACTTCCTGCGCCAGCCCGCGACGCTGGAGCGCTTCAAGCAGCAGACGCTGGAAGCCCAGGGCTCCACGCCGGAGGAATTCGCCAGCTTCATCCAGACGGAGCAAGAGCGGTTCCGCCAGGTCATCCAGCGCGGCAACATCAGCGTGAACTGAAACCAGAACGCCGAGCATCACAGCCCTCGCCCGTCGCCGCGCCGTCAGTCTCGGCGCGGCGCCGCAACCAGAGCGGCAAGAACAAGAGCAGCGCCGTTGTCGAGAAGGCTCATACTTCTCAGTCGCGCATCATTTCGGCCTCGGGCCGGTTGGTGCTCTCAGGTGCTGAGGGCCATCTGCCGATCACGTGACAGGGAAGAACTTGTCCAGCCACCCCTTGATCATCGCCTTGGTTCGCGGCGCATCTTGTTGTGACAGGGGAAAATGGGACGTCCCCGTCACCAGCATCAGTTCCGCGGGCTGGCCCGCCTTTTCGAACAATCTAATGGACTGTTCCGTCGGTGTGATGCTGTCGTTTGCCGTGTGAAAGAAGAGACTCGGCCGCGGCGCGATGTCGCCGACAACCTCATCGGCGCGGAAATTGTACATGCTGATGGCCGTCTCCACCGGAATCTCCATGATCGCTTTGGGCGAGAGATTCTTCCGCAACGGTTCGGGGATCGGCACGGCGTCAAATCGGGAGATCCACATGCTCTCTCCCGTCTCCTGCTTGTGCCGACGCCCTTGTTCCAGCAGGCCGGTGAAGCGCTCCCACGCCTCCGGGGTGGGATGCTGGCCCCGGAACTTGCGCTCGCCATCGCCCCAGCCACACGATGAGATGACGCAAGCGAAGCGGCTGTCCACCCCGGCCGCATAGGTGGCGACCGCGGCGCCGAAGCTATGTCCCACGACGCCGATCCGGCTGGGGTCGACTTCTTCCCGCTGAGCCAGGAAGGTGAGCGCGTTCTTCGCATCCGCCACCTGGTCGAAGCAGCGCACCTGCCCACGCTCGCCCTGGCTCTCACCGCAACACCGGAAGTCGAACCGCAAGGCGACGTATCCGAACTCCTCCATCATGCGGGCCTGGATCTCGGCGTGCGATTCATCCTTCGACCCGACGAACCCGTGCAGCACGATGAAAGCTGGCAGGCGCTGCCCAGGCTTCCGGTTTTCCGGCACGTGCAGGACCGCGGACAGTTCCAGGCCGTCCGACATGAACGACAGCTTCTCTTGCATGGCTATGCTCCTGTGTTCCTTGGTCAGCCCACGGCGGCGAAGGGGAAATGGTGGGTCCGCCATTCCAGGGGCGCAGGCGTGCCCCACACGTTCATCTCGCGGACGTTTCCGGGGCGCTGGAGGTTGGTGATGACCTTGGGCGTGAAGTTCGCATCGTCGGCGATGAGGGCCATGGCGCTGGCGCATTCGATCATCGCGCCGGAAGCATCGGTGTAGTAGGCGTAGGTGTTGTCGCCCGGCCGGTGGCGGCCAGGCCCCCACAGCAACTCCTTGCCGAAGCGGTCCAAGGTGTCGCCGAGCCGGAGGTACTGGTTGAACTCCAGAAACTCGAACGAGTAGTGGTGCAGGCCCACCTTGCCCTTGACGAGGCCGAGGATGTGGTGCTGCCGATTGCCGCCATACATCCAGCTCAGGCTGTCGTCCACAAGCCGCTCGGCCAGCCTCATGCCGCCGATCGCTTCAAGTTGGGATCGCGTCGCGGCGGGATCCGGCGTGATGAGATTGATATGGTCCATCCGGTTGGCGCCGACCCCGGTGGTCACATGGCGGCGACCATAGAGCCTGTCCCGGATCGGGGTGTGGATTTCGAAGCGAAGACCTTCAGGTGTTGCGAATGTGACACCGGCGGCCATGCATTCGAGGCTGGGAGCGCTGGACAGCACATGGCATCCGGAGGCTTCGATGCGTGCCTCGGCTTCACGCACGGCCTCGGCGGTCAGGGCTTCCAGCCCGATGGTGTGGGTCGAGTTCTCCTCGGAGTGGAGGAGGACAAGCTCCGCCTCCCGGCCGTTCGAGCTGAGCCAGGTTTGTCCGGCGTCGCGGCGCGTGACGTGAAGGCCCAGGATCTCCGTCGCGTCGCGGATTACGGCGCCAGGGTCAATGACGTTGACCTTCAGGTGGCCGATGGCGTGGACTATGTGTGGCATGGTTCCCTCCCCGGCGTGCCGGAGCTTTCGGTGACGAACATGTCGAGCGAAGTCGTCGTGGTCGTCGCTCGGATAGGATGGCGATCGAGTAGCCAGCTTCCCGGATGCTCTCAGAAGAAAGCGTTCAGCACCGTCTGAGCACGCCCGAGGATCAGGGCGTGCATATCTTGGGTGCCTTCATAGGTGTTCACCGCTTCCAGGTTCATGACGTGGCACTCGTCGGCGATGCCGTTGCCGCCGTGCATGTCACGCGCCACGTCGCGGATCATCCGCTCGTCCTGGCCGAGCAGGTCCTCCAGCAGCAGCGGGTCCTTCCAGGTGAAGACGGGGCGGGTGGACTGGGTGACGACGTTCATGATGTTGTCCGTTCCGTCATCGATGATCCAGGGATCACGCGGGAAGAGGTTGTGGCATCGAAATCCCGGCGGTCAGGGCGGCACCGGCCAGGGCCTTCCAGGTGGCGGGTGGCAGCGGGATGCCCGCCTCAAGCCTGTCGCGCCGGACCGTGTCGCCCCGCTCCCCGGGCAGCAGCAGCCGCTCCACGCCGGGCGCCGTGGGCTGTGTCGCCACCGCGTCCGCCAGGGCGTCAACCTCGCTCTCGAAGTCACCCGGCGCGCCGAAGGCCTGTACATCCAGCGCTATCGCCGTGCCGTTCATCCGCGTTCCCTTCGCTCCGGCAAGTGCCGGCGCCAGGACCGGATTGCCCGCGGCCAGGCTGGCCAGGCATTCGATCATCAGCGACAGGCCGGAGCCCTTGGGTCCCGCCATGGGCAGAAGTGTCGTGATCGCCGCTGCATCGGTGGTGGGCTGGCCGTCCGCGTCCAGTCCCCAACCTTCTGGCACCGGGCGCCCCGCGAGGCGGGCGTTCTGGACCTTGCCCAGCGCCACCGTCGCCGTCGCCATGTCCAGCACCAAGGGCGGACGGTCTCGCGCCGGGATACCGATGGCGAGGGGATTTGTGGACACTACCGGGCCCTTGCTACCGTGATAGGCCATCAAGGGTGCGGAGGCGGTCATCGCCATGCCCACCATCCCGGCCTCCGCGGCCTGCAGCACGTACTGCCCCACGGCGCCCGCATGGGTGATGTCGCGCGCAACGCACCATCCGACATGCACCTCCCGCGCCCGGGTGATCGCGACCTCCATCGCGCGTGCCATGCCGATCGGCCCCGGCGCCCGGTCGGCGTCCAGCAGGGCGATCGCGCCCGTCTCCCGCAACAGCCGCATCTCCGGACGGGCCTTGATCTCGCGCTTCCCCAGCAGTTCAAGGTACCTGGGAACGCGCATGACCCCGTGGCTATCCACGCCACGAAGGTTGGCGCCCACCAGGCTGCGCGACCAGGTTGCCGCGTCGGGCTCGAGAACGCCCGCATGCACGAAGAGCCCGGTGACCAGCCTTTCCAGCTCGGATGCTTGCAGGCGCTGCGGTGCGGCCGGGCCAGTCACTTGCGCACCATCGGATGGTTGGCATGTCCCCGAGGGGCGGAGCAGTCGTGGGTCCGCATGATCTGGAACCTTCTCCGAGATGTGTTTGAAGAGGGGGAGAACCAGCGATGATCGAGGCGTCCATCTATTCCAGGGCGATGCGCCGATCGCGGATCAGGCTGCGCCACCGTGCGATCTCGCCGGTCATCAGCTCACGCAGTGCTTCAGGCGTGCCGCCGACCACCTCGCCATCCACGAGATCGGCCAGCCGGGTCCGGACGCTGCTGTCCCGCACCGCCGCCACGGCCGCTGCGTTGAGCCGCGCAACCACCGCCCGCGGTGTACCGCGCGGCGCCAGCAGGCCTGCCCAGGTGGCGGCGTCGTAGCCAGGCAGCGCCGCTTCAGACACCGTCGGCACATCCGGCAACCCGACGGAACGGTTCTGCCCCGTTGTCGCCAGCAAATGGACCTGCCCGCTCTGCTGCATCGGAATGGCGACGTTCGCCGCCGTGATGGCCAATGGTATCTCACCGGTCAGCACCGCGGTGATGCTGGCCGCATCGCCGCGGTACGGCACATGGACCATTTGCAAACCCGCCATGGAGTTCAGCAATTCGCCTGCCAGATGCTGGGTCGTTCCGCTGCCAGCGGAGCCGAACTGCCAGCCGTTCCGGGATGCGCCCGCGGTACGCAGCGCCGTCGCCAGATCCCGCGCCGGGTTGTCCGCCCGGACAACAAGCACGAAGGCGTAGCGAACCAGTTGGGACAAGGGCTCAAAATCGTCGATCGGCTCGTAGTTCTGGTTGCGGCCGAAGGCTGCGGTGACGGCGTGCCCGCCGGTGACCAGGCCGATCACGGAACCATCCGGATTGGCACGCGACAACGTCGCCGCCGCGATGTTCCCGCCTGCCCCGGGGCGTGGGTCGACCACCACGGTCTGATGCAGCGCCTCGCCGAGCGGCCCCGCCACTAGCCGCGCGATGCCGTCCGCCGGACCTCCCGGGGCGAAGCCATGTATCAGGGTGACCGTGCGCGCTGCCTCCTGTGCCTGAGCACGCCTCGCCCACGGCCCGCCAGCAGCCAGTGCTGCCGCGAGCAGATCTCGCCTGTTCATTCTCGTTCGTCCCTTCGGCGGCAGGCTCTACGGCCTGCTTCGTCTCTTAGCTTCCTCCGCATCCGCTGCATGACCGCCCTCTGCGGCGATGCATGTAGGCGGAGATCGGATGCGCCTTATCGCGCGCCCGGCATGAACTGAGGCGCGTAACGAAGTACCGTTTGCGTCGTCTCTTCCAGATGCGATCGCAGGAGTTCGCCCACCTCCTCTGCACGCCGCCCGAGCGCGGCGTCGCGGATCAACTCGTGTTCCCGACGTTTGTGCATGCTCAATGGCCGGTGCTTCTGGGAAATCAGTCGGTAGCGTTCCATATGGTCGTACAGAGTGGCCCTCAGGCGCAGGAGCCAGCGTGAACTGCAACCAGCCACCAGGGCCTCGTGGAACTCGCGGTGGAAGGTGAGCCACTCGCTGCTCCGCTGGATTCGTTCCTCGCGCGGCAGCGCCTCGATGCGCGCCAGGCGGTGGAAGCTGGTGAGCACGCCGGTTTCCCAGTCGTCACCGCCATGTCGAACGGAATCGACAGCCGCACGTTCCTCGAACTCGATGTAGAGCGAGGAAACATCACGGAGGTCCTCCGCGGATACTGGGGCGACCCTGAAGCCGCGGCCCGCCTCCAGTTCCACAAGTCCCTCGGACCGCAGGTGGGAGAGAGCTTCCCGCAACGTGCCCACGCTGGCGTCGTAGGTTTCCTGCAGCAGGGCGGTCCCGAGCTTGCTTCCGGGTGCAAAGCGACCATCAAGAATATCGCTCTTCAGGCGCGACTGAACGTCATGACTCAGCATCACCGCACTGGCGGCCGCCTTCCTGCGTGATGTTGCTTCAGCCACCACCCGTACTCCATCCAAAAGCAGTAGAAGCATTGCAGATTGAATTCGAAATGCAAGTAATTTTCGAAAGTTTGAAAAACGGTTCTAAGTCAGTTGTTTAACTGGATTTATCCCTCTCTTTGCGCCAGGATTTATGGCTTCGATACGCATTTTTCGAATCTGAGGATATTTTCGATAGACAGTGATTCCGTCGATCCGTAACGTGCCTGCAGGCTGGACGGTAGATTTGCCGACACAACGGCAGACACCTCCGGCGCCAAGTCCGCCTTGGCCAAAGAAAAAGCTGTGGGGAGGTGTCTGATGTCAGAGACGGCAAGCATGAAAACGGCCCGGATGCACGAAGTGGGAGGGCCACTTCTCATCGAGGAGCTGGAGATTCCGCAGCCCCGCCCCGATGAGGTGCTGGTGCGTGTGCGCGCCTGCGGGATCGTGCCGAACCTGGGCAATGTGCTGGCGAACTGGACGAACTGGTTCCCCTACATGCCACTTCCTCCTTTTCCGGCCAGCTTTGGGCTGGACCCGGCGGGAGAGATCGCCGCCGTGGGCAGTCGGGTGCGCGGACTGCGAGCAGGGCAGCGCGTCTATGTGAATCCCGGTCGGAGCTGCGGCAGTTGCAGGCATTGCAGGCGAGGCGAACCGATCGCCTGCCGGAGCTACGCTTTCAGCGGCTACTTCGGCTTTGACCGTAAAGCCCTCGATACCTTTGTCGATTATCCTTATGGCGGGCTGAGCGAGTACATGACGGCGCCCGCGAGCGCTGTCGTCACCCTCCCGGACAATGTCTCCTTCGAGCAGGCTGCGCGGTTCGGCTACATCGGCACCGCCTATTCCGCCTTGCGGAAGGCCAAGGCAGGCCCCTCCACGACTGTGCTGATCAACGGCGGAAGCGGCACGCTGGGCCTTGGCGGCGTTGTCTCAGCGCTGGCCATGGGAGTGCCACGCATTCTGTGCACCGGCCGGGACCAGGGCCTCCTGGACGAGGTGCGCGCGTTGTCGCCGCGCCGGATCGAGACCTTTGCCATCGGCCAGGGGTCGATTGCCAGCTGGGCCAAGAGCCGCACTGATGGCGAAGGGGTGGACGCCGTGATCGACTGCCTTGGTCCCGGAGCGGAACAGGCGACCTTCCTCGACGCCCTGGGCTCCATGAGGCGGGGTGGGCGCACGGTGAACATCGGCGCGGTGGCCGGGGACGTGCCCATCAACATCCACTGGCTGATGGACAATAACATGCAGCTCATCTGCTCGGCGTGGTTCACGACCGACGAGGGGCAGGACATGGCGGACATGGCGGGCACCGGCGTGCTCGACCTGAGTTGCTTCGAGCACCACTGCTATCCGCTTTCCGAGGTGAACACAGCCATCTCTGGTATCGCCGTGCGTCATGGCGGCTTCTCGAACTTCGTGATCAACCCATGACGGCGCCCGCGGCGACGGACAGCGTCGTGCCTCTGTCGGACGGGCCTGCGGACGTGCATCTGGCGCACCCTGCAGGCGCCGGTCCATGGCCGGTGCTGATCTTCTACATGGATGCGCCCGGCATCCGCGGTGAGCTGCACCGGATGGCCCATCGCTTCGCCGCCGCTGGCTTCTGCGTCGTGCTGCCCAACCTGTTCTATCGCGCTGGTCTCGGCTTCCGCCTTCCACCGGACTGCACGAACCCGGCGGCGCCATCGCATCACCACATGATCGAGCTCTTCATGAACCTGAGCGTGCCGCAGGTGATGGCGGATACCACGGCCTTGCTGCACTGGCTCGATACCCATCCTGCTGCCGACGTGAGCCGCATCGGCACGCTCGGCTACTGCATGAGCGGCCGCTACGCCCTGGCCGCGGCCAAGGGCTGGCCGCAACAGGTCCGCGCGGCAGCCTCGATCTACGGCACCGGGCTGGTGACGGAGGAAACGGATAGTCCGCACCGGCTCGCCGCCGCCGCGCCAGGGGACATCTACGTGGCATTCGCGGAGCTGGACCAGCATGCTCCCGCCGCTCACGCCGTGCCCATGCGCCAGGCCTTCCATGCGACCGGCAAGGAGGCTGACATCGAGGTGCTCCCAGGCGTCGACCATGGCTTCGGGTTCCCCGAGCGGGCGACGTATGACGAGCAGGCCTCCGAGCATGTCTGGGGCAAGCTGCTGGCGCTCTTCCAGAGGAGTCTGTCATGAGCACGGCGCTGGACGGGCTGGAGGACCGTTACGATGTGGTGGTCCTCGGTGTCGGCCCCGTTGGCGCTTTGGCGGCCAATCTGACGGGCCGCTGCGGTCTCCGGACGCTGGCGGTGGATCAGGCGCCTGCGCCTTATCACCTGCCGCGCGCCATGGGCATCGACGATCAGTCCCTGCGCCTGCTCCAGTCTGTAGGTGTTGCGCAGGCGATGGAGGCCGAGATCGGCCTGTACCGCACCTCGGAGTACCGCGCGGCGTCGGGCGCGGTCCTGCGGCGTATCGTACAGCCGCCGGAGCCATATCCCCTGTCCTGGCCCCCCTACGCCACCTTCGTGCAGCCGCAGCTGGAAGCTGCCGCCCGCTCCGCGCTGGTATCCTGCCCGGACATCACTCTGCGATTGGGAGTGCGCGCGCAGTTGCTGGACGAGAAGGGCGGACCGGTCCGCCTGCGGCTCAGTGCGGAGGGCACGGAACGGGACCTCACCTGCCGCTACCTTCTGGCCTGTGACGGCGCCTCCAGCCCCGTGCGTGAACGCCTCGGCATCCCGCTGGAAGACATGTGCTTCGACGAGCCCTGGCTCGTGACCGACATCATTGTCGATGACCCCGGCCTGCTGCCCGACGTCAACATCCAGAATTGCGACCCGGCGCGACCCAGCAGCTACATCTGCGGCCCCGGTCGGCTTCGCCGCTGGGAAGTGATGCTGCTGCCGGGCGAGGAGCCGGCGGAGATGGTGTCGGAGGCGTCCATTCGCCGGGTGCTCGCACCTTGGCTTCCGGAAGGCCAGGGAACGATCTGGCGCGCCGCCACTTACCGCTTCCACGCGCTCGTGGCGAAGCAGTGGCGGCGCAACAACATCTTCCTGCTAGGCGACGCGGCGCACCAAACTCCCCCCTTCATGGCGCAAGGGCTCAATCAGGGCCTGCGCGACGCGGGTAACCTGTGCTGGAAGCTCTCCGAGGTATTCCACGGCCGCGCCGCCTCGTCCCTGCTCGACACCTACGAGACAGAGCGTCGGCCGGCGACGCGCCACGCGATCGCCATGGCCAAGACGCTCGGCCGCATCATCTGCGAGCGGGACCCCGCAGAAGCGGCGGAACGCGATCGTCGCATGCTTGCGGAGATGGAGGCAGGACAGGGAGTGTTCGTTCGGCAGGACCTGCTGCAGCAGGCCATCGGCGATGGCTTCATCCTGCGTAACCCGGCCGGCCAGCTTGAGGGCGGAGCCGGACGGGCGTTCCCACAACCCTGGGTCCAGACCGGGGAGGGGCGGCGGCGCCTTGATGATGCGCTGCCGACGCGGTGGCTCCTGCTGTCGCGCCCGGGCTGGCGTCCGGACGCCGCGCTGGAGCGGCAAGCCGGAGCGCTTGGCGTCACCTTTGCGGCACTGGGACCCGCGCAGGCACCCGTGCAGGCCATCCTGGAGGAAGACACCCTGATTTCGGATTGGATGGCGAGGCACGACGTAGCAGCGGTCCTGGTCCGTCCCGACCACGTCGTCTTCGGTGGGCTGTCGGGCGAGGAGCCGGAAGCGTCGTTGCTGACGAGGCTGGAGCAGGCGCTCCGTCAGCCGGAGGTTTCCACGGGCGATGCCAGGGCGTTGACCGGCGCCTGAGCCGAGCCGAGCCACTGCGGGACGTCATGTGAGTGAAAGGAACCGGCGCCCATGGGCGATGTGACCGATGCCATTATTCTGGGTCTCGAGGACCGACGGTTCCGCGCCACGGTCGAGAACGACCTCCCAACGCTTGATGAGCTGCTTGCCGACGACCTGCGCTACGTGCATTCAAACGGCGCGACGGAGAACAAGGCTGAGTTCCTGCGCAAGCTCGCCTCGGGTGAGCGGCGGTACCGCCGCTACGAGGCAGCTGAGCGCACGGTATACCGGGAAGGTGGCTTCAGCTTCGTGTTCGGCATCGCCCTCGCGGTGCTGGTGCGCGCTGCGGGGCAGATCGACATGCAGCTGGCCTACACTGCGGTTTATCGCAACAGCCCCTCCCCGCGCCTCATGACCTGGCATTCAGCAAAAACGAGCTGACTTCGGCCTCACCTGCGGCTCGAGCGTGAACAACTCCGGAAAACAATAAAACAACAGGGAGGGGATGGACGACATGAGGCGGAGGCAGACCATCACTTCCGCGCTGAGCATGGCTATTCCCAGGGCGGTGTCTGGCCAAGGCTCTCCCGCAGAGCGGCAAGCAAAGCCTGGACCCGGGGGATCTGCACCCGGTTCGCGGGGACCAGCGCCTTGACCCAGATCTCCGGCAGGGGAAACGCCTTGAGCACCTCCTGCAATTCGCCGGAGCGGAGCAGCGGTGTCGCGACGTAGCTCGGCAACAGCACGATGCCGTTCCCTTCGCACGCCGCGGCGAGAAGAACCTGGCTATCGTTGGCGCTCAGCTTCGGCGCCACTTCCACACCGATCGGGCCACGGTCGCTCTCGAACGTCCAGATCGGGCCGGTTGGCAGGAAGTTCAGGATGTCATGTTCAACAAGATCCCGCGGGTGTTGTGGCATGCCGCGCCGGGAGAGATAGGCCGGTGAAGCGCAGACCACCCGCCGCAGCGGGCACAAAGCCTCATCGACCACATTGCTGAAAGAGGCCGGGAACACCGTCACGGCGAGGTCGAAGCCTTCCTCGATGGGGTTCAATGGCCGGTCCGCCAGGACCACGTCGAGGCTCAGCCGCGGGTGCTCCGCCTGAAAGCGGGCGAGGATGGCGCCGAGATAGAGAATGGCCAGCGTGGTCGGGACCTTCACCCGCAGATGACCCTCGAGGTCGCGGCGTGGCCGTGCCATTTCGAGGAGAACCTCGTCCAACTCCGCCACCGCCGCCCGTACGCGCGGCAGGAAGCGCTGGCCCGCCTCAGTCAGTGCGACACGGCGGGTGGTGCGCGCGAACAGCTCTACCTTGGCGGTCCATTCCAGCTGATCGATGCGCTTTGTCACGACCGAAGGCGCGACCCCGATTTGCCGTGCCGCAGCGGAGAAGCTGCCACTGCTGGCCACTGCCAGGAACGCCTTCAGGTTCGTCAGAGTGTCCAAGCCCTCCTCCTAGGATTGTTCGCGATTCGCGTTAAGTACTCCCTTAACGCGGCTCATTCTCGTCAGGTAGGCGCGAGATTAGCTTCCTGGCAAACATCTGACAGGGAGCAGATCGATGACGCAGGCTCATGGGCGAACTGTGACGGAGCCAGCCCGCAAGACTGAAGTCTTCGGCGAGTTCGATGTCGTGGTTCTGGGCGGTGGCATGGCTGGAATCGCCGCCGCGGCGGCAGCGGGCAGAGCGGGGGCTTCAACCCTCCTGGTCGAGCGGTACGGCTTCCTGGGTGGCATGGGAACGGCTGCGGGAGTGACGAATTTCTGTGGCCTGCACGCCAATATCCATGGCGACATCCAGCAGGTCGTGCACGGTGTGACGGACGATCTGCTGGGGCGGATCGATCGCCTTGGGGGACTGCGGACCCCTCACGACGTGTTCGGCAAGACAAAGGCGCAGGCCTACGACACGGCCGCATTCAAGATCGCCGCCGATGATCTGCTGCTGTCGTCCGGTGTCCAGATCCTGTTCCACGCCGTGGCCGCTGGCGTGACGATGGATGGGGAGCGCCGGGTGGCGGCCCTGTTTCTGGAGACCAAGTCGGGGCGCCGTGCCGTTTTTGGGCGCGTCTTCATCGACGCCTCGGGTGACGGCGATCTCTCCGTCTGGGCCGGAGCGCCATGGGAACTCGGGGATGGCGAGGGCGGCATGCTCTACCCCTCCACCATGTTCCGCCTCAACGCGGTGGCCGCTGGCGCGGCAGAGGCCCGTGCGTGGGAGGGCATCCCGGCGATCATGGAGGCGGCGGAGCGCGATGAAGGAATGCGCTTTCCGCGCAAGACCCCCATTATCCGTCCACAGAAGAACTCGATCGAATGGCGCGCCAACGTCACGCAAGTCACCAATCCCGATGGCAGCCCCGTGGATGGAACGGACGCCGTGCAGCTGAGCCATGGCGAGATCGAAGGGCGCCGCCAGATCCGTGACAGCTTCTCCTTCATGCGCGACCGCGTCCCGGCTTTCCGCGATGCCTACATCGTCGACATCCCGCCGCAGCTCGGCATCCGGGAGACGCGGCGTGTCCTCGGCGACTACGTCCTGACCGAGGCGGACGTGCTGGAATGCGCGAGCTTCGAGGACTCCATCGGCGTCAATGGCTGGCCGATCGAGGCGCATGTGGCTGGCGACGTGCTGTTCAAGTGGCAGGACATCCCGCATGCCAGGGGCTTCAACCATTTGCCCTATCGCATGCTGTTGCCGCGAGGGCTGGACAATGTGCTGGTAGCGGGCCGTTGCGCGTCGATGAGCCATATGGGACAATCCGCGGCACGTGTCTCCGGCGCCTGCTTCGTCATGGGCGAAGCGGCGGGAGAGGCAGCGGCGATGATGGCCCCGGGCACCGGCACCAGCCGTGATGTGAACGTCGAGGTCCTACAGCAGCGGCTCATCCGAAACGGCGCCTTCCTGGGCTTGGACGGCATAGCCTAGCTCTGCCGCAGCCCTCCTGGTCACGCGCCGGAAGACGTTCCCAGCCGGAGGCGCGCTCGCGGCCTGCGCTTCTTGCTAGACCCTCATGCGGGCCGATCGGGGCACCTCTCTCAGCGGAGAGCTCCGATCAGGTGGAACAATGAGGAAAGTCGCCAACCGGGGCGAGCGCGGTCAGTCACGGCCCCGGTGCAGCGGGCCCGGCGAGCCGGGCCCTTATCTGCGAGAACACTTGTTGTCATTCGGGCTGGATGCCGCTCCGGCGCACCACATCCTCCCAACGCGCAATCTCGCGCAAGCCACCTTCGCGGAACTCCCCTGGCGTCGAGGCCACGGGCTCGAAGCCCAGCTCCGCCAGGCGGGCGCGCATGGCGTCGCCGGTGAGGACCTGGCGCGCCGCCCGGGCCAGGGCCTCCACCATCGGCGCAGGCAAGCCAGCAGGCCCGATCAGCCCGTTCATCAACGCCGCGTCCACCTGGGGTTGGCCAGCTTCCGCCATGCTGGGCACGTCCGGCAACAGCGGCGCCCGCGTCGCGCCCGTCACCGCCAGGGCCCGCAACCGCCCGGCCCGCACATGCTCCGCCATTGCGGGCACAGTGCCGAAGGCCATCTGCACGCGCCCCGCCAGCAGGTCCGTGATCATGGGCCCGCCGCCACGGTAGGGTACGTGCACATAGGTAAAGTCGGCGGCAAGCCGGAGCTGTTCACCCGCCATATGGACGGCAGAGCCATTACCGGCGGAGCCAAAGCCCAGTTCGCCCGGCTTGTCCTTTGCAGCCCGCACCAGCTGCGCCAGGTCCTTCCAGGGTGACTGCGCGGGCACCACCAGCACCAGAGGCGAACGGACAAGCATGGAGATGAAGGTGAAGTCCCGCCGCGTGTCATAGGGCAGGCGTGCGGCGAATAATCCAGGATTGACCAGGAAGGCGGTGTCCACCACGCCAAGCGTCGCCCCATCGGGCGGCGCCGTGGCGATCGTCTGGGTGCCGGTGATGCTGGCGGCGCCGCCACGGTTCTCGACGACGAAGGAGGCGCCCGGTGCGCCCGTCATCTCCTGCGCCAACAGCCGCGCAGTCATGTCGCTGGCACCCCCTGGGGGATAGGGCACGATCAGCCGCACGGTCCGTGGCAGGGCCTGCGCCCTGGCGCCGCCTGCATGCAGTGCCAGCGCGCCGCCGAGGGCAAGGGCGCCGCGTCGTGTCAGGGATGCCTGATTCATGTGTCGTTTCCTCGTTCTTCTTTGAGGCGGCCTCAGCTATGCGAAAGGTGCCACTGCTCGGTCATCCACGGCGCCAATTGCTCCGGCGCCAGTTCCAGGCCGATACCCGGTCCGCCCGGCAGCCCCATGGTGCCGTCCGCCGCCAGCTCTGGCGTGCCGCACAGCGTCAGCAGCGGGTTCGGGGTCACGTCGTACTCGATGAAGGGATAGGGCAGCGCCCCACCGCCCCGCCGCGCCGTCAGCAGCGCCGCCATCTGCAACGCCGCGTGGAAGTTTACCGCCGTGCCGAAAACATGCGGCATGACCGGCACATCGAAGGCGTCGGCCAGGGCGGCCACGCGCCGCAGGCCGGTGAAGCCGCCACAAACCGTCAGGTCCGGCTGCAGCACGCCAAAGGCGCGGGCCTGAAGCATATCGCGATAGGCAGCCAGGCTGCCCAGCGCCTCCCCGCCCGCGATGGCACAGCGCGCGGCCGAGGCGAGGGCCTGGTAACCGCCGATGTCCTCGGGCTGCAGCGGTTCCTCGACCCAGAGCAGCTCGGCCTCCTCCATGGCGCGGAGCGAAGCCAGGGCGGCGCCTGCCGAATAGCCCTGGTTGATGTCGACCATCAGCGCCACCTCCTCGCCGACCTGATGGCGCAGCGCGCGTGTCATGGCGCCGTCCTGGCGTGGAGACACACCGGCGCGCGGCTTGATGGCGCGGAAGTTACGGCGAAGCAGCGCATCGACCTGCGCGGGGTAGGCGCCGTAGGGCTCGGGCCCCTCGGCGATGAAGGGACCGCTGGCGTAGGCCATCATTCGCTGGCGGGAGGCGCCGCCGAGCATCTGCGCCACGCTGATGCCCTGCTCGCGCGCGGCGAGGTCGTGCAGCGCCATGTCGATGGCGGAAACGCCCATCATGGCGGCACCGCGGCGGTCATAGGCCAGGGTCGCGGTCATGGCGCCGTAGAGCCGCGCCATGTCGCGGGCGGGCTGGCCCAGCACCAGCGGCGCCAGCTTGGCTTTGATGAAAGCCGCGGCGGCGAAAGGCGAGGAGAATACCTCTCCCCAACCACGGGTGCCGTCCTCCGCCACGAGTTCCAGCAGCAGGAAGTCGCGCCTGCGGATGAAGGTCGAGGCATTGCCGAGTGGCGGGCTGGGCGAAAAGCCGCAGTGATACCCGTTGATGGCGACGACCTTCATGCTTCCTCCGACGCGTTCCTTGCCTCCGAAGCTGGTCGGCCTTTCTTATGCTGTCAAATATCTGGTTTTCTTGATTTCATAGATGAATGGTTATGGATCCGACCCTGCGGGACCTGGAAGTGTTCCGCGCCGTCATGGCCTGCGGCAGCGTGACCCGCGCGGCCCAGGAACTGCGCATCTCACAGCCCGCCGCCAGCAAGATGCTGCGTCAGGCGGAGGACCGTCTCGGCTTCCAGCTCTTTGTGCGGGAAGGCAAGCGGCTGGTTCCGACGGCGGAGGCGCACGCCCTGCTGCCCGAGTGGCTGGGCGCCGTCGCCGCGCTGGATGGGGTCAGTCGCCTGGCGGATGCCCTGCGCAAGGGGCGCAGCGGGCGGCTGGCCATCGCCGCCGTGCCTGTGCTGGCCACGGCCTTGCTGCCGGAAGCCGTGCAGGCCTTCCGTGCCCGGCATCCGGGCATCCTCATCTCCATACGCGCCTGCACGGCGCTGGAAGCGGCGAACCTGGTGGCGGATCACCGCGCCGACCTCGCTGTGATCCTGGGCCATTCGGCTGACCTGCGCGTGGAGACGGAAAGGTTGGGCGCCTCGCCCATCGGCTGTGTCCTGCCACCGCGCCATCCGCTGGCGCGTCAGCGGCGGCTGAGTCTGGTGGATTTGGCCGATCAGCCCGTCATCTCGCTCTCGCCCCAGCAACCGGTCGGCGCGATGCTGCGCCAGGCCATGGCGCAAGAGCCGCGGATGGGCCAGGTCGTGGTGGAGGTCTCACAATCCAGCATCGCCTGTGCGCTGGTCCGGGCGGGCGCGGGCGTGGCGGTGCTGGACGGCTTCGGCCTGCACGAGGCCCGCGCGCAGGGACTGGTGGCGAGGCCCCTGCGACCGGCGTTACCGCTGGAAGTCTGCCTGCTGCGCCCCCGGCACCATGCCCAGTCCGGCCCGGCCGCCAACTTCACCGCGCTGTTGCGGGAAACATCGCGGCAGGTGCTGGCGGAGGGGCACGAGCAGCGCTGAGCCTTCCGGGCAGCGTCGTGTGATGTGCCGCCCGTTTCATCAGCGGCGCTCCATGCCCCCCGCTGGCCGCTTCCCGCGCCACGGCTCCATAGCTTTCAGCCAGTCGTCCTCATGCGCGACTTTCGTGCCAAGCCGGAGAAGTTCCCGATGCAGCGCCCCGAACACCGTCATGTGTCGGCAGGATTGGTCTCCCCTACTCCGCCCGGATCTGCGCAGCAGTGGCAAGCTCCTTCCAACGGACCAGGTCCGCCGCGCGGAAGGCCTCTCCCTGCTCGAGAGTGGAAGGTCGCGCAACTGCCCCTTCTTGGGCGAGGCTGCGGGCGAGCGGGCCGCTCTGCACCACGGCATTCACGGCTGCGTTGAGCTTTTCGAGGATCGGCCGCGGCAGGTTTCTCCGCCCGAGCAGCCCCCACCAGATCTCCGCCTTGTAGTCGGGCAGCCCGCTCTCGGCCGGCGTCGGCGCATTCGGTCCGCCCGGCGGTCGTTCTTCGGACGTCCAGCCCAGCACCTTGACCTTACCAGTGCCGAGCAAACCGGCCGTCGCGGTCGCCGTGGTGAAGGTCAGATGGATGGTGTCGGTCAGCAGGTCGCTCATCACAGGGCCCGTGCCGCGATAGGGAACATGCTGCATATCCAGCCCGGCCTTTTGAGCAAACAATGCCCCGGCCATATGCCCGATGCTCCCTATCCCGGCTGACCCGTAATCGACCTTGCCCGGGTTCGCGCGGATATGGGCGATCGCTTCCGCCATGGTGTTGGCCGGAAAGTCAGGCGAGGACAGGACCACCAGCGGTGACGTCGCCACCAGCGCGGCCATCACGAGATCCTTGGCGGCATCATATGGCGTGGGCTGCACCGCCGCGCTGGTGGCGAAGGTGGAGGAGGTGCTCAGCAGCGTGTAGCCATCCGCGGGAGCACGGGCGACCTCACCCGTCCCGATCGTGCTGCCCGCACCGCCTTTGTTGTCCACAATCACCGGTTGCCCAAGCGCACGGCCAAGCTCTTCCGCCAGCGGCCGGCCGATGGCGTCGTTGCTCCCGCCCGGCGGGAAAGGCACCACCAGCCGAATCGGGCGCGTCGGCCAAACGGATTGTGCCTGTGCGCGCCTTGAGATTCGGGGCAGTACGGGAAGCGCGAGCAGGGAAAAAAGAGCGCGGCGGTCCATGGTCTTTCACTCCCCTGTTTTTAATCGAGGCTGATGCGGGCAGCGGTGACGACGCCGCGCCATCTCTCGATTTCAGCGCGCTGGAACGCTCCGTAAGCCTCGGGTGTATTGGCGACGACGCGGTATCCCGTGTCCCGTAGCCGTTGCTCGACGCCCGGATCGCGCAGCGCCGCCGTGATCTTGGCATGCAGGCGGCTCAGGATGGGATCAGGCACCTTCGCGGGCGCCATCACGGCCTGCCAGGAACTGACCTCGAAATCCGGCATCCCGCATTCGCGCGCCGTGGGCACGTCCGGCAACAGCGGCTCACGCTCGGCCGAGGTCACGAAGATCGCGCGGAGACGCCCGTCCCGCACAGGCTCGATGACGGTGCCGACACCCTGAAACGAGATCTGTGTGTTGCCCGCCAACTGGTCCGTCAGGGCGGCGGCGCCGCCACGGGAGGGCACATGCGTCGCCTCGGTTCCTGTTCTTTGAAGAAAGAGTTCCATGGTGAGATGCGGTGAGGAACCAATGCCGCTGGTGGCATGGAAAACCTTGCCTGCATTCGCCTTCATCCAGGCCACCACACCAGGCACGTCCGTGGCAGGCACGAGGTTCGGGTTGACCACCAGGACGTTGGGCGTCGTCACCGCCAGGGTTACGGGCGAGAACTCACGCACGGGATCATAGCCGGGGTCACGGTAGAGAACGGCGTTCAGCGCAAAGACGCCGATCGAGCCGACCATCAGGGTGTACCCATCGGGCGCGCTGCGAGCGAGCTGGCGCGCGGCGACCTGCCCGTTGGCTGTGGGTTTGTTGTCCACCACCACGGGCTGCCCAATGGTTTGGGACAGGCGGTTGCCGATCGCCCGCGCGACCACGTCGGATGCGCCACCGGCTGCGAAGGGTACCAGGAAGGTGATGGGGCGCGAAGGCCAGGCGGGCTGCGCGGTGAGATGCCGCGGCCCGGCAAGGAGGCTCGCGCCCAGGGTAGCCAGGGCTTGGCGCCGTTGAACCAGCATTCCGTTTCCTTCATCCCACTGATGCGCCGGATTGTGTTCCGGCTGCTTTCGGGGGGACCTTATCGTGAGTCTTTCATCAGACGCTAGTGTCTTCCATTCTGTGGAAGACGAAGTTAGGATCGCAGCATGAGGAAGCGTCAGACACAGCTGGTCGACCAAGCGGGTGAAGCCTCCCGCCCCAAGGCGGCGCTGCAGGAGGTTGAACCTGCCCGCACCGTCGCGGGCCTGTCCGGAGAGGGAGTGCGAGCGGTGGATCGCGCCCTCGTGCTCCTGCGCGCCTTTCGCGAAGATGACGGGCCGCTCGCCCTGACGGAGCTCTCGCGCCGCGCCGGGCTCAACATGACCACCGCGTTGCGTCTCCTCGGCACGCTGGAGGCGCATGGCTTCGTCAAGCGCCTGCCGGCGGGCGGCTACCTGCTGGGGCCGACGCTTCTGCTGCTGGGCGACCTGTTCCGGCGCTCGCTTCGCCTTGAGCACCACGTCATGCCCGCACTCGAGCGGCTGCGCGCGGAAAGCCGGGAGAGTGCCACCTTCTTCGTTCGCGAAGGCGACCAGCGGCGCTGCGTCTTCCGCCTGGACTCCCCGCAGCTCGTCCGCGACGTGGCCCATGTGGGTGAGGCGCAGCCACTCGGCCGCGGCGCCCATGGGCGGGCTCTGGTCGCGCTGGAAACGGGAGACAGCCTGCCGGTGGTGAGCCGGGGCGAGCGCCTGCCGGGCATCGCCGCCATCGCCTGCCCCGTGCTCGACGCGGAAGGCAAGATAGCCGGATCCATCGGCATCACCGCGCCGCTCTACCGCTTCACCCCAGAGCTTGAGCAGGCCTGCGTAAAGCTCGTCCTGCGCGAGGCGGCCGAGATGACGCGGGACCTGGGCGGAGACCCGGGCCAGTTGGAACGTGCCGTGCGTTGAGCGAGGCGAAAGGGGAGGAACGAACATGGCTCGGATTGAGCTGACACCAGAGGCGCAGCGGACGCCGGAAGAGCAGGCGGTGTGCGAGGAAGCGGTCTCCGGCCTGCGCGGCCGCGTGCCCGCGCCGATGATCGCATGGCTGCGCAACCCGGAACTGGCCCGGCGCGGCCAGAAGCTGGGCGAGTTGCTGCGCTACCAGACCACGCTTGAGCCTCGGCTCAGTGAACTCGCCATCCTCGTCACCGCCCGCCATTGGTCCTCGCATTACGAATGGACGGTACACAAGCGTGAGGGACTGAAGGCCGGAATGGACCCCGAGGTCGTCGCCGCCATCGCCGCCCGGCAGACCCCGGTGCTGGCGGATGCGCGAGAACAGGCGGTCTACGATGTCGCGACCGTGCTGATGGATACGCGCCGGGTGCCGGACGCGCTGTATCGCCGGGGCGTCACCGCGCTGGGCGAGCGCGGAATGGTCGAGCTGGTGGGTATCCTCGGCTACTATAGCCTGGTCGCGCTGACGCTGAATGCCTTCGAAATCGGCCTGCCAGAGGCCTTCGCGCCGGAGCTGGGCGCCGAGCCGGGCGACCCCGCGCCGTGACCGCCAGCTGGGAACCGAGCCTGCGCTACCCCGATCTGGCGATCCGCACGCTGGACCCACGGTTCGAGCATCTGCACCTTCCCCTCGCCGGGGTAGAGCGCCTCTATACCGGATGCCGCTGGGCCGAAGGGCCAGTCTGGTTCGGGGCCTGGAACAGCCTGCTCTGGAGCGATGTGCCGAACGACCGCATCCTCTGCTGGAACGGCCATACCGGCGCCGTCTCGCCCTTCCGTAGCCCATCCAACCACGCCAATGGCAATACGCGCGACCGCGAGGGGCGCCTTGTCACCTGCGAACATGGAGGCGAAGCCGGCGGCCGCCGGGTGACGCGCACCGAGCATGACGGCGCCATCACGGTGCTGCTCGACCGCTTCGAAGGCAGGCGGCTCAACTCGCCCAACGACGTCGTTGTAGCGCCGGATGGGTCCATCTGGTTCACCGACCCGCCATTCGGCATCGTTGGCTACTATCAGGGCGTGAAGGCGGAGCAGGAACTTCCCGCCCGCATCTACCGCATCGATGGTGCGACCGGCTCTGCGACGGTGGTGGCGGAGGATGTGAACGGGCCCAACGGCCTCGCATTCTCTCCCGACGGGTCGAAGCTCTACGTCATCGAATCCCGTGCCCGGCCGCGCAACATCCTGGTTTTCGACGTGGAAGGCCAGCGGCTGCGCAACCGCCGCGTTCTGGTCGAATGCGGCACGGGCACGCCGGACGGGTTCCGCGTGGATGTGGAGGGCAACCTCTGGTGCGGCTGGGGCATGGATCCGGAGCAGGATGGCGTGCGCGTCTTCAGCCCTGCCGGAGAGCCCATCGGGCACATCCATCTGCCGGAACGCTGCGCCAATCTCTGCTTCGGCGGGCGGCACCGCAACCGCCTCTTCATGGCCGCCAGCCACTCGATCTACGCGCTCCATGTCAACACGCAGGGGGCGCCCGGCGGGTAGGTACCCCGCGCGCTCCCCAACGTCCAAGGAAGAAACAAGATGATCACGCGCCGCATGCTCGGTGGCCTCGCCGCTGCCGCAGTGCCTCTCACCCGCCCGGCCCTCGCGCAGGGCGCCCGCCTTCCCGACGGGCCGCTGCGCCTCGTCGTGCCCTTTCCGCCCGGCGGGCCGAACGACCTCGTCGCGCGTGTGCTGGCGCAAAGAATGGGCAACATCCTGGAGCGCAACATCGTCGTCGAGAACCGCTCGGGCGCCGGTGGCGTGCTGGGGACAGACAATGTCGCGAAGGCCGCGCCGGACGGGCGCAGCCTTTGCCTGACCAGCGCGGGCGCCATCGCTATCTCGCCCGCTCTGGGCGCGCCGATGCCCTTTGACGTCGAGCGCGATCTGGCGCCCGTCACGCTTGTCGCACTGATGCCCGAGCTGCTGGCCGTCACACCCTCGCTCCCCGTGCGCAACCTGCAGGAGCTGGTGGACCATGCGAGGAAAAACCCGGGCAAGCTCAACTTCGCATCCTCGGGCAACGGCTCCATGCCGCATCTGGCCGGGGAATCGCTGCGCGCGGCAGCGAACATCGACATCACCCATGTTCCCTATCGCGGTGCGGCACCCGCTGTGACGGATCTGATGGCCGGGCAGGTGCAGATGATGTTCGCCGACATGCCCGCGATGATGTCGCAGGTGCAGGCCGGCGCGTTGCGGCCCATCGCCCTGGCCAGCGCGGAGCGCTCGCCGCTGCTGCCGGAGGTGCCGACCATGGCGGAGGCCGGTGTGCCGGTGACAGCCGACAATTGGTACGGGCTGGTGACCGGAGCCAAGGTGCCGCAGCCCATACAGGCGTTGCTGCACGACGCCGCGGCACGCGCCCTGAAAGACCCTGGCCTGATCAAGGCCTATGGCGAACAGGGCGCGCGGCCCGTGGGGAACAGCCCCGCGGAGTTCCGGGAGTTCATCGCCGCCGAGACACAGCGCTGGGGCGATCTCGGCCGCCGTGCCAACGTCAAGATGGACTGATCCGATGGCTGACCTCGCGATCCTGAACGCGTCCGGCCCCGGCCCCTCCTTCGTGACCGATGACGGTGCCACGCTCTGCTGGATCGAGCCCGCCCCCGAGCTGCCGCTCGGCGCAACGGCCTACCGCACGCTGCTGCGCATCGGCGCGGCGGGGGCGGAAGCGCCGTTCCTCTACACGGTGGAGCAGGACGTGGCGCCGGAGCACGAGGCGGAGTTGAACGCGTGGTACGCCGAGGAGCATCTGCCGCGCCTCGCAGCGGTGCCCGGTGTGCTCTCCGCCCGGCGCTTCGCGGCGCTTGGTGCGGCGAGCCCCCGCTACCTCGCGGCTTATCGGCTGGAGCGGCGGGAGGTCTTCGAATCCCCCGCCTGGATCGAGGCGCGCGAGACACCCTGGACGCTGCGCGCCCGCACCTATTTCCGCAACACCCGCCGCACCATGCGGCGGCTTGCTACCTGAACCCGGCTCCCGGCCCGCAGTTACGCGAAGGATAGGACTATGACAGGACGTTTGGCAGGCAAGGTCGCCATCATCACAGGGGCCGGCTCGGTCGGATCGGGATGGGGGAACGGCCGCGCCGCGGCGGTGCTCTTCGCGCGCGAGGGCGCACGTGTCTACGGCGTGGATAAGAACATGACAGCCATGGAAGAAACGGCGGCCTTGATCCGGCAAGAGGGCGGCACCTTCGCCATGGGCGAGTGCGACGTCATGAGGGGGCCCTCTGTCGCTGCCATGGTCGAGGCGGCGCTGAAGGAGTTTGGGCGCATCGACATCCTGGTCAACAATGTCGGCGGCTCCGCGAAGGGCGGGCCCGTGGAAATGACCGAGGAGGTCTGGGACACCCAGATCGACTACAACCTCAAGAGCGTGTTCCTGACCTGCAAGCATGTGCTGCCGGTCATGGAGCGGCAGGGCGGCGGCTCCATCGTCAACACCGCCTCCACCTCCGGCATCCGCTGGACCGGCTCGGCCCAGGTCGCTTACGCCGCATCCAAGGCAGGCATCATCCAGTTCTCCCGCGTCGTCGCCGTCGAATATGCCAGCCGCAACATCCGGGTGAACACGGTGGTGCCGGGGCAGATGCACACGCCCATGGTGGAAGTCCGCCTCGCCGGGCAACGGGCGGGCGGCGACGTGCAGGCACTCCTCGAATCCCGCCTGAAACGCATCCCGCTGGGTTTCGCGGGCGATGGGCGCGACACCGCCAGTGCCGCGCTGTTCCTGGCCTCGGACGAGGCGCGCTTCGTGACTGGAACCGAAATCATCGTCGATGGGGGCATGTCCGCCAGATGCGACTGAACACCACACGCCGTGCACTGCTCGGCACTTCCCTGGCCAGTGCCCTTCTGCCCGGCTCGGGCGCGTGGGCGCAGGCCTATCCCAGCCGTCCTGTGCGGCTGGTCGTGCCATTCCCGCCAGGCGGACCGGTGGACCTTGCCGCCCGCATCGTCGCGCAGGCCTTGTCCGTGGAGCTGAATGCTTCGGTCGTGGTGGAGAACCGCGCCGGTGCCGGAGGTGTTGTCGGAACGGATGCCGTCGCCAAGGCGGCGCCGGACGGCTACACGCTCGGCTTCAGCAGTACGGGCGCCGTCGCCGTGAATGTCACGCTGGTGCCGAACAACCCCTATGATTCGCGCAAGGATTTCGCCCCGGTTTCGGTTGTCGCCGGCGTGCCCACGCTGCTCTGCGTCCACCCAAGCATCCCGGTCCGATCGGTGTCGGAACTCATCGCCTTGGCGAAGTCCAAGCCAGGAGAGCTGAACTTCGGGTCCTCGGGGCCGGGCGGTACGCCACATCTTTCGGGTGAGCGTTTCAAGCTGCGCACCGGGGTGAACATCGCGCATGTCCCGTACAGAGGCGCCGCGCCAGCAGTCACGGCGCTTCTGGCGCAGGAGGTCGAGATGACCTTCCTGGACCTGCCGGTCCTGCTTCCGCATGTGCAGGAGGGACGCCTGCGTGCCCTGGCGGTGACCAGCCCGGCCCGCTTCTCCGGCTTGCCTGACGTGCCGACCTTCGCCGAAGCCGGGGTGGAGGGGATGGAGATCGAGAACTGGTACGCCATTCTCGCCCCGGCGGGCACTGCGGCCGATCGCGTGGGGCGCCTGCACGCGGCGACTGCCTCCGCATTCGCGAAGCCGGAGGTCGCGCGCCAGTTCACGTCCCAGGGGGCGCGCCTGATCGTGAGCCGGCCGGATGAGGCGCTCACTTTCATCCGTGCCGAGGTTGAGCGCTGGGGCGATGTCGTGCGGACCGCGGGAGTGAAGGTGGATTGATGGCCCGTTACACACCACCGCCTGGGGCGTGCGACTCTCATTGTCACATCTGGGGCCCCGCGCACCGCTTCCCCTTCGCTGACAAGCGCCCCTTCACCCCGCCCGACCGGGGCAAGGAGGACCTTGCCGCCCTCTACGCACGCCTGGGCCTGGAACGCTCCGTCATCGTGCAAGCCATCGTCCATGGCACGGACAACTCGGCCATGCTGGATGCCATCGCTTCCAGCGAAGGCCGTTACCGTGGCATTGCCTTGATCGATGACAGCTTCGATGAGCGGGCGTTGGAGGCACTGCATGAGGCAGGCATTCGTGGCGTGCGGTTCGGCTTCGTGAAGCATCTCGGCGCGCGGCCGGACCTGGAATTTTTCCGCCGTACAGTAGCGCGCATTGCACCGCTCGGATGGCACGCGCAGATCCATCTCGATGCGGGCGATCTCATCGAGTTGCGTGAGGAGCTGGATGCGCTCCGCATCCCCTTTGTCATCGACCATATGGGGCGTGTGGACGCTGCGGGTGGGCTGGAACAGCCTGCCTTTCGCGCTTTGCTGGAGCAGGTGCGGCGGGAGAACTGCTGGGTCAAGGTTTCCGGCAGTGACAGGGTTTCCGCAAAGGGTGCGCCTTTCCACGACGCACTGCCCTTTGCGCAGCAGCTGATCGCAGCGGCACCGGACCGGGTTGTCTGGGGCACGGACTTCCCGCACTCGAACCCGCGCCATCTCGTGGAGGATGATGCCGCGCTGCTCGACCTGCTCCCTCTGATGGCGGACGAGGCAGGGCTGCGCCGTCTCCTCGTCACCAACCCCGGGAGGCTCTACGGCTTCTGAGGCGGGGCGGCGGTCCTGGCCTCCGCCTCGCCTTGCCAAGACCGCCGTGGACAGGAGAGGCCGGTAGAGGTCGTCCACCCGCCAGCCGCAACCGCAAGGCAGGCCACGCCAAGTGGTCCCCTGCCCCCGGGACGTTGTTGCCGCCGAGGGCGCAGCAATCAGGACGCTATGCCCTGCTGACAGTGCCGAAATTATGAGCGCAACCAAATGAGATCCCGCCATTACAGTAGTTTATAACGACTCATCCGATAAGGGAGGCAGCCATGGCGAGGAATTTTCGAAGAACGGACCTGGATGGCCAGCCGCTGCATCCGCAGACGCAGATGACGGCGTTTGGCTACGACCCCACACTGTCGGAAGGGGCGGTCAAGCCCCCTGTCTTTCTGACCTCCACCTTCGTCTTCGAAAGCGCCGAGCAAGGTGCCGAATTCTTCGATGTCGTAGCCGGGCGCAAGCCCGCGCCTGTCGGGATGGGAGCGGGAGGCCTTGTCTATTCCCGCTTCAACCATCCCAATCTGGAGATCGTCGAAGACCGTCTGGCGATCTACGACCATGCGGAAACCGCGCTTGTCACAGCCTCGGGCATGGCCGCCATCAGCGCCGTGGCGCTCAGCTACCTGCGGCCGGGCGATGGCATCGTGCACTACACGCCACTCTATGGCGGAACGGAGACCCTCATCGGCAAGGTCTTCCCGCAGTGGGGGATTAATCCCTTCCCTTTCACGGACGGGACGAGCGCCGAGGCGTTGACGGACACCCTCGCCAAGGCGGAGCGACAGGGGCCGGTCAAGATGATCTACCTCGAGACGCCCGCCAACCCCACAAATGCCCTGACCGATCTCGCGCTCATACGACGCACCGTGGATGAATGGTCGCGCGCCTCAGGGCAGAGCCCCATCATCGTCTGCGACAACACGATGCTTGGCCCTGTGTTCCAGCAGCCGCTCGACTTCGGAGTGGACATCTGCGTCTATTCGCTCACGAAGTATGTCGGTGGCCACTCCGACCTCGTGGCGGGGGCGATCACCGGCTCCCGCGAGATGCTGAAGCCTGTGCGGCAGACCCGTTCGGCCTATGGCTTCCAGCTCGACCCACATTCCTCCTGGATGCTGTCACGGTCCATGGAAACCCTGTCGCTGCGCATGGAGCGCGCGGCGGAGAGCGGCAGGAAGGTGGCGGCCTGGCTTGCCACGAACCCGCACATCCCCTGCCGGGTGCTGCACCCGGAGCACTTCCCTTCCGAGCAGGACCGCGCGATCTATGCCCGGCAGTGCTCCGGCCCGGGATCGACCTTTTCCTTCGTCGTCGCGGATGACCGGTCACTTGCCTTCCGCATCCTCAATCACCTGCAAATCTTCAAGCTCGCCGTTTCGCTCGGTGGCACGGAATCGCTCATCTGCCATCCGGCCTCCACAACGCATTCCGGTGTTCCCGCGGAGGCGCGTGCCATCAGCGGCGTGACAGAGGGCCTCATCCGGCTGTCGGTCGGCCTCGAACACCCCGATGACCTGATCCGTGACCTCGACCAGGCGTTCCGGCGCGCGGCGGCGGGCTCGTGACAGATAGTTCCTTTGGCAGACCAGGGCGCATTCTCTACAGGGGCCGCCTGCGCCACCTTGAATCAACAGGCCAGCCACGGCCGGATCAGCCCGGCCCACCTGGCCTTGCTCAGATCGTCCCGTCGAGAAGGGCGCGCAGGCCGTCCTGGACACCGCTCCATTCGTCGTCGCTGAACTCCATCAAGCCAAAGGCGCGCAGGATGAACGCACCTTCGGTGGCTAGCAGCGCCATCTTGGCGCGTCGCTCTTCCCTGGACTGAAGGTCGAGGCTGCCAAACCTCTCCGCATACCAGGCCCTGCATTCGGCCCGATGGTGCTTCGCCTCGATGAGTGCGGCCATGATTCCCGCCGCCCTGGCATACTCGGCCGCGTCCATGGCCATGGTCAGCTCGACATGGCCCTCTACGACCTCCACAACCGTGGGATTCGGGCCGATCGCGGCGGTGATCTGGGCGTCGTATTCGCGCCCCCACCGCTCGATCATCGCCCCGATGAGTTCGTCCTTGGTCCCGAAGCGCGACTGAATGCCGCCCTTCGAGACGCCCGCCGCCTTGGCGACAGCGTCAATGGTCAGCGCGCCCGTTCCCGCCTTCAGCAAGATGTCCTCGGCGAGGTCGAGAACCTTGTCGCGGTCGATCGTCGGCGGGCGCCCCATGGTACCTCCTTGACCTATTAAAAATACGTCCGTATTTATTTATACATTCCGGCGCTGCCCCAGGCAAGCGCCTGCACGCTTTGCCCCCCTAAGAGACTGGTGAGTTCATGCATCGTCGCCATGCGCTGCCCCTGTTCCTGTTGCTCGCCGCCTGCGGCGACACGGCGGCGCCAGCCGAGCCCGCGCCCGCGCCAACCAAGGTCGGCGTCGTTGAGGCACGGCCGAGGCCAACGCCTGTCGCCTTCGAATATGGCGGCCGCGTCACCGCCGTCCGGCAGACCGAGGTCCGCGCCCGGGTGAGCGGCATTCTGTTGGAGCGTGCCCATACGGAAGGTGCCCAGGTGCAGGAGGGCGACGTCCTCTTCCGGATCGACCCCGCTCCCTATCAGGCGGCGGCCGATCTGGCCTCGGCCCAGGTGCAGGAAGCCGAAGCGGCAGTGCAGCGTGCCCGCCGAGACCAGCAGCGGACGGCGGAGCTGTTGCGCGCCAACGTGGGCAGCCGCAAGGACCGCGACGACGCGGTTTCCGCCCTGGCACAGGCCGAGGCTGGCCTGGCCGCCGCACGGGCCCGGCTGGCCAGCGCCCGCCTCGAACTCAGCTATACCACCGTCACCGCGCCGATCTCCGGCGTCACCAGCCTGGAAGCTGTGCCCGAGGGCAGCCTGGTCAGCGCCGGGAGCGACAACTCGCTGCTGACGCGCATCACCCAGATGGACCCGGTCTACGTGACCTTCGCCTTCAACGGGCCGGACCTTGCGGTCCTTTCCGCGCATGGCGTCCAGGACCTGCCGGTCCAGGTGTTGCTGGGCCAGGAAGATGGTCCTGTGGGCAAGGTCAGCTTCACCGAGGCCACCGTGGACCCGACCACCGGCACGGTGCGCGGCCGCGCCACCTTCGCCAATGATGACCGACGCCTGATCCCCGGCCAGTTCGTCCGCATCCGCGTCTCCGGCCAGACACGGGAGGTCATCCGCGTGCCGCAGGCTGCCGTGCAGCAGGACATCCAGGGTCCCTTCGCCTATGTGGTCGGGCCCGACGGCAAGGCAGAGCGACGCGCTATCCGGCTCGGCCGCACGGTCGGACGGGACTGGGTCATCGAGGATGGCCTGCAGCCGGGGGACCGCGTCATCGCCGAGGGCGTGGTAAAGGTCGCCGAGGGCGCGCTCGTCGAAGCGGTGGGGGCCCGGCCGTGAGCGCCCGTTTCTTCATCGAGCGCCCGGTGCTCGCCGGGGTGCTCTCGATCATCATCGTGCTGGCCGGGCTGGTCGCCATGCGCGTGCTGCCCATCGCGCAGTATCCGCAGATCGTGCCGCCCCAGGTCGTGGTTTCGACCACCTATTCCGGCGCCGATGCCGATACGGTGTCGCAGACGGTTGCGGCGCCCTTGGAGCGCGCCATCAACGGCGTCGAGGGGCTGATCTACATGCAGTCCGTCAACACCGACGGCAGCATGACGCTGAACGTCAGCTTCGAGATCGGTACCGACCCCGACCAGGCGACCATCAATGTCAGTAACCGCGTGCAGGGCGTGCTCGCCACCCTGCCCAGCGAGGTGCAGCGCGTCGGCGTCACCGTCAACAAGCAGTCCTCCTCCTTCCTGGCCGTGGTGTCGCTGACCGCGACCGACGAGCGCTTCGACGAGATCTTCCTCAGCAACTACGCGCTGCGGAACGTGATCGACGAGATCAAGCGCATCCCCGGTGTCGGCAACGCCTCGCTCTTCGGCCAGAAGGAGTATGCGATGCGGATCTGGCTTCAACCGGAGAAGCTGGCGCAATTCTCCCTGACGGCGTCGGACATCTCTGCGGCCATCCAGGAACAGAACCAGCAATTCGCGGCGGGCAAGCTGAACGATGCCCCGAGCACGGGCGGCGCCTACACCTATGCCATGACGGCCCAGGGTCGCCTGCCGGACGCCGAGGCCTTCGGCAACATCATCCTCCAGGCACGCCCGGACGGTTCCATCCTGCGCCTGCGCGACGTCGCGCGCGTCGAACTCGGCGCCCAGCAATACGACTTCACCGGCTCGCTCGATGGCAGGCCCAGCGCGCCTTTCGGCATCTATCTCCAGCCCGGCGCCAACGCGCTCCAGACCATGGAGGCGGTGACCGCCCGCATGAACGAGCTGGCCGCCACCATGCCACAGGGCATGGAGTACTCGGTGCCTTACAATACCACGACCTTCGTCCAGGTCTCCATCAAGCAGGTCATCACCACCTTCATCGAGGCGATCATCCTCGTCGTCGTGGTGGTCTTTCTGTTCCTGCAGAACTGGCGGGCGACCATCATCCCGCTGATTGCCATCCCCGTCTCCATCATCGGTACCTTCGCGGGCATGTACGCCCTTGGCTTCTCCATCAACATGCTGACGCTGTTCGGCATGATCCTGGCCATCGGCATCGTGGTCGACGACGCCATCGTGGTGGTGGAGAACGTCGAGCGCCTGATGTCGGAGGAGCAGCTGCCGCCCAGGCAGGCGGCCATCAAGGCCATGGAGGAGGTGACCGGCCCGGTCATCGCCATCGTGCTGGTGCTCTGCGCCGTGTTCATCCCCGTGGGCTTCCTGGGCGGGCTTTCCGGCGAGCTCTACAAGCAGTTCGCCATCACCATCTCGGTTTCCGTCATCCTCTCCGGCATCGTCGCCCTGACGCTGACGCCCGCGTTGTGCGCCGTGATGCTCAAGCCCGGCCACGGCCAGCCGCTGCTGCCCTTCCGCCTGTTCAACCGTGGCTTCGACTGGCTGACGCGCGGCTACACCGCCAGCGTGCGCTTCTTTCTGCGCCGCAGCCTGCTGGGCCTGCTGTCCTTCGCCATGATCTGCGGCCTGACAGTCATGCTGTTCCGCACCGTGCCGGGCGGCCTGGTGCCGGAGGAGGACCAGGGCAGCCTCTTCGTGGTCTGGAACATGCCGCCCGCAACGGCGCTGGAGGGCACGGCGGAAGCGGACCGCGAGATCGTGGAGATCCTGCGCGCGGACCCGAATGTCCGCTCGGTGATGTCCTTCTCCGGCTTCAACCTGCTATCCAACGCGGTCAGCAGCAGCGCGGGCGCGGCCTTCATCGAACTCAAGGACTGGTCGGAGCGCACGGCCCCGGAACAGGACGCGCGCGTGCTGGCGGGCTCCCTGTTCGGCGCCCTGTCCGAGGTGCGCAACGCCTTCGCCCTCGCCTTCAACCCGCCCGCCATTGAGGGCCTCGGCACGGTCGGCGGGTTCGAGATGAAGCTCCTGGACCGGAGTGGCGCCGGCCGGGAGGCCATGACAGCCGCGGTGCAGGCCCTGCTGGAGGCTGCGGGAAAGCGGCCCGAGCTGGCCGGCCTCAGCACCACGCTCCAGTCGAACGTGCCGCGATACCGCCTCGACATCGACCGCGACGCCGCCAAGGTACGCGGTGTCGCGCTGTCCGATCTGTTCGCCACGGTGCAGAGCACCTTCAGCAGCCTTTACGTGAACGACTTCTCGCTGCTCGGGCGCAACTACCGCGTCAACCTCCAGTCGGAGGGCGAGTACCGCCGGGAGCCGGGAGACCTCAGCCGGGTCTTTGTGCGCGCGTCGAACGGTGAGATGGTGCCCGCGAGCGTCATGCTGACCTTGACCCGTGTGGTCGGCAGCGATCTGGCCGAGCGCTTCAACGGCTACCCGGCGGCGACCATCAACGGTGGCGCCGCACCCGGCTACTCCTCCGGCCAGGCGCTGCAGGCCATGCAAGAGGTCGCGGCGGCCACCCTGCCGCAGGGCTTCGGCATCGCCTGGAGCGGGGCGGCCTATCAGGAGCTGGCGGGGGGCAACGCGGGCGCGCTGGCGCTCGGCTTCGGCGTGGTCATGGTCTTCCTGATCCTGGCGGCGCAGTACGGCCGTTGGACCCTGCCTATCGCCGTGCTGCTGGCCGTGCCCTTCGGCCTGTTCGGTGCATTGCTGGCGGTCTGGCTGCGCGGGCTCAACAACGACATCTACTTCCAGGTCGGCCTCATCACCCTGGTGGGCCTCGCGGCCAAGAACGCCATTCTGATCGTGGAGTTCGCAGTACTGGAACGTCAGGCGGGCAAGTCCGTCTTCGAAGCGGCCATGGAGGCGGCCCGCTTACGGTTCAGGCCCATCATCATGACCTCGCTTGCCTTCATCCTGGGCTGTGTACCGCTGGCCATCAGCACGGGCGCGGGCTCCGGCAGCCGCGTCTCCATCGGCACCGCGGTAGTGGGCGGCATGCTGGCGGCGACTTTCCTCGCCGTGTTCCTGATCCCGCTCTTCTACAAGTGGTTCGCCGGGAAGGCGGAGGCCGCAGCCGAACAGGGCAGTAAAGCCGCCCCCGCCGCGTCCGAGAAGGTCATCTGACCAAGCCGTACCGTCACACTTTCCGCTCCGGCGGCGCTCTTGTCCCTCTCGCGGATCGCGCCGCCGGCCAGGACATTGAGCGTCCGGCCGCGCCGGACGCCGCCGCGTATCGCCCAGCGCCGCTGCCGGACTTCACCACGACTACGGATGGGCGGGAGCCAGCGTTTCGTGCCAGGCTCATCGAAATGCGCCCGACCACCTGCCTGTCGTGAATGTTGCGGCGTCGCCCCTTCCGTCAGGGTCACGGATATGGTCGCGCCCTGCCACTTCATGCGAGAACCTTGCTCGATCATTTGGGGCTGAGCGAGGCCCATCTCTGCACGAACGGCCGCTGGAACTATCCGGATGACCTGGAACTCGCCGCGGCGCTCCTCATTCTCGTCTTATTCATTCATGCGCGAAATGTGTCGCGTTAGTCGTGATTACCACATCGTGTGCATCAGGAATTCCCCTTCCCCATTCCGGAGTTCGGCGCAAAACTCGGTTTTCAGGGAGGCCAGGTATGGGAAGAATTCGTGCTTGCCACATGCGAACCACGCGACGCGCCATGCTCGCGGCGGGCTTTTCCGGTCTTGCAGCACCCGCCCTCTTCAGCGGCACCGCCCGCGCCCAGCGTGCCAGCGGCTATCCCGAACGCCCCGTCACGCTGATGGTGGGCTATGGCGCGGGCGGCGCCACGGATGTCATCGCCCGCGCCCTGGCGGAGCGCGCCGCCCCTGCCCTCGGCCAGCCCATGGTGGTGCTCAACGTGCCGGGCGCCGGTGGCACCATCGCTTCCGACCGCGCAGCCAAGGCGCCGGCGGATGGCTACACCATCCTGCTGATCGCCAACGCGCATGTCGTTGCGCCGGGCCTCTATGCCAGCCTGACATACGACACGGTCGGCGATTTCGCGCCCGTCACCTTCATCGGCCAGTCGGCCAATGTTCTGGTTGTGCCTGCCAATGCGCCGGACCGGGATCTCGCTTCCCTCGCCGCACGCGCCAGGAGCAGCGAGCAGCCCTTGCGCACCGGCTCCGCCGCGCTGGCCGGCTTCCAGCCCGCGCACCAACTGATGCGGGAGGCGCTCGGCATTCCGCTGGAAGCAGTGCCATACCGCAGCGGCCCGCAAGGCCAGACCGACCTCATCGCCGGCCGGCTGGACCTGATGGTTTCCAACGTTCTTGAAGTGGCCGAGCATGTGAAGGCCGGGCGCCTGCGAGCCCTGGCTGTCACCAGCGCCACCCGCACGCCGCTGCTGCCCGACATACCCACCTTCGCAGAGCTGGGCGTGCAAGAATTGCAGGCGGATTCCTGGTTCGGCGTGCTGGCGCCACGCGGCACACCCACCGCCGCGCTGGACCGGTTGCACGATGCCCTCACCCAGGCCATGGCGGAGCCGGCGCTGAAGGACCGGCTCACCGCCCTCGGCCTGCTGCCGCAGCCGATGAGCCGCGCGGAGTGGGGAAGTTTCCTCGCGGCTCAGACGGAAAAATGGTCCGCCGTGCCCCGGCGCGCCAATGTCCGGGTGGATTAGGCCGGCGGCATGCGGATGGATTGATCCAGGAAGCGGTTGGAGAAAGCATCCTCCGGCCGCATGTCCGGCACATTCTCGAAATAGGTTTGCAGCAGCTTGAAATCCGCCGCCACGCGCTCCGGATTGAAGGCGCCGAGCGCGACAGTTTCGGTAGTCGGGTCGCGCATCAGCTCCAGGATGCGGTTCCACTGGTCCCGCTGATTCGCCTCCGTCAGCCCGGAGGCCGCCGCCAACAAGGCGCGGAGGCCGGGGGTAATGTCCTTGGCGCAGGCCGCGAAGGCCCGCTGCGAGACGCGGACGAAATCGGCTGCCAACTGGGGGTTGGCCTTCATCCAGTCATCGCTGAGCAGGACTGAATTGCCATAGACATTCAGGCCGATATCGCGCCAGGCGACGAAGCCGAGATCATCACCGAATTCACGCAGCTTCAGGTCATGCTCGTTGTAGAAGTCGCTGGTGACATCAATGGTGCGCGCGCGTAGCGCCTGCATCTTGGCCTGCGGGCTGACATTCACGAAGCGCACGCTGGCGGGGTCGATTCCCACCGTCTTCGCGAAGGCCGGCCACATAACTCGGGACGCATCTCCCGGCGGGTTGCCGATGGAGCAGCCGGCGAAATCGGCGGGAGCCTTGATGCCGCCGCTCTTCAGCCAGTAGAAGCCCTGCGGCGAATTGGCATAGATGACCATGGCGGCTGTCAGCTTCGCCCCGCGGGCACGCGCCAGCATGGCCGTGGCCATATCGGCAATGCCGATTTGTGCCGCCCCGGCGGCGACGCGCTGGACGGCCGGGCCGGAGCCACGGCCCGTCTCGATCACCAGATCGATGCCAGCCTCGGCGTACCAGCCCTGTGCCTTGGCATAGTAATAGGCGGCGTGGTCCGCCGTGGGTGTCCAATTCAGCACGAGGGTGACGCGTTCAGCGGCATGGCTGCGGCGGGGCCGCAGCACGCTGGCGGCCGCCAGGCCGCTCAGAAGCGCACGGCGGGTCGCCGGGCTGGCGAGAAGAGCCATGTGTGTCTCCTACCCGAAGGTCGCGAAAGCCGCGGGATGTTTCCCCGGAATGCGTTTTGGCATTCCTTTTGGGTTGGTTCTATCCAACTAGTTGGTTGAACGCTAGAATGAATCATGGCTGCCGACAATCCTTCTCCTCTTCCCCTCACCCGTAGCCGCGCGACGCGAGACCCGGAGGGCACACAGCGCGCCCTGCTGGCCGCCGCAACGGCGGAGTTCGCGGAAAAGGGCCTGGCCGGTGCAAGGGTGGACGAGATCGCCCGGCGTGCCGGTGTGAACAAGCAGCTCGTCTACCATCACTTCGGCAGCAAAGAGAATCTCTACCGCGCGGCACTGGAGCAGGTTTATGCCGGCATCCGCGCGCAGGAGCAGGCCCTGCAACTCTCCGAACTGCCCCCGGCGGTGGCGATGGAGCGCCTCGTCGGCTTTTCCTTCGACTATCTTGTTGAGCATCCCGAATTCATCGCGCTGCTGAACGATGAAAACCGTGGCCGCGCCCGCCATCTGCCGGATACCGCGCAGTTGCAGGACATGCATGCCCCGCTCATCACCCTGCTGCACGAGACGCTGGAGCGCGGCGGCCGCGAAGGCGTGTTCCGCACCGATATGGACCCGGTGAATGTCTATATCTCCATAGCCGGCCTCTCCTATTTCTATTTCTCCAACAACCCCACGCTCTCGGTCATTTTTGGCCAGGAGCTGAGCTCGGCCCGTGCCGTTGCGGCGCGGCGGCGGCATGTCATCGCCTTCACCCTGGCCGCGCTCCGGGCTTAAGTAGCCATCATTCAACTAGTTGGTTGACACTTGCCGCGGCCGACCCTTAACGTTCCTGTCATCGCGGAGCGCGCAGCCCGCTGACAGGACAGAGGCCCCCTCATGGACGCCGCCGCTCAGGACAGCATGCCGAATTCCGCGACGGCGCCTGCCCGTGCCCTGCCTACCGGTCAGATTCTGCACTGGCTGAGTATCGCTGCCGTCCACATTCTCCTTGTTCTGGTCTGGCAGTTTGGCGTGCGCTTCACCGGTGTGTCGCCACTGGTACTGCCCGCGCCGACCGATATTCTCGCCACGCTCTCCGGCCCGCATTACGCCTGGGCGTATAACAGCTGGGTCACGGCCATCGAGATCCTGGGCGGCTACCTGCTCTCGGTCGTCGGCGGTGTCGTGCTGGCCATGATCTTTTCCTGGTCTCGCCTGCTGATGCTGGGCGTGTTCCCCCTGCTGGTCACGCTGAACATGATCCCCAAGGTGGCGCTCGGTCCGGTGGTGATCGTCTGGTTCAGCTATGGCATCGGCACCAACATGCTGATCGTCTTCAGCCTGTGCTTCTTCCCGATCCTGCTGACCACGCTTCGTGGAATGCGGGAAGTGGAGCCGGATCTTCTCGACCTCGTGCGGTCCCTGAAAGGCTCCCGCTGGGCGATGTTCCGTACCATCCAGCTCCCCGGCTCCCTGCCTTACATTTTTTCCGGCATGAAGGTCGCCGCCATCCTCGCCGTGGCCGGCGCGGTGGTGGGTGAGTTCATCGCCTCCGAACACGGCCTCGCCTATTTGATGATCCAGGTACAGGCCTCGCTCGATACGCCCGCCATGTTCATGGCGGTGCTGCTGCTCACTCTCATCGGTATCGCGCTCTATCTGGCGGTGCTGCTGCTGGAGCGGCTCTTCGTCCCCAAGGATGCAAGGAAGTGACCATGAAGGGTCCCACCGACTGGCTGGATGCCGCCAACCTGCCGTCCGGCTTTGCGGATGCCGAGGCGCTGGACCAATTCCTCGCGACGCCCAGCCACGCATTGGCGGCGGACCTCGCGGCCCTCTCCGGTGACATCATGGTGCTGGGTGTCGGCGGTAAGATGGGCCCGACCCTCGCCCGGCTTGCCCGCAACGCCGCTCCCGACAAGCGTGTCTTTGGTGTTGCCCGCTTCAGCGAAGCCGGCCTGCGCGACAATCTGGAACGCCACGGCGTCGAGACCATAGCCTGCGACCTGCTGGACCGCGATGCCATCGCTGGCCTGCCCCGCGCTTCCAATATCATTCTGATGGCGGGCCGCAAGTTCGGCGCACAGGGCGACCAGCCGCAGACCTGGGCGATGAATGTCCACGCGCCTTCGATGGTGGCTGAAGCCTTCCGGGACTCCCGGATCGTCACCTTCTCCACCGGCTGCGTCTATCCCTTTGTCCCCGTCTCCGGCCAGGGCTCGACGGAAGACAGCGTTCTTGCCCCGCCGGGCGAATATGCCAATTCCTGCATCGGTCGCGAGAGGCTGATGTCCTATTTCTCGGAGCGCTACCGGACTCCCGGCCGGCTGTTCCGGCTGAACTACGCGATCGATCTTCGCTACGGTGTGCTGTTCGATGTCGCACGCGCCGTGCGGGATGGCGACCCGGTCGATGTCACCATGGGCCATGTCAACGTGATCTGGCAGGGCGATGCCAATGCCCAGGCGCTGCGTTCCCTTCGTTGGGCGACGACGCCCACGACCCCGCTGAACATCACCGGTCCTGAGACCATTTCCGTCCGCTGGCTCGCCCAGTGCTTCGGCGAGCGGCTGGGCCGCGCGCCGATTATCGTGGGTGAGGAAGCGCCGACCGCCTGGCTGAACAATGCGTCGCAGGCCGCGGGGCTGTTCGGCTATCCGGTGGTGCCGCTGGCCCGCATGATCGACTGGGTCGCCGACTGGGTTGCGCGCTCCCAGCCGAGCTTCGGGAAGCCGACGCAGTTCCAGGTGCGGGATGGCGCCTATTAGCGGCATTGCCACGCGCGGGCTGAGCCAGGAGGACCTCCCGGCGGCGCTGCTTCTCTCGGCGGAAGCCGGGTGGAATCAGGCCGCCGAGGATTGGGCCCTGTTCCTGGAACATGGCCGGTTGCTGGGCGTCCCCTCCACGACTGGGCTGACCGCCAGCGCCGCCATCCTGCCTTACGACGGCTTCGCCTGGATCAGCATGGTACTGGTGACGGGGGCGGCGCGTGGCCAGGGCCTCGGCACCGGATTGCTGCGGCAGGCCATGGGCGCCGTGGCGGATGCCGGGCAGATACCTGTTCTGGATGCGACGCCCAGCGGCGAGCGGATTTATCGCCCGCTTGGCTTCCGGCCTGTCTTTCCGCTGACGCGCTGGCGGGGGCAGGCAACAGGCCAGGCGGTGTTGCCCCCTGCCCTGCGCCCGGTGGAGGCGGAGGACCTGCCATCCGTCACGGCGCTGGATGCCGCCGCCTTTGGCGCGGCCCGCCCGGGCATCCTGGCGCATCTGTGGCGGCGTGCCCCGCGGGCGGCATTGATACTGGAAAACGGCCAGGGTTTCGTGCTGGCACGCCCGGGGCGGGAGGCCATGCAAATCGGCCCACTGGTCGCGCCCGACGAAGCGAGTGCCGCCACATTGCTGCAGGCCGCGCTGGGCCGCCTGACGGGCACGGTGCTGCTGGACATGCCCGATGCCTGGGCCGGGCTCGCCGCGCTGCTGGAGGCCGAAGGCTTCCGCCGCGAGCGCCCCTTCCTGCGTATGGCGCTGCAACGAACAGCGGCTTTTGGCGATCCGGCACGGCTCTACGCCGTCGCCGGGCCGGAACTGGGTTGATCGGCGGCCGCGCGCCGCCAGAAGGAGAGATGGCTCCATGGGACTGCACCGCTCTGCCTTGCCGGAGGCTGTCCGCCGGCTCATCGCCGATGGCACTGCCATTCCGGCGCATCCCCTGGCGCTGGATGCCAGCCGCAAGCTGGACCGCCGCCGCCAGCGTGGGCTGACGCGGTACTATGTGGATTCCGGCGTTGGCGGCCTTGCCGTTGGCGTGCATACGACGCAGTTCGAAATCCGTGATGTCGGCCTTTACGAACCCGTGCTGGCCGGCGCGATGGAAGATGCCCGTGCCTGGACCGACCGTCCCCTGGCCATGGTCGCCGGTGTCTGCGGCGGCACCGAGCAGGCGCTGCGGGAGGCGAAGCTCGCCGTCTCGCTCGGCTATCATGCCGGCCTGCTGAGTCTCTCGGCCCTGCGCGGCGCTTCCCTGCCCGAGATCATCACGCATTGCCGGCGCGTGGCGGAGGAAGTTCCGCTGGTCGGCTTTTATCTTCAGCCAGCCGTGGGTGGCATGAATCTCGATGCCGCTTTCTGGGAGGCCTTCTGCGCCATCGACAACGTCATCGCCGTGAAGGCCGCGCCCTTCAGCCGCTATCGCACGCTAGATGTGGTGCAGGGGCTGGTGGCGGCGCGCGCGGAGGATCGCGTTACCCTCTACACGGGTAATGACGACCATATCGTGCTGGACCTGCTGACGCCTTTCTCCGCCATGCGAGACGGCGCGGAGGTGACGGTGCGGTTCCGGGGTGGCCTGCTCGGGCATTGGTCCGTATGGACGCAGCAGGCGGTGAAGCTGCTGGCGCGCCTCAAGGAAGCCGCGGCGGGCGACGCCATTCCCGCCGGATTGCTCGCGCTGGATTCACGCGTCACGGATTGCAACGCGGCCTTCTTCGACGTTGCGAACGACTTCCATGGCTGCATCGCTGGCTGCCACGAGGTGCTGCGCCGCCAGGGCCTGCTGGAAGGCATCTGGTGTCTCAACCCGAAGGAAGGGCTGAGCCCAGGCCAGGCCGAGCTGATCGACCGCGTCGCGCGCGAACATGCCGATCTCTCCGACGATGCCTTCGTCGCCGCCAATCGCGAGCGTTGGCTGTCATGAGCGCGGCCCTGGCACAGGAAGCCGAGCCGCTCATCCGGCTGCGGAATGTCAGCAAGACCTATCGCAGCGGGGGCCGCGCCTTCACCGCCGTTTCCAACGTCACGATGGACGTGCGCGATGGCGATATGGTGGCGCTCGTCGGCCCCTCGGGCTGCGGCAAGACCACGGTGCTGAAGATCCTCGCCGGGCTGCATGAAGCCGATGGCGGCACTGTTCAGATCGGCAGTCAGGCCAGCGCCTTCACGCCGGGGCGCGATGTGGGCATGGTCTTCCAGCAGGCGTTGCTGCTGAAATGGCGCACCATCCTGCACAACGTCATGCTGCCCGCCGATATTCTTGGCCTGCCGCGCAAGGCCGCGGAGGCGCGCGCGCGCGACCTGCTGGCGATGGTGGGACTAAAAGGCTTCGAGGATAAATATCCTTACGAACTCTCGGGCGGTATGCAACAGCGGGCAGCCATTGCCCGCGCGCTGTTGCATGACCCTAAGCTGATCCTGATGGATGAGCCCTTTGGCGCGCTGGATGCGCTGACGCGGGAGCGCATGAATCTGGAAATGCGCCGGATCTGGCGGGAAAGCGGCAAGACGATTCTCTTCGTCACGCACTCCATCCAGGAAGCCGTCTTCCTCGGCGAGCGCTGCGCCGTGCTGACAGCAGGGCCCGCGCGCATGGCGGAGTATTTCGATATCGACCTGCCCGCCGATCGCGGGCTGGACATCAAGACCAGTGACGAATTCGGCCGGTATGTCCGGCGGATCTATGGCCTTCTCGGCTTCGCCTGAGACAGAGGGGTTCAGCCCATGATGCAGCGGCGTTCATTTCTGGCGGCCACGGGTGGTGTGGCGATGGCGGCCCTCGCACGGCCTGCCGTGGCGGCACCGGCTCAGGTGCTCAAATTCATCCCGCAGGCCGATCTCGCGCTGCTAGACCCGATCCAGACCACGGCGGCGGTAACGCGCAACCACGCGCTGATGGTGTTCGACACGCTTTACGGCGTGGACGATGCCCTCACCCCTCAGCCGCAGATGGTCGAGGGTCATCGCGTCGAGGAAGACGGAAAGCGTTGGATTCTGACGCTGCGTGAAGGCCTGCGCTTTCACGACGGCACGCCTGTGCTGGCGCGCGATGCGGTGGCCAGCATCCGGCGCTGGGGCAGCCGCGATTCCTACGGCCAGTCGCTGATGGCCGAGGTCGACGAACTCTCCGCGTCGGACGACCGCACTATCCAGTTCCGGCTGAAGCGCCCCTGGCGCCTGCTGCCAAATGCCCTGGCCAAGCCTGGGCCGAATATCTGCGCCATCATGCCGGAACGCCTGGCCAGCACGCCGGCGACGGTGCAGGTGACGGAGATGGTCGGCAGCGGTCCCTTCCGCTTCCTTGCCAATGAGCGCGTCTCCGGCGCGCATGTGGCCTATGAGCGCTTCGACGGCTACGTCTCGCGCGCGGGTGGCACCACCAGTTTCCAGGCCGGTCCCAAGCGCGCGACGCTGGACCGGGTGGAATGGCACACCATCCCCGACCCCTCCACCGCTGCCGCCGCCATGCAGTCCGGCGAAATGGACTGGTGGGAGCAGGCATCCTTCGACCTGTTGCCACTGATGCGCAGGGGCCGCGAGCTGGTGATCGAAGCCTCGGACGCCTTCGGCACGCAGTGCATCCTGCGCTTCAACACGCTGACCTCGCCTTTCGACCGACCCGAGATGCGCCGCGCAATCCTCGGCGCGCTCAACCAGGCCGATGTCATGACCGCCGTCGCGGGCGACGACAAGGCGATGTGGCGTGATGGCGTGGGCTTCTTCGCGCCCGGCTCCACCATGGCCAATGACGCAGGCATGGCCGTGCTGAAGGGCCCGCGTGACATCGCCGCCGCCCGCCGCGCGCTCACCGCCGCCGGCTATGCCGGAGAGCGCATCGTCATGCCGGCGCCGACCGACTTCCCCACCATCAACGCGATGAGCGAGGTCACGGCGGATATGTTCCGCCAGCTGGGCATCAATCTGGACTACCAGCCCATGGATTGGGGCTCGATGATCCAGCGCCTGGCTTCCCGGCAGCCGGTCGAGCAAGGCGGGTGGAGCGCTTTCTGCATCTGGGTGCCCGGCATCACGGCGGTGGACCCGGCAGCCCATACCTATCTGCGTGGCACCGGCACCAACACCACCTTCGGCTGGCCGTCCTGCCCGGGCGTCGAGCGCCTGCGCAACGCCTGGATCGACGCGTCCGATACTGCCGGGCAGCAGCGCCTGGCACGAGAGCTTCAGGAAACGGCCTTCCAGGAGCTGCCCTATCTGCCGCTCGGCACTTTCTACCAGCAGACAGTCTACCATCGCCGTGTGCGAGGCGTGCTGAAAGGTCAGCCGCTCTTCTACAACGTCTCGAAAGCCTGAGGCAAACCTCCCGCCCCTGGCGGGAGGTTCCACCACACGTTATTCCGGCTGAATGCCCGCGAGCTGCGCGATGCGTCCATTCCGCTCATATTCGGCGGTGATGAAGCGCATGAACGCCGCCCGGTCCTCCGCCAGCGGCTCGGCGCCCTGCTCCACGATCCGCGCGCGGATGTCGGCGTCGCGGGACAACTCCTGCACAGCGGCATTCAGCCGATCGGCCTCGGCTTCGGGAAAACCCTTTGGCGCCCACAGCGCATACCACAGCGTGAAGTCCAGGCCCGGCATGCCCTGCTCGGCGAGTGTCGGGACCTGCGGCGCGCGCGGGGAGCGTTCCGGTCCCATGATGGCGAAGGCCCGCAACTGCCCGGCTTCCACCTGCGGCAAGGCCGAGCCGAGCGGCGCCACCATGAGCGCCGCATTGCCGGAGACCACATCGGTCAGGGCCGGCGCCGTGCCCCGATAGGTGACCACCAGGGATTCCACCTTGGCCTCGCGCTTGAAGCTCTCGGTGGCCAAATGGCCCATAGAGCCCAGCGCGGAATTGGCAAAGCTGAACTTCTCCGGCTGGGCCTTCATCGCTGCGATCAGCGCCGAGACGCCGCCCTCCGGAGTCAGGCGGGGGTTCCCGACCAGCACCATGGGCGCCGTCGCCAGCCTTGCGATCGGCGTGAAGTCGGCGATCGGGTCATAAGGCACGCTGCGCATGACCCGGCGCGCCATGAGGTGGATGTCGGCATTGACGAGCAAGGTCTGCCCATCGGGCGCGGACCGTGCGACCTCGGCGGCGCCGAGGGTATTGCTCGCACCGGACTTGTTCTCGACAACCCAGGTCTGCTGGAGCATCTCGCCCAGCCGGGTGGCATAGAGCCGCCCGATGACATCTATGGCGCCACCCGGTGCGGCGGGAACAACGAGGCGCACCGTGCGGCGCTGAGCGCGCGCGATGCCGGGAAGGCTGAGGAACAGCGCCGCGGCGCCGAAAGCTCGACGGTGAAGCAGCATGGACGTTTTCCTGTTCTTGTCTCAGATACCTGAGAAGCCGGCGCGCGCCCGCCAATAGGCCCAGGCGCGATCCAGCGGCCTTTCGCCCATCAGCATATCCGAAGTCATCCGCGTCTCGCCCTCTGTCAGGTAACGCGGCGCGCCCATGGCAAGGGCGCGAGACTGCAGCTCCGCATTATCCTTCATGCGCACGGAGACGAACACGACGGCGGGAAGGGAATGCGCCGCGCAGGTCGCGCCGTGGTTGCGCAGCAGCACGGATGTCCCGTCCCCCAGGGCTCGCGCCAGGCTATCGGCGCGCGGCACGTCGTCGATCAGCATGTTGGTGTCGCCGAACTCGTCGCGACTGTCCCACACCGGTACCGGGCCACCGAGGACGGAGGCCATGTGGAAGACCGGCCGGAGCGGCACATCCACCACCGTGTAGGGCAGCACGGCCGGGCAATGGTGATGGACCGTGGCCTGCACATCCGGCCGCGCGGCGAAGATGCGCGCATGCAGCACGCTTTCGAGATATGGCCGCAGCCCCTTGGGGTCTACCGGCACGCCTTCGAGCGTGAATTCCAGCAGGTCGTCGCGGCTGACCAGTTCCGGCGAGCGGGAGCGGGAGACGAAGAACCGGTCGGGGCGCTGGGGGTGACGAACGGCGACATGGCCGAAATCGTCCAGCACTCCCTCATGAGCCAGGATGCGGTTCGCGATCACCAGATCGCCGAGCAGCCCGTGGAGATCCTGCGTCATACCGGAGCCCCCGGCCCCGCCGGAAGACGAGCGCGCGGGGCGCTGAACATTTTGCGCTTCATGGACATTCCCTGATTTTATCGTTTGAAAGAGCGTATGCTGATATTCAGCATACAGTCAATATCCATGCTTCCTTGCCCGGCGCCCCGCCCGCTAAGGGAAGCCGTATCCTCCAGGGCAGCAGGAACCCGTTCTCCGCCAATGCAACGTCTTTATGCGATGCCGGGCCATCTCATCCGGCGAGCCCAGCAGATTTCCGGAGCCCTCTTTTCCGAGGAGCTCGGCAGCTACGACCTCACCTCGGTGCAGTTCGCCGCGCTCTACGCCATCCGTGCCCATCCTGGCGTAGATGCCACGCGCCTGTCAGCCCTCATCGCCTTTGACCGATCGACCTTGGGCGGCGTGCTGGACAGGCTGGAGGCCAAGGGCTGGATAAGGCGGGAGCAGGTCGTCGGCGACCGTCGCGCCAAGCAACTCCTTCTCACTGAGGAAGGCGCCAGCCTGCTTGAGAAGGTGGCCGCACCGGTTCAGCGGGTGCAGGAGCGCATTCTCGCCCCCCTCTCCCCTGAAGACCAGGCGACCTTGATCCGCCTGCTTGCGCAATTGGCAGAGCTGCATAACGAGGTGACTTCCGCCCCTCTGCGCCGCGGAGGCGAAGCCTAAGCGGGAGCTCGGTCATTACCCTGCCCGAGGGTGAAGGGCGGCGGCGCATCATCTGCCGATGTGTTTGACAGTATACATACTTTCTGTATTCATACTTTCGCGCCAGGAGAGCGCGGGAGGATGAATGCGCCAGAACACCCGGCGCCGCGCGCCGTCCTGCCGCCGTCATGGCCGTCCAGGAGAGATGAGCATGCAGTTCCACCTCAACGGCTTCCGCGCGGGCGACCCGGAGATGTCGCCGCTCGATCTGCCCGCCCCGCCGGCCGCGCTCACGCCACTGCCGGCGACAACCGACGTGCTGATCGTCGGCTGCGGACCCGCCGGGCTGACGCTCGCCGCGCAGATGGCCGCCTTCCCCGGCATCACCACGCGCATCGTGGAACAGAAGCCGGGGCCGCTCATGCTCGGCCAGGCCGATGGTATCGCCTGCCGCACCGTCGAGATGTTCAATGCCTTCGGCTTCGCCGAGCGTGTGTTGCGCGAGGCCTATTGGGTGAATGAGACGGTGTTCTGGAAGCCGGATGAGACGCGCCGCGCCGCTATCCGCCGCAGCGACCGCATCCAGGATACCGAGGACGGGCTTTCCGAGTTCCCGCACGTCATTCTCAACCAGGCGCGGGTGCATGATTTCTACCTGGAGAGCATGCGGCGTGGCGCGGCGCCGATCGAGCCGGATTACCAGCGCCGCTTCGCCGGACTGGAAGTTGCCGCACCGGCACAGGCATCGTCGTATCCTGTCACCGTTCGCCTTGAGCGTGTCGATCCCGGACATGAGGGGGAGATAGAGACCATCCAGGCGCGCTATGTCGTGGGCTGCGATGGCGCCCGCAGCGCGGTGCGTCGCGCGCTGGGCGCCGCCCTGCATGGCGATTCCGCCAACCAGGCCTGGGGCGTCATGGATGTCCTCGCCGTCACCGATTTTCCGGACATGCGCCTGAAGGCCGTCATCCACTCGGCGCATGAAGGCAACATGCTGATCATCCCGCGCGAGGGAGGCTATCTCGTCAGACTCTATATCGAACTCGACAAGCTGGCCGAGAATGAGCGCGTCGCCAGCCGCAACATCGATGTCAGCCACCTGATCGCCGCCGCGCAACGCATCCTCCGGCCCTACACGCTGGAGGTAAAGGAAGTGGCGTGGTGGTCGGTCTATGAGATCGGCCAGCGCCTCTGCGACCGGTTCGACGACGTGCCGGAAGGCCAGGAGGCGACATACCCCCCACGCGTCTTCATTGCTGGTGATGCCTGCCACACCCACAGCCCCAAGGCGGGCCAGGGCATGAACGTCTCCATGCAGGATGCGTTCAACCTCGGCTGGAAACTTGCCTCGGTGCTGCGCGAGCAGGCCGCGCCGTCGCTACTCTCCACCTACTCCACCGAGCGCCGCGCCGTGGCGGAGGAGCTCATCGCCTTCGACCGCAAGCTGGCCAGCATGTTCTCCGCTCCACCCAAGGACCCGAACGACCCCAACAGCGAGGGCGTCGATCCGGCGGAGTTTCAGAAGTACTTTGTCCAGCAGGGGCGATTCACCGCCGGCACGGCGATGCGCTATGCCCCGTCACTGATTACGGGCGATGCCACCCATCAGCACCTGGCGCGGGGCTTCACCATCGGCATGCGGTTTCACTCCGCGCCCGTGGTCCGGCTGGCGGATGCGAAGCCCATGCATATCGGCCACACCGTCAAGGCCGATGGGCGCTGGCGGCTCTTCGCCTTCGCCGCTGCCGAGAACCCTGCTGACGAGGCATCGCGCCTTCACGCCCTATGCCGCTTCCTGGAGCAGGACACTGCCTCCCCTCTGCTGCGCTACAGGCTCGCAGAAGAAGATATTGATGCGGTCATCGACTTCCGCGCGATCTTTCAGCAGGCGCATCAGGAACTCGACCTCAACGCCATGCCCTCCCTGCTTCGCCCCGCGAAAGGACGGCACGGGCTGATCGATTACGAGAAGATGTTCTGCCCGGATCTGAAGAACGGGCCGGACATTTTCGACCTTCGTGGCATCGATCGCGCGCAGGGTTGCGTCGTCATCGTCAGGCCCGATCAGCATATCGCGCATATTCTGCCGCTTGATGATCATGCGGGCATCTCGCGGTTCTTCGACGGCTTCATGCTGAGGCGGTGAAGACCCGGACGGCCACCATGAGGCGCGGCCACCACCGCGTCGGAGTGCTCACCGCATCGTGCAGGTCAGGCCGCCATCCACTGGCAGGACCACGCCGGTGATGTACCGCGCCTCATCGGAAGCAAGAAACACCGCCGCATTCGCAACATCCCAGGCGCTGCCCATGAATCCCATCGGCACCCTGGCATGGCGGCCGGCCATCATCGCTTCCTTGTCCTCATAGTTGCCGGCGATCTGCTGATGGATAAGCGGCGTATCCATCACTCCCGGCATGATGGCGTTGATCCTGACACCCTGCGACGCATAGCGGACGGCCAGGCCCCGCGTCAGGCCGTTCACCGCAGCTTTGGCCGCACCATAGAGAGGCTGGGGGTAAGGACCCGCGCCCACTGAGGCCACGGAGGAAATATTCGTCACAACGCCACGCTTCCGCTCCACCATACCCGGCAGGATGTGTCTGCACGCCAGGTAGACACCAGCGGTGTTCAGCGCGAGCAGGCGGTTCCATTCCTCCAGCTCCAGCTCCACGGGGCCGCCCATTCGCGTAAAGCCGACATTGTTGTGCAGAATATCCACGCGCCCAGCCTCCGCGAGCACCTTCTCCGTCACGGTCTGCATGGAGTGGGCATCGGTCACATCGGCAGAGAGCGCGCGGGCCTCGTGGCCCTCGGCGCGGATCAACGCCACAGTGTCCTCGGCGGCACTCTCGTGCAGATCCACCGCGAAGACCCGGGCGCCCTCCCGCGCATAGGCCATGGCGGCGGCCCGGCCATTACTCCAGCCTTCCCCAACGGAACCTGCGCCGAAGACAAGCGCGACACGGTCTTTCAGCCGCTGGCCCATGGCCCCCTCCCCCAAAATCTCCTTCAGCTTCGTCGGGCAGCGGGAGGGTAGCAATCGAGCTTTGCATCCGCCTATTGTGAGAAAAAATCAAAGATGGAGGTAAGCATGGCGAGGTTGCCGTCCCTGAACGCGCTTCGCGCCTTCGAATGCGCCGCGCGCCAGCGCAGCATCACGAGAGCGGCAGAGGAACTCTGCGTCACCCATGGCGCGGTGAGCCGGCTGGTCCAGCAGCTTGAAGCGGAACTCAAGGCGCCCCTTCTGCGCCGCCTTCCCCGTTCCGTCGAGCCCACAGCCGAAGGCGCGCGTCTCGCCGAGGCACTGGGCACAGCCTTTTCCTTCATGCACCGCGGCGTAGCTGAATTCCGGGAGCGTCCGCTCACCCTCGCCTGCTCCTCCTCCATCATGTCGCGCTGGCTCATTCCGAGGCTTGCAGGGTTTCGCCAGCTGCATCCCGAGGTTGAACTGCGCCTCTCAGTATCACACGGGGCGATCGACTTCGTGCGCGAGGACATCGATGTCGCACTGCGGAACAGCAGCGTGCCACGGCCGGCGGATATCGTCGCCCGTCCCCTTGCGCAGGAGCATATCGGCCTTGTATGCGCGCCGGATTATCTGTGTGCGCAGGAAGCCTCTTCGGATGCTCGGTCCTGGCGCATCCTGGAGACCAGCTCGCGCCCGGACGCGCTGGCGCAGTGGCGACAGGCCGCCGGCGAGCCCACACTCGGCATCGCCGGGCAGGAATCCTTCGCGCATTTCTTCTTGGCCATCCAGGCCTCGGCCTGCGGCTTCGGCGCAACGGTCGCGCCCCATATGCTGGTCGAGGACGATCTCGCCTCCGGTAAGCTTGTCGCGCCCTTCGGCTTTGTTCCCGGCACGCGGGAATTGCAGCTCTGGATCCGGCGCGGCGTCGCGCAGCGGCCAGGGGTGCAGGCGCTCTCCCGCTGGCTGGAAGCCGAAGTCGCATCCAGCCTCTCCGCCGCTGTGACGCCAACTCACCGCAAGGCGGGGCAAAACTCGCTTGTTGGCGAGGGGGCCGGCATGGTCTGACGCACCAGGCGCCCATGCCGGCGCGAGACAACGGCATAAGGAAGACGGCTCTTGTCCAATGCCGGGTACGCCCCCGCCTTCGCCTTCTATGGCGATGATTTCACCGGTGCATCCGCCCATCTGGATGCCTTCCGCATATCCGGGCTTCGCGGCCTGCTATTCCTCCGCCTGCCGGAAAGAAAGCAGTTGGAGCGGCACCTCCCAATACTCGATGCGATCGGCATAGCCGGTATCGCGCGCTCCCTCCCGGCCGGGGCGATGGAAGCGGAAGTGCGCCCGGCGTTGGAGCTGTTCCACAGCCTCGGTTGCCGCTCGGTGCAGTATAAAGTCTGCTCCACCTTCGATTCCGCGCCGCATCTCGGCAATATCGGCCGGATGATGGAGCTGGGGCGGGCCATCTTCGGCGCACGCCCAGTTCCCGTTGTCGCCGCCTGTCCCGATGCCGGGCGCTGGACGGCATTCGGCCAGCATTTCGCCGATGCCAGGGGCGAGGTCTTCCGCCTGGATCGCCATCCCACCATGGCGAAGCACCCTTCGACGCCCATGGATGAAGCCGACCTGCGCCGCCATCTGGCGCGGCAGACCGAGATGCCGCTCGGGCTTATCGATTTTCGTGCGCTGCGCTCCAGCCCGCAGGCCCTGCGCCGGCATTGGGATGCCCTGTCCTCCGCAGGCGCGCAGGGCGTCGTGCTCGATGCCCTGGAAGAGGCGGATCTCGACAGGATTGCCGCGCTTATCTGGGAACTTTCAGCGGAGGTGCCCAACTTCACCGTCTCCGCGCAGGGTCTCGCGGGCGCGCTTGGGCGCCATGCGGCATCGCTGGGCCTGGGCGGCGCTGCGGCGGAGGCGGCGATGGGCCCTGTCGATCGGCTCATGGTGCTATCCGGCAGCGCCTCTCCGCAGACGGCCATGCAGATCCGCGCCGCGGAAGCCGCCGGCTGGCCCGCCTTGCGGATCGACCTCACGCGCATGATGGACCGTCCCGCCGGGGAATTCGCACTGCAGGTGGAGGAAGGTCTGGCGCAGGCCCTGGCGGAAGGTGCCGGTGCCATAGCCTATACCGCCCTCGGCCCCGACGACCCAGCCATCCCCGCCGCCAGGGAGCAGGCCGCGCGCAGGGGCATCCCGCCGGAAGATCTCGTCCGCCATACCGGCGATCTCTTCGGCACGCTGGTGACACGGCTGAGCGACCGCTGCGGCCTCCGGCGGGCCGTGCTGGCAGGCGGTGACACCTCCAGCCAGGCCATGCGGGCCATCGATGCTTATGCGCTGCGCATCCTCGGCTTCAGCCGCGCGGCAGGCGCCCGCATCTCCAGCCTCGTCTCCGATAATCCGAGGCTGGACGGGCTGCAGCTTCTCCTCAAGGCCGGCCAGACCGGGGCCGACGACGTGTTTCTCCGCGTCCGCAGCATGGAAGGCTGGGCATGACCGCGACGAGCGTCGCCACCACCCATCGCCCCGGTCTCTCGGATGCGCGCTTCGCCGCGACCTATCTGGTCGAGACCCCGGGCGATGTCCGCGCGGTGGCCGAGGCCATGGCGGGCGAGCAATCGACCGCCACGCACAGCAAAGTCGCAGGCGAAACGCCGGGACTCATCCGCCAGCACGGCGCCGTTGTCGAAGATATCGAGTTGCTGGAGGCCGTGCGCACACCCTCCCTCCCCTCTCATGCCACGGGTGGAGCAGGGGTGTTTCACCGCGCGCGGGTGCGGCTCTCCTGGCCGCTGCACAATATCGGCCCCTCCCTGCCCATGCTGACGACCACGCTGATGGGCAACCAGACGGGCATGCGTGACCTCACGGGGTTGCGCCTGCAATCCATCGAGCTGCCACCAGCCTTCATGGCGGCCTGCCCGCGCCCTGCCTTCGGCATCGCCGGCACGCGCGGCCTCTCCGGTGTCGCGTCGCGGCCCATCATCGGCACCATCGTGAAGCCGAATATCGGCCTTTCGCCGGAGGAAACAGCCCACCTTATCGGCGAGTTCGCCGATGCGGGGCTCGATTTCGTCAAGGATGACGAGCTGATGGCCGACCCGCCTTACTGTCCCGTCATCGAACGCGCGGGCGCCGTGCTGAACGTGGTGCGGCGGCATGAAGACCGCACCGGCCGTCCCATGCTCTACGCGGTGAACATCACCGGCGAGGTGGACGAGATGCGGCGGCGGCATGATGCGGTGCTGGCCGCTGGCGGCCGCTGCGTCATGGTGAACCTCAATGCCGTCGGCCTGGCCGGGCTGCTAGCCTTGCGCCGACACAGCCAGTTGCCGATTCATGGCCACCGCGCGGGCTGGGCCGCGCTGACGCGCGCACCAATGCTCGGTATGGATTTCGCGCCCTATCAGATGATCTGGCGCCTGGCCGGCGCGGACCACCTTCATGTCAGCGGCCTCGGCGGGAAGTTTTGGGAGACGGCCGAGGGCGTCACCGTCTCCGCCCGCGCCTGCCTCACCCCCATGCTGAGCCCGGAGGATCGCGCCATGCCCGTCTTCTCCGGCGGCTCGACGGTGCGCCATGTCGCGGAAACGCTGCGCGCCGCAGGTGGCACAGATCTCATCATGACGACCGGCGGTGCCATTCTCGGCCATCCTTCCGGCCCCCGTGCCGGTGTGGAGAGCATGCACGCCGCCTGGGCCGCCGCCATGGCCGGCCTTCCGCTGGATGATTTCGCGCGGAGCCGCCCAGCCCTCGCCGCAGCCCTCGCCCATTGGCCAGCCAGCATATGAGACAGATGCCATGACCCACCCCATCACCACCCGCATGCTCGTGAAGGAGTGGCAGCGGCATGGCGGCGTCGCCATGCATCAGCGCGAACTGCGCCCGCTTGGGCCGCAGGATGTGCTGGTGCGCGTGCGCCGCGCGGCGATCTGCGGCACGGACCTTCATGTCTATGGCTGGAACGATTGGGCTGCGCGCAACTATCGCCTGCCCATTCCCATGGGCCACGAGATGGGTGGCGAGGTGCTGGCCATCGGCGCACAGGTCTCCGGGATCGAACCCGGCATGCGCATCTCCGCGGAGACGCATATCGCCTGTGGCCATTGCCGCCAGTGCCGGGCGAACCGGCGCCACACCTGCCTCAACCTCAAGCTGTTTTCCAAGCAGGGCCTGGGCTGCTTCTCGGATTACACCGTCGTCCCCGCCTCCGCCCTGCGCCGCGTGCCGGACGATATGCCTTTCCGTGACGCCAGCATCATGGAACCTCTCGGCGTCGGCGTGCGGGCCGCGATGGAAGCGGATCTGCGGGGACGCAACGCCCTTGTCACCGGCTGCGGGCCGATCGGCCTCTTCACCATCGCCGCCGCGCGCGCCCTGGGCGCGGCGCGGGTGGTCGCGGCGGATTTGCATGACTACAGACGGGAACTCGCCCGAGCCCTCGGCGCCGATACTGTCATCAACCCGGAGGTCGAGCCTCTGGCGGAAGCCACATTGCAAGCCACCGGCGGCGAAGGCATCGATGTCGCCATTGACTGCGCGGGCAATGGCCGCGCCATTCAGGATTCCCTCTCTAGCCTCGTACCGGGCGGCGCGCTTATTCTGGCGGGGCTGCCGTCAGGGCCCGTTGCGCTCGATCTGGCCAAGGACGTGATCGTTCGCGAGGCGCGGGTGCAAGGCATCTTCGGCCGGTTGATCGACGAGACCTGGCTCGCGACGGAAAGCCTTCTCCGCTCCGGCCGCCTGAAGGTCGAGCCCGTGCTGACGCACAGCTTCCCACTCGACCGCTTCGAGGAAGCGTTTGAACTGGCGGAATCCGGCGCCAGCGGCAAGGTCATGTTCGACATGGGCTGAGCCCGTTGCAGGGAAGCCGTTCCTTACCGGCTTCCCTGCTCCTGCGTCAGCTGGCGGTGATGTTTGCCTCGCGGATCACCTTGCCCCAGCGCTCCATCTCCGAGGCCACGCGTGCATCCGCCTCGGCGGCCGTCGAGGGCAAGCCGGAAGCGCCCTTGTCGGCCAGCGCCTGCTTCGTCTCGGCGTCGTTCAGCGTGTCCCGCAGCGCGGTGGAAAGCCTGTCGATGATCGGCTGCGGCGTGCCCTTGGGAACGGCAATGGAACCCCAGGCGGCGGCCTCATAGCCTGGCACGCCAGCCTCGACCATGGTGGGCACGCTCGGCACGCGCGGATTGCGCACCGAACCGCCGACAGCCAGGGGTCGGGTCTTGGCGGCATCGATCATGCCGATGGAAGACGGCAGGGAGTCCATCATGAGATCGAGATTGCCGCCGATGAGATCCGTCACGGCGGGGCCGGTGCCGCGATAGGGCACATGCGTCATGCGCGTGCCCGTCAGGGAGAGGAAGTACTCCATGAAGAGATGCGAGCCGCCGCCGACACCGGCGGAGCCGTACATCAGCTCACCTGGCCTGCTCTTCGCCAGTGCGACCAGATCCTGGATGCTCTTCACCTGCGCGAGGCGCGGCCCGACGACGAGGATGTGGTCCGTCAGGAAGGTCAGCCCGACCTGGGAGAAATCCCGCCGCACATCGTAGCCGATATTCGGATAGAGAAACTGGTTGCACGACATCGTACCCTGCGTGCCGAATACGATGGTATAGCCATCCGGTGCCGAGCGCGCGACGAATTCCATGCCGATATTGCCCCCGGCGCCGCCGCGATTTTCCACCACCACGGGCTTGCCGAGCCGCGCTTCCAGCCCTTTGGCGACGATGCGGCCAGCGATATCCGTGACGCCGCCGGGCGCGAACGGCACCACCATGTTGATTGAACGCTCCGGATAGCTGCCCTGCGCCCGCACCAGCGAGGGCGTGAGCAACAAGGCGGGCGTGGCGAGAATCAGGCCGCGGCGTGTGGTGGCTTCCATGGCATCGTTCCTTGCACTGCGGTCTCTGCGGACCATTGCATTGTCACGGCCCGGCCCATGGCGGGCGGCCGGCAGTGCCGCCAGTCAAGCAAGCCGCGCGCGGGCGCCTCAAGCGAGTTCTCCGCCACCCACCCGCGAGGAAAGATCACAGGATCCGCCAGCAATCCCACTGATTGGGACAGCTATGGCGAGGTTTCAGCGCTCTGCTGTGAGAATTCATCGCTACCGTCCTCCGCGCCGCTGTCCCAGGATGAACCTGCCTGGCCATCGACAACGAAGAACAGTGGCGCGCTCTGCTGGCGGCGCGGAGGAGGAAACGACGTGAATCTCTTCACCATGCTGAAGGCGCGGGAGGCCGCAAGCCGCCCCATCCGCATTGGCCTCGTCGGTGGCGGCAAGTTCGGCACTATGTTTCTTGCACAGGTCATCCGCACGCCGGGGATGCATGTGCTGGGTGTGGCGGATCTGCGTCCTGAAGGGGTGCGGCAGCGCGCCATCGCGCTGGGCTGGCCGGAAGAGCGCATAGCGGCCCGCTCCCTCGAAGAGGCCATGGACACCGGCGGCACCTTCGTCACAGATCAGGCGAACACGCTCCTGACCGACCCTCGCGTCGAAGTGGTGGTGGAGGCGACCGGCAGCCCGGAGGCCGGGCTTTCTCACGCGCTGAAGGCCATCGAGCACGGGAAGCACGTGATCATGGTCAATGTGGAAGGCGATGTGCTGGCGGGTGCCATCCTCGCCGAGCGGGCAGCGCAAGCGGGGGTGGTGTACAGCTACGCCTATGGCGACCAGCCCGCGCTGGTCTGCGAGCTCGTGGATACCGTGCGGACCAATGGCTTCATCGTGACAGCGGCCGGAAAGGGAAACCGCTTCGTCACCGGCTCCAACCAGATCACGCCGGACACGGTCTGGGGCAGCCGCGGCATCACCGCCGAGCAGGCAAAGGTCGCCGGCATGAACGCCCGGATGTTCACCTCCTTCACGGACGGCACCAAGGCCGCCATCGAGGCCGCCGCCATCGCCAATGCCTGCGGCATGGAGAGCCCGTCCGAGGGGCTTCTCTTTCCGCCTTGCGGCGTCGAGGATCTTCCCGGCGTGATGCGCCCGGCCTCGGAGGGCGGCGTCCTCGAAGCGACCAACCGCGTGGAGATCGCGGCATCGACGCAACGCGACGGCACGCCCATTCCGAACGACCTGCGCTGGGGCGTCTTCGTCGTGTTCGAGGGGCCGTCCGATTATGCGCGGCGCTGCTTCCGCGAATATGGCGTCAAAACCGACAGCACCGGGCGTTACGCAGCCATTCACCGGCCCTTTCATCTGATCGGGCTGGAACTCGGCGTTTCCATCGCCTCCGCCGTGTTGCGTGGGGAGAGTACCGGCAGCAGCCAGGAATTCCGGGCGGATGTGGTTGCCGTCGCGAAGAAGGATCTCGCACCCGGCGAAGTGCTGGATGGCGAAGGCGGCTACACCGTCTGGGGCCAGTGTCTGCCCGCGGCCACGAGCCTCTCGCGCGGCCTGTTGCCCGTCGGCCTCGCCCATGGCGTATGGATGCTACGCGCCGTGCAGGCTGGCGAACCCATCACCTGGGCGGATGTTTCGCAGCATGAGGAGAGCGACGCCCTTCGTCTGCGCAGGGCGCTGGAGGCTCGCTTCGCAGCCGCTCCCGCCATGATCAAGTAGGAGGACCACGATGAGCCTGGCCAATAAGCGTTCCATCTATCAGCCTGATCAGGAGGGGCTGTATTTCCCGACGCCACCCATCTTCGAAACCATGGCGGAAGAGCGCCTGCACCGGAAACAACGCCTCGCCGCCGCCTGTCGCGTCTTCGCCCATCATGGCTATGAGTATGGCTTCGCAGGCCACATCACCGTGCGGGACCCCGAGAACCCTGATCTCTACTGGACGAATCCCTTCGCCATGGATTTCGGCCGTGTCCGTGTCTCCGACCTTCTGCTGGTGGATCATGACGGCAAGGTGCTGGAGGGCAGCTGGGCGGTGAACCGCGCGGGCTTCGTGCTGCATGCGGCCATCCACGAGGCCAACCCGCATGTCCTGGCCTCCTGCCACATGCACACCACCCACGGTATGGCCTGGGCCGCGCTCGGCCGGCCGCTGGACCCGATTACACAAACTGCTTGCGGCTTTTATGGGGACGGCCAGGCCGTCATCACCGAGGAAGCCGGTGCCGTGGTGGTGGAACGCTCCGCCGGCAAGCGTGTGGCCGCCGCCTTTGGGACAGCGAAGATCGCCATCCACCAGAATCATGGCCTGTTCAGCGCGGGCCGCGAGAGCGTGGACGAGGCCGCGTGGTGGTTCATCATGGCCGAGCGCGCCTGCGAAATTCAACTCAAGGCCGAAGCCAGCGGCCATCCGCTGAAGCTCATCGCGCCCGAGGCCGCCCGGCATTCCCGTGACCATCTGGCAACGCCGTTCATGGCGTGGCTGCACTACCAGCCCATCTATGACCGCGTGTGCCGAACGGATCCCGATCTCTTCGACTGATGACGCGCATCGCCTTATCTGGATCGAAAAAGCCGAGCATGGACCTCCCGAACACATCTTCCACGGCCATACAGACACAGCAGCGCGTTGGGTTCATCGGCCTCGGCGCCATGGGCGGCCCCATCGCCAGGCATCTCTGCGCCGCCGGCTTTCATGTCAGCGGGTACGACGTCAAGCCGGAGGCGCTTCAACGCCTCCTGGAGGCGGGCGGCCATGCGACTGAGACCGCCGCGGGCGCGGCGACGAATGCGGACCTGCTCGTCGTCATGGTGGTCAATGGCGAACAGGCTGAAACCGTCTTGTTCGGGCAAGGCAGCGCAGCGGCCATGCCCGCAGGTGCCACCGTCATCCTCTCCAGCACCCTGCCACCGGCACAGGCCGAAGCCATTGCAGCCCGGCTGGAGGCGATGGGATTGCTGATGCTGGACGCACCCGTCAGCGGCGGCGTGACAGGCGCGGAAGCAGGCACCCTCACGGTCATAGCCTCCGGTCCCAACGCGGCCTTTGAGGTCGCCGAAGCAGCATTCCGCGCCTTCAGCAGCCGAGTCTACCGCGTGGGGCATCGTGCCGGGCAAGGCTCCACCGTGAAGCTGGTCAACCAGCTTCTCACCGCCACACATATTGCGTTGACAGCGGAAGCCCTGGCGCTCGGCACGCGGGCCGGCGTGGACCCAGCGCTATTGTGCGAGGTCGTGTCCAACAGCGCTGGTCGTTCCTTCCAGTTCGAGAAACGCGCGCCACGCATGATTGCGGGGGATCATACACCCCAGTCCCGCGTGGATATCTTCCTGAAGGATCTGTCCATAGCCCTGGAGACCGCGGGCACGCTGAAAGCCCCGGTGCCGATAGCATCGGCCGCGCACCAGGTCTTCACCATGGCCGCCGCCGCCGGGCTGGGCCAGAGCAGCGACACGGAAGTGCTACGCGTCTATGAAGCCTTCGGCGCGCTGGACATAGCCGATGCCGCCAGGAGGCCCAAGGTATGACAACGGACGCAGATGCCATCCTTATCATCGCCGCCGACACCATCACCAAGCTGCCATCGGAGGCGGATGGCGCGGTGATCCTGTCTGGATCGCATGGCGGACGCTATCCCGGCTATCTGACGGCCAAGGCCGGGGCTCGCGCTGCCATCCTGAACGATGCCGGGCTTGGCAAGGACGAAGCTGGCATCGGCTCCCTTCCTTATCTGGAGGCGCTCGGCATCGCCGCCGCGACGGTCTCCCACCTGTCCTGCCGCATCGGTGACACCGCTGACATGCGGGCGCGGGGGAGGATCAGCCATGCTAACGCTCCGGCACGGGCGGCGGGGGTGATGGCCGGCATGGCCTGCCTGGACGCCGCCGCACTGCTGCGCCACGTACCACACAGCCGCGCCACGCCGCCGACCCTCGGAGAAGCGCGTGGCCAGATCGCCGTGCCGTCAGGGCGCCGCCGCATCGTGCTTCTGGATTCCGCCTCCCTCATCACGGCGGAGGATGCGGGTCAGATCGTCGTCACCGGCTCGCATGGTGGCCTCGTGGGGGGCGTTCCCGCCATGGCGCTGCGCACGGATGGCTTCGCCGGCATTTTCCACGATGCAGGCATCGGAATCGACGATGCGGGCACCACGCGCCTGCCGGCGCTCGACCAGCGCGGCATCGCGGCATTCACCGTCTCCGCCGCCTCCGCCCGCATCGGTGATGCCGCCTCCGTCTTTCATGACGGCGTCATCTCCCGCGTGAATGAGACGGCGCGCGCGATCGGAGCCCGGCCGGGCCTGCGTGCCGCCGAGATTCTGCTCGCCTGGGCCCAGGAGCGCTGATGAATCGTACCATGAACGCCGCCGCTCTCTTCAAAGCCAAGCTCGCCGCCAACGAGACGACCATCCTGCTCAATCCCGACTACCCCTCCAGCGGGCTGGTGGAATTCTGTGGCGCCCTCGGCGTCGACGCTGTCATGATCGATTGCGAGCAGGGCAATCCCAGCCTCGAAACTTTGGAAGATATGGCGCGCGCCGCGCGGCTCGCGAACATCGCCTCCATCGTCCGCGTGCCCTCGCCCGAGCCCTGGACGATCGAACGCCACATGTTCCGCGGCGTGGATGGCATTGTTGTTCCGAGGCTCGACACGGCCGCGCAGGTAGAGCGCGCGGTGGAGGATATCCGATACTGCTTCCCGAAAACCGTCGACCAGAAGATCCTCATCATCCAGGTGGAATCCGTATCGGCCGTGTCGGAGCTGGAAGGATTTCTCGCCGTGCCCGGCATCGATTGCTTCTTCATCGGCGGCGTGGACCTGGCCAAGAGCATGGGCTTCGCCGGCGACTACACTGCGCCTGAGGTGGTGCGGACCATCGAGGATACGGTGGCCCGCATTCGCAACGCCGGGAAGCCTGCAGGCATGATGGTAAAGCCGCATGACATCGAGACATGGCAGGCCAGGGGGCCGTCCATGCTCTATGCCCATGTCAACGACTTCGCCGCCATGGGCGCCAAGGAATGGCGCCGGCGCGCCGGTCTCTGAGCGGCGCTTCAGGGCGCATCCAGCCGCGTTGCAATCGCGGCGGCTTCCTCGCCAAGCCAGCGGACCAGCTCGGCCCGGCGCTGCGGCTGCATCCGCCCCTCGATGGCGGCGATGCTCAACGCACCAGCCGGCCGCCCGTCACGGCGCAACACGGGCACACCCACCGCCATCATGCCCGGAAGCACCATCCCGGGGTTGGTGGCGTAGCCATCGGCTCGGGTCTTGCGCATCAGTTTTCTGAGCTCTGCCGGGGAAAACGAGGGATAGAGACGGAGCCGCCCGGCATTGGCCATAATCACCCGTTCAGCCTCTTCATCAGGCAGGGCCGCGAGCAGGGCGAGGCTGCCGGCGCCCACGCCCAGCGGCCGCCTGTCTCCGACGGCCAGCGTCAGCGTCTTGATCGGGAAACGGCCTTCCTGGCGAGCGATACAAACTGCGTCGTCGCCGGAACGGATGCTGAGATAGACCGTATCCTCACTCTGCTCTTCCAGACGCACGAGACTGGCCTGGGCAAGGCGCGGCAGGCCATGCCGTTCTGCCGCACGCCGGCCGAGCGCATAGATCTCGAAGCCGAGGTGGTAATGCGGCGCATCGGCATCCTGCTCCAGCAGACCCGATTGGACGAGATGCGTGAGCAGCCGGTGCGCGGTGGAGCGGGACAGGCCGGTCTGCGCCGCGATCGCGGCCAGCCTGGCGCCCCCCCTCCCCTCCGCTGCCACGGCGCGCAGCAGCGCCAGCGTCCGGTCTATTCCCTGATGCCCGGCGGGAGCTGGGTCATCCATTTTTCCGTTCTCCACACAGTGGCTGCCTGCGGCGTTGACGTGCCCGTCCGCCGTTTTCTATAAATTCCACTAAACAAGAGTACACGTCCCATTGGGTGGGATGCAATACGGCAGGCGAGCCGAGAACACAGGACAGGAAATATCCATGCCGGATACGACGATCACCAACTCCGCGCTCGAAATGCAGGGCGGTGAGGCCATTGCCCGGATCATCAAGGCATTCAACGGTGGCCCGATGTTCGGCATGGGCGGCTTCCAGTTGCTGCCGCTCTACGACGCGGTGCGCCGCTTCGACATGCCGCACCACCTGATGAACGACGAGCGCTCCGCCGTCTTCCTCGCCGATGCCTACGCGAAAGTCTCCGGCTGCGTCGGCCTCGCGGATGCGACACTCGGCCCAGGAGCGACCAACCTCGTCACCGGCCTGGCGGAAGCGCTGAATGCCGGGACGCCGATGGTCTGCGTCGTGGGCGACACGCACCGGGACCATGCCTGGAAGAACATGACCCAGGAATGCCGGCAGGTGGATCTTCTCCGCCCCGTCTGCAAGGAACTGATCCGTATCGAGGCGATCCAGCGCATCCCGGAACTCATGCGGCGCGCTTTCATGGTCGCCACGACGGGCCGCCCCGGCCCTGTGGTGGTCGATGTGCCGGAAGACCTGATGCACGCGACCCACATCTTCCAGGCGGAAGAATTCGAGGTGGACCCGTTGCATGAGGCCGCGCCCGCCCTGCGATGCAGGCCCGATGGCGCGGCCATCGCCACGGCGGCCGAGCTACTGGCCAATGCACAGCGTCCTCTCATTCTCGCAGGTGGTGGCGTACATATTTCGGGCGCGCAGGGGGCGCTGACCACCTTCGCCCGGGCTACTAACATTCCCGTCGCGCATACCCTGACCGGCAAGGGCGCCATACCCTGCACCGATCCGCTGAGCGCGGGGCTGTTCGGCCGTTACGATCGCATCGCCAATGGGCTGATCGACGAAGCCGATGTCATCCTCGTCGTCGGCTGCAAGCTCGGCGAGATTGCGACCAAGCGCTACACTGTGCCCGGGCCGGGCAAGACAATCATCCATCTCGACATCGTTGCCGAGGAATTCGGCCGCACGCGCCGGGCGAATGTGATGCTCTGGGGCGATGCGAAGCTCGGCATCGAGGATTTGCACGCCGCTGTGCTGGAGCGCGAACCGTCCCTCGCCGCGCGTCTTTCCGCCTATGCGCGGGAAGTGCCAGCCCGTATGGCGAAGTGGCGCGACGACGTATCGCCACGGCTGCATTCCCCGGAACAGCCGATCAACGTCGCCCGCCTGCTGACCGCCATCAACAACGTGCTGCCGGAGGATGGCATTCTCGTTGCCGATGGCGGCTTCGCGGCGCATTGGGGTGGGCTGCTGTTCGACACCAAGCGCGCGGGAAGGAGCTTCGTACCGGATCGCGGCTTCGCGTCCATCGGCTATGGCCTTCCCGGCGCAATGGGGGCAGCGCTGGCCGCCAAGGGCCGGCCGGTGCTGTCACTGACAGGCGATAGCGGCTTCTGCATGGTGCTGGGAGACCTGGAAACCGCGCGGCGGCTGAATCTCGACTTCACCGTCATCGTCGTGAACAACGCGGCTTCCGGCTATGTGAAGGCGCTGCAGCATCTCGTCTATGGCGCCGGCAGCTATCACTCCTCTGACCTCAACGAAGTGAACTTCGCCGAGGTTGCCAGTGCCTTCGGTGTCGCGGGTATTCGGGTCGAGGACCCGGAAAGGATCGAGGACGCATTGCGGGAAGCAATGTCGATCAAAGGCCCCGTGGTTCTCGATGTCATCGTCACGCGCGACCCCGCCAAGATGCTTCCCGGCGTCGATAACCGCGCTGCTGTCATCAAGAAGGGTGACCGCATCGCCTGATACGAGGCTACTCGCTGCAAAACGGAAACATATAAAAGGGAGGAAGCTGACGTGATCCAACGTCGTTGCCTGATGGCGGCGGCGGGGCTGATGGCCCTGCCGCGCATTGCCTTAGCCCAGACCAAATGGCCGGACCGGCCCGTTCGCCTGTTGGTCCCCTATGCGGCCGGCGGCCCTACCGATGCCGTTGCGCGCATCCTCGCGGAGCGCATGTCCGGCAACTTGCCGGAGCGGGTGGTGGTGGAGAACCGCGCGGGCGGCGGCGCATTGCCGGGCACCGAGGCGGTGGCACGTGCTCCGAAAGATGGCAGCGTCCTCCTCTTCACAACCGTGGTGCACGCAGTGCACCGGGCACTGCATGGCTCGCGCCTTACCTTTGATCCGCAGGGGGATTTCACGCCTGTTGCCCTGATCGGCGTCGTGCCGCAGGTCATCATGGTGACACCTTCCTCGCCCGTGACGGATATCAAGGGGCTCATCGCCTATCTTCGGGCCGGGCAGTACTCCTATGGGAGCAGCGGCGTCGGCGGCTCCTCCCATCTCGGCATCGAATTGCTGAAGTCGATGACCGGCGTTGCCGCCGAGCACATCCCCTATCGCGGCACGGCCCCGGCCGTGGCGGACCTTCTCGGCGGCCGCATCGCCGTGGTGATGGACAGCGTCGCAACGGGCTCCGGCCAGGTAAAGAGCGGCGCCCTGCGCGGCATCGCGACGACGGGCCTGCAACGCTCCCTGGCCCTGCCGGATCTGCCGACCGTCGCGGAAACGCTCCCCGGCTACGAGGCCACGACCTGGAACGCCGTGCTGGCGCCGGCTGGCACGCCTGATGACATGATCCAGGCGATGTCGCGGGCCATCTGGGCCGCGGTCGAGAACGACACCGTCAAAGCAAAGCTCGAGGAGCTCGGCGTGCAAATCCCCGCGCCGGAGGACCGCAACCCAGCCGCCGCCGGCCGCTTCATCGCCGCCGAGACGACGAAATGGGAACGGCTGATCAAGGAGGCGAACATCGTTCCCTGACCTCTCCGTCAGCGAGCAGAGGCCGGCTGGTCATCGTACTCCCGGGCTGGTCTGTACCGGCAAGGATCGCGCGAAGGCCACCAACGCATCCGCAGTGGCCTGGGGCTGCTCCGGCAGCAATGCGTGGCCGGCCTGCTCCACCACCGCCAGATGGGTCTGCGGTCCCAGTGCCCCGCGCATGCGCGCCTCGTCGGGTGGCGGCGCGATCGCATCCTGCGCGGCGGCGAGGTAGAGCAGCGGGTGCCGTTCCCCCGCGCGCAGCCAAGCCTTGCCGGTGGTTGCGGATTGGGCGCGGCGCTGTGCCTCGGCCACTGGCTTGTGCCATCCGGCCAACCACACCGAAGCATCGTTGCCCGGCGCGAAATAGGCACGGCGAAGATGGCCGAGGCGCTCCTCATCCGTCCGGTCCGTATCGAAGCTCGCCGTGATGGAACGTCGGATCTCGGGATCGATATCCGTGCCTAACACCGCCGCCAGCATGGCGACACCGCGCACCATCGCGGGGTGGTCGTAGGCCAGCACGCGCGCCACCCAATTGCCAAAGGCATGCCCGGCGACGAGCACGGGCGCGGCCTTCTCGGCATCGATCATCGCCGCGATATCGGCTGCGAGGTCGTGCAGCGTCATCCCCTCCCGAATGGGCGCGGAGCCACCGATGCCACGGGGTTCCGGCCGCAACAGGCGGAAGCCGGCGGCCAGGAGGAGCGGCGCCACGCCATCGAAATCCTCTTGTCCGCGCCCCAGGGACGGGATGAGCACAATCGCGGGCCCTTCACCCTGCACCGTGTAGGCAATGGCCCCATCGGGCCGCGCCAGCCGCCGCTCCGTGGCGGCAAGAGCGGGAGCCGCGAGTACAACCAGCCCGGCGGAGAGAACAGCCCTGCGAGGAAGAAATGTCGCGGTCATGCAGCAGCCTCCAGGCCAGAAGCATCCATAAACCTAGCGCGGTGGAAGGAGGCCGAACCATAGGCATTTGTGAGAACCATGGCCCGGCGCAGGAAAAGGCCGATATCGTGCTCATCCGTATAGCCGACGGCACCATGCATCTGCACGGCCTCACGCGTCACCAGCATGGCTGCCTCCGCTGCCCGCGCCTTGGCGCGGGAGACGGCGGCACGTGCCGAGCTACCTGCATCCATGCCCCGCGCCGCGCCTTCCACACTGGCCCGACACAGCGTGATCTGAATTCGGAGGTCTGCCGACCGGTGCTGCAACGCCTGGAAACTGCCGAGCGGCTTGCCGAATTGCTGGCGCGTGCGCAGATAGTCGAGCGTCATGGCAAAGGCGCGCTCCATCAGCCCCAGCAAACTGGCCGCGGTGGTGAGTGCTGCTTCCTCCAGCGCCTGCGCCATCGCGTCTCCGACATCGCCATGCAGACGCCGTGCCTTGGAAAGGTCGGGCTCCAGCGTGCCGAAATTGCTGCCATCCTGTGTGCGTTGCAGCCGTGGAGCCTGGGCGGAAGCCGGAAGGGCGTAAAGCGCCAGCGCGCCCCCTTCCCGCACCGGCACCAGAAACGTTTCCGCACCGGCGGCCTGGGGCAGAAACAACCGGGCACCGTCGGGCGTGCCAGGCACCTCCAGACTGTCCACCGCTTCCTGCCACCCGGTGAGCACCAGGCTGCGCCCTTCCAACAGGCCGGGTAACAGGCTCTCGTCGCCGATCGCCGCCAGCAGCCGGGCGGAGAGCGCGCCAGCTATCAGCGGTTCCGGCGCGAGGGCCTGCCCCAGCTCCTCCGCCAGCGCACAGGCTTCCGCCATGCCGAGCCCGAAGCCGCCATGCGCTTCCGGTACGCGCAGGCCAATCCAGCCCTGCTCGCCCATGGCTTGCCAGATGGCGGGGTCAAAGCCAGGCTCAGCATAGCGTAACGCGCGCACGCGGGCGAAGTCGCCGTGCCGGGGGGCGAGTCCCGCCGCGCTTTCCCGGATCATACGGATCGATTCCCGCCGGTCCGCCTCGGCCTGTTCCATCACGCCGTCCATGTCCGTTTCTCCCCTTCTGCCGGCGTGGCCAGGCCGATGAGGCCGTCCACCGCCACGATGCCGCCGGCGCCGCAGATCAGCGGGTTGATGTCCAGTTCCAGAATGCGCGGATGCCGTGCCATCAGCTCCCCCACCCGGCAAAGGATGCCGGAGAGCGCCTCCAGATCGACCATTGTGCCGCCGCGAAAGCCCTTGAGCAGCCGGGCGCCACGCAAACTTTCCAGCATGGCGCGCGCCTGCGCCGGAGAGAGCGGTGCCGGGGCGACCGCCACATCCTCGAGCAATTCCACCAGCACACCGCCGAGCCCCACGACGACCACGGGGCCGAATAACGGGTCCCGATGCGCGCCCACCATCACTTCAAGCCCTGGCGGCAGCATTGGCTGCACCAACACACCATCGAGCACCGCGCCTGGAGCGGCGTGGGCGGCATTGGCCAGGATCTCGGCATGTGCCGTGCGAACGGCCTCCGCGTCCCGCAGGTTCAGCCGCACCACACCGGCTTCGGTCTTGTGCGGCAACGCCACGCTCTCCGCCTTCAACACGACGGGAAAGCCGATGCGCATGGCAACGGCAATGGCTTCCTCCGCATCTTGCACCAACACATCTGGCACCACCGGAACGCCGCAGGCAGCCAACACCACCTTGGCGGCCCTTTCGGTCATGAAAGGGCCTTTGCCAAGTAGCGCCGCGATCTCCGCGTGCTGCGCATCACCGATCAGGTTGGAAGGCGCTTCCCGCGGCCGCGCGCGCCGCGCCGCGCGCGTCCTCCACACGGCGATTGCGGAGAAGCACCGCTCCACGCTGGCGAAAAGCGCAGCGCCGGGCACGGCTTCGGCGGCGATCGTCCCCTCGCCTTCCCGACGCTCCGCCACCCAGGGAACGCAAAGAAAGCGACCTTCCCGCGCAGCGATCTCCGCCAAAACGGGAATCCGGGATAGCGAAAACGGGTAGGCATGAGTGTTCGGGTAAAGCAGCAGGCCGAAAGCCGGATCTCGCGCCAGAGCGCCCGTGCAGGCGGCCAGTGCGTCAGGGTCGTTCAGCACCTGAGCCGTCAGGTCGCAAGGGTTCCGGGCGGAGCCGTATTCCGGGATGCGCGCCTCCAGCACCGCCTGCGCCTCGGGGCCGGGCTGCGGCAAGGCCACGCCATGCCGCTCCGCCGCATCGGCCGCCAGAATGCATGCGCCACCAGAGGTAGAGACAACGGCCACGCCCTCCCCGCGCGGAACCACCGGCGCTCTCGCCAGGAAGGAGGCGAGTTCCATCATCTCCCCCAGTTCCTCGGCCACCACGGCACCCACGCCCTCCAGCGCCGCGCGCCACACGGCATGCCCACCCGCAACCGCGCCGGTGTGGGACAGCGCCGCCGCGGCACCCGTCTGGCCTGAGGCCATCTTGTGCACCACCACCGGCTTCCCGGCGGCCTCAGCACGCGCAATCGCCTCCAGCAGCCGGTGCGGCTGGCCCAGCCCCTCCAGCACGCAGGCGATGGCGGCACAATCCGGTGCGTCGGCCAGGAAGCCGACGAGGTCCGCCACGTCCAGCCCGGCGGCATTTCCCGTGGTCAGAACATGGCTGATGGGCACGCCCCGCTCCACGGCCTGTGCCAGCGCGAAGCCCACGGCGCCAGACTGGCTGGCTATCCCGACAGCGGGCAGGCGTGGCGTCTGCGGCGGACACACCGGCGGTCCCGCTGAGAAGGTAACGCCCGCGCCGCTGCCAAAATGCGCGAAGCCAAGGCAATTGGGCCCAAGCAATGGCAGCCCGGCCTCTTGCGCCCGCGCAGCCAGCGTGGCCTGGGCCGCGACGCGCTCCGGCAGGCCGGTTTCGGCGAAGCCTGCCGCGAAGACCACCACCCCGCCCGCCCCGATCGCAATGGCGTCTTCCACCACGGAAGCAACGCCTTCGCGCGGGGCCGCGATGGCAACGCAGTCCAGCGGCTCGGGCAGCGCGGAAAGCGCCGGGTAGCACCGGCGCTCACCGATCTCGGCATAGCGCGGGTTGACCAGGTGAATGCGCCCGTCAAATGCTGAAAGATTCTCCAGCACCCGCGCACCGAAGGCACCCGGCCGCGCCGTTGCGCCGACGATGGCGATGCTACGAGGCTGAAAAAAACGCCGCAGCCGGGCGCTGGAGATCACCTTGCATCCTCCGGCGAAAGCCATTCGGAGAGCACGTCATCCGTATGCTCGCCGAGGCGGGGCGGCACACGGTCATAGGCAATCGGGGTCTCGGAAAAGTTCACCGGATTAGCGATGAAAGGCAGATCGCCGCCGTCCGGATGCGGCATATGCCGCCACATGCGCCGATGGTTGAGTTGTGGGTCCTCCGCCGCAGCCCCAAAATCATTGATGGGGCCAGAGGAAATGCCAGCGTCATTCAGCCGCGCTACCCACTCTGCCGCACCACGCGCCATCAGCGCCTGCTGCAACAGGGGCAGCAAATCCGGTTTGTGCGCCATGCGCTGGCGGTTCGTGGCAAACCGCGCGTCCTCCGCCACGCCGTCGAGCCCCAGCACGGAGCAGAATTGCGCGAATTGCCGGTCGTTCCCAACGGCCACCATCAAAGGGCGGTCGGCAGTGTCAAAGGCCTGCCAGGGCGTGTTGATCTGCGAGGCGGTGCCCGCCCGGACCGGCATGCGGCCGGAGATAAGGTAATTCATGGCAATATGCGAATGTGCGGCAAGCTGCGCGTCCAGCAAGGCAAGATCGATATGCTGCCCACGGCCGGAGACCGTGTCGCGGTGGTGCAGGGCGGCCAGAATGGCGATGGTGGCGTAGAAGCCCGCATTGAGGTCGGAAACGCTGTAGCCAACCAGCGCGGGACCGGCACCCGGCTCGCCGTCCGGTTGACCAGTGACGCTCATCAGCCCGCTCATCGCCTGAAAGATCGGGTCGTATCCGGGCATTGCGGCATAGGGGCCGCTCTGCCCGAACCCGGTGATGGAGCAGTAGACGAGGCGTGGATTGATGTCGGCCAGCGCGGCGTAATCCAGGCCATACCGGGCCAGCCCACCGGCCTTGAAGTTCTCGATGAATACATCCGCCTTTGCCGCCAACGCGCGCAACCGGGCCTGACCCTCCGCGGCCGAAATATCGATGGCGACAGACCGCTTGCCCCGGTTCATGGCAAGGTAGGAGGAAGTTTCGCCCGTTTCCTTCCCCTCCGCGTCTCGGCGGGGGAAACCCATGCGGCGCACGTCATCGCCGCCTTTCGGATGCTCCACCTTCACGACATCCGCGCCGAAATCCGCCAGAATCTGCGCCGCCCAGGGTCCAGCGAACACCCGCGTCATGTCCAGTACACGGATACGTGGCAGGGCACTCATGCTGGCAGGTCCAGCACGTTCCGGGCCAGGATGTTGCGCAGGATTTCCGAGGAACCGCCGAAAATGGTGGAAGGACGTGCCAGCAGAAACTGCCCGGCCGGATGCAATTCCTCCCCCGGCATCGGGTCCAGCAAACCGGCATGGCCGCCGGCCACCTCCAGCATCTCTTCAGTGATGCGCTGGAATAGCTCCGTCTGCACGATTTTCAGAATGGAGACATCAGGCCCCAAAGTCTCCCCACGCCTCAGCGCCGCGACAAAGGATTCGTAGAGCTCTTTCAGATCATCCAGCTCCATCGCGAAGCGCGCGTAGCGGTCGCGGAACACCGGGTCCCTGTCCTTCCCAACAGCCTCAGCCAGCCGCCAAAGCCGCGCAAGGCCATTGGATGAGAGTTTGGGAGAACCGATGGCAATACGCTCGAACCCCAGCAGAGCCTTGGCATAGGTCCAGCCCTGGTTGACCTCGCCGACCACCATGTCCTTCGGCACGCGGACATTGTCGAAGAAGATCTCGCAGAACTCGTCATGCAGATCGAGGTTGATGATCGGACGGATGGTAATGCCCGGTGCATCCGCCGGCATCAGCAGGAAGGAGATGCCTTGCTGCTTCTTGCCAGACTTATCCGTGCGGGCGAGGACGAAGAGCCAGTTGGCATCATTGGCGAGGGTGATCCAGGTCTTCTGCCCGTTCAACACCCAGTGGTCTCCCGCATCGGCCGCATCCAGCCGCAGTGCGGCGAGATCCGAACCCGCTCCGGGCTCCGAATATCCCTGAGCCCAGATATCCTCGCCGGAGAGAATGCGGGGCAGGAAACGCCGCTTCTGCTCTTCCGTGCCATGCTTGATCAGCAGAGGGCCGAGCATGATCAAACCCATGTCGCTGACCCGGGCGCAGCCATGCCGCTCCAGTTCCTCGATCATGATGAGCTGCTTGGTGGCGCCAAGGCCCATCCCGCCATATTCCTGCGGCCAGTTGGGAGCCAGCCAGCCCTTGCGGGAGAGTGCGAGATACCAGGGACGATTCTCGTGCCAGTGCAGGCGTCGGCGGGGAAAACGCATTTCCGCCGGATAGTTTGCCTCTATCCATTGCCGTACATGCAGGCGGAAGCTGGCATCATCCAAGGCATCAAGCGCTTCGGGCGACAGGTCGATCTCGGTTTCCATCGGCGTTCTCCAGCCGGGCTCTGGCGGCCCGTTCTCGGCGGGTGGGATCAGCGACCCACGAAGACAGGCTTGCGCTTCTCCGCGAAGGCGCGTTGTGCCTCCCTCGTATCCTCCGTGCGGGCCAGCGCCACGGTCTGGCTCTGCTCGTAGCGATAGCCGTCGCGCAGCGGCATCTCCTCGGTCATGCCGAAGGAGCGCTTGGCCGCCTGCACCGCCAGCGGACTCTTCGCCGCGATCTGCTTCGCGATAGACAGCGCCTCTGGCATCAGCGCCTCCGGCGCCACGCAGGCGGAAGCGGCATTCATCCGCAACAGCTCCGGCCCGGTGATGCGCTTGGCTGTGTAGATCATCAGCCGCGCATCGGACTGACCGAAGAAGCGCATCACATGCCGCACGCCCCCGGCAAGGCCGACATCCACCTCCGTCATCGCCAGGAAAGCGCTTTCCGAAACCACCAGGATGTCGCAGCAGAGGGCCAGAACGCAGCCCGCGCCGATGGCCGCGCCATTCACCGCCGCGATCACCGGCTTGCCGCATTCCATCACGGCATCGAATGCCGCGCGTACCAAGCGGTTATGACGCGGATAAGCACCGGCTTCCTCCGATAGATTGGGCCGCTCCCGCAAATCAGCCCCCGCTGAGAATGCTCGCCCATCGCCAGTGAGAACGATGGCCCGCACCTCCGGCAGGTCGCTCAAGGTGTCGAACACCCGCACGATTTCCTCGCGGAACAAGCGGTCCTGCGCATTCACCGGCGGCGCCTGCATCGTCACCGTCGCGACATGCTCCTCCAGGCTCACGCGAAAGCGCTGCAAGCCTTGGAATAGGTCAGGCATGACGCTCATTCTCCCTTGGCCTCCGCCGTGGCCGTGCAGCGTGCCGGCGGCAGCTCCGGCAGCCCCTTGCCGGCCCAGGCCAGTGGCCGCAAAGGCGGCTCCACGCCATCCGGCAGCGGAATCTCATGGGCGTTCAAGGTCATGGAAACCATCGTGTAATAGCCAATGACTGCCGTCAGCTCGACTACGCCGCGCTCACCCCAGCGGTCCTTCACCGCACGATATACCGGCATCGGAACCTGGCCGGTCTGCTGAATTTCCCGGCTATACTCGTAAACTTCCGCTTCGGCAGGATCGGCGATCTCCGGCGCTTCACCTACACGGATGGCCTCGATGACAGCGGCGGAAAGCCCGGCATCAGCGGCTGCGCGAGCGTGGACCCACCATTCGATCTGGCTACCCCAGCGGCGCCCCGTCACCAGAATGGCGAGCTCGTTGAGTTGGCGTGGCAGCACCGTACCGAAGCGGAGGATTTCTCCCAGCTTTGACCAACGTTCTGCGAGCTCCGGGCTATGGATTGCCGCGCGGAGCGGACCGATCACGGCGCCACGGGGGCCAGCCACCACGGCGTCGTAGATACGGCGCTGCTCGGGCGAAAGCTCCGCCGGGCCTGGAAGATTGATGCGAGCCATGGCGTATCCTTTTTCTCCCGCTGCGGTCACAGCACGCCCTGCCGGGAGAGCGCCTCTCGTGCGGCGTCATCCAGCCCCAGCTCCGCCAGGATTTCATCGTTATGCTGGCCAAGGGTGGGCGGAGCGCGGTCGAAGCGCAGCGGTGCATCCTGGAAGCGCAGTGGACTCACCACCTGTGGTACCGTGCCAGCCAGGGGGTGCGGCAGGTGTCGCAGCATTTCCCGATGCTGAATCTGCGGGTCGTCGAAAACCTGCGGCACGGTGTTAATCGGCGCACAGGGAACGCCTGCCTCATCCAGCCGCCGGGTCAGCTCCCCCTTGGTAAAGTGCGAGAACGCCTCGTTCAGCAGCGGCGTCAGCGCGGCATTGTTCCTTACGCGGCCTGCATTCGTGGCGAAGCGCTCGTCACTGCCCCATTCAGGATGGCCGACGGCCTCGCACAACTTCCGAAACTGCCCGTCATTACCGACAGCAAGGACAAGCTGTCCATCAGCACAGGTGAACACGTCCTGCGGCTGAATATTCGGGTGCCGGTTGCCACCCTGCTTCGGTACCTTGCCACCCACCAGCCAGTTCATCGCCTGGTTGGCCAGAAAGGCAGCCTGCACATCCAACATCGCGAGGTCGATGGTGTCACCCTGCCCCGTTTCCGCGCGCCGCGCCAGCGCGCCCAGCACCGCCACCGTCGCGTACATGCCGGTCATCAGGTCCACGATCGGAACGCCCACCTTCTGCGGGCCTGCGCCAGGCATGCCGTCGCGCTCGCCGGTCACGCTCATCAGCCCGCCCATGGCCTGCACGGCAAAGTCATAGGCCGCCTGGTCACGGCGTGGCCCATCTTGCCCAAAGCCCGTGACAGAGCAATAAATCAGGCGTGGGTTGATGGCACGTAATGATGCCGCATCAAGCCCATAACGCGCCAACGCACCGGCCTTGAAGTTCTCGATGACAATATCCGATGTCGCCGCCAGCTTGCGCAGGATCTCCTGCCCCTCCGGCTTTGCCATGTCGATGGTCAGGGAACGCTTGCCGCGGTTGACAGCCAGGAAATAGCCAGCCTCCCGCGTCGGGTTCCCCTCTTTGTCATTGAGGAAGGGCGGGCCCCAGCCGCGCGTATCGTCACCGGCACCGGGGCGCTCAACCTTGATGACGTCAGCGCCCATATCAGCCAGAATCTGCGTCGCCCAAGGCGCCGCCATGATCCGGCTGAGATCCAGCACGCGGATATGGGCGAGCGGCCCACTGCGGGCCTTCTCTGCCTCAGGCATCAACGATCTCCGTCGCGCGGAGAGAAGGCCGCGCCTCGAATTCCGCATGCCACGCGGCCAGCGCCGGGCGGCCCTCACGCCACGGCAGATGCGTGAAGCGGAAATCGAGATAGGACAGCGCCACGCCGATCGCGATATGGCAAATGGCGAACGGCCTCTCCCGCAGTTCGGCAGCCAGACTTTCGAGACGGTCGAGCGTTGCCTCGGCCTTGATGGCGTAGCTGTCCAGCAGCGCCTGGGTCTGCCGCTCCGCTGGCTTGTCCCGTTCGTTGCGCCAGTAGATGAGGAGGTCGATCAGCCCCTGTCCGAGGCTATGCAGCGTCAGCACGCGCCAACGCGCGGCGCCCGCTCGCGGAAACAGGCTGCCACCAGCAAGATCGTCCAGATATTCGCAAATGGTCAGAGAGTCGAAGAGCACCGACCCATCCGGCAGAACCAGTGTCGGAATCTTGCTCAGCGGATTATCGGGCAGCAGCGTCGCGTTCGGCGTGTCCATGCGTACAACGGTGCGCACCGTCTCGATACGGTCAGCGATGCCGAGTTCATGCGCCGCGATCATCACCTTGCGGACATAGGGCGAACGAGGAGACCAGTGCAGCTTCATGGGGTAGCGTGCCTGGCGGCCTGCGTGGCGTTGCGCTTTTGCATGATGCTTCCTCCATCGCTGCGGCTCTGCGCCGCTATTGCCCTTTAGGTCAGCTTTATGGTTTTTATGGGCCGCGCGCAGGTGCCGTCAAGCACTCATCGAGCGCAGGTCAGCCGGAGGAGTGGCCGGCGGAATGCCCTGTCGAAAGCTTGATGTCGATGCGCACGACATCGCCACGATAGATACCATCCGCGACCAGAATCAGCCGCCCATCCTGCTCCAGCGCCACGCGGCGCACATGTGCCACTGGTGCGTTCAGCGGCATCTTCAGCTGCTCAGCAACTTCCACATCGGCCATACCGATCGTCAGTGTCTGCCGCGCATCGCCGATCTTCACGCCCGGCAGGCTCGCCACCAGGTTCAGCGCTGTGCGTGTGCGCAAATCATGCGCCTTGACCTTGGGCCATAACCGCTCGTCCAGATACACATCCGCCAGCAGAAAAGGCTGCCCATCGCGCCAATGGCGCCGCCTCAGATGGCGGTAGCCCGAGGCAGGCTGCCCGATATCGGCGGAGGTCAGCGGCGGCATGGCCCCGCCCTGGCTACTGAGGATTTCAATTTCCGCACCCTCACGCGAACGCAGCAGGCCAGACCAATCCGTTTCCACCTCGCACCACAACCGGTTCGGGCCCTGGCTCCGCACGAAGGTGCCTTTCGCGCGGAACCGCTCGATCAGCCCTTCATCCTCCAACTGGCCCAGCGCCTGGCGGATGGTCGCGCGCGCCACCCCGCATTCGGCCGATAGTTCCTCAACAGTCGGAATCTGGTCCCCCGCGCGCCAGGCGCCGGAGTGGATGCGGCTCCTGAACAGCGTGGCCAGCTGAAGATAGCGGGGCACGGCGCTGCGGTTGAGGTCGACGACGCCCCGAAGGCCAGCGGCAGGTGAGGATTTCATCATGCCTCCTGTTTGCGTCAGCAGCGTCCTGCCGCCAAGCCCTCGCGTCCGGAGTGCCGGAAGTGGCTTACAAAGGTCAATAATATAGCCTTATTATCGTTTTGGAGGAAACCCGAACATGATCAACGCCCCGTCCCGCCGCGTGCTGCTCACGGCTGGTCTCGCGCTGCCGGCTCTCTGGTCCGGCCGCGCCGCCCTGGCCCAAGGCGGAAAACCCGCCCGTCTCATTGTCCCCTATCCGCCCGGTGGAATCACCGATCTCGTCGCCCGTCGCGTGGCGGATGCGCTGGGCCGCCGCCAGGGCCGCGCCATCCTGGTGGATAACAGGCCCGGTGCCGGCGGCAATCTGGCGGCGGAACTGGCCGCCCGCGCCGCCCCGGATGGCGATACGCTCTACATGGCCTTCGCCGGCACCCATGCCATGAATGTCAGCCTCTATCCCCGGCTGAACTATGATCCGGTGAAAGACTTCACGCCGATCGGCCTGCTGATCGAATCGCCGCTCGCGCTCACCGTCCATCCCTCCGTGCCGGCGAATGATCTCGCCACCCTCACCGCCTATGCCAAGGCGCATCCGGAGGCGCTGGCCTTCGGCTCCTCCGGCAATGGCGGCGCCTCGCACCGCGCGCTGGAGCTGTACAAGGCGGCGGCGGGAGTGGAGATCCTGCATGTGCCCTACCGCGGCGCCGCCGCCTCCAATACCGATCTGCTGAGCGGCAAGATCCAGGGCATGTTCGATACGCTCATCACCGCCCTGCCCAACATCCAGTCCGGTGCCGTGCGCGCCCTGGCTGTCACCGGCCGGCAACGCTCGGCCCTGTTGCCCGATGTGCCGACCATGGCCGAGGCCGGCCTGCCCGGCTACCTCTTCGTCACCTGGCTCGGGCTGCTGACGCCGGCTGGCCTGCCTGACGCCCGGCGCGACGCCCTGAACGCTGATCTCCGCGCCGTGATGGCCGACCCCGCCATGAAGCAATGGTGTGCCGAGAACGGGCTGGAGCCCACCCCCTCCTCGCCGCAGGAATTCGCCGAATACATGGCCGCCGAAACCGAACGCTTCGGTCGCTTCGTGCGCGAGACGGGCATGCGGGTGGAGTGAATGAAAACGCGCCGCCCGGCCTCAACCGGGCGGCGCCCACCATCATTCCAGCGTGATGTTCGCGTCGCGGATCAGCCCGGCCCATTTCACCGATTCTCGTTGCAGATGATCGGCGAATTCTTCCGGGCTGGAACCCACGATGCGCACGCCGAGATCGACCAGCCGGCGGCGGGCATCGGGCTGCTCCAGTGCCGCGGCGACGGAACGGTGGAGGCGCGCGATGCGGTCCCGCGGCGTGCCTGCGGGCGCCACGATGCCGTACCAGTTCTCGACATCGACGCCGCGCACACCGGCTTCGTCGAGCGTCGGCACATCCGGCAAGGCTGGCGAGCGTTCGGTGCTGCCCAGGGCGAGGCCGGTAATGGCTTTGTCGCGCACGGGGCCGACGAGCGCGGGCAGGTCCGCGAACATCAGGTCCACACGCCCGGCCAGCAGGTCGGTAATGGCCGGGGCCACACCGCGATACGGCACATGGACGAGCTGAATCTGCGTATGCAGGCCGAAGGACGCCATGGCGAGATGAGGCGAATTGCCATTGCCCGAGGAGGCGAATGTAAAGCGCCCCGGCTGTGCTTTCGCCTTGGCAATCAGCTCCTGTACATTGCTGATGCCGAGCTTCTTGCTGGCGACAAGCAGTTGAGGGACCGCGACAGCGAGGCTGACCGGCGCGAGATCCCGCTCCGCCTTGTACGGCACATCCGGCAGCAGGTGCTGCACGACGGTCATGCTGCCGACGCCCACCAGACCGATGGTGTAGCCATCCGGCTGCGCCTTCGCGACCGCATCCGTGCCGATGACGCCCCCGGCCCCCGAGCGGTTCTCAACGATGACGTTCTGGCCCAGGGACTTGTCCATCACGCTGGCCAGGACGCGCCCGATGGGGTCCGCCGAGCCCCCGGGCGGAAACGGCACGATCATGCGCACCGGGCGGTCGGGAAAGGTCTCGGCCCGCGCCGAGGGTGCAGCCATCAGGCAGGCCATTCCGCCGAGCAGATACCGGCGCTGGATCATGAACTTCTCTCCCCTGTGCTGCGGCCTCATGGCCGGTTCTGGCGCTGACCCTGCTCGACTCCGCCCGTAAAAGTCAATAAGCTGGTTTTTAAGATGAACAGACTTTAGGCCCACTGCCGTGGGAGGAACATGCCGATGATCTTCGATTTTTCGGAGCTGGACCGAGCCCGACGCACCAAGCTCCTGCTCTCCACCGTGGTGCCACGCCCCATCGCCTGGGTGACCACGCAGGATGCCGCCGGCCGGGTGAACGCCGCTCCTTTCTCCTTTTTCAACCTGCTCTCCAGCGATCCGCCCATCCTCGGCCTGGGCATCGCCCCCCGCGAAGGGGCGGAGAAGGACACGGCGGCCAATATCCGCGCCGGTGGCCAGTTCGTCGTCAATCTCGTGAGCATGGCCCTGGCGCCGGCCATGAACATGACCGCTGTGGATTTCGGCGCGGGCGTCGAGGAACTTCAGCAGGCGGGCCTTGAGGCCGCACCCTCCCACCGCGTCACCCCGCCCAGAATCGCGGAGGCGCCGGTCTCGCTGGAGTGCCAGGCGATGACATTGCTGCCACAGCCCAGCGGCAGTCTCATCGTGCTTGGCGAGGTGCTCGCGCTGCACATCGCGGAGGACAATCTGCTCGATGCCGAGCGCTGCTACGTGGACACGCCCGCGCTGGACCTCATCGGCCGACTGCATGGCGGTGGCTGGTACACACAGACCCGCCTGCCCGGCGCCTTCGAAATGCCGCGCCTGCCCACGCCGGCCAACCTCGCCGCGCCGGAAGGCCGCTGAACCATGCAGGCTGCCGCGAACACCATTCTGACCTGCGCGGTGACGGGCTCCACCCTCACCCCCTCCATGTCGCCCTATCTGCCCGTGACGCCGGAGCAGATGATCACTCAGTCGCTGGAAGCCGCGGAGGCTGGCGCCGCCATTCTCCACTTCCACGCCCGCAATCCGGCCGATGGCCGCCCCACCAATGACATTGGCATCTGGCGGGAGTTCCTGCCGGAGATCCGCTCGCGCTGCGATGCCATCATCAACATGTCCTGCTCCATGGGCGCAACGGCGGAGGACCGGCTTTCCGCCGCGCTGGAATTACGGCCCGAGATCGCGACCGTCATCGTCGGCTCGATGAATTATGGGCGCTTCAAGAAGGCGCAAGATCAGGGGATCACCGAATTCGAGCACGAATGGGAACGGGAATTCTACGGCCCCGCCTCGCACAGCATCGTCACGCAGAACACATTCGAGAAGATCGGCAGGATGATCGACATCCTTTCCGATCACGACATCGCCATGGAATTCGAGTGCTACGATGTCGGCCATTTGTATATCCTGGAGCACCACCTGAAGCAGCGCCCGCGCGCCCAACGGCCGGTCATCGTGCAGTTCCTCACCGGCATTCTGGGCGGCATTCCCTCAGGCATCGAACACCTGCTGCATATGAAGCAAACAGCGAAGCGCCTGTTCGGCCAGGACCTCTCCCTCTTCATCCATGGCACTGGCCCGCACAATATGCGTGCGGCCACCTATGGCGGGCTGATGGGCACACATATCCGGGTGGGGCAGGAGGACAATCTGCTGGAACGGCCGGGCCGGCTCTTCCGCTCCAATGCGGAGCAGGTCACAAAGATCCGCCGCATCCTCGGGGAGTTCGATATCGCCCTGGCCAGCCCCGCGGAGGCGCGGCAGCGCCTCGGGCTGCCCGCCCGCGGTTGATTGGCGCACGATATCGAGGAGGAAGGACGAAGCATGCCCACACGGCCCATCCGGCAGGTGCCTGGCGTTTACCACCGCCGCGTCGGCGACATCGTGGTGACGGTGCTGAATGACGGCTTCCAGGACGCGCCGATGACCAGCGTCGTCAACATCCCGCAGGATGAAGCCGTGGCGATGATGCGGGCCGCCTTTCGCCCCGTACCCCGGCGCACGGCCGTGCAGGCCTTCCTGATCCACAGCGCCGATCGCCTGGCACTGGTCGATGCCGGTTGTGGGCCCGCCAAGCCCACGGTGGGCAAGCTGCCGGCGAATCTCGCGGCCGCCGGCATCCGCCCTGAGGAGATCGACACGGTGCTGATGACCCATCTGCACCCCGACCATTTCGGCGGGCTGCGCGACGCCACGGGCGCCGCCGCCTTCCCACGCGCGGAGCTGCACATCGCCGCCGAGGAATATGACTACTGGCACAGCGACGAGGCCGCCGCCGCTGAAACGGATAAAGCCCGCCGCAAGAGCTTCTTCGGCGGGGCGCGTGCCAGCCTCGCCGCCTATGAAGGCCGCATCCGCACCTTCTCCGGCGAGGCGGAGGTCTTCCCCGGCGTCACCAGCCTGCCGCTTCCGGGCCATACGCCGGGTCACTCCGGCTACATGGTGGAGTCCGCCGGCGAACGCCTGCTGATCTGGGGCGACATCATCCATGTGCCGGAGGTTCAGGTACCCAGGCCGGAAGCCTGCATGGCCGTGGATGTGCTTCCCACCCTCGGCATCGAGACCCGCCGCGCCATCTTCGAGCGTGCCGCGCGGGAGCGCCTCACCGTCGCCGGCATGCATCTGCACTTCCCGGCGCTGGCCAATCTCCGGCAGGAGGGGGATAGCTTCCTGCTGTTGCCGGAAGCCTGGTCTTCGGCTGACCTCGCGGACGGGGCCACGTAAGGCTGACAAGGGAAGAGTTGGCAGCTTGGCCTAAAAGCCATACATTATGGAGGACGCTCCTCATTGTATGGAATCAGGCCCCCTGAGACGCGCGGAACCCCATCTCAGCTGGCTCCCCTCCATGGTTGGCGGCGCCCGCCCTCTCTACCGGGCCATCGTCGATGCGCTGGAGGAGGATATCCGCACCGGCCGCGTCTCCGCCGGCACCCGCCTGCCGCCGCAGAGGCGGCTGGCGGAGGCGCTTCGGGTCGATTTCACCACCGTCTCCCGCGCCTATAATCTTGCCAGCCAGCGCGGCCTCGTGGAGGGGCGGGTCGGCCAGGGCACCTTCGTCCGCGCGCCTGGGCCCGCGCCCGGGCCGGCACCCGCTGTTCCCTCACCACGGCCCCGCGCCAGCGTCGCCGACCCGCGCATGAACGTCCCCCCATTGCCGGAAGGGACGGCATGGCGGGAGGCCATGACGCGCGATATCGGCGCCCTGGCGGCCGAAATGGATATGGAATTGCTGCTGCGCTACCAGCTGGCGGGCGGCGGCGAGGCGGACCGGCTGGCGGGCGTGGAATGGCTGCGTGGCCGCCTTTCGGTCTCACCGGACCGCCTGCTGGTGGCGGCCGGGGCACAGGCGGCCCTGCTGGCGCTGGTGACCACTCTCTGCGAACCGGAAGACCTCATCTGCTGCGAGGCGCTGACCTATCCCGGCTTCCGCAGCCTGGCCGCCAATCAGCGGCTGCGCCTGGAGGGCCTGCCCATGGATGCGGAGGGCCTGCTGCCTGAAGCGTTCGAGGAGGCATGCCGCACCCTCCGGCCCAAGGCGCTGTACTGCGTCCCCACGCTGCACAATCCGACGACCGCCACATTGCCCTTGCCCCGGCGGCAGGCGCTGGTCGCCATCGCCCGGCAGCATGGCGTGCCGATCATCGAGGACGACGCCTATGGCGCCCTCGCCCCGGGCGCGCCCCCGCCCCTGGCCGCGCTGGCGCCGGATATCGTCTTCCACATCTCCGGCCTCGCGAAATGCGTCTCGCCTGCCTTGCGCGTCGCCTATCTCCTAGTGCCGGAGCCACGCCAGGCCTCGCGGCTGACGGGTGCCTTGCGGGCGACGGTGGGCATGACCTCTCCCCTGACCGCCACCCTGGCCACGCGATGGATCGGCAACGGCACGGCCACCCTGGTCCGTGACGCCATCCGGGCAGAGACGGCGGCACGCCAGCGCATCGCAAAGAAGCTGCTGCCACCTGCATGGATCGCCACCAGCCCGGACGCCTTCCACCTTTGGCTGCGGCTCCCTCAGGAATGGGGGCGGGGCGAATTGCTGGCACGCTTCCGCCCCGACAGCCTCGGCGTCGTCGCCAGCGACGCCTTTGCCGTCACCGCGCCGCCCGAGGCCCTACGTATCGCCCTTGGCAGTCCGGGGGACCGGCAGGCGATGGAGGCGGAGCTGCGGCGGATGGCCGAATTGCTGGCCCAGGCACCGGACATGCCCGCATTGTTCGTATGATTGCCGTATTATTGCATGCAATCATATTGACAATTCCACTGCCAAGAACCCATACATTATGGCATTGCACGGAACCCGCCCACGGGCTGCCGCCTGCGCTTCCGTAAGGAAACCGCGATGCCTTCCACCCACGACTGGCCTGCGCTCCCTCCGCTGCACACCGGCATCCGGGGCCGCTGCCCCCGCTGCGGCGAAGGACATCTCTTCCAGGGCTTCCTGAAACTGCGCCCCGGCTGCGAGGTGTGCGGGTTGGACTATTCCTTCGCCGACCCCGCCGACGGCCCGGCCTTTTTCGTCATCTGCTTCGCCTGCGTCCCGAGCGTCGTGCTGGCGCTCTGGATCGAGGCGCAGTTCGGCCCGCCTTACTGGGTCCACCTCCTGACCACCCTGCCCTTCATGCTGCTGACCTGCGTGCCACCCCTGAGGCCGCTGAAGGGATGGCTGGTGGCAAGCCAGTTCTTCTTCAATGCGGAAGAAGCCCGCTTCGGAGCCGCCGCCCCGCCCCGCAAGACGCGCCACGACACCGGCGCAGCGGCCTGAGACGGCCCCTTTCCATTTCTTTCGAGGAGATCTCGCATGTCCCTCCGCCATACCCTCATGGCTGCAGCCCTGTTGCCGATGCTCGCCGCGGGCGCCGCCCAGGCAGCCGATCTTCCCCGCCAGCCGGTACTGACGCTGGAGGCGGCGATGAAGGTGCTGGCTGCCGCCCAGGGCGAAGCCGCGAAGCAGGGCTGGCCGGGTGCCATTGCCGTGACGGATGCGGGCGGCGCGCTATTGGCCATGCTCCGCATGGACGGCTCCGGCCCCGCCGCCTCGGAGATCGCTCCAGGCAAGGCGCGCACCGCCGCCATGTTCCGGCGCTCCACCAGCGCCTTCGAGGATGCCATCAACGGCCCGCGACCGGCCGCGATCACCGGCCAGTTCGTGATGATGGCCGGCGGGCTTCCCCTTGTCGTGGACGGCCAGGTCGTGGGCGCCATCGGCGTCTCGGCGGATACGCCGCAGCATGACGTCGCCATCGCCGAGGCTGGCCGCGCTGCCCTGCCCCGCTGACCTGCGCGGGATGCTCTTCCCCCCGCCCTGACAGGCAAATCCACCTCGGCGGGCACAGCATAGCCCCGGTCGGTAAGCCGAAGGCCCCTGCATTCACGCCAGCGCCTCAGCAAGGCGCTGGTGACGCGGCGGGCACCGCGCGCTTATCCGCCCCGGTTCACCGCGTGCGCCAGGGCACATCCACCCGGCCTGAGGGAGGCCTAGAAGAAGGGGGAACGCAGCGGCGCGTGCAGGATGCGCGCGGCCTGGCACGGAGGCAGGCACAATGTCTCAGGCAGCAGGAACCCAGGGCCAGGGTGTGGCGCGGCGCCCAGAACCCTCTCACGACGACGCACCCGCGCTCATCCGCGCCGCACTCCAGGCGGCATTCCGCTGGTGGCGGGTGGGGAGGCATTACCACCCCGAACGCCGGTACATGCGCGGGGGGCGGGGCGACGCCGCCTCTGCCTCCACAGGCCATTGAGCGCTACCGGCGGGTGATGGGGGACCGGGCGGGGGTTGCTGTCGCAGCCCTTGGCGGCGGGTGCCGGGCATGGCCAAGCCGCAGCGGCGCCCACCGGCCTCTCCCTCTCCGGCCAGGAGCAGGAGCCGGCGGCATGTCGCGTGGAAATAAACCATTCCCGGATGCGGATCGCATCCCGCTACTCCCCTGGCGTTCTCGCGGCGCACAGGCGCGGGTAGCAGGCCTCAGGCGGACCGGCGGATGCTCAGCCAGGCCAACGGAATCTGCGCCAGCAGGGTGGCGGCGGCGTTGACCATGAAGGCCGTGCCCATGCCGCCGGACATCAGGGCCACCGCACCGAAAAGGGGCGGACCGATGATATAGCCGGTGAAGATCAGGATGGTACCTCCGGCCATGGTCTCGGCGATCATGCCCGGTGGGGCGCGCCGCGCCATCTCGGCATTCTGCACGCCGTTCCAGCTGGAGACGGCGATGCCGGCAATGGCGGCGAGGAGGAAGAGGCTCCAGACGGGCCAGTGAGTGCCGCTGAGAGCCAGCGTGCCGGTGGCCACCGCTGAGGCGAGACAGCAGAGGCGGAGAACCGTGAGCCCGGGCATCAGCTTGTCCGATACCCAGCCAAGCAGCATGCGGCCGCCGATGGAGACCGTCTGCATGGTGGCGAAGAGGGCGCCAGCGAGGGGCAGGGAGAAATCCAGCTCGGTTGCCGCGTAAGTGACGAGAAAAGCGAACCAGGCGCCCTGGCCGATGGCCATGAAGCACCCGGCGAGGCCGACGGCGACGAGGCCGGGCGCCTTGCCCAGCACGGCAAGCGGGCGGGTGAGGTTGCCGGGCGAAAGGAAGGCGGCCGCGCTCAGGCGGCGGCTGCGGTCCCGGCCGGCATCCAGCGCGTCGCGCATGGGTTGCACGGCCAGGATGGTGAGAACAGGCAGCAGGGCAACGGCGAGAATGGCGCCCTGCCAGCCGAGATAGGCCGCGGCGAGCGGTAGGATGAGGCCCGCGAGCACGCCTCCGAGAGGCACGCCCGCCTGCTTGATGGAAAAGAGCAGGTTACGGTGCTGGGGCGGCGAGAGGCGTTGCAGGATGTCGCCCCCGCCGGAGACAGAAGGTCCGTAGCAGAGGCCCATGAGGAAGCTGCCAGCCAGGGCGGCGAGTTCCATCGGCAGAACGAGCATCAGCGCGCCAATGACGCCCACGGCCATACCGGTCTGCAAGCTGCGGATGGAGCCCAGGCGGTAGATCAGCGGCGTGCCCGCCATGAGAAAGACCACCGAGCCCGCCGTGTTGAGGGCGGCAAGCCAGCCGACCATGTCCGCGGACCAACCATGGGCAGCCAGCATGGGCGGCGCGAGGGTGGCGACGATGCGGGAGAGGATGGTAGCCGTGGTCTGAATGACGAGTACGGCGGCAAGGGGGGCAAACCAGGGCATCTTGGCGGCCATTCTCGCCCCGTGGCGGAAAAAGGAAACCCCTGCCAGGGAGAGCCGGGGCGGATCATGGAGAGGCAAGCCCTCATGGCGACGCGTTGCCTCCTCCACGCTTCGCGCCGGTTTCCGCCGAGTGGCAGGCACGAGCCCCCAGCAACGCGAAGGCAGGTGTCGGCGGCTCGGATCATGCCAGAGGTGATAACCGGAGAACGGTTCGCACCAATCCGCCAACACCGGGTCAATCTCCCTTCCGCGATAGAAGTGCTGCACCTGCTGCTGGGGCAGGTAAGAGAGCCCAAGACCTGCCAGCGCCGCGTTGAGCATCATGGTCGCGCTGTTGAAGTTGCCCTTCGACCCACCTCGCGCTTACCCCTGTTAAATTTCCAGGTGTAGAGCCCGCCATGTTTCGGCAGGCACCAGGTTGACGCCGTTATGGGCGGTCACGTCCTGCGGCTTGCGTGGTTTGGGCCGCTTCTCGAAATATGCGGGAGATCCCACGACCGCCATCCGCATTTCGGGGCGGATGGGCACGGCGATCATCCCCCTGGGCGAGCGTCTCGGCTGGCCGTACCCCGGCGCCGCCGGTCCGGTCACCCGGCGGTGGGCGCCGTGGAAAGTGACGCCAGCCGGGGGGCATTTATGAGCCCATCTCATGATGTCATGCGGCTTCTACCGTCTAATCCGGCGTAATCGCGCCCGCTAACCTTGGCGCGGACATGTTCCGGCCGTTTGCCCGGCTGCCTGGCGTCGCAGCGCCGGGAAGCAGGGAGCCCAGGCGGGCACACTGCCGGGCACGGCGGGGCATGCGCGCCGTTCGCATCGTTCGGCGCCGTTTCTGACGCTTCAGCAATCGCAAGGCCACTGATGAACGGACACACCATTTCGGGAGCCGGGGCGCTTCCCACCTCTTCTCCCATGTCGGGAGCGGTCCTCGCGATGACGCTGTGCGCTTCCGCGCTGATCGCATCGGAGTTCATGCCGGTCAGCCTGCTGACGCCCCTGGCTTCCGACCTCGGCATGACGGAAGGGCAGGCCGGGCAGGCGATCTCCATCTCCGGCATCTTCGCTGTCGTGACCAGCCTTTTCGTATCGGCGGTGGTGGGGCGGCTCGACCGCCGCACGGTGCTGCTCGCCTTCACCCTGCTCATGGTCGTCTCCGGTGTGGTGGTGGGGTTCGCGCCGAATTTCGCCGTGCTGGTAGCCGGGAGGGCGCTGCTCGGGGTCGCCATCGGTGGCTTCTGGTCGATGTCGACGGCCACCGTGATGCGCCTCGTCTCCCGCGACGACGTGCCAAGGGCCCTGGCGATCCTGAACGGGGGCAATGCCCTGGCCGCGACGGTGGCGGCGCCTCTCGGAAGCTTCCTGGGCGCCTATATCGGATGGCGAGGCGCCTTCTTCTGCGTCGTCCCCCTCGTGGCCGTGACCTTTGTCTGGCAACTGCTGACCATCCCTCCCCTGCCGGCGGAGCGGTCATCCAGCGCCGGCGCCGCCTTCCGGCTGCTGGGCCGGCCTCAGGTGGCGCTGGGCATGCTGGCGATCCTGTTCCTGTTCATGGGGCAGTTCGCGCTGTTCACCTATCTCCGGCCGTTCCTGGAGAGGGTTACGCAGGTGGACGTCTCGGCCCTTTCCCTCATCCTCCTGGTCCTGGGCGTCACCGGCCTCCTCGGCACCTATCTGGTCGGCCGGTTCCTGCGGGCGAGCCTGCACGGCGTCCTGGTCGCCATCCCGCTGGGCATGGCGGCGATTGCGGTCACGCTGGTTACCCTGGGGCACTGGCCGCTGGCGGCCGTGGCGTTGCTGGCCGCCTGGGGGCTCATCGGCACACCGGCGCCGGTGGGGTGGGGAACCTGGCTGAGCCAGACACTGCCGGAAGACGCCGAAGCGGGTGGTGGCCTGATGGTGGCGACCATCCAGTTGGCCATCACCCTGGGGGCGTCGGTCGGCGGGGTGCTGCTCGATACGAGCGGCTTCCCGACCACCTTCGGCACCAGCGCGGCCCTGCTGTCCGCATCCGCGGTGCTGGCCTTCCTGAGTTGGCGCATCGGGCTGGCGAGGCGGCAATGAGCCCCGGCCGAAATCCCTCTGTCACCTTTGGGCTCGAACGTCGTTCTAGAGGGTCAATGGGAGGAACGACGAGGAGACCGACAGGCGCTCGGGCGCTCGTCATGCGCGGTGCGCAGACCGCGCGGCACGGACGGCCCCAAGGGCCGGCTGTCGGCTCCTGCGGGAATGAGAGGAAAAGGATTGGAGAACCACATGCGAAACCCTGACTTCGCAGCAACCAGGCGCGACCTGATGATCGGGGCGGCGGCCTCCGCCGCCACAGTGGCGACGACAGGCGCGGCAAGCGCCCAGGCCACCGCTCCCGCTGCCCCTCCCGCCGCCACAGGAGCATCTGCCATGTCCAAAATCTCCTTCAGCGTAAACGGCGAGGCCCGCGTCCTTGAACTCGACACGCGGACGACCTTGCTGGACGCGTTGCGCGAGCATCTGCATCTGACCGGCAGCAAGAAGGGCTGTGACCACGGCCAGTGCGGCGCCTGCACCGTGATGGTCGATGGGCGGCGCATCAACTCCTGCCTGACGCTGGCCGTGATGCATGAGGGCGACGAGATCACCACCATCGAGGGGCTGGGCAGCCCGGAGAACCTGCACCCGATGCAGGCCGCCTTCGTCAGGCATGATGGCTACCAGTGCGGCTACTGCACGCCGGGGCAGATCTGTTCCTCCGTCGCGGTGCTGGAGGAAATCAAGGCGGGTATCCCCAGCCACGTCACCGCCGATCTCGGTGCCGCGCCGCAAGTGACGGCAGACGAGATCCGCGAGCGCATGAGCGGCAATATCTGCCGCTGTGGCGCCTATTCCAACATTGTCGAGGCCATCACCGAAGTCGCGGAGCGCCAGGCATGAAGCCCTTCACCTATGAGCGCGCGGCGTCCCCCGCCGAGGCGGCGGCGGCCGTGGCGCGCACCCCCGGTGCCAAGTTCATCGCGGGCGGCACCAACCTGCTCGACCTGATGAAGCTGCAAATCGAGGCGCCGACACATCTGATCGATGTCAACGGCCTGGCGCTCGACAAGATCGAACCGACCGCCGAGGGCGGGCTGCGCATCGGCGCGCTGGTGCGCAACACCGACCTGGCGGCCGATGCGCGCGTGCGGCGGGATTATGCGCTGTTGTCGCGCGCGCTGCTCGCCGGCGCTTCCGGCCAGTTGCGCAACAAGGCGACCACGGCGGGCAACCTGCTCCAACGCACCCGCTGCCCGTATTTCTACGATACCAACCAGCCCTGCAACAAACGCCAGCCCGGCAGCGGATGCTCGGCCATCGGCGGGTTCAGCCGCCAGTTGGCGGTGGTGGGCCACAGCGAGGCCTGCATTGCCACCAACCCTTCCGACATGGCGGTGGCCATGCGCGCGCTGGACGCGGTGGTGGAAACGGTGAAGGCCGACGGCACCACCCGCGCCATTCCGATCGCCGAATTCCACCGCCTGCCCGGCGACACGCCGCAGATCGAGACGGCGCTGGAGCCGGGCGAGCTGATCACGGCGGTGGTGCTGCCGCCCCCCATCGGCGGCACCCAGATCTACCGCAAAGTGCGCGACCGTGCCTCCTACGCCTTCGCGCTGGTCTCGGTCGCGGCCGTGGTGCAGCGGGATGGCCGGGGCCGGGTGGCGCTCGGTGGCGTGGCGCACAAGCCGTGGCGGGTGGAGGCGGCCGAGGCCGAACTGCCGCGCGGCGCCCGGCCCGCCATGGCCGCCATCCTGGCCGATGCGCGCCCAACCCATGAGAACGCGTTCAAGGTGACGCTGGCGGAGCGCACGCTGCACGCCGTGCTGGCGGAAGCGAGGGGCTGAGCCATGAAGTTCGACACACCCGCGACGACCAACCCGATCGACCAGCTGAAGGTCGTCGGCCAGCCGCTGGACCGCATCGACGGGCGGCTGAAGACCACCGGCCAGGCGCCCTACGCCTATGAGCACCACGACGCCGTGCGCGATGCCGCCTATGGCTATGTGGTCGGCGCGGCCATCGCCAAGGGCCGCATCACGAGCATGGACACCGCCGCCGCGCGCCAGGCGCCCGGGGTGCTCGCCATCGTGACGCATGAGAATGCCGGGCCGCTCGGGAAGGGCAGCATGAACACCGCCAAGCTGCTGGGCGGCCCGGAAGTGGACCATTACCACCAGGCCATCGCCGTGGTGGTGGCCGAGACCTTCGAGCAGGCGCGCGACGCCGCCGCTCAGATCCGCGTGGACTATGCGGAGGCCGAGGGGGCGTTCGACCTTGCCGCCGCCCGGGATACGGCGAAGAAGGTGAACCAGTCGGCGAGCTCGGTGGGCGACTTTGAAGGCGCCTTCGCCAGCGCGCCGGTGCAGCTGGACGCCACCTACACCACGCCGGACCAGAGCCACGCGATGATGGAGCCGCACGCCTCCATCGCGGCGTGGGACGGAGACCAGGTGGTGGTCTGGACCTCGAACCAGATGATCGATTGGGGCGCCGGGGACCTGGCCAAGACGCTGAACATGCCGAAGGAGAAGGTGCGCCTGATCTCGCCCTTCATCGGTGGCGGCTTTGGCGGCAAGCTGTTCCTGCGCTCCGACGCGCTGATGGCAGCACTCGGCGCCCGTGCGGCCAGGCGGCCGGTCAAGGTCGCGCTGCAGCGGCCGCTGATGATGAACAACACCACTCATCGTCCTGCCACCATCCAACGCATCCGCATCGGCACTGGGCGGGACGGCAGGATCACGGCGATCGGGCATGAAAGCTGGTCGGGCGACCAGCCGGACGGCCAGCCCGAGATCGCCGCCGATCAGACGAAGCTGCTTTACGCGGGAGCAAACCGGCTGACGCAGCTCCGCCTCGCCGTGCTGGACCTGCCGGAAGGCAATGCCATGCGCGCGCCGGGCGAGGCACCGGGCCTGATGGCACTCGAGATCGCCATGGACGAGATGGCGGAGAAGCTGGGCATGGACCCGGTGGAATTCCGCGTCATCAACGACACGCAGGTGGACCCGAACGACCCTTCGCGCCCCTTCTCGCAGCGCCAGCTGGTGGAATGCCTGCGCATCGGCGCCGAGCGCTTCGGCTGGAGCCGCCGCAACGCCCAGCCCGGCCAGGCGCGGGAGGGGCGCTGGCTGACCGGCATGGGTGTGGCGGCCGCTTTCCGCAATAACCTCGTGATGAAGTCGGGCGCGCGCGTGCGGTTGGACAGCCGAGGGGAGGTCACGGTCGAAACGGACATGACCGACATCGGCACCGGCAGCTACACCATCATCGCCCAGACGGCGGCCGAGATGATGGGCGTCGGCATCGACAAGGTCACCGTCCGGCTGGGTGATTCCTCCTTCCCGGTATCGGCGGGCTCGGGCGGCCAGTGGGGCGCCAACAGCTCCACCGCGGGCGTCTACGCCGCCTGCGTGAAGCTGCGCGAGGCCGTGGCGCGGAAGCTGGGCTTCAACTCGGCCGAAGCAGTGTTCACGGACGGGCAGGTCCGCTCGGGCAACCGCATCGTGCCGCTCGCCGAGGCTGCCGGCCGGGATGGCATCGTCGTCGAGGACAGCATCGAGTTTGGCGACCTGTCCAAGCGCTACCAGCAATCCACCTTCGGTTCGCATTTCGTGGAAGTCGCCGTCGATGCCGCGACGGGTGAGGTGCGCATCCGCCGCATGCTGGCAGTCTGTGCCGCCGGGCGCATCCTGAACCCCAAGACCGCCCGCAGCCAGGTGATCGGCGCCATGACCATGGGCGTCGGCGCCGCGCTGATGGAAGAGCTGGCGGTGGACAAGCGCCGCGGCTTCTTCGTCAATCATGACCTCGCCAGCTACGAAGTTCCGGTGCATGCCGACATCCCGCACCAGGAGGTGGTCTTCCTGGACGAGACCGACCCGGTATCGTCGCCGATGAAGGCCAAGGGTGTGGGCGAGCTCGGCCTGTGTGGCGTCGGTGCGGCTATCGCCAATGCCATCTACAACGCCACCGGCGTGCGGGTACGGGATTATCCGATCACGCTCGACAAATACCTGGACCGGCTGCCGGAACTGGCCTGAAGGGTGGATCATGGGGAGATGCTCCGGCATCTCCCCAATGCGGCGCGCGGCTTGGCAGGTATCCCCGCCACTTCGGCCGGTCATCGCGTTACGCCGCTAGCCGGGATCAGGGTCCTTCCGGTTGCCCCTGGCCACGATGAGCATCTCCTCATCCGGCAACGGACGCTGAAGCTCCCGCGCGATCTCCCACGGCGCCTCCAGCCACATATCCATTTCATCCGGAGTGGTCAGGAGCACCGGCATGGCCTGGGGATGGACAGCGCCGACCACGCCGTTCGGGTCACAGGTCAGGAAGCCGTAGAGCGCATGCTCACCCTCGACGGGGTTCGACTTCGGCCCGCGGCTGCCGGTCCAGCGAGCCCAGATGCCGGCAAAGGCAAAGAGCGGCCGCTCCTCCGACAGCGCGAACCAGACCGGGGTCTTCCGGGGCGCGGTGTCCTCCCATTCGGCGAAGGAGGTGACCGGAACCAGGCAGCGATGCGGAGGGCCAAGCCAGCGGCGCCAGTGCGGGCTGCGGGTGTTGCGGATATTGGTCACCGGGCGGCCACCATACTGCTCCGGGCCCGGCATGCCCCAACGCATCATGGCCAGTTCCCGCTTGCCATCCTCGCGCTGGTGCACGACCGGCGCCATCGTGTCCGGATAGATGGCAGGCAGCGGCGGCAGGTTGCCAGTGCCGCCGCGCGTGGCACCGGTCAGCTCCAGGATCGCCCGCTGGTTGCTGGTCATGGCGTAGAGGTTGCACATCCCCTGCCGCTCAGGGGCGCCGCCTCTTCCGCTTCTTGGGTGCCGTGCCCGTCAGCGCTCCCGCCCAGAATTCCGTCGCCTGCTTGGCGCCCTTCCGTGCCGCGGCGGCCTGCTGGCGCTTGGCCTGCGCCGTCATGACGCCCCGGGCGGCGCCTGCCCAGGCATTCGCCCCGCTGAGCATCATGCTCAGGAACGGGTTCTTCTTGGTCCAAGGATAAGCCATGCCAGCCTCCTCACAGCGAAGATCGCTTCCCTCCCTGTTGAACCGGCCGGACGCGGCAGCGGTTGCGTGGCGCCGGGGCTAACCGACCGCGGAGGCATCCGGCCCGGCAAGGGCGAGCTCGAGCAGCGCTTCCAAGGCAGGACACAACGCAGCCTGCCGCGGCGCGGCCAGAGCCAGGCGCACAGCGTCTGGCGCGTGGCCCGGCCCGGCCGCGAACTCCGCGGCGGGGGAAACGGCGATACGGCGGCGGGCAGCCGCAGCGACGAAGGTTTCCGCCCGCCAGGGATCGGGAAGCTCCAGCCAGAGATGATAGGCGCGCGGGTCCCCCCGCAGCGTCAGGCCGCCACCGCCCAGCACCTGCCGCGCCAGGGCATTGCGCTGCCGCGCATCGCTTCGCTTCCGCAGAACCAGGGCATCGACGCTGCCTTCCTGCATCCAGGCCGTTGCGGCAGCGAGCGCGAAGCCCTGGGCGGCCCAGCCGCCGAGCCGGAGCGCGGCAGCCAGTCTCTGGCGCAAGGCTGGCGGCGCTGAGAGGAAGCCGAGCGTCATGCCCGGCGCCACGCGTTTCGAGAGGCTGTCCACCAGCACCACCCGTTCGGGCGCATGGGCCGCCAGGGGCGGTGCGGCGTCGTCCGACAGAAACCCGTAGACGGAATCCTCCACCACGGAAATGTCGAGGGAACGGCACAGCTCCGCCACTTCCCGCCGCCGCGATGGCGGCATGTTCGTGCCAAGGGGATTGTGCAGGTCCGGCTGCAGGTAAAGCAGCCGGAGCGGGTGCGCGGCATGCGCGGCCGCGATGGCGTCAGGCCGCACGCCCTGATCGTCCATGGCCAGCGGAACGGTTTGCAGCCCCAGGCGCAGGGCGATGCCTTTGCCCAGGGAGTAGGTCATGGCTTCCAGGCCGAGGCGTTCCCCGGGGGCGATCAACGCGGTGAAGCAGGCCGAGAGCGCCTGCTGCCCCCGCCCGGCGAAGAGCAGGCTCTCCGGTTCCGGCATCCAGCCGGCCCGTGCCATGAGCCGGGCGGTCGCTTCGCGGGAGGCGGCATCCCCCGTCACCCCGGCATAGGACAGCAGGGGCTGCATTGCCTCGGGCGATGCGAGGCGTGCGAGCGCCGGGGCCAGCAACATGGCCTGGTCGGGCAGCACGCAGAAATTCACCTCGAGATCCACGATGCCGCCAGCATCCGCCTCCCGGGCGGGAAGGGAGGGAAGCCCCGAAGCGGCGCGCAGAAAGGTGCCGCGCCCCACCTCGCCCACCGCCACGCCCCGGCGAACCAGCTCGGCATATACGCGGCTCGCCGTTGAAGGCGCGATGCCCTGGCGGTGCGCGTATTCGCGGCTGGGAGGCAGCCGGTCTCCGGGCTTGCGGCGCCCGGCGGTGAGGTCGTCGGCAAGGCTGCGGGCCAGCGTGTCGGCCAGGGCGCGGAAGTCGGTCATAAGAATATTGTACTCGGAACAATTACGGCGTTGAAGAGCAATTCTCACCCGTGGCAATTCAATTCGGAGAGCAATTCGGAGCAATACCGTGCAGGTCGGAGCAATTCCATGGTTACGGCGGGTGGAGAGCAGAGCAGCCCATCCGCTCCTTCGCGCGCTGGACCTGCTGGCCCTATGGCACCGCCGGGGCTCGACCCGTGCCGCGCTGCGCGAGTTACCGCCTGAGCGCCTGCGCGACATCGGGCTGACGGAGATGGACGCCGCGCGGGAAGCCGCGCGCCCCTTCTGGAAGGGCTGAGCATGCCAAGACACTATCGCTACGTCACCGTGGACGTCTTCACCTCCGAACGGTTTGGCGGGAACCCACTCGCGGTGCTGCCGGAAGCCGACGGGCTGAGCGACGCCGAGATGCAGGCCATTGCCCGCGAGTTCAACTTCTCCGAGACGACCTTCGTGCTTCCGCCGACCGACCCGGCGCATACGGCCCGGGTGCGCATTTTCACGCCGAGCCGGGAAATGCCCTTTGCCGGGCATCCGAATATCGGCACCGCAGTGGTTCTGGCGTGGGAGCGACAGGCGCGGGGTGAGCCCGTTCCGCAACCCTTCCTCTTCGAGGAAGTGGCGGGGCTCGTGCCGGTGACCGTGCGGCTGGAACAGGGTTCGGTGCTGGATGCCGAACTGCGCGCTCCCCTCCCCCTTTCGCGGCATGCCATTCTCGATCCCTCCCAGGTGGCGGCCTGCCTGTCGCTGGAGACGGCGGATGTCGTGGCAGCGGCGCATCCGCCCCAGGTGGTCTCTGTCGGCGCGCCCTTCCTGGTCGTGGAACTGGCCGGGCTGGAAGCGCTGGGGCGGATCAAGCCCAACCCTGTGGCGTGGGAAGCGGCGCTGCCGCGCGACGGCGCCTCCTCCATCTACGCCTATGTCCGCACGGCCGGGAATGCGCTGAGGTCGCGGATGTTCACCCGCAGCCTCTACGAAGACCCCGCGACCGGGAGCGCCACGGCCGCCGCCACGGCGCTGCTGCTGGACCTTTCCGGTGATGAGCATCTCGCGCTGACGGTGCACCAGGGCGTCGAGATGGGCCGCCCCAGCCTGCTCCATGCGACAGCCCGGCGTGAAGGCGAAGGCATTGTCGCGGGAGTTGCAGGAGGATGTGTCCCGGTGATGGAAGGGCGCCTGCAGCTATAGGGAGGCGGCTTCGGCTGAGCTTCCGCCATCTGGGTTATGGGCTGCCCGGATGTATCATGGGGCCATGTCCGTATCCCGCCCCGAACAGAGCTTCATCACCGGCCCGGCCGGCCAGCTTCAGCTCACCATCACCCTGCCCGCCACGGCGGCACGCGGCGTGGCCATGATCAGCCACCCGCAGCCGCTGCTCGGCGGCTCGCCCCGGCATATCGTGCCCCACACCATCGCACGGCGCCTCAGCGCGGCCGGATGGGTCGCCGTGCGGCCCAGCTTCCGCGGCGTGGACGGCTCGGGAGGCGCCTATGCCGAAGGCGTCGGCGAAGCGGAGGATGGGCTCGTCATCGCGCGGCATCTGCGCGCCGCCTATCCGAGGCTGCCGCTGGCGCTGGTGGGCTTTTCCTTCGGTGCCCATGTTTATGCGCGCCTGGCCTGCCAGCTCGAGGAAGAAGAGCCTGCCGCCGCCATCGTGCTGATGGGCCTGCCCGTGGGGCTCGTCCCCGGCGGACGGGAATACGAGGCCATGCCCATCCCGCGCCGAACCCTGTTGCTGCATGGGCAGGATGACGCGATGGCCCCGCTGCCTTCCCTGCTGGAATGGGCGCGCCCCACGCACCATCCGGTGACGGTGTTCCCCGGCGCGGACCACTTCTTCAAGGGCTGCCTCGACCAGGCGCTCGACCGCGTGCTCACCCATTTGCAGGACGAGGTGGGGGCACGGTGAAGGCGGGCGGCATCATAGCCCCCGGCACCGCGTCCCCCTGGCGGATGGCGTAACGCAGCGCCTCGGCGGCTTTCGCACCCAGAACGGGCTCCGCCAACTCGCGGAACTTCGCATCCAGCTCCGCATCGGTGAGCGGCTCCTCCGGGTCTCCCTTGCGGAAAGGCTGCTCATGCTCGAACACGCGGCCATCCGCCAGTTCCAGCCGAAGCCGTGCCGCGCGCCGGCGGGGATAGGCATCGGCGAGGTCCGGCGCGAGGCTGACGGACACCTTCGGCATGAAGGCTTGGATCGCCGGGTCCGAGAGCCGCTGCGGCGAGAAGGCCTCCAGCCGCACCGCGCCATGCAGCGACAGCGTCGCCACGCAGAACTGCGTGCTGAAGCGGGCATCCTGTTCCGCTCGGATCACGGGCCGGTCGCACATCTCCGCCGTGGCGCGGTAACCCGCCACGTGAATATGCCGCACCTCCTCCGGCGTGAAGCCCAACCGTGCACGCAGAGCCAGCAAACCGTCGAGCGCGGGAAAGATGTGTCCGCAGCAGCCATGATTCTTGAAGGTCATGTTGCCGATGACGAAGCTTTCGCCCAGCCCGTGCAGCGCCTGTTCCCACGTGCCGGTGGACTCGCTGGTGGCGGCGGCGAAGCCTGCGGGACCGTGCAGCACATCCGGCGCACCCGTCACGCCGGCGGCGGCGGAACGCGCGGCCAGCAGGCCCGCCTCGGCGGCGTGGCCGGCATGCAGCGGCTTGCTCATCCCCTCGCCACGAAAGGCCTGTTGCAGCCCGCCCGCCATGGTGGCGGCCAGGGCGATGGCGTGGCCCATGCGCACCTCATCGCATTCCAGCAGCAGGGCCGAGGCCGTGGCGGCGGCGAGGGTGCCCACCGTCGCCGTGGTGTGCCAGAAGCGGTAATGGCTGGGCTGCACCGCCAGCGCGATGCGCCCGCCCACCTCATAGCCCGCCGCCATGGCGCGCAGCAGCGCATCCATGGAGGCGCCCCGCGCCTGGGCCACGGCCAGCGCCGCCGCCACGGTGGGGCTGCCCGGATGCAGGCCGGAATCGCGGTGGATGTCGTCGAACTCCACCGCATGGCTGGCCACGCCGTTGATCAGCGCGGCGTGGCGCGCCGAGCCCCGCTGGCCATCGGCATAGCAAACAGCCCTGCCCTCGCCCCGCTCATCGGCCAGGGCGGTGGCGAGCAGCGTCGCCGGGGGTTGCCGCGTGCCGGGCAGCATGGCGGCGAACCAATCGAGCAAGGCGCGGCGTGCGTGATGCTCCAGCCCATCCGGCCAGGAGCGGTGCCGCCACCCGGCCGCATGCGTGGCGAGAAGCGGCAGCGGGTTCATGCTCGCCCCAGCACCACCAGCCCGTCCGCCGCCCGCACCCCCTGCCCCGCCGGCAGCACGAAGAGCGGGTTGATCTCCGCCTCCAGCAGCCGCTCGCCCGCCGCACCGGCCATGGTGGCAAAGGCCATCACGGCATCGACCAGCGCCGGGATATCGGCCTCCGGCGCGCCCCGCCAGCCGCGCAGCAGGCGCGCGGCCTTCAGCTCATCCACCATGGATTCCGCATCGGCGCGCGAGATGGGCAGCAACCTCAGAGCCGTATCCTGGAACAATTCCGCCGCCACGCCACCCGCGCCCAGCAGGATCACCGGGCCGAGTTGCGGATCGCGATGAAAACCGAGGATCATCTCCACCCCGCCACGCACCCGCTCCTGCACCAGGAAGCCTTCGGGTTCCGCGGCCCCCGCTGCGCGCAGTGCCTCGAGCATGGAAGTGCAGGCCGCCGGTACTTCCTCCGGCGTGAGACCCACCCGCACGCCGCCAATGTCGCTCTTATGCGCGATGGCACGGGAAAGCACCTTCAACACCAGCTCGCCACCCAGGCGCTGCGCGGCGGCGCCCGCGGCCTGTGCGTCGGCCGCCGTTTCCTCCCGCGTCACCGGCACGCCGAAGCGGGCGAAGAGCGCCTTGCTCTCCGCCTCGTTCAGATTGCCAGCGGGCAGGCTGGAGAGCAGCGTGGGATCGGGGCGGGTTGGCGCAGGGGCCGGCGGCAGCTTCCGGCTGCGCAGTGCGCGCAGCACGCTCGCGCAGCTTTCCGGCGTGGCGAAGGCGGGAATGCCCTTGCCGTTCAGCAGCCGCACCAGATGCGGTGCGTGCGGGCTGACATAAGCGAGGATGGGCTTCTCGCTCCCCGCCTGGCAATCGAGGATGGCGCCCGCGACGATATCCGGCGTGGCCAGCGCGGAAGAACCGATGACGACGACCACGGCATCATAGCTCGGGCTTTCCAGCAGCGCGGTGATGGCGCCCCGGAAGAGGTCCGGCCGCAGCCCCGCCAGCGTGACATCCACCGGGTTGCGCCCGATCGATGCCTGGTCCTCGTTGAGCAGCGTGGCGAGGCGCTCGGTGGTCGGCGCATCCGGCACCGGCATCTCGATGCCGGCGAGGCCGCAATTATCGGCCAGCAGCGTGCCCGCGCCACCGGTGGAGGTCAGGATGGCGGCGCGGTCTCCCGCCATGCGGCGCCCGGCGGCGAGGGCTGCCGGAATGTCCAGCAGATCCGTGAAGGTTTCAGCGCGGATCACGCCATTTTGCCGGAACAGCGCGTCATACACGCGGTCCGCGCCCGCCAGCGCGCCGGTGTGCGAGGTGGCCGCGCGCGCGCCGGAATCAGAGCGCCCGACCTTGTAGACCACGATGGGCTTGCCCAGCTCCGCCGCCCGCCGCGCCGCGCGCTGGAAGACATCCGGCCGCCGCAGCCCTTCCATGTAGACGGCAATGACATCGGTCGCATCGTCCTCGACGAGATGCTCGATGAGATCGCCGCTGTCGAGGTCGGCCTCGTTGCCTGTGGAGACAAGCTTGGCGAAGCCGATGCCGCGATCCGCCGCGCGGGAAAGCAGCGAGCCGAGAATGCCGCCACTTTGCGACACCACGGAAATCCGCCCGGCTGGCAGGTTGCCCACCTCCAGCGCGCCCGTCGCCGAGAGCATGATGCGGTCGGTGAGGTTCACGAGGCCGATCGTGTTGGGGCCGAGCAGGCGCATGGTGCCGGCTGCTTCCTTCAGCGCCTGCTGCCGCCTCGCACCTTCCTCATTCGCTTCGCCATAGCCGCTGGCGAGCACGATGGCGGCCTGGCAGCCGCGCCGTGAAAGCTCCCGCACCGCGCCCTCCGCCCGCTCCGGGCCGAGCAGCACGATGGCGGCATCCGGCGCGCCCGGCAGCGCGGCCACATCGGGGAAGCAGGCCAGGCCGGCAATGCTCTCCGCGCGCGGGTTCACCGGCCAGATCTCGCCGCCAAAGCCGTATTTCTGCAGATAGCTGACAGGGCGGCCCGTCATCTTGCCGGCATCGGCCGAGGCGCCGATGACGGCGATGCTGCGCGGCCGCAGCAGGGCGCTGATGGCGTTCATGCCACGGCGCCCTTCTCCTTGGCCGCGCGGCGGCGGGCCACATCCTCCAGGAAGGAGGCGACGGATTCCTGATGCTCGCGCGAGCTGTAGCAGATGGCCTGCGCCTGGCTGCCCATGGAGAAGACCTGCTCGACGGAAAGTTCGAAGGTCTGGTCAAGGATGCTCTTGCTGAGCGCGAGCGCGGCCGGCGCGCCCTTGCCGAGTTCGGCCGCCCAGGCGCAGGCATCGGCGACCAACGTCTCTCCGTCGGTCACGCGGTCGATCATGCCGAGGCGCAGCGCCTCCTCCGGCTCCACCGTGCGGCCCGTGAAAATCAGCTCCTTGGCCCGCGCGAGGCCGACGCGGCGGGGCAGGAAATACATGCCGCCGCCATCCGGGATGAGCCCACGCAGAATGTAGGACATGGCAAAGCGCGCGGCTTCCGAGGCGATGATGAAATCGCAGCAGAGCGCAACATCGCAGCCCAGCCCGGTAGCGGGGCCGTTCACCGCCGCGATGGTTGGCTTGGGCAGGGCGTGCAGCATGGAAATGGCATGATGCGTGCGCTGCTGCCGGCGCCAGCCATTCAGCGCCACCTCGCCCGGCGGCACGGAAAGGCGCGCCTGCATGGACTTCACATCGCCGCCCGAGCAAAAGCCCTTGCCCGCGCCGGTGATGACGAGCGCCTTGATGGCATCGGTGCGGGCCACATGGTCCAGCGCGGCCATGAGGTCGCCACGCATGGCATCGTCGATGGCGTTGCGCGCGGCGGGTCGGTTCAGCGTCAGCACCGCGACGGGGCCTTCCATCCGCAACAGGATGGAATCGGTTTCAGCCTGGGCAGTGGTCATGGGGCGATGGTCCTCAGAAGGCTTGGGCCACGGCGTTCATGGGCCGCGGCAAGGGCTGGCCGGCATTCCAGGCACGCAGGCATTCCACGGTGCCCTCGAAATACCGGCGGAAATTCTGCCGGGTGACGTAGCCGAGATGCGGCGTCAGGATGGTGGCCGGCGCCTCGCGGATGGGGTCGTCCACGGCCATCGGCTCGGGCTCGTGCGTGTCGATCGCGGCGCCGCCGAGGCGGCCGCTGCGCAGCGCGGCAATGAGCGCCGCCTGATCGACCAGCGGGCCGCGCGCGGTGTTCACCAGCAGCGCGCCAGGCTGCATCAGCGCGAGCTCGGCGGCGCCGATGATGCCACGCGTGGCCGGGCCGAGTCCGAGATGCAGCGTGACGATGTCGGCCGCTGCCAGCAGGGATTCCTTCGTCGCCAGGGTGGCGCCGGCGGCTGCTGCCTTTTCCTCCGTCATGTTCGGGCTCCAGGCCAGCAGCCGCATGCCGAAGGCGCGGCCGATGGCGGCAACACCCGCGCCGATGCGCCCCAGGCCGAGGATGCCCAGCGTGGCATCCTCCAGCCCAAGCCCCGCGCCGCTCTGCCACTGGCCTTTGCGAAGCCGCTGTTCCTGCCAGGGAATCTGCCGCGCGAGGCCAAGGATCAGCCCCCAGGTCAGCTCCACCGTGGGCGAGGCCAGGGAGGGCGTGCCGCACACGGCTATGCCGCGCGCCACGCAGGCATCGAGGTCCAGCACGCGGTTCCGCTGCCCCGTGGTGACGATGAGCCGCAGCGCCGGAAGCCGCTCGATCAGCGATGCTGGAAAGGCGGTGCGCTCGCGGATCAGCACCAGCGCATCGGCCTCCGCTGCCGCCTCCGCCAGCTCATCCGGCGAGAGGTGGCGGTGCAGGAAGGCAACCGGCAGGCCGGACCAATCGGCGGAGGCCGCGGCGGCCTCGCCGAAATCGTCCAGCACCAGAATGCGGCGAAGCGGCAGGCGCTGGCTCATTCAACGCGGATCCGCGCGCGGGTGACGACCTGCTGCCAGCGCTGGCGATCCTGCTCGATGAAGCGGCCATAATCGGCCGGGGTTGGGCTGGCCTCGATCTCCACGCCCTCTTCCGCCAGGCGCTGCTTCACCGCCGGGTCCGCGAGCGTGTCGTTCAGGGCGCGGTGCAGGACCGCCACGCGCTCCTGGGGCATGCCGGCGGGCCCTAGCAGGCCATACCAGGTGGAGGACAGCACGTCGGGGAAGCCCTGCTCGACCGTCGTCGGCACATCCGGCAGGAAATCGAGCCGGCGGGGCGCGGCGACAGCAACGGCGCGCAGGCCGCCGGAGGCGATGTGCGGGCGCAGCGGCGCCGCCGCATTGGTGAGAATGTTCACGCGCCCGGCAAGCACGTCGGTAATGGCCGGGCCGGTGCCGCGATAGGGAATGTGCTCCATCTCCGCACCGAAGACGAGCGAGAGCAGCGCGCCCAGCACATGCCCGGTGGTGCCCACGCCCGGGCTGGCATAGGAGAGGGGTGGGTTGGCATTGCGCGCGAGGTCCCGCAGTTCCGGCATGGTGCGCGCCGCCACCTGAGGATTGACCGTAATGACATTGGGCGCGTTGCCGATGAAGCCGACCGGCGCGAAGTCCTTGATGATGTCGTAAGGCACTTTCGGCTGCACGAGACTGCTGATGAGAAAGCTGCCGCTGCCGCCAAGCAGGATCGTGTAGCCATCCTTGGGCGACTGGTAGACGGCCTCGCTGCCCAGTACGCCGCCCGCGCCGCCCCGGTTCTCGATGACGAAGGACTGGCCGAGACGCGCCGCGAGCCCATCCGCGATAACGCGCCCGACGATGTCGTTGCTGCCTCCGGGCGCGAAGGGAATGACAAGGCGCACAGGCCTGTCCGGGTACCTTTCTCCTTGGGCGAGCGCCGGGCGGCGTAACGCCGTGGCCAGGGCGGGTGCCAGGAACAGCGCGTCGCGGCGGTGCAGCATGGAAGGTTCCTCCGGTCGATTATGCGGCCCGTCATGCGCGGGCCTTATCCGCCGATGCTTGAGCCGCCGGAGACCGTTGGAAAGTCCTATTTTTCCTTGTCCCACCCCAACCCTGGCTTATGCTGCCCCGCATGCGCCATGGCCTGCCACCCCTGGACAGCCTCTGGGCCTTCCATCTCGTCGCCGAGACCGGAAGCCTCACCGCTGCCGCCGCCCTGCTCAATGTCACCCAGCCCGCCATCAGCAAGCGGCTGCGGGAGCTGGAAGCGCTGGTGGATTGCGCGCTGGTCCGGCGCGGCGCCAACTCCCTCAGCCTGACGCCGGCGGGGGCACGCTATGCCGAGGAACTCCGCCAGGGCTTCGCACAGATCCAGGCGGCGACACGCAATCTCCAGACACCCGCGAATGCGCCGCTGCGGGTGCGCGCCTACACCACCTGGGCGCTGCGCTGGCTCATCCCGCGCCTCTCGCGCTTCAAGGCACTGCACCCCGCCATCGATGTGGAGGTCAGCACCTCCACGGCCGAGGTGGATCTGGCACGGGAGGGGGTGGACGCGGCCATTCGCAGCGGGCCGCGCGACATGCCGCCCGCACCCCATGCGCGGCGGCTGCAACCGGTGACCGTGGCGCCCTTCGCCGCGCCGCTGCTGGCCGATGGGCGGAATGTCGCCAGCCTGCTCGCCGGCAACCTGCTCGGCAGCCGCGTGCGCCCGCGGGATTGGCCCGCCTGGCTGCGGCATAATGGCCTTCCCCCACAGGCACCGACGCTGTTCTTCGAGAGCACCACCCTCGCCATCCAGGCAGCGGTGGAAGGGCTCGGCACCGTCATCTGCACGCCGGGCTTCGTCGCGGAGGAAGTGCGGGCCGGGCGGTTGCGGGAAGTAGCGGGAGAGCGGCTTGTCACCCCGGACTGCTATTGGCTGATCCTGCCACAGGGCCATCTCAGCAGCCGGCTGCAAAGCTTCGTGGACTGGTTGATCGAAGAGGCCGGGCAGGAAGCCGGGGCGCGCTGAGCGCCTAGTGCAACTGCCAGGCGACGGCGATCCGCGCAGCGGCGGCGAGGATGGCCGCGCCCAACTCTTCCTCCCTTGGTGCCATGGCCGCCTGGGGGCCCGTGCATTGCAGCACCAGTCCCGGCTGGCCGCCCCCATCGGCGATGGCCGTGGCGATGCTGCCAATGCCTTCCAGATACTCCATCCGCCCGACGGCGAAGCCACGCCGCCGCGCCTCGGCGATCTCCCGCCGGATCGCCGCCTTATCGGTGGTGGTGGCACCCGTATAGGCGCGTAGCGGCATGGCCTGGAGCTGCGCCTCGGCATCTTCCTCGGACAGGGCTGCCAGCCGGGCGCGCATCTGCGCCGGGGCATCCGCCGGGTAATGCTGGCCGATGGCGACGTTGATGACGAGCCCATGCCCGCCCTGCACCCGGTGGAGGCAGGAGAAGCTGCCATCCGCATTCACCCGGCTCAGCAGGCAGGGCAGCCCGATATCCTCGGCCAGCCGGGCCAGGATGTCCTGCACCACGCTGCCCCTGTCATGCCGCCTGATGGTCGCTGCGAGGTCGAGCAGAAGGGAGGGCGCGAGCCCGTAGCGCTGCCGCTCGGCATCGTAGGTAAGCCAGCCTTCCGCCAGGAGAGTGCGCAGGATCATCAGGCAGTGGCTCTTGGTGAGGGAAAGGCGCGCGGCAATGGCACTCAGGCTCATCCCCTGCCCGACTTCCGTGTCCAGAAGGCGGAGGATGGCAAGGCATTTGCTCACCGCTGGCACTGGCTTGAAGCTTGCGTCCATCACGCGATCCCGGCACGCGCCGGCCCCTCACGCCGCCGTTGACAGCGTGACGCGCAGCGCGCCATCATCATTTCAAGAACGCTGTTCTCTATAGAGAACGCAACGCTTGCAGGCAAGAGGCTTTGGATGCGGGTTCTGGTCAGGAATGGCCTTGTGCTTTCCATGGATAACACGATCGGCCAGATCCCCGGCGGCGATGTGCTGGTGGAGGGAGGCCGCATCCTGGAGGTCGGCCGGGGCCTCCCCGCCCAGGGCGCCGAGGTGCTGGAGGCCGAGGGCGGGCTGGTGCTGCCGGGGCTGGTGAATGCCCATCTCCACACCTGGCAGACCGCGCTGCGCGCCATCGGCGGCGATTGGAACAGCGCCGACTATTTCCGCAACATGCATGCCGTCCTTGGCCCCCGCTACAGGCCGGAGGATTTGCGGGTCGGCACGCTGGTCGGTGCGCTGGCGCAGCTGGAATCCGGCACCACCACCCTGTTCGACTGGTGCCACGGCAACGCGACGCCCGAGCACACGGATGCGGCGCTGGAAGGGCTGATGGAAAGCGGTGTCCGCGCCGTGTTCGGCCATGGCACGGTGAAGCCCCAGCCACGGCCTGGCGAGCCGCATTTCTCCGAAGTGCCGCACCCCCGTGCGGAAATACGGCGCCTGTGCCGCACGCTGCCGGCCGGCGACGATGCGCGGGTGACGCTCGCCGCCTGCATCCTCGGGCCGGACTACGCCACGCTCGATGTCTGCCGGGCGGATTTCGCCCTGGCGCGTGAGTATGGGCTGCTTTCCTCCGCCCATGTCTGGGGCAATGCCAACCGGTTGAACCCGGATGGCTACCGCGCCCTGGCGGCGGAAGGGCTGCTGGGGCCGGACCACAATGTGGTGCATGGCAACTATATCGGCGATGAGGAGCTGCGCATCATCGTCGGCAGCGGTGCCTCCGTCACCTCCACCGCGGCGGCCGAGCTGAAGAGCAATGCGCGGGAGCCGCTGAGCTGCCGCGTGGCCGCCCTCGGGGGGGCGCCCTCCATCGGGCCGGATACCGAGCTGCTGAACGGCGGCACCATGCTGGATTGCATGCGCTTCGCCATGCAGGCCCACCGCATCTTCAACAACCTCCACACCGTGGCGGCCATGGAGCGCGGCGGCGGCGTGAAGGCGAGCATGGAAGTGGCCACCAGTGGCTCGCCCATCCAGGTGGTTTCGCCCACCCATGAGGATGTGCTGCGCTGGGCCACCATCAACAACGCCAAGGCCCTCGGGCTGGACCACCGGATCGGCTCCCTGGTGCCGGGCAAGCAGGCGGATCTCATCATCGTGGGGCGGGACAGCCTGGGCATGATCGGGGCGCGAAACCCCGTGCAGGCGCTTATCCAGTTCGCGCAGCCGGCGGATATCCGCGTGGTGATGGTGGGCGGCAGAATCCTGAAGCGGGAGGGCCGCATGCAGCATGGCGGCCTGCCCCGGCTGAAGGAGCGGTTTCTGGAATCCGGCGAGCGGCTGCTCGCGGGCACAGGGTTGGGCTGAAGCACGACAGGCGCGGGCAACGCGCCGGGGCGGAGGCAGGGCACGGCGACTGGTCAGACGCAGGAAGGATCTTCGCATGAAACGCCGGGTATTGTTCCAAGGATTGGGTGCCGTGTCGGCAGGCCTCGCCATGCCGGCGAAGCTGCGGGCCGCCACCGCCACGACGCTGCGCTTCACGCCGCAACAGGATCTGGTGACGCTCGATCCCATCCTGACCACGGGCTACATCACCCGGAACTACGCCTACATGGTGTACGACACCCTCTACGGCATGGACGCGAATTACCGCGCCACGCCGCAGATGGTGGAAGGCCACCGCGTGGAGGATGACGGCCGCCGCTGGAACCTGACGCTGCGCGAAGGGCTGCGCTGGCATGACGGAGAGCGCGTGCTGGCGCGGGACTGCGTGGCCAGCATCCGCCGCTGGGCGCGGCGCGACGTGTTCGGCGAGAAGCTCATGGCGTTGACCGACGAACTCTCCGCGCCCGATGACCGGACCATCCGCTTCCGCCTGAGGCAGCCCTTCCCGCTGCTGCCCATCGCGCTTGGCAAGGCCTCCGTTCCCGTCTGTGCCATGATGCCGGAGCGGCTGGCGAATCTGGACCCCTTCAAGCCCGTGCCGGAGATCGTCGGCAGCGGGCCGTTCCGCTTCAAGGCGGATGAGCGCGTGCCGGGCTCGATGAATGTCTTCACCAAATTCGAGGGCTATGAGCCGCGCAAGGATGGCGCGCTTGGCTGGACCTCCGGCCCCAAGGTCGTGCACTACGACCGTGTGGAGTGGCGCTCCATTCCCGAGAGCGGCACGGCCACGGCCGCCCTGCTCTCCGGCGAGCAGGACTGGCAGGAATACGCCTATCACGACCAGCTGCCGCTGCTGAGGCGCTCCCGCGACACGACGGTGCGGGTGCTGGACCCGACCGGCTTTGTCTGCATGCTGCGGCTGAACCACCTTCACCCGCCCTTCGACAACCCCGCCATCCGCCAGGCGCTCTGGGGCGCGCTGAACCAGACGGACGGCATGCAGGCCATTGTCGGCGCCGACGACCCGGGCATGTTCCATGTGCCACTCGGCTTCTTCTGCCCCAACACACCCATGGCCTCCGATGCCGGGCTCGGCGTGCTCACCACGCCGCGCGACGTGGAGAAGGCGCGGGAAGCCATCAAGGCCGCCGGCTACAAAGGCGAGAAGGTGGTGATCATGGCGGGCTCCAACACCGCCGCCGGCATGGCACTGGGATACGTCACCGTGGATCTGTTCAAGCAGCTCGGCATGGATGTCGAACTCTACGCCGTGGAGTTCAACGCCATGCTGCAGCGGCGCAACCGGAACGGCCCGGTCGCCGATGGTGGCTGGAGCGGCTTCGTCACCACCTGGTCCGGCACGGACTGGCTGAACCCGGCGGTGCACATGGCGCTGCGGGCCGATGGCAGCTATCCGGGCTGGTCCAGGAATGCGCGGATCGAAGAGCTGCGGGAGCAATGGTTCTCCGCGCCGGATGAAGCGGCGCAGCAGGCCATTTGCCGCGACATCCAGCTGGAGGCGATGCAGCACGTGCCCTACCTGCCGCTCGGCCAGTATTTGCAGCCGACGGCCTATCGCAACCGGATCACCGGCGTGCTGGACGGCTTCCCCACCTTCTGGAACGTCCGCCCCTCGGCGTGAGAGAGGTTGGCAGGGAGTTTTCCTCCCTGCCTCTCAATCCCGCGCGGGCTTCATGCCGAGCTGGCGCGGCAGCGCGACGATGTAGGAGAGCGCCCGGGCGTAATCGAGCACGATGCCCGGCGTCCACGCCATGGCCGCCGCGCGGCTGCGCATCTGCGCCGCGATCCAGAGTTCCGGGCTCAGCAGCAGGCGGATGAAGAAGGTGACGGACCGGGCATAGGGCGCGAAGACGCCCTCCAGCCCCGCATCCAACGCCGTGGCCACGGTGCTGGAGCAGTTGCGGCTGGTGAGGTTGTAGGTGTTGTCCGCGCCGTAGCGTGCCCAGAAGTCGCGGAGCGCCGCTTCATCCACGCCCGCGATGCCGACCTTCATGGTGGACTCGCACCAATCCGCCGCTTCCTCCGCATAACTGGGGAGGAAGCGGCCGGGGACGTCATTATCCCTGGTCGCCCGCAGGGTGCGGCGGAAATCCGTGGCGGAGCGGTCGATCTCGATGGCGGGGTAGTGGCTCATGTAGAGCCCTGCCCCTTCCAGCGCGGCATGGCCCGTCGAAATCACGCCCCTGGCGTCACGCGCTGCCACATATCGGCTGACAGCCCTGTCCACCGAGGCAAGCGCGCCGGTGGGCGTCCAGACATGCACGGTGGCGGTGCCGCGCTCCCCTGGTTCCTTCTGCTCCGCCGGGCCGATGGCCTTGGCGATGGCCCTGCCGCCGCCATGCTGCAACAGCCCCTCCGCCACGATGCGCGAGAGCGGCGCGCCGGCCGGCAGCCAGGCAAGACGCCAGGCCAGGGCGCAGATGTTCAGCGCCGACAGCATGATGAGCAGCCCGACATCCGAGCCCACCTCTCCCTGCCAGCGGGAAGGCCAGGGCAGGAAGGACCAGAGGCCGATGAGGAACTCCGCGGCCGCGAGGGCGATGGCACGGTGCCACCCGGCGAAGCGGACGACATAGGCGCTCACCCCGCGCCACACCGCATCGGCGATCAGGAAAGTGCCGGCGACGAGGCCGACGAGGATTTCCCCGCGCCCCGCCGTTGCGATGACCAGCAGCGCGATGAGCAGGAACACCCCTGCCCTGGCGTAGCGAAGCCGCTTCGCCGTGCCGAGGCTTCCATGGGCGGAGACGAGGCAGAACACCGCATCGATGACGAGCGGCACGACGAAATAGACGGGGTTGATGCGCGTGTCGTCGGTGAAGGCGTTGACGAGGAAGTACGCGCCCAGGAACAGCCACGGCAGGCCAACCAGGCCGAGCATCCACCACCGCCGGCGCGCGACGTTCGCGCCATAGAGGATCAGCACCAGCTCCAGCATGGGCTCAGGACTCCGCGCGCCCGCGGCCCAGCCACCATGCGGCGAGGACGAGCACCAGCCCGATCACCCACCCCAGGAAAATCGCTTGCAGGAACTCGGCATTCCCCGTGCCCCGCTGCCGCGAGGCCAGCCAGCCGGTGAGGATGAGGAGCCCGCCGCCGAGATAGCCATAGAGCGGCAGGCGGGCCAGCATGAAATGAAAGGCGCTGTCGGGCGAGACGGACCTCGACAGGAAGCTGATGGCGGCGACGAGTGCGGCCAGCGCGACCGGCACCAAGGTGATCGCCATCATATCCTGCCCTCCTTCAGCCTGGCTGGAGCGCAGGATAAGCCAGGGGGCATGCCGGCGACAGCCCCCGGGGTGTCACGCCCTCAGGCGAAGGCGATGCCGGGCTGGTTCTCGTCCAGCGTGTTGGCCCAGGTCAGCCCGCGATGCTCCTCGCTCTCCGAGAAGGCGAGGACGAGTTCCGCGCGGGTCATCCCGCCCTCCGGCAGCTGGGCGCTCCAATAGTCCACGCCGGTTTGCTCGCCCTCGCGGTGGAGGATGTTGTCGTACAGCGCCTGGACGAAGGCGCGGTCCTCCAGCCCGTCATAGATCTCCTTGAACGCCGCCGTGCCCATGAAGGATTCCGTCACGCCGAGCAGCGTGGCGCTGCCATCGCCGATAGCCTGCACCTGGGCCTTCAGCCCTTCCAGATCCGGCAGGCTGCCGAGCACGGCGTCGTAGAGGCGCGCCACCTGGACGGCGCTTTCGTCCACATCCCAGATGCCGGCCTGCAACACGGGCTTCATCGCCGCGTCATGCTCGGCGCTCAGCACGATCTGCGCCAGCACATCGCCACGGCTGGCGCCGCCATCGAGCGCCGCCGTCCAATACGCCTTGCCGTCGGCATCCGGCGTGCGGCTGAACGCATTGGCATAGAGGTGATCGACGAAGGCGCCATTGTCGAGCCCGGCGGTCGCGGCCTGGAACTCCGCGCTGGCGGCGAAGCCCTGCGCGAGGTCCTGCACCGTCGCACCGGCCTCGATCTGGCGGGTCCAGTAATCCAGCCCGAGCTGGTCCTGCACCCGGTCGAAGGCGGCGTCATAAAGGCGTGCCGCCTGAGCCTGGGCGGTGTCCGCACCAAACACCACGCGGCCATCGGCGAAGCGGACCTCCTCGATCGCGCGCAGCCTGTCGGTGCCGCCATCGGCCCGCTCATGCAGCGCCGTGCCCTCCGCGCCCGCGGAGAAGGCGCCGCCATCCCGCCGGCCGAGATTGGCGTGGTTGACGACATCGTAGCCCTCGCCGCCATCCAGCTCGTTGGAGCCGCCGCCGCCATTCAGCACATCATCGCCCCCGCCGCCGCGCAGCACGTCGTCATAGGCGCCGCCACGCAGGTCGTCGGAGCCGGCGCCACCGTCCAGCAGCGCGGGCGCGGCACCGGCGAAGAGCACATCCTGGTCCTCCCCACCGAAGATGCGGACGATGGCCGGGCTGGTCTCGGCGGCCAGCGCGTCGCCCCAGGCGGAGGGCGCGAGCAGCAGCACCCACATGCCGCCGAACTCCGCGAGGCCGAGGGCCGTATCCTGCACACCCAGCAGCAGCGAGGATGCCTCGGCCGAGGTGGCCAGCGCGCGGAAGATGGCGTCCGGCGACTGCTCTTCCGTGAAGGCCGCGACGATCTTCAGGCCGGAGAGGTCGCGCCCCGGCAGCAGGCCGGCCAGCGCCTCGCGGAAATCGGCATTGTTGGAGAGGGTTTCGGCCCAGCTCGTGGTCGCCGCCGGGTCGAAGGCCAGATGCGGGGACTGCGCGTTGTTCGCCACCCAATCCCGCGCCACGCGGTTGGCCAGGGCGGAGAGCGTGGCGTCGAGGTCCAGTTCGGTGCCGTCCGTGCGCCGCTCGTTCAGGTAATCGGCGAAACCGAACTCGATGACGGAGCCCGCGTCGCCAGCCAGCTCGCCAACCGCCTGCGTGAAGACGGAGGAATGATAGCCGGCTGCGGCATCGGGGTTGGAGGCCAGCAGGCTGATCGCGTCGGCCGGGATCGGCTCAGCCTCCGCGTTGGGCTTGTAGCCGTTCTGCAGGCCGACATTGAGGTAATGGAAATAGGCATTGGCCGCCGCGCCGGAGGCCACGGCCTCCCGTGCATCCGCATAGGTGGCCAGGTAGTATTCGGCGTCGAAGGTATAGGCGGTGAGGTCGGGCTCGCCATCGGCGGCGACGGCGAGTTGCGCCAGCATGAGGCCGTCCGGCGTGCCACCACCGGCCATGCCGTCATACCAGTCACCCGCGGCATCCTTCACGCCGTCGCTGATGCCATAGGTGTAGACGATACCGGCGGCGAACCCGCCGATGACACCCGCGACGGGCGTGCCCACGGCAGAGACGCCCAGGCCGACGCCGGCCGTCACGCCGAGGCCGGTCATCATGTCCACGAATTCGATGAAGGTCTGCCGCGTGGGGTCCGCGGCCGCGGAGATGTTGTCGACGCGGTTGGCGATATCCAGCGCCAGGCCCAGCACGCCCATGGCCTTGCCGAACTTGGCCAGCAGCTTCGCGCCATCCTCGGCGCTCTCGACAGCCTTGGAAAGCTGCTCGAACAACTCGAACTGCTTGCCCTTGTAGTCGATGAGGCTGCCCAGGATATCGGCCAGCGTGTCGTCGATGAGGTCATCCATCGCCTTCTCCTTGTCGGAGGTGGCGAAGGAGATGGAGACGGTGACGGTATAGGCCTTGGTCTGGTCGTATTCGCCATCGGGGCGGATGGCGAAGGCGTTCAGGCCTTCCTTGAAATCCAGCGTGAATTCGGAAACCTTGCTGGGATCATCCAGCAACTGCGTCCTGAAGGTCGCCGTGCCGGCCTGTTCCGCCGAGAAGCGGATATAGTCCACCACATCCACCGGGCCGAGCGTATCGGAAAAACTGTAGGTGCTGGCGGAGACGAGGCCGAAGTCACGATCGCCAATGACGGGGCCAGCGGCATACTGCACCAGCGGCGGCGCCTCCATGTCCACCGCCGGGCCGAACACCACGGTGTCGAGCGAGAAGCCGGCCGCATCGAAGGCGTAGTCGATGGCGGCCACCGACTTGATGCCCAGCTCGCTGGAGAAGCTGAAGGTTGAAACGCCGAGCATGGTGTTGTCATAGCTGGCCACGACATTCCCGGCGGCATCGCGGAACTCGATGCGCGTGCTGCCAAGGTTGTCGAAATAGCCGACATCCACGCTCACCGTCTCGACCGGGTTCTCGAAATAGACGAACACCGGCCCGAGATAGGAGCGGTTGGCAGCGAGGACGGGAGAAGCAGGCTGGGCGCTGTCGCTGACAATCACGCCATTCGTGGTGACGGTGTTGTCCTCGAAGGAGAAGGCCGGATTGGTGGTGCCCAGCGCATATTCGCTGAATGTGATGGTCTGTGACATGTCCTGCCTTCTGCCGACGCCGCGCCGTGAAGGCGGAAACGTCAAGCACAAGGCTGAACGGTGTCAATTACGTAGCTTACAATTCAGAATGGAGGCGATTTCCCGAACTTTCGTTAAAAGTCCGTGGCTGATTCTAAATCACAACGGCTTCGCGAAAGTTCGTTTCACGGGAATTTTATACGCAAAACGAAACCGTCCCGAGATGGAAACGAGCCTTCGGCACGTCTCCGCGCAGAGTTCGTATTCGCAACGCTGCCAGTTCAGGCGCCACAGGGCTGCTGCGGGAGCAGCCCTGAAACCCTGCGGTCAGGCCGCCGGCCGGTAGCGTTCCAGCCAATGCGCATAGGGCGCGGGCAGCACGCGGGCCGGATGCTCAACGCCGAGCGTCTGCGCCGCGTGATAGGTCCAGTGCGGATCAGCGAGGAAGGCCCGGCCAATCATCGCCAGGTCGAGCTGCTGCCCCGCCACCGCGGCCTCGGCCAGCGCCGGCGTGTGGAAGCCCCAGGCGGAGGCCACGGGCAGCCCTGCCTCACGCCGCACGCGCTCGGCGACAGGACCGAGGAAGGCCGGACCCCAGGGGATTTTCGCAGCGGGCGTTGAGAAGCCCATGCTGACGCTCAGCAGGTCCAGCCCCCGCTCGCGGAAGCCGCGCGTCGTCTCGATGGCCTCGGCAAGCGTCTCCTCATCGCGCCCGTCATACTCGATCACGCCGAAGCGCGCGGTGAGCGGGAAGCGCTCCGGCCATTCCGCGCGCGCCGCCTCCAGCGTTTCGAACAGGAAGCGGCTGCGGCCGGCGGCGTCGCCGCCATACTGGTCGGTGCGCTGGTTGGCATGGACGGAGAAGAAGCTCTGGCCGAGATAGCCGTGGGCGAAATGCAGCTCCAGCCATTCGAAGCCCGCCTCCCGCGCCCGGCGGGTGGCGGCGGCGAAGTCGGCGCGTACGCGGGCGATGTCGTCCAGCGTCATCTCACGCGGCACACGCGACAGGCCGCCGCCGAAGGCCGTGGCGGAGGGGGAAATGGTCTCCCAGCCGCGCGGATCGCCCTCGGGGATATGGTCATCACCGTCCCAGGGGCGGTTGGCGCTGGCTTTGCGGCCGGCATGGCCGATCTGGATGCCCGGCACCGCGCCGGCGGCCTTGATGGCGGCGGCAATGCGGGCCATGCCCTCCACCTGCTCGTCATTCCACAGGCCGGTGCAGAAGGGCGTGATGCGTCCCTCGGGGGAGACGGCCGTGGCCTCCACGACCACGAGGCCGGGCCCGCCGCGCGCGATGCTGGTGTAGTGGGCCAGGTGCCAGTCATTCGTCAGGCCGTCCTGCGCCATGTACTGGCACATGGGCGGCACCGCGATGCGGTTGCGCAGCGTGACATCCTTCAGGGTGAAGGGCGTGAAAAGGGCGGGCATGCGTTCGTTCTCGGCTGTCATGAATGGGTCGCCACCGCCTCAGGCATAGGCGCCGGCGGAATAGGTCAGCTCGTAGCTGTGGCTGTAGATCTCGAGGATGTTGCCGAACGGGTCTTCCATGTAGACCATCCGGTAGGGCTTGCCGCCGGGGAAGTATTCCCGCACCGGCATGCGCTGGCGGCCACCGGCGGCGACAATGCGGGCCGCGAGCCCTTCCACGTCCGGGTCCTGCACGCAGAAGTGGAAGACGCCGCTCTTCCAGAACTCGAAATTGTTCTCCCGCTTCTCGGCATTGCGGAATTCGAACATCTCGACGCCGACGCGGTCTCCGGTGGAGAGATGCGCGATGCGGAAGGAGCCCCAGCCGGGGCCGAAGACGTCGGAGCACATCACGCCGATGGCGCTGTCATCCTCCGTAATGGTGGTGGGCGGCATGATCAGGTACCAGCCCATCACCTCCGTATAGAAGGCCACCGCCGCGTCGAGGTCGGGAACCGAGAGGCCGATATGGGAGAAGCTGCGGGGATAGACTGCAGACATGATGCGCAATCCTCTTGCGATCCGGGTTGCGGTGCAGATAGGCGCGGTGCAGCATAATGAGAAGCGACGCTACCTTATCGCCTCCATAAGGGATCATGATGCTGAACCCGCCCTGGCTGCGCTCCTTCGCCGCGATCGCCGATCTCCGCAGCTTCACCCGGGCCGCCGAGCGCCTGGGGCTCACCCAGGCGGCCGTGAGCCAGCATATCCGGCACCTGGAGGCGGAACTCGGCCCCCTGCTCGTCCGCCGTCCCCGCCAGATCGATCTCACCCCGGCGGGCGAGGCGCTGCTCCAGTATTGCGGAGAGATGAGCCGGGCGGAGCGGTGCCTGGCCATCCGCCTGGCGGACCGGGATGCCAATGTGGGGGAGGTCAGCCTCGTCTCGCCCGGCAGTGTCGGGCTGTTCCTCTACCCGCTGCTGCTGGACCTGCAGCAGGCGCATCGGGGGCTGGTGGTGCGGCACCGCTTCGCGCCGGATGCCGAGGTGCTGGAGGCGGTGCTGGACCATCGCTTCGAGCTGGGGCTCACCACCCGCAAGCCGGACGACCCGCGCCTCTCCGCCGAGCCCTTCGCGCAGGAGCCGCTGGAGCTGGTGGTGCCGGCGGGCGAGGAAGTGCGGGACTGGGCGGATCTGGAGCGGCTCGGCTTCATAGACCACCCCGACGGCCAGGCCATGGCCACCCGGCTGCTGAGCCAGCGCTTTCGCCGCAACGCCGGCATCCGCAGCCTGCCCTGCCACGGTTTCAATAACCAGATCGCGCTCATTCTGGAGCCGGTGGCACGCGGGCTGGGCTTCACCGTCCTGCCCCGCTACGCGCGCTGCTCCTTCGCGCGGAAGGACGCCATCCGCGTCGTGGAATACGGGCCGCCGGTGATGGATACGCTCTGGCTCATCCACCGCTCCGAATGGGCGATCTCCCCGCGGGCGCGGCGCGTGGCGGATTACTTGGCGCAGCGGGTGGCGGCGGAAATGGGCGCCGGGCCGGGCTGGCCGCAGGCGGAGCCTGCCGGGATGGGGCGGTAGGCCCCTCATAAGCGCAGGTTCAGCCCGATGGCCGGCCCGTGCAGCGTCCATGCTCCGGACCAGCCTGGCGCTTTTTATAACTCTGCGGCAGCGCCGCTAGCCCAGCGCCGCCGTGCCTCCCGTAGGGGGTGAAGCGATAGCCAGCCAGCCCCCGGATGTTCCACGTGAAGCGCGAGCCTGCACCGGAACCGCCGATATCGCCGCGCAGCGAGACATCCGGGCGCGGGACGAGCTCCGGGGCAGGCGCAACTCGGCCTTGCCGTAGCCGCTGACGGTGAGGGGGGTGCCGATAATAGGCGTAGCGCCCCGCCGGCCAGCGCCTTTCCTCCCGCAGGCGGCGGCGCCCTTTGGCCCTGCATGGCCTACGCCCTTCGGCGGCGGGGTTATAAGCCGGCTCGCGCAGCGTTGTGTAGCGCGCCATGATACCCTAAGGGGGTATGGTATGTCGCACCTCCATGAACCCAACCCGGAACTCCTCGCACGCGTCCGGCGCATCGCCGGGCAGGTCGCCTCGGTGGAGAAGGCGCTGACCTCCGGCGCCTCCTGCACCACGGTCCTGCACAGGGTCGCCGCCGTGCGCGGCGCCATCAACGGCCTGTTGGACGAGGTGGTGGCCGACCATCTCCGGGAGCATGTCGCGCATCCGGGGCTGAGCGATGAGGCGCGGGCCGCCGGCGCCACCGAATTGCTGGCCGTCATCCGCCGCTACTCGAAGTAGGAGCACGCCCTCATGTCTCAGCAGGCCGCTTCCGCCCCCGGCCACAGCCACGACTTCCTGGGCTCCCGGCATGATGAGAACGCCCGGCGCACCCGCTATGTGGTGGCGCTGACCGCCGTGATGATGGTGGGCGAGATCATCGCCGGCTACCTGACAGGCTCCATGGCGCTGCTCGCCGATGGCTTCCACATGGCCACCCATGCGGGCGCGCTGGGCGTGGCCGCCCTCGCCTATGGCTATGCGAAGCGTCATGCCGCCAATCCGCGCTTCAGCTTCGGCACCGGCAAGGTGGGGGAGCTGGCGGGCTTCGCCTCGGCGCTCATCCTCGGCGTCGTCGCGCTGGGCATCAGCGTGGAAGCCGTGCTGCGCCTGGCCAACCCGACGCCGGTGGATTTCGGCAGCGCCACGCTGATCGCCGTGCTCGGCCTCGCCGTGAACCTGGTGAGCGCCCTGCTGCTGGGCGGCGCGCACCACCACCATCACCGCCACGAGCATGGTCATGACCACGGCCACCACTATCATGGTCAGGACAGCAATCTGCGCGCCGCCTACATGCATGTGCTGGCGGATGCGCTGACCTCGGTGCTGGCCATCCTCGCCCTGCTGGCGGGACGCTATCTCGGCTGGGTGTGGATGGACCCGGCCATGGGCATCGTCGGCGCCATCGTCATCGCGCGCTGGTCGCTCTCCCTGATGCGGGACACCTCCGCGGTGCTGCTCGACGTCACGGACCAGCATGTGGCCGACGAGGTGCGGGATCTCGTCGAGGCGAAGGGCGACCTCCGCCTGACGGACCTGCATGTCTGGCGCGTGGGGCCCGAGGCACATGCCGCCGTGGTGGAGGTAGAGGGCCAGGTGACGCCGGCGGAGCTGCGGGAGCGGCTGCGGCCGGTGCACGAGATCGCGCACCTCACCGTGGCCTACCGGTAGCCCTCAGCCCGGCTCGCCGGCCTCGTCATCCAGGGACATGCCCTGCTCCAGCTCCTCCGGCGTGGGCAGGGCCTCCGCGAGACCCGAGGGCAGGGCCTCCGCGACGAGCAGGTTGTACTCCGCCACGCCGATCGGGCTGTTGACGCTGCGGAGCGCATATTCCACCACCACCCGGTTCCGCTCACGGCAGAGGATGAGGCCGATGCTGGGATTATCCCCCGGCTCGCGGTCCCGGTCGTCCAGCGCGGCGAGGTAGAAGTTCATCTTGCCCGCATGCTCGGGCTGGAAGGCGCCGATCTTCAGGTCCAGCGCCACGAGGCAACGCAGGCGCCGGTGGTAGAAGAGCAAATCGACATACCAGTCCTGCCCGCCGATCTCGAGCCGGTGCTGGCTGCCGATGAAGGCGAAGCCCTTCCCCATTTCCAGCAGCAGGTCCTTCACCCGGCCGACGAGCGCCTTCTCCAGGTCCCGCTCCCGCATATCCGGCGCGAGGGAGAGGAAATCGAACTGGTAGGGGTCCTTCAGGATCTGCCGCGCGAGGTCGGAGGCAGGCGGCGGCAGGGCACGGTCGAAATTGGTGATGGCATTGCCCTGGCGGGCGCGGAGGCGGGTCTGGATCTGGGTGGCGAGGATCTGCCGGCTCCAGCCATGCTCGAGCGTCGCCTCGGCGTACCAGAGGCGCTCCTCAGGGTCCTTCAGCTTGGTGAGAAGCTCGATGTTCTGGCCCCAGGGCAATCGTCCAACGACCCGTTGGACGATCTCCGGGTCCGGCCATGCCTCGGCGAAGGCCCGCATGTATAGCAGGTTCGCACGCGAGAGGCCCTGCATGCCCTGGAATTCGGCCCGCAGGTCGGCGGCCAGGCGCTCCACCACCCGCGCGCCCCAGCCATCGCGCTCCTGCCGCTCCAGGATGTCCCGCCCGATGCGCCAGTAGAGCGCGATGAGCTCCGCATTGACGGAGAGCGAGGCCCTGAGCCTCGCCTCGCGGATCTGCGTCTTCAGCGCCGCGAGCCAGGCGCCGTAGCCGCTGGGCGCCTCCGAAATCTGGCGGCTCATCTGTCGCTCATCGCCTCGCCTGCTAGATGCCCGCGCAGGATACCGGGCGGAGGCGGGGGTTCAAGCGCCGCCGGGCGGGGGAAGCAATAGGAATTAATTGACAATCTTGCGCGTGCCCGCTAGGAGCGGCGGCGTCAACGCCCGTATTGCGACCTTTCCCCGCCCTGGATCGGGACCCTCGGATTATCGGAGGCAAAACCCCGAATCCCGCGCCTTCCTCCCAGCCCCTCCCCGTTTCTTTCCCCGTGTCGGAGGAGCGAGCCCAGGGCCAGCAACGCCCTTTGGGGCGGTTCGGCGGGAAAATCGCATCTAAGGTCCTCCCCGATGCATCCTGGGGCCTGCGCGAGTCGGAAAGGGGTGCGAGTCGGGGGGGTTTTCGGAGCCGTTTCCCCGAATCGTCGCAGTCCCCTATCCTGCGCGCAGATGCGCTTCAAACCGCCGAACCGCGCTCAATTCGCTGCTAACAGGGGTTTTCGGAGGCAAAACCCCGAATCTTTTCGGGTCTTTCGGAGGCGAAACCCCGAACTCACCCCCTCGCGATCCCGCCCCGCTTGTGCATGCTGGGGCGGATTACACAGCAGGCACAGCAACCGTGCGAGCCATGGCACGCCCACCTACCCCTCCGAAAGAGGGCAAGACCGCCTCCGAAAAGCCCCCCTCCCCGCCCGCGCGGGAGAAGGCGGCCACGGCGGGGCGCGCGCGCCGGCAGAAATCGCTGCTGCCCGATCTGTTCGACAGCCCGCTGCGCGGCAAGGTGCGGGGGCAGCGCGGCATCATGGCCTATCCCTTCTTCCACCTGGGCAAGACGGCGCCCACGCGGGAGGTGCTGCGCTACGATGACGGGCAGGTGCGGATCGAGGTGGCGCCCGGCCCTTCCGGCATCGCCACCATCTACGACAAGGACCTGATCCTCTACATCGCCTCGCTGATGGCCGAGAAGCTGCGGCGCGGTGAGTTGCAGCCGGACGACCCCAAACCGGACCGTGAGTTCACTTTCACGGCGCATGATTTCTTCCGCGTCGCCGGGCGGGACACCGCCGGCAAGGCCTATGACCGGCTGTTGCAGATGCTGCAGCGGCTGCAGGGCACCCAGGTGCGGACGAATATCGAAATGGCCGGAGAAGGCACGGATGGCGTCTTCTCCTGGATCGACGCCGTCAACACCCGCTACCGCCGCAATGCCCGCAAGGAGAAGGAGCTGGTCAGCGTCTCCGTCACGCTCTGCGCCTGGCTCTATCGCGGCATTCTGAACGACACGCGGCTGCTGACCTTCGCGGATGAGTATTTCGACCTCGCCCCGCTGGAGCGCCGCCTCTACGAGATCGCCAAGGCCGAGGATGTGGATGAGGCCGGATGGTCCATCGGCATCGAGGATCTGCACGCGCGGGTCGGCACGCGGGGGCTGCTTCGCCATTTCGGCCAGTTCCTGACCGACCTGGAGCAGAACCAGCGGCTGATCGAGTTCGATATCGGTTTGCACCGCCCGCAGCAGGATACGCCGCGGCGCGGGCGCCCGGGCTATGAAGGCACGATCGTGACCTTCACCGCGCGGGCCAAGGCCCCCCTGCCCCGCCGCCTGAGCGCGGCGCGTGGCGAGAGCAACCCAGAGACAGAGGAAGGACCCGCAACGGGAGAACCCTGACCAGGCAAGGCCTGGAGACGCAAAACCCCGCTTTGCAGAGCGGGGCTTGCTGAACATACCGAGGTAAGGCTTGTGGCCTAACGGATGTCCTGGACAGTCATTCCATTAGGTGCCCACCCGTCTTTGGTCAAGCGCGAAACGCTGTTTCCGCGCTGATGAGGGCGTGTGCCCGCCTCGGCCCCTCTCGACCGAAGGAATGGGCAACGTGGAAACTCAGGCTTTTCCGCGCCAGGTGGCGTGCGGCCTGCGCAAGCTGACGGCCAATCATCTGCTCGCGGCACGGCTCGCCGAGCGCGCGCGGGGGCTTCCCCCCGGCGTCAAACATCCCAACCAGCTGCTGGCGGCACTGCGGCGCGCGGCACCTTATCTTGGCCATCATGGGCTGCTGCCGCTGATAGAGGCGCTGTTCCGCTGGACCCAGCCCCAGGATTGGGCGCCGGAACAGGAGCCCATCGTCTGGCCGAGCAATGAAGAGCTCTCCACGGCGCTGGGTTGCAGCGAGCGGCATGTCAGCCGCCTGATCGCCGCTGCCATCGAGGCGCGGCTGATCGTCGCGAAGGATGGCAGCGACCGCCGGCGGCGCGGGCTGCGGGAGAATGGGCGCATTCTCTGGGCCTGGGGCCTCAACCTGCGGCCGATGGCTGGCCGGTATCTCGAATTTCAGGAAGCCGCGCAGGCTGGCGAAGAGGCCCGGCGCCAATGCCGCATCCTTCGCCGGGAAGCACGCGCGGCCCGCCAGTCGCTGGAGCAGTTCCACGATTTCGCCGAGACCCAGGGGCTGGAAGCCGGGGCGCTGGCGGCGTGGCAGGAACAGGCCGCCCGGCTCTGCGCCAACCTCAACCGCATCGAGGATCCGGCCGAGCTGGAGACGCGGGTGACGGCCTTGCGGGCCCTGGTCGCCGAAGGCATGGCATCGCTGGAGCCGGCGATGGAAAACGGGAATATGTCAGGCTCGGCTGACTCTGATGTCAGGCCTATTTTACTTACAAAACAACCCACGGATCCCGAAGGGACTACTGTAGCGGCTCAGGAGGAAGCGAGGGGGGAGAGGCAGCCCCCCTCCCCTCCCCCAGCCGCGCATGCTGATATGCCAGAAACAGTTCCCACCCTTTCACCGGCTGAGTTGGTGCGGCTGGCACCTGGGGTGGCGTCCTATCTGGTCACGGACCAGCCTCACTGGGGCGATGTCGCCGATGCCGCCGAGCTACTGGCGAAGCATCTGGGCATTCCCCGCCATCTCTACGCCGGGGCTTGCCAGCAACTCGGGCGGCGGGGGGCTGCCGTGGCCATCGCGGTGATCTCGACCAAGCCACCGGGATATTTCCACAGCGCTGGCCCTGGCGGATATCTGCGCGGGATGCTGCGCCGAGCCCAGGCAGGCGCGCTGCATCTGGAACGCAGTATTTTCGGGCTGCGGGACGCGCGGGATGCTGCTCGCTTCGGAACCAGAGGTGTAATGACCAATCGGCTCGCCGGCCCCTGGCAGCGGAGGGCATGGAGTTGACGGCCGTCAACTTTACCGCAATCCGTCATGATTGGCACGTAAGATGTTGATAATACTTAATTATTCTCGGAAACCTCCGGGCTCGCGGCATCCCCGATGACGAAGATAGGCCGTCAAAGGCCCATTGCCGGTCCTCCCTCCTCAGCGACGCACAGGTTGACGGCCGTCAACCTCACTGGCACGGCTTCCCACCACCCCTACAAGATGCGATATTGCCCCGTACATGCTCCTGCAGCCGCATCTGCGAGTGAAATTCATGGATAGCTTGGCCGGCAACCGCAAGGTGGTTGCGGATATCGACACCATCATCAGTGCCCAGGCGCAGGAGCTCTCGGAGAAGCTTCAGGCCCATCGGCTGGAACTGTTTCCACCAGCTGCTCAGAAGCCGCTGCGCTCCTTCCAGGCATCGGAAGTGGCCAAGCTGCTCGGGGTGAAGAGCGGCTATCTGCGTAACCTCTCGCTGGAAGGCAAAGGCCCCGCCCCCAGCGTCACCAGCTCCGGCCGCCGCTTCTACACTGCCGAGCAGGTACAGGAACTGCGCGCCTATCTGGACCAGACCGGCCGCCCCAGCCGTCGCTATGTACCTCATCGGCGCGGCAAGGAGCACATCCAGGTCATCGCCGTCGTCAACTTCAAGGGCGGCAGCGGCAAGACCACCACCACGGCGCATCTGGCGCAGCACCTGGCACTGACTGGCCATCGGGTGCTGGCCGTTGATCTCGACCCCCAGGCTAGCCTCTCCGCCCTGCATGGCTTCCAGCCCGAATTCGATCTCGGCCCTAACGAGACGCTCTACGCCGCCCTGCGCTATGACGATGAGGCGCGGCCGCTGCGGGAGCTGATCCGGGAGACCAATTTCCCAGGCCTGCATATCGTGCCCGCCAATATCGAGCTGATGGAGTTCGAGTACGACACACCCCGTGTACTCGCCACCCATGAGAATGGCGCCACGGGTAAGGACTTCTTCGCGCGGCTTGATTCGGCCCTGGCCACGGTCGCGGATGACTACGACATCGTCGTCATCGATTGCCCACCGCAGCTTGGCTACCTCACCATGGCGGCGCTCTGCACGGCGACCGCGGTGCTCATTCCCGTGCATCCGCAGATGCTGGACGTCATGTCCATGTGCCAGTTCCTGCTGATGCTGGGCGATGTGCTGAGCCATTTGAAGGATGCGGGCGGTGGCCTGCGCTACGACTGGCTGCGCTATCTCGTCACCCGCTACGAGCCGAGCGATGGGCCGCAGACGCAAATGGTGGGCTTCATGCGCTCGCTGTTCGGCCAGCATGTGTTGACGCACCCGATGCTCAAGAGCGTTGCCATTTCGGACGCGGGCATCACCAAACAGACGCTTTATGAAGTGGAACGCCGGCAGTTCACGCCGGCGACTTACGACCGCGCCATGGAATGCCTGGACGCGGTGAATGGCGAGATCGAAGAGCTCGTCCATGCTGCCTGGGGGAGGGGATAATGGCCCGCAAAAATCTGCTCGCTGGCCTGACGGAACCAAAGTTGACGGCCGTCAACTCTGACGCGCCCCATGCCCCCCTACGCAGCCCAGCCCAGGCCTTCGTCTCCCGCGGAGCGGTGGGTGCCGTTACGCGCAGCATCGAGGATCTGGCCGCCAAGGCCAACGCGGCGAAGGAGTTGGAGGCACGTCTGACCTCTGGCCAGGTGATCGTGGAGCTGGACCCGGCCATGGTCGATGCCTCCTTCGTCGCGGACCGCATGGCGCAGGATGATGGCGAGTATCAGGCGCTGCGGGACAGCATCGCGGCCAGCGGCCAGGATTCACCCATTCTCGTGCGGCCGCACCCGCAGGCGACGGGGCGGTATCAGGTGGCGTTCGGGCACCGGCGGCTGCGCGCGGCGAAGGAGCTGGGCAAGCCTGTCCGCGCCGTGGTGCGCCAGCTTTCGGACCGCGATCTCATTCTTGCCCAAGGGCAGGAAAACAGCGCCCGCGCCAACCTCTCCTTCATCGAGCGCGCCCGCTTCGCTTACCGGCTGGAGCAGGGGGGATATGACCGCGAGACCATCATGCTCGCGCTCAGCGCGGACAAGACCACCGTCTCCCGCCTCATCACTGTCATCGAGCGTATTCCGGAGGCGGTGATCGACGCCATTGGCCCAGCGCCGGGTACGGGGCGTGACCGTTGGGTGGAACTGGCTGTGCTGTTCCAGAAGCACGGCACGCCTGCCACGATGGAAGCCGCCATGGCGGGCGAGCATTTCCTGGCCCTGGATTCAGATGGGCGCTTCCAACAGGTGGCGGAGCGTTTCAATGACGGGGCGAAGAAGGCGCCCGCGCCCCGCGATACCCGCCCCGTCAGCGAGGAACCGGCGGTGCGCCAATGGGCGCATTCCAGCGGCGCGCGGGTCGTGAAGGTGGCTTCCGGCGAGCGCTCCACCGTGCTCACCATCGACAAGCGCCGCGCGCCCGGCTTCGACGCCTTCCTGATGGAACGGATGGAGGAACTCTATTCCGAATTCCTGGGCGCCAACGGTGAAACCACCCCCAAGGGCCGCCGGAACGGCTGATGAAACCGGAAAGATGCTGGGTAGAACAGCATCTTTCCTTATTCAGGTGGTCAGGATGCCGTCATCCGCACGCGCGTCGCGACCAGTGCCGACGCGGCGAGCAGCAGCACCCCGCTGGAGATGAACACGCCGGACACGCCGCTGAGGTCGAACAACACGCCCCCCGCCGCCGCGCCCGAGGCAATGGCGAGCTGAACGGAGGCCACCACCAGCCCGCCCGCGCTCTCCGCCTCATCCGGCACCGAGCGCGCGACCCAGCTGGACCAGCCCACCGGCACCCCACCAAAAGCCATGCCCCAGAGCGCGACCAGCAGCGCCTGCACCGGCAGCCCGGCCTGCAGCGCCGCCAGCCCCAGCGCCGCGCCGCCGATGAGGATCGGCATCAGCGTGAGGGCCAGCCGCATGCTCCGCTCCAGCAGGAGGCCCGCCAGGAAGGTGCCGGCGAAATTGGCGAGGCCGAAGCCCAGCAGCATGAGCGCCAGCCCATCCAGCCCCACGCCCGCCACGCCTTCCAGATAGGGGCGGATATAGGTGAAGAGCGCGAAGTGTCCGCCGAACACCAGCACGGTGCACAGCATGCCGAGCCCAATGCCGGGCCGCAGCAGCACCTCTCCCAGCGTGCGCAGCCGCGCGGCGCCGGTGGGCGGCAGGCGGGGGAGGGTGGCCATCTGCGCGATCAGCGTGACGGCGCCGATGGCGGCGGCCAGCAGGAAGGTGCTGCGCCAGCCATAGAGCCCTCCCAGATAGCTGCCGAGCGGTGCCGCGACGATGGTGGCGACGGACACGCCGCTGAAGATGAGGGAAAGCGCGCGTGGCACTTTCTCGGCGGGCACCAGCCGCATCGCCACGGCGGCGGCCATGCTCCAGAAGCCGCCCAGGCCGATGCCCAGCATCACGCGCGCCAGCAGCAGCACGGTGAGGTTCGGCGCGAAGGCGGCCAGCAGGTTGGAGGCGATGAGCAGCACGGAAAAGCCCATCAGCACCAGCCGCCGGTCCACGCCCCGGGTGAGGGTGGCGGCGAGCAGGCCGGAGAACAGGGCCACCACGGCCGTCATGGTCACCGTCTGCCCGGCCAGGCCCTCCGTGACACCCAGGCTGCTCGCCATGGGGGTCAGCAGGCTGGCGGGCAGGAACTCGGCCGTGACGAGGCCGAAGACGCCCAACGTCAGGGAAAAGACCGCTGCCCAGGCCGGTGTGTCCCGCCCAGCGGCGGGCACCGCGCCCTGAATACAGTCGCTCATGGATGTGGAATCCTTGAAGTCCTAGGTTGGGGTGGAGATTAGGTTGGACCTCGCGGACGATCCATGTCAGATCATCCGCATTCTTTGATCGAAACCCCGGCCTATGACCCCTGAGCCCGCCCCCCAGACCGAATTGATGAGCGAGTTGCTGCTCGGCATGCGGCTGCGCGGCATCCAGTACCGCCGCATCCAGGCCACGCCGCCTTTCGGAATGGAGTTTGGCCACATGCCCGGCCGGGCGCATTTCCACTTCATCGCGACCGGCGAGGCCGTGCTGCGCTGCGCGGAAGGGGAGGCGCACCGCCTGAGCCCCGGCACGGCCGTCTTCATGCCGCATGGCGACCGCCATCAGCTTCTCTCCGCGCCCGACATTCCGTGCCAGGACATCACCCGCTTCGAGGCCGCACCGATCTGCGACAGTGTCAGCGCCATCCATTCCTGCGCCCATGGAGAAGGGCAGGGGAGGGAAGGGGGCGCGGTGATGTTCAGCGGCTGCATGGAGTTCGAGCTGGGCGGCATGCAGGGGCTGGTGCGGCTGATGCCCGCCGTGATGCGCGTCGATACCCTCTCCGAGCGTCATCCGGAGCTGCTGCCCATCCTCTCCGCCATGGAAAGCGAGGCCTGCGGGCAGCGCGTGGGCTTCGCCGGCATTCTCGCGCGGCTGGCCGATGTCGTGGCGGCCACCATCGTGCGCGGCTGGGTGGAATGCGGCTGCGGCGGCGCTTCCGGCCTTGTGGCGGCCCTGCGGGACCCACGCCTGGCCCGCGCCGTGGCCGCCCTGCACCGGGAGCCGGGGCGGGATTGGACAGTGGCCGAGCTGGCGGCGGAAAGCGGCACCTCGCGCTCCGTTTTCGCGGAGCGCTTCCAGGCTGTCACGGGCGTCTCGCCACTGCGCTATGTCACGGAGCTGCGCATGCGCCTCGCCACCCAGTGGATCGGGCAGGAGCGGCTGCCGATCGAGGTGGTGGCGCACCGCCTGGGCTATGCCTCCCAGGCGGCGTTCAGCCGGGCCTTCAAGCGGGTGACGGGGCTCTCGCCTGGCGCCAGCCGCTACGAGGCCCGGCCCTGAGGGCTCAGCCGGCCCAGGCCTGCCCGTAGAGCACCTGGATGGCCTCCGCATCCGGCACGCGCGGATTATTGGCCGGGGAGCCGGAGGCGAGGGCCTGGGTGGCCATCAGCGGCAGCAGCTCGGCCCAGCGGGCGGGGTCAATGCCCCAGGCCCGCGGGCTCGGCACGGCGAGGTCCACATTCAGGCGGTGCAACTCCTCCAGCAGGGCCGCCACGGCGGCGGCATCGCTGCCCTCGGCGCCCGGCACGCCCATGGCGCGGGCGCAATCGGCATAGCGCTGTTCGGCCGCCGGCGCGGAGTAGGCGGTGACCACGGGCAACAGCATGGCGTTGGAAAGCCCATGCGGCACATGGAAATGCGCGCCGATCGGGCGGCTCATGCCATGCACCAGCGCCACGGAGCTGTTGGAGAAGGCGATGCCGGCCTGGGTGGCGCCCAGCATCAACGCCTCCCGCGCCGCGCGGTCGCTGCCATCCATGTAGGCGCGGCGCAGGTTGCCGGCGATGGCACGCATCGCGCTTAGCGCGAAGCCATCCGAGAACGGGTTGGCGCGGCGGGAGACATAGGCCTCGATGGCGTGGGTGAGGGCATCGACGCCGGTATCCGCCGTCAGGCGCGGCGGCTTGCTCAGCGTCAGCTCGTAATCGGCGATGGCGGCCACGGGCAGGAAAGACTGGCCGATGCACAGCATCTTTTCATGCGTGGCGCTATCGGTGACGACGGTGAAGCGCGTGGCTTCCGAGCCCGTCCCCGCCGTGGTGGGGATGCCAATGACGGGCAGGGCAGGGCCGCTGTACTGGCGCGGCGCCTTGTAGTCCCGCATCTCGCCGCCCTCGCGCGCCAGCACGGCCACGGCCTTCGCCGTGTCGATGGGCGAGCCGCCGCCAAGGCCGATCAGGCAGTCGTAATCGCCCGCCAGCACGGCCTGCCGCGCGCGGTCCACCGCATCGCTATCCGGTTCCGGCACGGTGTCGGAGAACATCGCGGCGGTGATGCCGGCGCGGCGCAGCACATCCTGTAGCCGCTCCGCCAGCCCGAACTTCACCATCATGGGATCCGTGACGATGAGAGGGCGGGACAGGCCGAGAAGCGCCAGCACCTCGGCCGTTTCCTGCAAGGCGCCGCCGCCGATGCGCAGGATGCGTGGCAGCGCGATGGGTGCGATCATGTAAGTCCTCCCTCTTCGTCGGGGCGGGAAGATAAGCGTGGGCTTTCGCCCGGCATACAGCGAATTCCTGGCGATTTTGCCCGGCCTTGCCAGCGGCACCGCGCTCGCGCGCGGGGAAGGCGCAACGTTGCAGGATATGGAAAGGCGTTCTTCGGCTGGCGATGCTTCATGCGCCCTCCGCAGGCGGTGTAGCGTCGCTACATCGTGGCCGCTGGCCATGATGCAGAACGAGGGAAACGGACTCTTGCAAAGCGTGCTCAGCGGCATCCGCGTGCTCGACTTCTCGCGTATCTTCGCGGGGCCGGCGGCGACGCAGATCCTTGGCGATCTCGGCGCCGATATCATCAAGATCGAAGAACCAGGCCATGGCGACGACGCCCGTACCTTCGGCGTGACGCCGGAGGCGATGCGCGATTTCGGCGCCAGCCCCTCCTTCCTGGCCCTCAACCGCAACAAGCGGAGCATGATCCTCGACCTGCGGCAGGAGGCAGCGCGTGAAGCCGCGCGGCTGATGGCCACGCAATGCGACGTGGTGATCCATAATTTCCGCCCTGGCGGCATGGACAAGTTCGGGCTGGGCTACGAGGCGCTGCGCGCCCTCAACCCGCGCATCGTCTTCTGCGAGTTCTCCGCCTATGGCGACCGCGGCCCACTCTCTCATCTCGGCGCCAATGACGTGGCCTTGCAGGCGCATAGCGGGCTGATGAGCATCACCGGCGAGGCGGACCGGCCGCCCGTGCGCTCCGGCACCGCCGTGATCGACCTGCATGCCAGCATGGGCCTGGTCTCGGCCATTCTCGCGGCGCTGCTGCACCGGGAAAGGACGGGGGAGGGGCAGCGCGTGGAAACCTCGCTGCTGCGCAGCGGCGCGCATCTGATGAACTACTTCTACACCGAGTACTGGCTGGACGGCACGGTGCGCGGCCGCATGGGCACGGCGAACCACCTCAGCGTGCCGAACCAGGCCTTCCCGGCCACGGATGGCAGCGTCATCATCATCTCGCCCGCCGACGACATGTGGCGCCGTCTCACTGTCGCGCTGGAAGCGCCGCAGCTGGATCGTGCCGAATTCCGCACCGCCTTCGACCGCCGCAAGAACCGCGAGACGTTGATCGCCGAGCTGACGGCCATCACCAGCCGCATGAGCTGTGCCGAACTGGTGCAACGCCTCGGCGCGGCCAAGGTGAATGTCTCCAAGGTGAACAGCGTGGGCGAGGCAGCGGACGACCCGCAACTGGCCGCCATCGGCGCCGTGGTGGAGCAACGCATGGGCGAGCACGTGGTGAAATCCGTGGCCGCGCCCTTCGCCATGAGCGCCACGCCGACGCAGGTGACGCGCACCCCGCCCCGCCATGGCGAGCATACCGACGAGATCCTGCGCGAGTTCGGCTTCAACGATGAGCGGATCGCAGCGCTGCGTGCGGCAGGTGCGCTGGGGGCGGTGCCGCCTCAGGCGGCGGAGTAAGCCACGACGGGTGAAGGTTGGGGGAGTGAACTCCCCCAAGCTCCCTCCTTTTTTCTTCGAGTTTTTGGGTGCGGCCTTGGCAGCCTCAGCCTTTTTGAGTCCCACGCCAGGGGTCGCGCCGGAGCTCTTAGACCTCCGGCGACTGAGGGTTCAGCAAGCGTGGCCTTTTCGATTCATAAGAAAAGCCACTCAGCGCCGCACCCGGCCGCTACAGCCCCAATTCTAAACTCGAAAAAAGAAAAGAAGATGGGGTCTAGGGAAGAATTCCTTCTTCCCCGGTTCCGCAGCACGCTAGTTCAGGCGACGATCGCGAAACGCGGCGCCTGGGCCCGCGCGGCGACCGGGCCGCTGCAACGAACGCTGGCCTCGCCGACTGTCAGCTTCTTGCCGTCCGCATCCTCGCACCAGACTTCCAGCGCGTAGCGCAGGCGGCCATCGCCTTCATCCACCACATCCGTCACGCGCGCGATGGCGGTTATGACCACATCCTCATACACCGGGGCGATGTAGCGGGTGCGGAGCGCGCCGGGCGCCAGCGCATCCTCACCAAAGGCATCCATCAGCAGGGAGAGCAGCCAGTTGGTGGAGAGCATGCCGTCCGCGATAATGCCAGGCAGGCCCTGGGAGCGGGCGAACTCGTCATCGTCATGGATGGTGGGCACGTCCTGGTGCACGCGGCCGTCATCGGCTTCCACGGTGGGCAGCAGGTCCACATACCAGCGCATCCGCTCGCGCGTCATGCGGCGGGGGTGGGCGCGCAGCTCGGTGCCGGGGGCGAGGCGTTCCTGGCTCATGCGGCGGCCTCCGTCTCGGCGGGTTTGTAGGAGATGATGACGGTGTCGCGATAGGTGATGAGCGGGCGGTCATCCTCGGCCGAGCGCAGGTCGATCTCCATCTGCACATAGGTGCGGCCGCGCTTCACGTAGCGTTGCAGCACGCGGCCCGTGGCGCGCAGCTTGTCCTCGGCATAGACCTTGTCGTGGCAGGTGGCGTCGTATTCTACATGCACCCGCGCGGTGGGGCCGGTGCCGGCCGGGCAGGCATGCCGGTAGAGCCTCAGCTTTTGCAGATGCACCAGGGTGGGCGGCACCATCGGCCGGTCCGTGTCCTGGAACCAGGGGTGGTGCATCTCGTTGCCGTGGCAGTATTCGCGCACGACGAAGGTGCTGAGCGAGAACTCGACGGGGCCCAGCACGTCGCCGGTGTCGAGGTCGGTGGTGTAGCGGCCGGTGGCCATGGGTCGGTCATTCCTCCTGTGACGGCTTATTCCACCCGCGCGCCGGAGACTTCGATGACGCGCTTCCACTTCGCGGTCTGGGTGGTGATGATCTCCTGCAGCGCCTGCGGCGTGCCGCCGGTCGGCACCATGCCCAGTTCCTGGAAGCGGGTACGGATGGCGGGCTTTTGCAGAATCTCGTTGAAGGCGGCGTTCAGGCGCTCCACCACGGGTGCGGCCATGCCGGCGGGGGCGGCGATGTAGAGCAGGGTGGAGGCCTCGTAGCCCGGCAGGGTTTCCGCGATGGCGGGGATCTCCGGGTAATCCGGCCGCCGCGCGGTGGTGGAGATGCCGAGGGCGCGCAGCGAGCCCGTGCGCACCGGCTGGATCATGGCCGTGAAGCTGTCCACCGCCAGTTGCACGCGGCCGGCGACGAGGTCGATCAGCGCGGGGCCGGAGCCGCGATAAGGCACATGCGTCATCTCCACGCCGGCCATCACCTTGAACAGCTCCGCCGCGAGATGGCTGGAGGAGCCGGGGCCGGTGGAGGAGAAGTTCACCGCGCCGGGGTTGGCCTTCATATAGGCCACCAGCTCCGCGACGTTCGTCGCCGGCACGGAGGGGTGCACCACCAGCAGGTTGGGCAGCTCCGCCAGGTGGATGATGGGGGTGAAGTCCGTCTCCGCATTGTAGGGCAGGGAGGGATAGAGGAAGGGGTTGGTCATCTGCACGCCCGGGGTGCAGATGAGAATATTCGTGCCATCAGGCGCGGATTTGGCGACGCTGTCGGCACCGAGCGAGCCCGCCATGCCGGGGCGGTTGTCGATGACCACGGGGGCGCCCAGGGCGCGGGAGAGGTCCTCGGTGAAGAGGCGGGCGACGATGTCCGCGCCGCCGCCGGCCGCGAAAGGCACCACGAAGCGGATGGCGCGGCCATTGGGCTGCGCCATGGCACTGCTTGTGGCCAGGGCAGGGGCGGCGAGGGTGGCGGCGCCCAGCAGGAATGCGCGGCGGGTCGGCATGGCGTTATCCTCATGTCGGCGCTTGTGCGGGGCCGATCGGAACCAGGGCTACCACCGTGAAATCCGCCGAGGAACGCCTCTCTGGCGCAGGGCATCGTTCCGCATCCTGTAAAGATCGGCGCTGGGCCACGGAAAGGCTTGATCCTTCCGTCTGGCGAAAGGTTGCTGTGCGGGGCACGCTGCTTCCAAGGGTGGGCCGCGCGGCTAGCCTTTCGGCGACCGCGCCCGAACGGGGCGCCAGGGCCGGCGCAGAACGGCCCATGCAGGAAGGAATGCTCCATGCGGATGACACGCCGTGCGCTGACGCGCGCGATGACGCTCGCCCCCCTGGCACCGGCGCTGGTGCTGCCGCGCCCAGGCCATGCCCAGTCCTTCCCGGACCGCCCGCTGCGGCTGGTGGTGCCCTATCCGCCCGGCGGCTCGACCGACCCGGTGGCAAGGCTGCTGGCGGCGGAGATGCAGAACATCCTCGGCCAGCCGATGATCGTGGAGAACCGCTCCGGCGCCGCGGGCTCGATCGGCACGGAGAATGTCGCCCGCGCGGCGCCGGATGGCTATTCCCTGCTGCTGCATACGACGGCGATCGCGACCGAGCCCTCGTTGAAATCCAACCTGCCCTACAAGCTGCTGACGGACCTGCAACCGGTGACGGAGCTGGTGCGCGGCCCGTACCTGCTCGTCACCAATCCGCGACTGCCGGTGAAGGATATCGGCGAGCTCATCGCCTATGGAAAGGCGAACCCCGGGAAGATGATGTTCGGCTCGGCCGGTACCGGTTCCTCCGGCCATCTCATCGGCACCATGTTCGCGCAGCGGGCGGGGATCGAGGTCTCGCATGTGCCGTATCGCGGCGGCGGGCCTTCCATCACGGCGCTGCTGGCTAATGAGATCCAGTTCGTGTTCGACACGGTGCAGACCTCCCGCCCGCTGGTGCTGGAAGGCCAGTTGCGCGGCCTGGCGGTGACGGGGGCGGAGCGCGCGCCGCTGCTGCCGGAAGTGCCGACCGCGAGCGAGAGCGGCATGGCGGATTTCGTCGTCGATTACTGGCTGGGGCTGTTCACCCAGGCGGCGGTGCCGGCGCCGGTCGTCACGCGCATCGCGGATGCGTTCCGCAAGGCGCTGGCCCTGCCGCAGGTGCGGGAGCGGCTGGCCGGCATGGGCGTGGCGCCGGTGGGCAGCAGCCCGGAGGAGTTCACCGCCACGGTGCGGCGCGACATGGAAAGCTGGCGCGGTGTGATCGAAAAGGCCAGGATCACGCTGGACTGAGAAGGAACCTGCCGTGATCCGCATCGCCGTGCTTGACGACTACCAGCAGATCGGCCGTGGCCTGGCCGACTGGGACAGCCTGGGCGCGGATGTCCAGGTGGATTTCTTCGACCGCCCGCTGGGGGATATGGAGGCGGCCGCCGCGGCGCTGGCGGATTACGACGGGGTGGCGCTCATCCGCGAGCGGCAGCCCATGCCTGCGGCGCTGATCGAGCGGCTGCCAAGGCTGAAGCTGATCGTCGTCACCGGCGCGCGGAACCGCACGCTGGATCTGGAGGCGGCGCAGGCCGCGGGCATCCATGTCTGCAACACGCGGGGCGGCGAATCTCTCCATGCCACCACGGAACTTGCCTGGGCACTCATCCTCGCCGCGCTGCGCCACCTGCCGCTGGAGGACAGGCGGATGCGCCAGGGACTGTGGCAGGGCACGGTAGGGCGCACCCTGCATGGCCGCACTCTGGGGCTGATGGGGCTGGGGCGGCTGGGCGGGCGCATGGCGGAGGTGGCGAAGGTCTTCGGGCTGCGCGTCATCGCCTGGAGCGAGAACCTGACCGCCGCGCGCTGCGACGAACTCGGCGTGCAGCTGGTGAGCAAGGAGGCGCTGCTAAGGGAAGCCGATATCCTCAGCCTGCACCTGGTGCTTTCCGAACGCTCGCGCGGCATCATCGGCGCGCCGGAGTTGGCGCTGATGCGGCGGGATGCCATCCTGATCAACACCTCGCGCGGCCCGCTGGTGGATGAGGCGGCGCTGGTCGCCGCGCTGCGGGAGAAGCGGATCGCCGCAGCCGGGCTGGATGTGTACGACACGGAGCCGCTGCCGGCGGACCATCCCTTGCGCGGGCTCGACAACGCCGTGCTCAGCCCGCATCTCGGCTATGTCACCGAAGGCACCTTCGAGATTTTCTTCCAGGACATGGTGCAATGCATCGCGGCGTGGCGGCAGGGTGCGCACCACTAGAGAGATCTCCGATAGCCGGTGGCCACACCGGCAGAGGGAGCATCCGTCCCGGCCGCGTCACCAACGATGCCATAGTAGCGGGAGCGGTTCAGAAGTGCGGAGATGGGCGAAGGCGCGTTGTGCAGGCGCACCGCCGTGACCCAGGAAAGATCGAGCGCCCGGACTGACCGCAATCCGGCCCGGCGCCAGTGCCCCATGGCCGGTGACGCATCCGGCGCGGAGGCCAAGGGACCGCCACGCTGCGCGACCCCACCCAGGCCCAGGCGGCCTCGGAGGGTCTGAGCCCAGTTCCGCTCTGTCCTCCTTGTGGCCTCGATCGCGGCAACCCGGCCACCGGGCGCCACCAGCTCGCGTCAGCGCAGCACCGTTTCGCCGGGCTCCGGCAGCAGCCAGAGCAAGTTGCGGCTGACGATGGCATCCATCTCACCGGCCTCGAGGGGTGGATTGCCAGGCCGTTCTCGCAGCGCCGATCATCCCGGCCGTCACCGCACGGAACTATCGATACAGCCTCAGTGGCGACAATCCGCCCTGGCGACCAGTCTCCCTCCACGATGACGGGCGCCACGGCTATGTGGAGTTCGCGCGCGGCATCGTCCAAGGCGAACTTCCGCCCATCTTCGTCATCGGCTCCGACGGCGAAGCGCAGATCATCAATAGCCGAATCTACCAGAACCTCCTGATCGTCGATTGCCTCTTCGCGGCCGCGGAGCTGCGCCTGGGTGGCGGCTATCGCCAACAGGCCGTTCAGATCGTGCGCACCGATGGAAGGCCCGGCTCATGAGCGACCACGACACCACGCCGCACGATGATTCTGGCGACGATATCCGCACGCTGACCGGCGAGGCGGCTGCCAGCTGCGCGCGTGGCCTTCGCGGCCAAGGCGGCCGCGAGATCCGCCGCACGGGCGCGCGAGCGGCAGGGCACCCAGGCGCGGGCCGCGGCCTCGCCAGCAAGGGATCATCCCTACCTCGCTACCAAGGGCGTGCGGGGGCACGGCTTGCCGATGTCGATAGCTTTCTCGACGCACCGGCTGGCACGCAGAACCAGATCCTCGCGGTATAGCGGGCCAACGATCTGTAGGCCGACCGGCAGGTCCTCTGCCAAGCCGCAGGGGACGGAGGCGCCAGGCTGGCGGCTGAGGTTGAACGGCCAGGTGAAGGGCGTCCAATCATACCAGCGGGGGAAACGCGTTTTGTCCGGCGTGTTCAGCCCTGCCTTGAAGGCGGGTATCGGCAAGGTCGGCGTCACCAGCAGGTCGAATTCCTGATGGAAGCGCTGCATGGCCTGGCAGTGCGCGCGTGCGGCGTCCTGGGCCCTTTGGAGCTGCGACGCGGTGAGATCTCTTGCGGAGATCAGCAACTCCAAAAGATCCGGCTCCAGCGTCTGGAGTTCCGGCCCGCTCAGGTGGTGCAGGGCCCCGGCGAAGCCTGCCCGCCAGATCACATCCATCGCACCCCGCAGCGGCGAGAAATCCAGCGCCACCTTGGTGATGGTGGCTCCGGCGCGGCCCAGCACCTCTACCCCCTGCTCCACCGCGGCCGCGACCTCCGAATGCACTCCGGGAAAGCCGAGATCCGGCGAGTAGGCGATGCGCAGACCTTCGACACCCTCCTCAAGAGAAGCCAGATAGTCCACGTCGCGCGTGGGCGCGGCGAAAGCATCGCGCCAGTCGGGCGCCGCGCTCAGCCGCAGGAAGGCGGCGCTGTCGGCGACGGTGCGGGACAGCCCGCCATAGACGCCCAGCCAGCCGAGCGAATGCGGCGTGTTGGGCACCAGCCCATAGGTCGGCTTCAGCCCGTAGGTGCCGGTGAAGCCCGCCGGGATGCGGATGGAGCCGCCACCATCGCCGCCCGTGGCCAGGGGTACCACGCCGGCTGCCACCAGCGCCGCCGAGCCACCGCTGGAGCCGCCCGGCGTCCGCTCCGGGTTCCAAGGGGTTGCAGGTGATGCCGGTCAGCGGCCCATGGGTGATGCCCTTCCAGCCATATTCCGGCGTAGCCGTCTTGCAGAAGAACACGGCGCCGCCTTCCCGCAGCCGGGCGACGCCTGGGGTGTCCGCCGGCGCCGGGGCGGTGGAGGTCGGGTGGGAGCCGAAGCGGGTCGGCCAGCCTGTGACGTTGTTGGTGTCCTTCACCGCGACCGGCACGCCATCCAACGGGCCGAGCGGCTTGCCATCCCGCCAGCGCGCGGCGGAGGCCTCGGCCATCTGGCGGCCTGTCTCCATGTCCAAGAGCACCACCGCGTTCAGGCGGGGCTCGACCTGCGCCAGCCGTTCCACCGCGCTTTCCAGCGCCGTGACGGGGGAAAGGGTGCCGGCGGCAAAGCGCTGGACCATCTCCAGCGCCGAAAGGGCAGGCGTCTCAACCACGGCGGATGCTCCAGAAGGTGGCAAAGCCGTCCAGCATGCCAGTGAGGTTGGATTTGTAGGCGGTCGGCTGCTGGTATTGCCCCAGAGGATAGTAGGGCGCGTCCTGCACGGCCTGGCGTTGCAGGTCACGGCAGATGGATTGCTGCGCCGCCTCGTCCGGCGCGTCGAACCAGGCCTGGCGCAGCGTCTCGATGCGCGGGCTGTCCGGCCAGCCAAACCAGCCGCCGGCGCCCTGGGCGCGCAGGATGAAGTGGCCGCCGGGGTTCAGCAGGTCGCTGCCCACTACGGCGGTGAAGAAGACGCTCCATCCTCCCTTGTCCACGCTGTCACGGTTGGAGCGGCGCGGCGTCATGCTGGCCCAGTCGATGCTCTGCACATCGACGTTGAAGCCCGATTTCTGCATCTGGTCCGCGCAGACCAGCGCCATGGTGTTGATGCTGGGGAAATCCGCAGGTGCAAGCACGACCACGCGCTCGCCCTTGTACCCGGCGGCGAGGATCTCCCGCTTGACCTTCTCATAGTCGCGCGGGCCCTTCAGCACTTCCAGCCCGGCATCGCTGGCCATCGGGGTATTGGGGCAGAAGACGCCGACGCCGTCATGGTAGAGCGATGGCTCGTTGCCAACGATGCCCTGCATGACAGATGCCTGGTCCAGACCGCCCCAGAAGGCACGGCGGATGGCCGGGTTGTTGAAGGGCGGC
>JH599958.1:190358-205945 GCA_000245075.1 Acetobacteraceae bacterium AT-5844
GCGGATGGCCGGGTTGTTGAAGGGCGGCTGGGTATGGTTGGCGCGCATGACGCCGATCCAGCCGGTGCGGTCCGTCACCGCGACGCGGATGTCGCGGCGGGCGCGCAGGGCGGGCAGCAGGTCGAGCGAGGCGTTCTCCCACCAATCCTGCTCGCCGGTCATCAGCGCGGCAGAGGCGGTGGAGGCGTCGGGCAGGGTGGTCCATTCGACGCGGTCGAAATGCGTCACCTTGGGGCCGGCGGTCCAGTCGGGCGTGCCGTCCTGGCGCGGCGCGTAGCGGTCGAAACGCTCATAGACATTGCGCGCACCTTGCAGGCGCTCGCTGGCCAGATAGCGATATGGGCCGCTGCCGACCATCTCAGTGATCGGCTTGTTCGGGTCCAAGCGGGCGATCCGCTCCGGCATCATCGCGCACATCGGCGCTGCGGTCTTGCCCATGGCGTAGGCCAGCAGCGGGAAAGGCTTTTTCAGCCGGAAGCGGATGGTGCGGTCATCGGGCGCAGAGAGTTCGTCCGTCACTTCCATGACGGCGGCGCCCAGCGCATCCTTCAGCATCCATCGGCGGATCGAGGCCACGCAATCGCGTGCGAGCACCGCCTCGCCATCATGCCAGAGCAGGCCGTCGCGGAGCGTAATGTCCCACTGGCGGCCATCGGCGCTGATGACATGGCCGGATGCCATCTGCGGCTGCGGGGCGAAGTTGCCGTCCAGGCCGTAGAGTGTGTCGAACACCATGTAGCCGTGGTTCCGCGTCACGTAGAAGGACGCGAAGGTCGGGTCGAGGATGGCGAGGTCGACCTGGGGGATGAAGCGCAGCACGCGGGCGGGCGCGGCCCGCACGGAAGGCGTGGCCAGGATGGTGGCGCTGCCCGCGGCAAAAAATTGACGACGGCGGATCATGAAAGGGTTTCCTTTTCCGGCAGCGCGGACGCCGTCTCCGGCCAGGGAAATGGCGTCGGGTCGGCGAAGCGGCGGAGGATGTTCTCCATCAGCCGCGCCAGCAGGTTTTCGTAATTGTCGATGGGCAGAGCGCCGATGAAGGACATCGAGCCGACGGAGAAGACCGCGCCGCCGCCCGCGCTTTCGAAAAAGGTGACGTCGGAGCGGACAACGTCCTCGCGTGTGCCGGGCCATTCCTGTGTCAGACGATCTTCATTCGCAGGCTCGAAGCTCGGGTGCTGCGGCAGGCCCACGGCCAGCACCAGCGCGTGGGCGGGTGTGCCAAGGCTTCGGTCCGCGCGGTCGATCTCATGGCCAGCGGCGCCGCCGCCCATCAGCCCTCGCTCTCCGAAGCTGATGCCGGGCGCGGCTTCCTCCAGCCCCTGCCGCATGAAGGCGATGCGCGGGTCCTGAATGGCATCGGTAAAGCGGTACGGCTCGGCGCGGTAATCACCCTGGGAGCTGAAGCCGACGCCGACCAGCGCCTGGGGCGGCTTGCCCAGCCGTCGCCACAGCCCACCATAGCTTCCATCGAAGGCGTGGTAGCCTTCGCCGGGTTCGGCGGCCCAGGTACGGATGCCGCCTTCCGCCCGGCGGAGTTCCACGGCCCAGGTCTCGCCCTGGAAAGGGACGATCTTCCAGTAAAAGCCGTTGCCGCCGAGATAGAGGAAGCGGCCACCGCCCTCGATGAAGGCGGCGATGGCGCCACGCGTTTCTTCCGTGTGGTATTCCGGGTGCTGGCCGGTCAGCACAGCGGTGTAGCGGCGCAGCAACCCGACCCCCTCGGCATGCACATCGTGGTCGGTGATGACCTCGCAGGGGATGCCGCGCCGGTCGAGCCAATCCAGCAGGTAGGTATCGGCCGCTAGCCAGTAGGTGCCGGAGCCTTCCGGCGTCTCGTCCAGCCGGTGGATCTGGTTCACCCGCTTATCCAGCATGGGCCGGCGCATCGAAGTGATGGTGACGCCCCTGCCATCCGCATGGGTGTTGTAAGCGGATAGGCCGTATTCCGGGTGGCGATCAGCCGTTTCCGTCAGCGCCCCCCAGGCCCGGGCGCGGGAGGCGGCGGCCTCGGTCACCGCCTGGCGCGGATACTGGCCATAGACCTGATAGGTCAGCGTCGGCAGTAGCAGCGCGACGGGCGCCTGTGCCCCGGCCTCGGCGGCGCGCACCACGAAAGGAATGTTGTCGCGCCCTTCCGCGGTCTCCAGATGCAGGGCGTAGAGGCCACTCGGCCATTCCGGCGGGATGGTGAGGGAAAGCGAGGGCAACCAGCCCAGATCCCCTACATCATTCTCGTGGAAGTGGATGCTGGCGTATTCCTCCGGCGCATCGGTCCAGCGTTGGTGGCGGCCGGACCAGACAGCACCCGCGACGGCGCGGGTGGGCAGGTTCTCCAGCTCGCCATGGAAGCCATGGGGGCCGAAATCCGTGATGCGCTCCGTGCCGATACCCTCCACGAAGTCCCACAAGGCCCGCACGCCCGGAAGCCGGGTGGACCCGGATCGCGCGTCCAGCAGGATCTCCACGGGCAAAGCGCCATCATGAATGGCAGGCCGCTCCAGCCGGCCGTTGAAATGCGCCGTGCGGTCCAGAGTAGCCGCCAACATCATCCGCCCTCTGCCGAGTGGGGGAATGGGGCCGTTCGCCTCCGCCAGGGTCAGCCGTGGCGCGGGGCTGTAGGGCAACGGGCGGGGCCGGCAGGCGAGGCGCAGGCAGCCTGCCTCGTCATCCAGCACCAGGGCGGCATCAACCCATCCTCCGTCCAGGATGAGGCCGGTTTCCGCCCGCAGCGCACCGGCGGGGGAGGACAGCTCGGCGTGCAGGCGGCGTTGCCCGATCCACAACCGAAGGCTGACACGCCCCCCCTGCCAGTGCAGCAGCGTCTGCGGGCGGGGGGAGGACAGTAGGGTTGGCCGCAAGGTCAGCGCCAGGGAGAGGCTGCCAGCGAGGTCAAGGCGTGGCACCAGGGCGCGGGACCCCGGCCGCACCGGTTGCTCAATCCCCGCATGGGGGCCGTCGATGCCGCAGGGCATGGCGGCCTCGCGATATCCTGGGCCTCTCGGGTTGGGATCCGCACAAAAAATCCTGGCCAGCCGGGCGTGGTAGGGTACGCCGCCCCGGCTGCTGATCATGAAACGGATGGCCTCGCCGGGCTTGACGCTCCAGCGGTCCACATAGCCGGTGATCGGAAGCATCTCAGGGCTTCTCGATGTTCCAGTAAGTGATCACAGGCGAATCGAGCACACCGCGCAGGCTGCTGCGATAGGCGATGGGCGCGTCGAACTCACCGAGCGGGATGTAGGGACGCACGGTTTCCAGATGGGTCTGCAGCTGTTGCGTCACGGCGAGCCTCGCCGCTTCGTCCGGTGCATCCACGAAGGCCTGGCGCAGCGTCTCCGTGTGCTCGTCGCAGGGCCAGCCCATCCAGTTGCTGCCGTTGCAAACCATGTTGGTGCCGACATTGGTCATCGGGTTACTGGCGGTGATGCCGGAGGAGTAGCTGATCTGTAGGTTCCAGCCGCCGGCGGATGGCGGGCCCTTCTGGCTCTGGCGGCCTACCATCGTGCCCCAATCGGTCCAGATCACATCGAGGTTGACCCCGGCGCGCCGCAGCCCATCGATCATCACCTCGCTCATCTGCCCGATGGGCGCGAGCTCCTTGGTGGCCACCACGGTCAGGGGTTCGCCACCATAGCCCGCCTCGGCGAGCAAGGCCCTGGCGCGCGCGATGTCCGGCTGCGGGAAGGGCGCCCGCACTTGGCCGTAAGGGCCACCGCAGATATAATAGGCCCCGCAGCGGTGCCAGCGGGCGGGGTCGCCCACCACGGCCGACATGTAATCGCCCTGGTCCGCCAGCAGGGCAAGGGCCTGCCGGGCGCGCGGGTCGTTAAAGGGCGGCAGCAGCGCGTTGGGCCGCATGATGCCCTGGTTGTTAAGCTGGTTGATCTTGCGAACAGTTATGGCCCGGTTGCCCTGCAAGGTCGGCAACAGGTCCAGCAAGGGCGCTTCCACCAGATCGACCTCGCCGGTTTGCAAGGCGGCGACAGCGGTGTTGGCATCCGGCATCACATGCCATTCGACACGGTCGACCTTCACCACCCTGCCGCCGGCAAGGCCATCCGGTGGTTCGGCGCGAGGCTGATACAGCGCGTTGCGCGGGAAGACCGCACGGGAGCCGGACACGCGGGCGGCGTGATCGAACCGGAAGGGCCCACTTCCTATGGCCGTGCTGACAGGGCGCGAGGGATCGCCCGCCAGGTCCGCGGCGCGCATGATGGCCGGAATCTGGCCGACCGCGGAGCCCAGCGCCCAGGGCAGAAAGGCTGCTGGTTTCGTCAGGTGGATCTGAAAGCTCAAGGAATCCACAGGATCGATACTGGCGACATAAGTGGCGAGCTTCTGTCCCAGCACGTCCCGCCCCATCCATCGCTTCAGCGATGGCCGAGACATCGGCGGTGGTGACAGGGGAACCATCGTGGAAGCGCAACCCTGGCCGCAAGGTGAAGGTCCAACTCAGCTGGTCCGGCGCCACGCTCCACCGATCGACCATCTGCGGCTGTGGCTGGAGCTTGGAATCCCAGGAAAACAGCGTCTCATAGACCATCAGGCTGTACAGGCGCGTGATAATCACCGCCGAGTACATCGGGTCCAGCACGGCCAGATCCGCGCTGGGCGCGACCTTCAGGACGCGTTCCTGCGCCTGGGCATTTCCTTCACTGGCGTAGAGGCCGGCCACCACCGTGGCCGCCATCAGGCCCAGCGAGGCCGCACGCCGTCGCATATTGGCTCCCATCCCGCTTCCGCTCCTTGGCTGGCCGTCCCGGCTCGCCGATTTCGGCCGCGTCACGGCGTCTCATCCTGTCCCTGGGCAGATTGCATTCTCTTGTTGGCGAAGGGGCAAGCGATGTTAACTGAGGCGGTTCGCAGTTTTCATCGCATGGGGGCAGCAGTCGATGCGCCGTAAGCTTCCTTCGATCATGGCCCTGCAAGCCTTCGAGGCCTCGGCGCGCCTGCTGAGCTTCACCGAGGCAGCACGCGAATGCTGTCTGACATCTGGGGCGATCAGCCGGCAGGTACGCATCCTGGAATCCGAACTCGGTGTCAGGCTGTTCCAGCGCCAGCCTGGCGGACTGATCCTGAGCGGTGCCGGGGAAAGCTATCTGGAGGAGATCAAGGAGGCGCTGGACTGCATCGAGCAGGCCAGCCTGCGGGCCTCGCACCACGCCAGCGGCGGCGCGCAGCAACTCAGCATCGCCACCCTGCCAGGCTTTGGCGCCCGCTGGCTGATGCCGCGGTACCCCGCTTTCGCCGCGCAACAGCCGGATATCGCGATCAAGTTCTATACGCGGACGGATCCGGTCGATTTCGATGAGCACCGCTTCGATGCCGCCATCCACTTCGGCATCGCGCCGCCGGAGCGCACGCAGTCCGACTGGCTGATGGCCGAGGAACAGGTCGCCGTTTGTTGTCCGTCTCTGCGCCATCCACCGGACATGTCAGCCCTCGAGGCATTGCCGTGCTACAGGCTTCTCCATCACCTGGATAGGCCGACGGCGTGGGACGAATGGCTTGGCGATCTGGGTATCAGGGAGGCAGGCCTGCGCCAGGGGCCTATCTTCGAGCAGATGCACCTGATGATCGAAGCCGCCTTGTCTGGCCTCGGTCTGGCACTGCTACCGCGCTTCATGGTGCAGCAGGAACTGGCTCTAGGCCTCCTGGTCGAGCCTTTCGCTCAGCGTGTCTCCAGCCGCTGCAACTACTGGCTGATATATCCGGCCTCGACCGGCCGCTTGCCTTCCCTGCAGATCTTCCGCAATTGGTTGTTGAGCCAGGCCGGGGTACAAGGGTGCAAACGTGAACTTTCAGAGCTAGCCAAAGCCACCGCCGGAGCGCCACGGAGGCGCTGAGAACCAAGCTTTCCCAAACCCATGCCGAACTGGGGGTAGACGCTAGAGTGGTTTTCGATCAGTCTGCATCGTCTCCTGCGGCGGCGAAGGAGTTGGCGCACTCGGTGGGCGTGAAGGTTTCGGTGATGCGGCCGACGATGCTCCAGAGGGTGTCAAGTGTGCGCTCGGCTGCTTTTGCGCGTGATGCGATGCTGGTCGAAGAAGCGCCACAACGTACTGATGCCGACCGACACGCCCGCCTCCGTCCACTCGGACCGGACCTCCGCCAGCGAGATATCCGACTTCCGCTCCACCAGGTTCAGGATGAGGGCCGCATGGGCCTCGGTGCGCGCCGAGCGGCGGTCTCCACCGAGAGGCCCTGGCGTGACCGAACCCGCCCGACGCGCCAGCGCGCACCAGCGGACCGCACTCGCCGCGCAGACGCCGAAGCGGGCCGCTGCCCGGCAGGATGACCCTGAGCCCACCGCTGTGACCACCCGTTCCCGCTGATCCGTCGACAACGCTTTCGACATGCCACGCCCCTTTTGCCAAACGGCGACTGAATCAGCTTCAGGCGACCGTGGGGATCACAGGCGATTCAATCAGGCCGGAAACCGCTCTAAGAGCTAAGGACAAAACCATCTGAGCTGGCGCAAACAGATGACGGCGCAGGCGAGTGTTGTTAGGGCGTGGTGGAGGTCAACGCGGCGTTCATAGCGGATCGCCAGGCGCCGGAACTGGTTCAGCCCCGCGAAGCTGCGCTCGACGACCCAGCGATGGTGGCCAAGGCGGGCGCTGCTCTCGATGCCACGCCGGGCAATGCGCGGATGATGCCGCGTGCACGGCATTCGCTTCGGTAGCGGCGATGGTCGTAAGCCTTGTCGGCGTGCAGCTTGCCCGGCCTGCGACGTGGCCGTCCCCGGTGTCTGGCCAGCACGTTCGGCACAACATCAAGCGTCGGCAGGAGCATGCGGCTGTCGTGACAGTTCGCCCCGCTCAGTGTCAGGCCCAGCGGCGTACCTTGCGCGTCGGTGAGGAGGTGCCGCTTCCTGCCGGGCCTGCCGCGGTCCGTCAGGTTCGGGCCGACCGCTGCGCGCCCCCTTTTTGCAGGCAGGCTGGCGCTGTTCAGTGCCGCCCGATGCCAGTCCAGGGCGCCTGTATCCTGCACGCTCCAGCAGCACCCGGTGTAGCCGGACCCAAACCCCAGCGGCATGCCACCGCCCAATCGCCGCCAGCAGGTCTTGCCGCAGCAGCCCAACTCCGTGGGTACGTGTTGCCACTGGATGTCGGTCCGCAGCACGAATAGGATGCCCGCCAGGACCGCACGGTCCGAAGCACGGGGCCGTCCGCCTTTCGGCTTCGGCGGATCGCGCGGCAACAGCGGCTCGACCACAGCCCAGAGATCGTCAGAAACGAGGAGCGCCATCCCTCCTCAACGCCTCAGAACAGGTCTTGTCCTAAGCTCTTAGGTCTGGCTGGCGAAGTGCATCAGTGTGCTGCAGGCGGCGTCGAAGTCCTCCCACCGCATGGATTCGCTCGGGTTATGGCTACCGTTCTGATTGCGCACAAAGAGCATGGCGGATGGGATGCCGGCCTTTTGGAAGGCGGAGGCATCGTGCCCGCCGCCGCTTGGCATCCGCCGATATGCGATGCCCTGCGCATGCGTGGACCGTTCAAGTGCGGCGATGAGCGCCGGGTTCATCGGCGTCGGTGTGCCGGCGCTCTCGGGCCCCAAAACTACTCGCACTCCGCGCCGTGCCTCGATCTCTGCTGCCAGCCGGTGCAACTCAGCAAAGAGGAGGTCCAAAGCTGATTGATCAACGCTACGTACGTCCAGCTTGCAGTCGGCCTCGCCTGCAATCTTGGTGAAACCAGCATCCGTGCTGGTTGCCATGACGCAGAAAGTACAGACTAACTCCCGGCTTCTTCAAGGGCGATCCAGTGTTGCTCCAGCCGGTAAGCGAGTTCTGCCAGCGCTGCGGCAGCGTCTCGGCGATGGCGACGAGGCGTAGCGCCGGAATGGTTCCATGCACCCAGTACTCGGCCGAAGCGATGGCGCCGGCTGCCAGGGATGCCGGTGACAATGCCGATTGGAAGGTCCTCGGCTTCCAGAACCGGCCCCTGCTCAATGTGAAGCTCGATAAATGCAGATGTATTCCCTGGCGTGACGGCTGCCTCACCGCGCCTGCACGAGTACGGGTCGAAGCCCTCTGCCCGCATGGCGTCAGCCAGCGGATGGCGGTGTCCATCCGCTGCACCGCCAGGGCCTTGGCCGGCAACGTGCCCGTGGCTGCTCTGGAGCCGGGGCAGCCGAAGGGAAACCAGGCAACGGCTTCCTCGGCGCGGATAGCCATGACCGTGATGTCCCGGTGGGGCACGTAGCCTGCGCGGCGCATGCCGGAAGCAACAGCGAGCCCGGCCAGCACTCCAGCAACGCTGTCGTGGCCGCCGCCTGGGGCGGCAGCAGGGAGGACCCGAAGCGCAGCGGAGCCGCGGCGCCAGGCCGCGCAGGCCGGCATGGGCGAACCATTCGTCCCCATCGTCAGGCGCGGTGTCCGAGATGAGGAGCGCCTCCTCCGCGAGTTGGCGCGGTTCCGGCGCGCCATGCGCCACCAGCCAGGATGACGCGCAGACCGGCACCAGCCGGTCGGGGAAGAGCAGGTGGGTCGCGAGGTCCGGCCAGGGTCCGCGCCCGTGCAGCACCACCGCGTCCGGCCCGTCCCGCGACTCCGGCGCGTCAATGCCGGTGGACAGGTGCAGCTCGATCTCGGGCTGTTCTCGCGGGAAGCGGGGCAGGCGCGGCAGCATCCATCCCAGCGCAAAGGATGTCTGCACGAAGACCGACAACGTGACCCGTGGCTGCGGGAACAAGGCGCAGGCGATGCCGGCCTCCACGCTGTCCAGCGCCTCCGTCAGCACGGGCAGCAGCGCGCGCGGCCTTCGCGCCCGAGGCGGCCTCGAGATCCGCCGCGCGAGCACGCGAGCGGCAGGCCATCCAGGCGCGGGCGGCACACCTGGCGCATCGGCTGTGGGCCGCGGCCTCGCCAGCGAAGGATCATCCCTACCTCGCTATCAAGGGCGTGCGGAGACACGGTCTCGCATGTGAGTCTGGGAAAGGATTTAACCGAGAGGCTTATAGCTGCGATGGCCAGACGGGAGACTTGGCGTATCGCTCACGTCTCTTCCGCTTTGCGCCCACAGCAGCCCTCCGTTGGATCCGGCTATGTTCCAGTAAGCGGGTATGGCTGCGATAGGGGGTAACTGGCACTGACTAGCCGCCTCCGGCTACGGCAGCAGGGCCAGTGAGTGAAGCTCTTCAGGTTAAACCGCCCGTGTCAGCCCACCATCAACCCGGAGGTTCTGGCCGGTGATGTAGCCCGCGCCATCGGACGCCAGGAAGCTGATGGTTGCAGCAATTTCCTCGGCCCGGCCGTAGCGGCCCAACGGCACGCTTTGGCGCCGTTCTTCGATGGCGGGCAGGCTATCGATCCAGCCTGGGAGCACATTGTTCATCCGCACGTTGTCGGCCGCATAGGCGTCGGCGAAGATCTTGGTGTAGGCGGCCAGCCCCGCCCGGAACACTGCCGAGGTCGGAAACATGGCGCTCGGCTCGAAGACCCAGGCCGTCGAGATGTTGACAATGGCGCCGCCACCCTGGGCCTTCATGATGGGGGCGACCAGCCGCACGGGGCGCACCACGTTCATGAAGTAGACGTCCATCCCGGCGTGCCACTGCTCGTCCGTGATGTCGAGGATGGGCGCGCGCGGGCCGTGTCCGGCGCTGTTCACCAGCACGTCGATGCGGCCCCAGCGCTGCATCGTCTGATCCACGAGCCGCTGCAGATCCTCGGTGGACTGGTTCGAGCCGGTGACCCCGAGGCCGTCGAGTTCCTGTGCCAGCGCCTCGCCCTTGCCGGAGGAGGACAGGACCGCGACCTTGAACCCGTCTGCCGCGAGACGCCGCGCCGCTGCGGCCCCCATGCCGCTGCCGCCCGCAGTGACGATGGCAACCTTCTCGCTCATTGTTCGCCTCCTTGATTGTTCAGGTGATGTGTAGGTCGCGCCCTGCACGGTAGCCGAACGCCGCCGTAATGCCGCACAGCGCCACGCAGGCGATGAGTGGCATAAGCCAGCCACCCGAGGTGTCGTGCAGCATCCCGCCGAGCGGCGGCGCGGCGGCCGCGATGGTGTAGCCCACGGTCTGGGCCATGCCGGACAGGGCCGCCGCCTGCTGCACGCTCGCGGCGCGCAGGCTGATGAAGGCCAGGGCCAGGATGAAGGTGCCGCCTGAGCCGAAGCCGAACAACGCCGCCCAGAGCACCGCCCAGCCGGGTAATAGCAGGATGCCAAGCAGGGCAAGCGCGGTCAGCACCGCCGTGCCTGCGGCCAGGGCTTTCTGGTCCTTCAGGCGGCCGACCAGCGGCCCGAGGATCATGCCGGGCACGGCCGTCGCCAGCTGGGACACACCGTGGAGCGATCCCGCCGAGGCAGGCGAGTAGCCGGCATCGGTCAGAATGGCTGGCAGCCAGGTAACTGTTACATAGTAGACGAGCGAGTTGAGGCCAAAGAACACCGTCACCTGCCAGGCCAGTGCCGAGCGCCAGATACGGCCGCCATGCAGCGGGCCAGCGGTGCCGGAGGCGGGCGCCGTGCGGCCGGCGAGCTGGGGCGACCACACCACAAGGGCCAGCAGGGGCACCAGCAAGAAGGCGCCAAGCGCCCAGTTCCATCCTGAACCCGGCAGCGTGGCAATCGGCACCGCCGCTGCCGAGGCCAGGGCCGCCACCACGCCAGCGGTGAGCGCATAAGCGCTCGTCAGCGCGGCGATGCGGTTCGGGAAATCCCGCTTGAGCAGGCTCGGCAGCAGCACGTTACCGATGGCGATGCCCACGCCGATGATGCCGGTGCCCAGGAAGAGGCTCCAGACGGGACCCAGCGAGCGCAACACGACGCCGCCTGTGACCAGCATCAGCGCAACGAACAGGCTGCGCTCCAGCCCGTATTCACGTCCCAGCAGCACGCAGAAGGGCGAGGCGATGGCGAAGGCCAGCAGCGGCAGTGTCGTGAGTGTGCCCGCCCCCGCAGTTCCGAGGCCGGTGGCGTCGCGGATCATCTCCAGGACCGGCGCCACACCGGTGATGGGCGCGCGCAGATTAGCGGCGATCAGGAGAATACCCGTCAGCAACAGGAGAGGGCGGGCGAGTGGGGGAGAACGTTTCGCGGTCATGGCATCATCGGCTTCGTCTCAATCAGCCTCCGATGCATAGCGGCTTGCGTCTGTCCTGAATTGCGATAGCTTGCCAGATAATCGCTAAATCCGGCCAACCATGACGCCTCTGCTCTCCTGCACCGCCAAGCATGACCCGGACCAGACCGACCGTCCGGCCGTCGCGCTGCGCCTCGATTTCCGGAACTATGCCCTGGAGATACCGATGCATCGGCACCGCAAGGGGCAACTCGTGTTGGCCCTGCAAGGCGCCGTCACCTGCACGGCCGCCAACGGCCTGTGGGTGGTCCCGCCCCATCGCGGTGTGTGGATTCCGGGCGGCCAGCTCCACAGCAACCGTGCTACCCCCAATGCCCGCCTGTCCTATCTCTTCGTCGAACCGGATGCGGCCGCCATGCCAGAGCAGTGCTGCACCATCGCCGTCTCTGCGATGGTCCGGGAAATGATCCACCGCCTGGCGGACGCACCGCACGACTATGCGCTGGACGACCAGAACGGGCGGCTGGTGCGTGTGCTCCTCGACGAGTTGGCGCTGATGCCGCAGGAACAGCTCAACCTTCCCGTCTCAGATCATCCAAAGATCCGCCTGATTGCGGCTGCCCTGACTGACAATCCGGGCGATCGCAGCACACTTGGGGAATGGGCGGCGCGCGTGGCCATGAGCGAGCGTTCGCTGACACGGCTGATGCTGCAGGAGACCAAGCTGAGCTTCGGGCGCTGGCGGCAGCAGTTCCATCTGGTGGTCGCGATGCGTGAGCTGGCGGGCGGCGCATCGGTGCAGCAGGTGGCGGGCGACCTCGGCTACGAGTCCGTCACCGCCTTCATCACCATGTTCAAGAAGGCCCTGGGCCAGACCCCAAGCCGCTACTTCGCCCGGGCAGGCCAAGGGTAGATGAATCCATTAGGCGATATGGCACCGCAACGGCGCTCTTACAGCTCAAGTCCGCTTCATCGGAAATACCGCTGGAAGCGGACTGGCTGCTTACGGCCAAAACCGGACGCTCTTTCGTGGCTAAGACTTGTCCTAGGCTGACGGCAGCGTCGGCATATGCGTTAACGAGATCGCCCGGCGAGATGAACCTGGCCGGGCGCGCGCCCTCGGCGGCTGCACTCCCCCGCTGAAGCCAAAAAAAGCCGGTAGAGGACGCTTGAAGACTGCTTTGCCTGCTCTATCTCGTTTGCCGCCGAGGCCGAACGGCTCGGCGGAACGGGTGCCCAGGCACCCGACACTTGTACCCATATTGCTCAAAGAGGATGTGGTTATGAGGACGTTTGACTTTTCCCCCCTGTTCCGGACCACGGTGGGTTTCGACCGCCTGTTCGATATGCTGGACAGCGGCGCCCGCCCGGACTGGCCGCCTTACAACATCGAGAAAAAGGGCGACGATCAGTACCGTATCAGCATGGCCATCGCCGGCTTTACGCGCGATGAGATTGAACTGGTTCAGCAGGGAAACACCCTGCTCGTCACTGGCAAGAAGCAGGCGGAGGACATTCGGCATGAATTCCTTCACCAGGGCCTCGCGCTCCGAAACTTCAAGCAAACGTTCAATCTGGCTGACCATGTCAAGGTCGTGGCTGCGAATGTTGAGAACGGCCTCCTCACGATCGATCTGGTCCGGGAGGTACCGGAACAACTGAAGCCGCGGCGGATCGACATCGGCGGCGCAGCGCTGGCCGCGCCACAAGCGGACATCCAGCCGAAGCTCGTGGACCATGACGCAGAGCGGCAGAAGGCCGCCTGATCCTGGTGTTGTTGTCTGTGAAGACGGCCTCCCGGCTCAGCCGGGAGGCTTGATTCCCGGAGAGCCCCCATGAACACAGTCACAAACTCTGGTGGGGACAGCGGGGCGCCTGACCGCTTCCCGCTGCCGGATGACCTGCCTGCCTCTGCCTCGAGACTCACGCATCCGGCGGAGGTGGCCGCGGATCCCAACCTGGCGCTCGCGGACAAGCGACGCATTTTGGCCGCTTGGCTCTCGGATGCCTGCGCCCTGCAGGACAAGCCTGGATTTCGCCAGTGGATCAACGGAGCAGTTGCGGCCGTCAATGAGCTTCGAGAGGCTTTGCAACGCCTGGATGAGCAGGCGGCGCAGCTGTCGGAGACCGCGGCCTCGCCGCAGTCCCGTGCTCTGACGTCGAGGAGGCGGAGGAACTTTCCTCGCAGGCGCCCGCGCGATGGCGATACCCTGTCGCCCTGCCCTGTCTTGCCCCGTGACCCGCACGACCGGCCATTCCAGGGCGGTCAAGCTGTCGCGTTGCCTTGGGGGAGTCTGCAAATGGACGCCACATGGCGAAGATGTGCCATGGTCGGCCAGGGAGTCCCTGATCTTCCCCGCAGGCTGAAGGCGCTTTCCACAGTACCCGTGTAGGATTCGGCCGCCAGTTCTCGGCTGGCCGCAGATAGCCCATCGCCCCGTCGACTGATGATCTGGGCGAGAGGGGGACCTGCTCCGGCGGCGCGGCCGTTACTGAGAAGGCCTCGCCGAGGCGGAAAGGAAGCGCCCGGCGCGGATTATGGCGTGAACCCAATCCAGTGCCCCCTGGGGACTGGCGGCGGCAGCAGCGGCAGCGGGAGGGCTGCCAAAACCCTCGCAGTCATCGCTTTCGGCCGGGGTCTGTCGTTCATCTCGCAAACACCTTCGTCGCGATGGAACCGACGAGAGGGTTAGAAAGAATTGCCGGCGGCATAGCCAGCACAGGCAATGCCATGTCATCAAAACTGCTGATGGAGGCCATCAAGTCAATTCGTTTTATTGATGAACCTGTGCCCTCTACCCTCTGCTCATCAGAGGTCGTCAGACACAGGAGGGTAGGATGGCGACGCACATTGTCTCGGCTCCATGTCTCGCCCCTAGCGGAAACAGCTTAGGCCTTTGGAGGATCTGGCACAGGGTCGGCGCCATGCTAGAGGCTCGGCGAACCCGCCGGCTGCTGACCGAAATGGATCACCGCCTCCTGGCCGACATCGGCACGACCCGCGCTGATGCCATGACGGAGGCAAACCGCCCGTTCTGGGATATCCGCTAAGCTGGGCAGCGCCATGGCGTGTTCGTCATTCAGGGCGCTGTCGCCCATTCCAGCACTTTTCGTAACCCCGTCTTCACATCCATACGGCAGCACGCTCAACGTTAACGCGGCCTAGTCCTGGGCCTGATAGCCCCCTGGCCATGTGCAACCTGTACAGCATGACCACGGCCCAGGCCGCCATCCGAACTATCGCGAGCTATGCGGGACAGCGTGGGCAACATGCCTCCCTTGCCAGGGATCTTCCCGGACTATCCGGCGCCGATCGTGCGCACGGCCGCCGACGGGGTGCGGGAGTTGGCCATGGCGCGCTGGGGCATGGTACCGAGATTGGGGCTGCGCCGTCACGAAGGTGGACTTCCCACTGCTGAGCACACCCGAGCTGAACAACCGTAAAATGCTCGGTCCAGACCAGTACTTCTGTGACCCTGTGCCGCATGCGCATAGGTTCATCAGTCGGATCGATCATCCCGGCGCAGCAGCAAAGGCAAAGGTCCGCTGAGGGTCGGGTGAACCGTGCGAGGCAGGGGGCGCTCGACCGCCGCATCACTCTGAGGGGCCACCTGCAGCTGGTCCGGACAGGCGACCTCGAGAGGGCAGCCCATCCGGACCGTTCTATCGGCCGTGCCCGCTCGCGCCGCCGTGTAGGGTCGGGGGCACGGTGAAGGCAACCTCCTTGCGGTCCAGCGGCTGGTGGTTGGCGTCCGCCAGGACCACCTCCACCGCATGCGGCCCAGGCGGCAGGCCGACGAGGATGATCGGCTCCCCGCTGGCGTCGGCCCAGTGCCAGGGCGCGCCATCCACCATCACGTGGATATGGCCGATACGGGGTGTGACCTCCGTCGCCTTAGGGCCGAAGACCGGCTCGATGCGCAGATTCTCTGGCCGATACTGGATGAAGACGTAGCCGCGCGACAGGGGCTCGGCCAACGGCGGATCGACGATGATCCGCGCGGGCGGTTGCGGCGCGGTGAGCGGAAGCACACCCGGGGGGCCGAGGAGCCCGCCCGCCGTTTGGGCCTCGGCCGGGGCCGCTAGGCCCAGGGCGCTCCATAGGAGCCCGTGCATCAAGGCGTGTCTCACCGGAAATCCTTTCATTGATTCTGCCCAGCCGCCGCCGAGATCAGCGACGCAAGGCCCGCCAGGGGAGAGGGTTCGTGGGACGCGGCCTCGTAGACGCAGGGTGCCGCCAGCACGGAGAGGCCGAGAACACCCAGAAGGACGATCCGCGCGGGTATCTTTCTCAGGAGGACCATGGGTGTCCTCCCTCAGACGACCTGGACCGTTGCGTCGGGCGCGAGTGTTAGCTCCACCTCGATGTTGCCGTGGGTGGCCCTGGAATAGGGACAGGTCGCGTGCGCTTCGTCCACCAGCTCCCGGCCCAGCGCGGCGTCGAGGCCCGGCAGGGAGACGGCCAGCCGGCCGCGCAGGTGGAAGCCGTCCTCCGCCGTGCCCAGGTCAACTTCTGCGTCCACCGCCGTACCGGCCGGCAGCGCCAGCCGGCG
>JH599958.1:205965-228542 GCA_000245075.1 Acetobacteraceae bacterium AT-5844
GGCGGCCGGCCGCCAGCCTCATGGCGCCGATGAAGCAGGCGGACCAGCCGGCCGCGAAGAGCTGCTCGGGGTTCACCCCGGGCTGCGCGCTGCCCGGCGGCGAAAGCTGCAGGTCCAGCCGTCCGTCGTCACTGCGTGTGGCACCGTCCCGCCCGCCGGTGGTGTGGACGCGGCCAGTATAAAGGACCTTCTCGATCCTGGTCATGGAATGCTCCTCGCCCCGTCGGGGCCGTGACGCGGCCGCCTGCGGCCGCGAGAGGAGCATCCGGGGGCAAGGTATCCGGCGCTTGTCCGCGATCCGCCGGAATCGTACCGAACCCTGTTCTCCGCCACCCAGGATACGCTGGCTTACGATCCCGTGCGGCCCGCGCCGTCAGGGCAGCACCACTTCGGCCGCCAGCCCGCAGCCATCGGTCCGGTTGTAGAGTCGCACGGAGCCGCCTATGCCGGCCGCGAGTTGCTGGGCGATGGCGAGGCCCAGCCCCGTCCCACCGGTTTCACGGCTGCGCGATTCCTCCAGCCGGACAAAGGGCCGCATCACGGCGTCCAGCATGTCCTCCGGGATGCCGGGTCCCCTGTCCCGCACCGTGATGACGGTGCCCCCGGCCTTTCTCTCGATGCCGATCTCGGCCGTGCCCGCGAATTTTAGTGCATTGTCGATGAAGTTGGACAGGATGCGCCGCAGCGCGCGCGGCCTGGTGGAGACCACGCCCTCGACCAGGGCAAAGACGGCGACGTCCTTGCCGGTGTCCTGGTAGTCGCAGGCGAGGCTGTCGATAAAGGAGGCGAGGTCGACGCGGGTGGCCTTCTCTCCGCCGCCGTGGGAGCTGCGCGCATAGGCGAGGCCGTCCTGCACCAACGCCTCGATCTCCCGCAGGTCATGGACCAGCTTGTCCCGCTCTGGTGAATCCGGGGACATGTCCGCGCGCAGGCGCATGCGCGTGATCGGCGTCTGCAGGTCGTGGGAGATGGAGGCGAGGATCTGCACCCGCTCCTCCAGGTACCCGGCGATCCGGCGGCGCATGGCGTTGAAGGCGCGCGCCGCGTGTGCCACCTCGCTCGGCCCGGCCTCGCTGAGGTCGGTTCCCTTCTGATTCGGGTCCAGCGCGTCGGCTGCCGCCGCCAGATCGCCCAGCGACCGCAGCGCCTGGCGCACGGCCAGCCAGGCGCAGAGCACCAGGAGCACCATCTGCGCGGCCAGCACCCAGGGCAGCCACCTGGCCACGGGCATGACGCCGCGCGGGGTGATGTCGATGGTCAGCGGGCTGCCGTCGCTCAGGGTCAGCTGCGCCTGCAGCCGCTCCCGCTCCCCGGGGATCGAGCGGATGGTGACGGGGAAGCGCCCGCCCGCCGCCTCCTCGATCCGCGCGGCGATCTCGCGCCCTCGGCTGGACGTCTCCGGCACGCCTTGCAGCCCGGGCCCGATGACGAAGCGGTAGCTGGCGCGGGCCAGCCAGTCAGCGAGCCAGGGACGGTCCCCGGCGGGGCTCCTGTCGAGGATGTTGATAGAGGTGGCGACGTCGCTCTCCAGCGTGCCGAGCATCACCGCCTTGGCCGCCATGTACCGCTCCGCGCTCAGCACGGCGAAGGAGAGGCCATAGGCCATGGCAAGCCCCGCGAAGAGGATCAGGAAAACGCGGAGCCGCAGGGTGCGCGGCCACCAGCCGCGCAGGAGGCGGGCGGGACTCATCCCATGGGTTCCGTGATCTCGACCGAGACCGAGAAGACGTAGCCCTCGCTCCGCACCGTCTTGATATAGGCGGGGTCGCGCGCGTCGTCGCGCAGCCGCTGGCGGAGGCGACTTACCAGCAGGTCGATCGAGCGGTCGAACAGTTCCGCGTCGCGGCCCTGGGTCAGGTTGAGGAGCTGGTCGCGGTTCAGCACGCGGTTGGGATGGTCAATGAAGACGCGCAGCAGCCGGTACTCGGCGCCGCTCAGCGTGACCTCTGTGCCCTCCTTGTCGAGGAGGTGGCGGCCCACGGTGTTCAGGCGCCAGTCGCCGAAGGTCAGAACCTTGCCGGCTTCGCTGATCTGCAGGTTAGGCGGCAGCATGCGAGTGCGGCGCAGTACGGCGTTGATGCGCGCCAGCAGCTCCCGTGCTGCGAAAGGCTTCAGCACGTAATCGTCGGCACCCATCTCCAGGCCGATGATGCGGTCGGTCTCATCGCTCCGCGCCGTTAGCATCACGACCGGGACTGCCTTGTGCCGGCCCGCCCGCAGCTCACGGCACAGCATGAGCCCGTCCTCCCTCGGCATCATGATGTCGAGCACGATCAGGTCCACCGTGTTGGCGTCCAGGAAGCCTCGCATCTGGCGGCCATCGGCGGCGACCGTCACACGCAGGCCGTTCCGTTTGAGATACTCAGAGACCAGTTCACGGATCTCCCGGTCGTCATCGACGATCAGGATATGATCGACATGGTCCATGCCCGTCCTCTTCACCACCTGCAGATCACGAATCGGCACTCTGCCGATCTCCCTGCTTCATAGCGGCGCAAGCATTCCGGCAGGAGCATCATACGGCCCCAGCGTATCCGGCCCGTATCGGCGCGGGCTAGAATTGTATGCCAAAGTATCCTGTGACCCTGGGCACGCGGCGGGGCCCTCCCTCGGAGGCCGCCGCACACTGTACCAGCGTGTACGGAACCACGCTGCAGCCACAGGCCGGTACGCTTCCGACCCTTCGCAAACATATCCCGGATACCTAGCGCCGCTCTGATGCACCCCACGGTTCAAATCCCGGGAGGTGGTCGTGCCCTTTCTCCTCGTCTCCTTTGTCGGCGGCGCGCTGACAATCCTCAGCCCGTGCATCCTTCCGGTGGTGCCATTCCTTCTCGCGCGGGCCGGGCGGCCCTTCCCGCGGGACACCTTGCCGATGCTGGCCGGCATGGCCGTCACCTTCGCCCTTGTCGCCTCGCTGGCTTCGATGGGCGGGGAGTGGGCGATCCGGGCCAACGAGTACGGCCGCCTCGCCGCCATCCTGCTGTTGGCCTTGTTCGGCGCCGGCCTGCTGCTGCCCCGCCTCGCCGAGCTGGTCACCCGGCCCCTCGTGGTGGCGGGCAACCGGCTGCTGCACGCGGCCGGCACCGGGCATCGTGAGCCCGGGCTGGGCGGATCGCTGCTGATCGGCGTGGCGACGGGGCTGCTCTGGACACCCTGCGCCGGGCCTATCCTGGGCCTTGTGCTGACGGGGGCCGCGCTGAACGGTGCCAATGCCGGCACGGTCTTCCTGCTGCTAGCCTACGCTGCCGGGGCCGCGACCTCGCTGGCCGTCGTGCTGTTCGCGGGCCGGAGGGTGCTGGCGGCCCTGAAGGGTTCCCTCGGCGCCGGAGAATGGGTGCGCCGGGGGCTGGGCGCCGCCGTCCTGGCCGGGGTTGCCGCGATCGCGCTCGGCCTCGACACAGGCGCCCTGGCGCGGGTGTCCTTCAGGGGCACCAATGCCACGGAGCAGGCGGTGCTGGACCGGCTGGGCCCAGCCGAGGTGGGTGCCCGCGTCGCCAGCAACGGCGCCGTGGCCTTCAATGCCGGCACGCCCTACCGCAGCGGCCTGCCCGTGCAGGGCAGCGCGGCCCCGCTGGACGGCGCGGTGCAGTGGCTGAACTCCTCACCCCTGACGGCAGAAGGGCTGCGCGGCAAGGTGGTGCTGGTCGATTTCTGGACCTATTCCTGCATCAACTGCATCCGCACCACGCCTTACCTGCGCGCCTGGGCCGAGAGGTACCAGGACCAGGGCCTCGTCGTCGTCGGCGTCCATACGCCGGAATTCGCCTTTGAGAAGCGGGGCGAGAACGTGCGGCGCGCCGTATCCGACTTCGGGATCACCTACCCGGTAGCGGTGGACAGCGACTTCCGCATCTGGCGCGCCTGGCGGAACAACGCCTGGCCGGCCTTCTACCTTGTCGATGCCAAAGGGCGGGTCCGCTACAGCCACTTCGGCGAGGGGCGGTATGACCGCACCGAGGCGGCGATTCAGGACCTGCTGCGCGAGGCTGGGAGCGACATGCCAGCCGCCCCTCCGGTGGCGCCGGCGGCGGACGGCATCGAGGCGGCGCCGGACTTAGCCAACATTCGCTCCGGCGAGACCTATGTCGGCTACCGCCAGGCGAGCAACTTCGCCTCCCGCGAGAGCCTGCGGCCCGACGCCGCGCGGGATTATTCCGTCGGCGCGCTGGGCGTGAACGAGTGGGGCCTGTCCGGCAACTGGACCGTGGGCGGGGAGCAGGCGGTGCTCAACGCGCCGGGCGGCGGCATCGACCACCGCTTCAGCGCCCGTGACCTGCACCTCGTGCTCGGCACCGGCGGCGCCGGCCGACCCGTGCGGTTCCGCGTCACGATCGATGGGCAGGCGCCCGGCGCCGACCACGGCGCGGATACCGACGCCGAGGGCTACGGCACGGTGGACGCGACGCGCCTCTATCAGCTCGTGCGCCAATCCGGCGCCGTGCGGGCGCGGCGGTTCGAGATCCGGTTCTTCGACCCCGGTGTCGAGGCCTACGCCTTCACCTTCGGCTGACCGGCGCCTTCCCAACATCCACATCCAGGAGCAGACCCATGATGCAGCGTCGCCACCTCGCCTCCCTCGCGCTCGCCGTCGCGGCCGGTGCCATGGCCACCACGGCGCGTGCTGCCGCAGTGCGGAACATCGTCATCGTCCACGGTGCCCTGGCCGACGGCTCCGGCTGGCGCCGGGTGGCCGATATCCTCGGCGCGCGGGGCCTGAACGTCACCGTGGTCCAGCAGCCCATCACCTCGCTGGCGGAGGACGTCGCCGCCACCCGGCGCGTGCTGGACTTGCAGCAGGGGCCCACCATCCTCGTCGGCCACAGCTACGGCGGCATGGTCATTACCGAGGCAGGGCACCACGAGGCCGTGGCGGGCCTCGTCTATGTCGCGGCCTTTCAGCCGGACCGGGGCGAGAGCCTGATCGGCCTGGCGAGCGGCACGCCACCGGCGGGCCAGGGCATCCGCGAGACCAGGGACGGGCAGTACTTCTACCTCGACCCCGCTGCCTTCCACGCCGACTTCGCCGCCGACCTACCGCGGGCCGAGACGGACTTCCTCGCCCGTTCCCAGGTCTTCGCCGCCAAGGCCGCCTTCACCTCCGCCGCGGGCGAGCCAGCCTGGCGTAGCAAGCGCAGCTGGGCGGTGGTGGCCACCGAGGACCGCTCCATCAACCCGGAGCTGGAGCGTCGCATGGCCCGGCGAGCCGGCAGCACGGTGACGGAGATCGCCGCCAGCCACGCTGTCTTCGCCTCCCAGCCCGAGAAGGTGGCGGCGGTGGTCGAGGCGGCGGCACAGGGAGCCGGGCGGTAGCCCGCTCCCGCGTGCTGACCCATCCTGACATCGAACGGCGTGCAAACAGGCCCTTCGAACAATTCCATGAACCCATGGTGCGAGTTTGTATCGGCCCGTATCCGAGCCGCTGCTCCACACATCGGCTTTCAACCCGGGCGGCTTCCGGACACGCAGGCGATACAGCGGGCGCGTACCTTCCAGTCCTCAATCGCGCTCAGAGGAGAGCATCAATGACCCAAGAGATCGACCAGCGCCGCCGGCGCTTCCTGGGCGCCGCGGCCCTCGGCCTGGCGGCCGGCCAGCTCGGCATCCAGATCCCCGCCTTCGCGCAGCAAGCCCCGCAGGCGCCGCGCCCGGCTGTCGCCGTTCCCGTAGGGCGCGCCGCCTTTCCAAGGCTGAAGCATGTCCAGGCCGGCGTGCTCAACGTCGCCTATGTCGAGGACGGCCCGGCGGATGGCAAGCCGGTTCTCCTGTTCCACGGCTGGCCCTATGACATCCACGCCTTCGTGGACGTCGCGCCAATCCTTGCGGCGGCAGGATATCGGGTCATCATCCCCTCCCTGCGCGGCTACGGCGCCACGCGCTTCCTCTCGGCCGACACACCGCGCAACGGCCAGCAGGCTGCGCTTGCGGTGGATGCAATCGCGCTGATGGACGCGCTCGGTATTCAGAAGGCACTTGTCGCCGGCTTCGACTGGGGCGCGCGCACCGCCTGCATCCTGGCTGCGCTGTGGCCGGAGCGCTGCAAGGCGCTGGTCTCGGTGAGCGGCTACCTGATCGGCAGCCAGGAGGCCAACCGGGCGCCTCTGCCGCCGAAGGCGGAATTGCTGTGGTGGTACCAGTTCTATTTCGCCACCGAGCGCGGCGCGCAAGGCTACGCGAAGAACACGCGCGACTTCGTGCGGCTGATCTGGGAACTGGCGTCGCCGAAGTGGAAGTTCGACGACGCCACCTTTGATCGCTCGGCTACCGCGCTGGACAACCCGGACCATGTGGCGATCTCGATCCACAATTATCGTTGGCGGCTGGGCCTGGCGCAGGGCGAATCGAAGTACGACGAGTTGGAGGCGAAGCTGGCCGCTTTTCCCAATATCGGCATCCCGTCCATCACGATGGAAGGCGACGCGAACGGCGCTCCTTACCCGCAGCCCAGCACCTATGCCCGCAAGTTCACCGGCCGCCACGAGCACCGCGACCTGACCGGCGGCATCGGCCACAACCTGCCGCAGGAAGCGCCGCGCGAATTTGCCCAGGCTGTCCTCGACGTCGACAGGTTCTGATTCTTCTCGTTCCGGAAATCATCATCTCGATGGAGATGCACCTATGATCCACTGCCGTCCGACAGCCATGCCGCAGCCCTTCACCTGAATGAGCGGTGCGTGGTGGTCCGCCTTCTGCCAGAGCAGTCGGTAAAAGGCGGCATGGGATCAAACATCGGGATTGAGCTATGCGCGGCGCTGTTGTCGCGCCATGATGGAACTGCCGGCATAAAGTCTGGTTGTGACGGCGCGGTACGTGGCCCGTACCCCAGCCGTCGCACTCGTCGTGGCGCAAATCGCGGACGGGCTCTCCAGCTTCCCCCTCCAGAGCATCATCCTCGCCGTCTTCGCTAACCGCCAGCGGGGAGCAGACATGGCGACCGAGGGGCTTCACACGATGATGCTGGCTTCTTCTTCGCCACCCTCCTACCCACGACCGCGAGGCCGCTGCTGGTTCAGTGCGGGTGCTGCTGGATCTGATCTGTAGAGAGCCGGTTGAGGAGCCGGGCAAGAATGACAGCACGGCAGCGGGCCAGGCACCGACGTCCGCTTCTAAACGCTGTCACCGCACAAGCGGACTGGCCGCGCCCCGCCAACTTCTGCCGTTCACCGAGACCTAGGCAGATGTGAGAAGCGTGCTGTTCGCCTTCTGACCCGCTGGCCAGCGGCAGCACCGGCGGGCATGGAGGCACGATGCCGTATGACGTCGCGACCGGACCTGACCTCAACCAGCTCGAGGAGATGGCGGCACTATTGGAGGCCAGTGGGCAGTACCGCGTGCTGCGCCGGGTCGGGGATCATCCCTCCGTCGAGGTGCCCGCCAACGTCCGGACCCGCGTCGGTCACCTCCTGGACCTCGAGACCACCGGTCTCGATCCGGCGCAGGATGAGATCATCGGAGATGGCCATGCTGCCCTTCACCTATGGGCTGATGGCACGTCTACGCGGTTGGGAAGCCGTTCAGCCGGCTTGAACAGCCGTCGACACCCATTCCGCCTGCCGTCACGGCGCTGACCGGTCTGACCGACGATGGGGGCGGGGCACCATATCGATGCCACCGAAGTGGCCCGGTTTATTGGCTGCCGCCGGAGGATGGGTCCATTATGTCCGCTTCGCGCCCTTAGCGACCACCCTCAAGCCCAGCTCAGGTTCCCAGAAGCAGACGTCCGTCGCGGTGCTGGAGGGATTCGTGCGATTAAGAAATCGGTACGGTCATGGACGCGCTGAACAAAGCTGACGCCGCTTCAGTAGAACCGCGGGCCGGTAAGTCCGCCGCGGTTCCAACGTGCTGGATCGTAGGGAGTATTGTCTGCCTTTGGCGGCGAGCTAGCGTGACAACCTCATGAAGTCGATGAAGGCACGCAGCGCTGCTGGCATGTGCGGCTTCCGGGGGTAGTAGAGGTGAAAGCCGGAGAATGGCCTGCACCACTCATCCAAGACCCGCACCAGTTCACCATGCGCCAAGGCTTCCTCCACGAAGCTCTCTGGCAGGAAGGCCAGCCCCAAGCCACGCAACGCGGCACCGAGGAGCAAGTCGCTGTCGTTGACGGTAAGAGCATTCTCCACATTGACCTCGATCACACCATCGGGTCCATCGAAGCGCCAGCGGTACATGGCTCCGGTCTCTCGCCAGCGATAAGTCAGGCAGACATGGTACTGAAGATCGTCAGGAACCTTCGGCGAGGGACGGCCGGCGAAGTACCCGGGGGACCCGACCACGGCCATGCGAAGATCCGGAGTCAGCCTGACGGCGGCCATGTCCTGTTGCACGAGTGTGCCCGAGCGGATGCCTGCGTCGAAGCCCTTGGCGACGACGTCGGTCATGCTGTCATCGATGACGAGATCGAGCCGGACGCTGGGATAGGCGGTGCGAAAGTCTACCAGCTTCGGCAGCACGACCATACCCGCCGCGATCCGCGGCGTGTTCAGGCGCACGACGCCGCTGGGCTGCACCTGGAACGCGCCGACGTCCCGGACGGCACCATCCATTTCGAGGATGGCGGGGCGGAGGCGTTCGTACAACGCTTGGCCAGCCGCCGTCGGCGCGACGCTCCGCGTTGTCCGGTTCAGAAGCCGCGCGCCCAGCCGCTGCTCGAGGGAACGGATGCTGTGGCTGAGCGCCGAAGGCGACAATGCGAGCCGTTGCGCGGCCCGCCGGAAGTTCCGCTCCTCCACCACCGCCATGAAGCCCATCAGTTCGGCAAAGTCCGCGCCACGCATTGATGCACCCCATGCAACAGTATGTGCGGATCATAGCAGATTATCCTCAGAAGACGACGGTGCGACATCTGCCGCGACGCAGCGATGGCTTTTCCATCGCGCAAATGAAAACGAGGCGGCCCAATGGCAGAGATGATGCAACGCTGGGAGATGGACGCGATCGGCCGGGAACGGCTGGAGCTACGAGAGCGCCCGATCCCATCGCCGGGTCCGAACGAGGTGCTGGTCAAGGTGGCCGCGGTCGCCCTGAACTACCGCGACAAGATGGTGGCCGAATCCGGGCGCGGCCTGCCGATCACCTTTCCCTTCACGCCCGGGTCCGACCTCGCGGGTGCGGTGGTCGCGCTCGGCGAGGGCGTCACCCGCTTTGCCGTCGGCGACCGCGTCATCTCCACCTTCATGCCGGATTGGATTGACGGGACCCGTCCCGGGAACGCCCGCACGCCAGGTTACTGGACGTTGGGAGGATATTATCCCGGCGTCCTGGCCGAGTATGTCGCCCTGCCTGAAGACTGGTTCGTCCAGGCACCCCTCACCTTGTCAGACGCGGAGGCGAGCACCTTGCCTTGTGCAGGCTTGACGGCATGGTTCGCCCTTGTGGAGCGGGCTGGCGTGAAGGCCGGACAAACCGTGCTGATACCGAGTACAGGAGGCGTCGCAATCTTCGGCCTGCAGATCGCCAAGGCGCACGGCGCGGAGGTCATCGTCTCCGGCGATCTCGACAACCGCGGACGTGCCATGGCTTTGGGTGCCGACCACTACATCGATCGTCATCGCGGGGATTGGCTAGATGCTATCTATGAGGTGACCGGGGACCGTGGTGTCGACCATATCCTCGACGTGATCGGAGGATCGCATCTCGGGAAATCGGTGCAGCTGGCAGCCGTCGGTGGCCACATCTGCCAGATCGGCGCATTGGAGGGGTTCGACATCTCCGCTCCAGCGATGCCCCTAATGATGAAGGACGTCACCCTCCATGGTATCGGCACTGGCAGCCGCCAGGGTCTGGAGAACCTTGTTCGTGCCGTCGACCGCACAGGGCTGAAGCCCGTCATAGACTCACGTTACCCGCTGGCGCACCTGCTCTCTGCATTCGAGCATCTTGACCGCGGCCCGTTCGGCAAGGTCGTCATTGAGATGGGTTGACGCCTGGATGGCGTGGGCGGCACCGAATGACGGAGCCGCCGCTCAAGCGCATCTTCGGAGTCCACGTCCGCTTTCCAGATGCCTCGACTGAAAGCGGACTGGACGCTACCGGCCAGCATGGGTCAGCCTGGTTCGCGCCATCCAGGACACCACACCAAGCGTTTTCACACGGTCTCCGCCCACATCGGCCAGCAGTTCGTTACGGCCTCCTTCCTTGAAGCAGACATGCGGCCGGTTTTACGAACGTCCACACTGGGTGGAGCAGGCATCAAGCGGCGACTTCAGCCTTTCGGCCGAAGCCAGCGGCGCAGGCGAGGCTCATGGCTGCTGAAACCAGCGCGGCGGCCCCGAAACTCGCTGCCTGACCCGGAAGGAACTCGAGAAAGGAGGCAAGAAACTGACCGAGGAAGATGGCGACAGACAGATAGGCCAGGAGATCGCCTCGACGGTGGGCAGGGCTGCGCTCCACGACCATGTGGTTCATGAGAGGCACCGACAAGCCGAAGCCACCGCCAAGGAGAACCCCTCCGGCTATCAGCAGCGCCGTGGATCCGGCCGTCAGAAACACGACGTGCGCAAAGGCATACCCTGCGAAGGCCAGCGCCTGCGTCCGCCGCTCCCCGATGAGGTGGACAATGCGCGGCATGATGGCAGCCCCACCGACGGCAACCAGGGAAACAAAGGACAGGAAATAGCCGACCTCCGCCTCACCTAGTCCAGCGGCCGAGAGGCGGAACGGCAGCAGGATGACCCCAGCGAAGAAGACGATCATCGAGGCGCAAGCTGCAACATAGATGTCCATGACCGGCGGCGACCCGGCCGCCACATCTGGCGCTGAGGCATCCAGGCGCACTTGGCTGACAGCAGGAACAAAGGCGAGGACCAGGGCGAGGAACAGCCAGGACACAAGGTAGAGCGCGAACGGCCACTGCCATCCGACGGTGGCCAGCAGACCGCCGATGAAGAGGAAGATCACACCTCCCAACTCGATGGCCATACCCTGGCGTGCCATCATCGAGAGCCGCGCCCGCCCTTCATAGAACTCGGAGATCAACCCGGTGCCGGAAGCCATGACAATGGCTGTCGCGCCGCCCAGCAGAAGGCGATCGGCTAGGACCGGAACGGGACCGTGCAGCCAAGCCCCTGCCAGTCCTAGTAACCCGTATGAAAACAGGCCCACGCACAACGCGCGGTGCAGGCCCAGGGCGCGGATCAGCTTGCCGACGAAGGGGCCGAACAGCACGACGCCGAGCGACGGCACGGTCACGAGCCATCCAGCGGCCTCGGCCATGCCGAGTTGGCGGGCGATGCTTGGCAGTCCGGGGACGATGACGCAGCCGACCATGATGGTCAGGCAGGCGACGGCCAGGAGCGTCACGGTCCCCGAGGTCTTCAAGGCAGGCATGGTTTGGCCTTCACTGGTCGCGTCGGACGCGATGATGTACATACGGTACTACGTTCCCGTATATAATCGAGACTGCGGTATCGCAAGGAGAAAGCCATGGGTGCGGAGAAAGAGGCGGCCGCGTCGATGGGACGCCCACGGGACGACATGGCCACCGAGGCGCTCCTGCGGGTGGCGCGTGATCTTGTGACCCGGCACGGCTACCGGGCGGTCAGCATCCAGATGATCGCGGCCGAGGCCGGGGTTGGACGCCAGACGCTGTATCGCCGCTGGCCGGGCAAGGCGGATCTCGTCCTGGACGCATTCCTGGCCAGTGCGGCGGCTGTAGAGGATCCCGGTTTGGGATCTGTCGGCGAAGCGTTGACGCGGTACCTACAAGACCTGTTCAAAAACCTCGAACGAGATGGACCTGCGATCCGCAGCCTTGTCGCCTCAGCCCAAGAGGATCCGCAGTTCTTGGACAGCTTCAGGCAGAAGTTTGTCTGGCCTCGGGCGGCAGTTGCCGCTGGCATCCTGCAACGCGCGGCCAAGGCTGGCGAACTGGCAGAGGATGCGGATCTGGAGGCGGCGCTGACGGCTCTTCACGGTGCTTTTTGGTACCGGCTTCTTCTTGGTGAGCCTCTGACGCCCGAGTTTGCGGCCCGTCTTTCAGCAAGCATCGTTCGAAGCCTTCGATAGTCAATGACCCCAGTAGCCGGAAGCAATGGCAGCTTGTGCCCCCGGTCTTCTCTGATGCGAAAGTTCCATGTCCGGCCAGCTTTGCTCCTGCCGCTATGCGCCCTTCTCAGGCAGCCGGGCAGCCGATCAGCTTTCAGCAAAGCGGACAGTGCTTCAGGCCACCGACAGACCGGATCGGGTAATGAGGAAGCATAGGCTCAAATCCGATACATGCGCCCGGCCACCAGACCCGGGCGCCCGCCGTTCACATGAACAGAGCTCGGGCGATCCTCACGACCGTCTCCGCATCGGGAGACGCCCGTTCGCCGACCCGCTCCGCGAACACCTGGGCGGAGAGGTCCCGGCGCCGTGGGAGGCGGTCGCGCTCGGCCGACGCCAGTGCTGGACCTATCTCGTCATAGGTCAGATCGGTGATGTAGACGGGCGAGCGGGGCTGCTGCCGCCAGGACTGGGCCAGCGTTCCCGCGTCGAAGCCATCGAAGCCGGTGTCGTCCACCAGCGCCATCGCGACCTCGCGGTCACGCGCCCTGTCACCTGAGACGGGAAGCGCGATGCGGCCCGGCTCTCCCTTCGGCCTCCCCTTCGTCTCGAAGGACACCATGCCGATCGAGTTCAGGCCTTGGTGACCGGGCGTCCGAAGTAATCGCGGGTCCATTCGCTCTCGGCCTTCCCCGCCTCGAGCTCGGGGCTCACCGGGTCACGGCCCGGGAAGTAGTTGGAGATGTCGATCACCACCGTCTGCTCCGGCAAGGCCGCGATCAGATACCTGATCTTCTCGAATCCGGGATGGGGCATGGCCAGGATCACGACCTCCACATCGCGGACCGCGTCCTCCGCAGTCGCCGCATGGGCGCCGATCTCCAGCGCTTCGGCCGGGACGCTATCCGGTCCTCGCGAGTTCGCGGCCTTCACGTTATGGCCCACTGCGGCGAGCTTGCGGGCAAGCTGCTTGCCCATGAAGCCTGTTCCAAGGATGCCGATGTTCATGGTCAGTCGTCGTGCGCGAGGTTGGTCGACAGTGCGGGAAATGCCGCGGCGTCGGCAATAAGTTGCTGACCTTTGGCGGTGATCCCCTGGACCGCATCTTGTCCGGCGACCCAGCGCTTGGGCGGCTGCTCCAACCGGTTCACGCATGTCAAGGACGGAACCGTTCTCTACAAGAAGAGGGCCATCGAGGAACTCGCCGACCAGATCCTGGTCGCGATGGAGGAGCTGTTTGCCTCGTTCGCCGAGTGTCAGCGGCTGGTGGCGGAGTCAGTCACCGAGCAGGTCAACAACGAGGCCATGGGGTTCCTGATCGAAGAGACGCTGGAGCAGATGTGGGAGATCGCCACCCACTACACCACCGGCCTGGTCTGGATCGAGGAGGTGACCGTTGGGAGCATCGATTCAGGGAAGATCCACCTGGCGTTCGAAGGTAGCGTGGACGTCGACTTCCAATGGGGTTCTGGCAGCGATGTCAGACGGGGCGAGGGCCACACCAGCTCGGAGAATTTCCCCTTCAAAGGTACCCTATGGGCGCCTGTCTCCGATATCACCAACATGCAGGACGTCGTCTGCGAGGTGGAAACCGGGTCCTATTTTGAGTGATCTGTACCCGGTCCCAGCACGGTCTCCACCCAGCGCAGCCACGGTGTCTCACGGGTGCATTTCGGCACCCTCAGGCAGCCATCAGATCCCCGAATCCGATTCATCAGCCCGCGTCCGTCATGCAGATGGCCTGAGTAACGTGGGGACGATCCGGCTAGGCATCACCGCGGTCGGCAAGGTGCTGCTGCGGCGCAAGTTGCAACGGACCGAGGTGCTCACAGTCTTTCAGACGTATTGCTCTGCCTGATGGGCATTGAGCATGTGATACGGCGCGTCATGGCGCGCACGAGATCCATACCCTGAGGCACGAGGTTCTGCTGATGCCAGCATTCTGCATGAAGGCTTACGCGAAGCACGGCGAGGAGAACCCAGCCGATTCTCGCGCAATCCGCAAGGCTTCGACGCTGCCCACGACGTGGTTCGTGCTAATCAGCGCGCCTGAGGAGCAGGCGGTGCTGATGCTCCTCCGCCGTAGCGGCGTAACGTCACATCGCTCGTGCGTCGCAAGGTGTTTCTCACAAAGCCTCTTCAGGCAAAGGTTGCGGCAGCCTGCGCGCAAGGAGACGCTTACCCTTGCGCGGCCATGGTGCAGGTTAGCTTCGCAGTGGGGCGTAGGCTTCAAGCGGAACCTCTGGCGTCTGGCCGAGGATCAGTTGGGCCAGCAGGGCGCCGGTATAGGGGCCCATGGTGAGGCCGCCCGCGCCCAGCCCGTTGCCGATAACCAACCCTTCCACGCCGTGCGCGCGGCCGAGCAAAGGTTTCACGCCGGGGCCCATCGGGCGCATGCCGATACGTGTTTCGTGCAGCGTGGCGGAGGCCAAACCCGGGGCGACGCCCAGCGCCTGCTGCAGCACTTGCATGATGCCGCCAGCAGTGAGGCGGTAGTCGAAACCGGAACCAACTTCGCGTGTCGCGCCGACGACCACGCGGGAATCATCGAAGGCCAGCAGGTAGTGGCTGCTCATCGGCAGCAGCACCGGCCATTGGCTGGTGTCCTGGCCGGGCAGGCGCAAGTGGATGATCTGCCCCCGCTGCGGCTCCACCGCCAGGGTGAGGCCGAGCGGCGCAAGGAGCGGCGGCGCCCAGGCGCCATTGGCGAGCAGTACTTCATCCGCATGCGCTTCCCCAGCTTCCAGCCGGACGCCGGTGACGCGGCTCTCCGTGCCCAGCAATCCGACGACCTTGTCCGTGCGGATGACGGCACCATGCTTCGCGGCGGCACGCAGCATGGCGGCGGAGATCAGCCGGCCATCCACCCGCGCGGAGCCGGAAATATGCAAGGCAGGCGTGCCCTCCTTCAAAGGCGGGAACAGTGCCTGGGCCTCCTTCGCCGAGAGGCGAGTGACGGTGCCCGCTTCCGGCGCGGCCTGCATTCGCGCACGGACGCGTGCCTCGGTGGCATCGAGGGTGCTTTCCTCGCCCTCGATGCAAAGGGCGCCAACGCGGCGGTAGCTGAGGTCCGTCTCGCCGTCTTCGGCAAGTTTCGAGACGAGTTCAGGATAGTAACGCGCACCGCCGCTGGAGAGCCGGTACCAGTCTGGGTCGGTAACGCGGGAGGACCATGGGCAGATGATGCCCGCGCCGGCGGCGGTCGCGCGGCCTTCCAGCATAGGATCGAACACCGTGACGGCGGTCCCCGCCAGCGCCAGATGGTAAGCAGCGCTGGCACCGATGATGCCGCCGCCAACAATAATGACCTGCATGAATAGACTCCCGGTTGGTCTGTTTTTAACAGTACTCATCGCCACAATCGCACTGTTGCGACGGCTCTACATGAAAATGATATAGTTAAAACGGAGAATTTCATATTGTCATGGAGATAACCATGGATATGGTTGAGGAAATACAAGAGGAGTCCATGCCTTGCGATACGCGATTCTGGCCTGCCTGCTGGCAGCAGGAACAATGCCTGCCGCCGCGCAGAAATTGACGATTGGTGCCGCCGCACCTGCGACGTCTCTTGATCCTCACTTTTATAATTCCTCTCCCACCACCAACGTCGCGACGCATTTCTTTGAGATGCTGGTGGCGCGGGATGCGCAGGCGCGGCCTATTCCAGCGTTGGCGGAATCCTGGCGCGCGGTCTCCGAAACCGTGTGGGAATTCAAGCTCCGTCCAGGAGTGCGCTGGCATGATGGCCAGGCCTTCACGGCGGAGGATGTCGCCTTCTCCCTGGCACGTGTGCCGAACGTGCCGAACAGCCCTGGCAGCTTTGCGCCGATGGTGCGTGCGATCACCCGCGTGGAAGTGGTCGATCCTCTGACCGTGCGGCTGCACACCGCTGCGCCGCATCCGCTGCTGCCGAACGAGCTCGGTTCCATCTTCATGGTCTCGAAGCACGTGGGCGAAGGCGCGACGACCGAGAATTACAACAGCGGCAAGGCGCTGATTGGCACCGGGCCCTATCGCCTCGTTTCCTACGCCCAGGGTGAGCGGGTGGAGATGGTGCGCAACGATGCTCACTGGGCCGGCGTGCCGGCCTGGCAGAATGTCAGCTTCCGCTTCATCCCCAATGACGGCGCTCGGACGGCTGCCATCCTCTCGGGCGACGTCGATATGGTTGATCAGGTGCCTATGGCGGATCTGGCCAAGCTGCGCGGCGACCGGCGCGTGGCATTGAGCGAAACCCCCGGCTTCCGCTTGCTGTACATGCAGGTGGATCACTCCCGTGAGGGCGAGGTGCCCTTCGTCACGGACAATGCCGGGCGCCCGTTGCCGCGTAATCCCTTCAAGGACGTTCGCGTCCGCCGTGCCTTGTCTATGGCGATCAATCGGCAGGCCATCGTTGAGCGCGTTATGGAGGGTGCGGCGCGCCCCACGGGACAGTTCCTGCCACAGGGCGTTTTCTCCTGGAATCCAGAGATCCCCGTGCCGGCCTATGACCCTGATGGCGCGAAACGCCTCTTGGCCGAGGCTGGCTACCCGGATGGCTTCCGCATGGTGGTGCACAGCCCGAATGACCGTTATCCGAACGATTCCAAGATCGCTCAGGCCGTGGCGCAGATGTGGACGCGGATTGGCCTGACGGCACAGGTGGATGCGTTGCCCTGGGCCAGTTTCTCCGGCCGTTCTGCCCGGCAGGAATTCGGCATGCGTCTGGCTGGCGGAGCGAGCGTGACGGGGGAGGCGACCTACCCGCTGACCACGACCATCGGAACCTTCACCGCCGGTGGCCGGCGGGGTGGCACCAATGTCGGCCGCTATTCCAACCCGGCGCTGGATGCCATGGTGGATCGGGCGGCGGCGACCGTGGACGACACGGATCGCGAAGCACAGCTCCGCGCCGCGCTCAAGCTGGCCATGGATGACGTAGCGATCATTCCGCTGCTGCATATCTCGAACATCTGGGCACTGCGGCCGGGCCTGCGGCACACACCGCGGATGGATGAACGGACTTCCGCGATCGACGTCGCGGCTGGCGGCTGAGCCGGGACGCCGCTCTTCCAGGCTGGAAGGGCGGCAACGCTTCACTTGGCCGCGGAGAAGACCACCTCGATCAGCGTGTCCTTGCCGAGGTCGGCGACGCCGATGGTGGCGCGGGTCGGCATCTCCTCCGGCTTGAACCAGGCGGTCCAGGCTTCGTTCATCTCGCCCTTCAGCGCCATGTCAGAGATGTAGACGGTCGCCGTCAGAATCTTGCTGCGGTCGCTGCCGACTTCTTCCAGAAGCTTGGCGATGCGATTCAGGATCTGCTCGGTCTGCCCCTTCATCGGTGCGCTACGGTCGGAAGCGGCGATGCCGCCGACATAGAGAACGCCGTTGTGCTCAACGATGCGGTGCATGATGGGGGTCAGGCCGTGGCGCTGGATCATGGCAGGAGTCCTGTCAGTGGAAGAATCAACACCACATCTGGCGCCGTAACGGATGATCCGACAAATTCATATTTCTCTCGGATTCATTCCTTCAGGTAGCGAAAGCCCATCATGACCCCGCGCCGGCTGCACCAGCTCGAAGCCTTCAGGGCCGTCATCCATAGCGGCTCGGTTACCCGCGCGGCCGAGATGCTGGCGCTCTCACAGCCCGCCGTGACCAAGCTGCTGCGTGCGCTGGAGGATGAGACCGGCCTCGCCTTGTTCGATCGGGCTCACCGAAGGCTGACGCCCACCCATGAGGCGCAACGCTTCCTGCATGAGGTGGAGTTGTTCTTCGCCGCAGCGAAGCGGGTGGACCGTTTGGCCAACGACATGCGCGGCAGCGGCATGGGGGAATTGCACGTCGCTGCCCTGCCGTCCTTCGGTTCCGCCTTCGTGCCACGCCTGCTGGCGCGTTTCCGCAAGACGGAACGGCAGATGCGCATTTCCGTCACGGTTGCCAGTTCGTTGGAGGTGCATGACCTTGTGCAGTCCCGGCAGGCGGATCTGGGCTTTGCCTTGCCGGTTGCCGCCTCCGGCATGGCGACCGCCGCGCCCGGCATAGATTTGCCGGGGATGCTGGTCCTACCGCGTCGTCATGCGCTGGCAAAACGACAGTCCGTGCCGTTGGAGGCTCTGAACGGTCAGTCTTACGTGGCGCTGGGCCGGCAATACCGTCTGCGGGATCTGGTGGATGACCTGTTCGAGCGGCATGGCGTTGCGCCCCAGCCGGTGGGAGAGACACAGAACGCGGCGGCTGCCTGCGCCATGGTCGCGGAGGGCGCCGGCTTCGCCGTGGTGGACGCTGTGACTGCCATGGAGTTTGTGGACCGCCTGGCCGTGCGGGAGCTGCGGCCGAGCGTGACATTCCCGGTGCAGGTGTTGGCACCGCCAGGCCGCAGAATGTCACTGCTCGCGGAGCGCTTTCTGGCCTTGGTGCGGCATGAGGTTTCGGCGCTTGCCATGCCGGGTAGTGAGTAGGAGCAGCCGAGAGAGGGATCTCCAGCCGGACACTCCGGCGACAGGCAGCGTACCTTCAGCGGGCCGGTGCATTAGGGTGGCAAGGGGGCTGATTCTTGACGCCCGTCACGTGATCTGTCGAAACCCCTGGTGCCGAACGTGCCGTTCTTCTAGTCCGCCGCCTGCTTATGGAAGCGGCTGGCTTCAATCGCAGTCTGGAGTTCGGGCCGGCGAAAGTAATCGCGCGCCCGCAGCGCAACGGCCATCATCGTCAGAGATTTGTCGGTGTGGATTAGAAACCAACTTACATCGATAATCGTCGTTTAAGCTTATGCCTAGTGTGGAACGAATCCGACGTCCTGGTTGTCATCAGCGGCGCGATGCCGAGATGGTTCGCCCCTTGATGGTTATAGGAAGCTGCAAGGGCAGGCTAGACGGACCTCCAGCTCCACAAATGGCGCTGCACGAAAGGCGAGGTGGAGCCGAACATCCAGGCCAACCAACGATGCAATTCGGCGCCGGGCTAGGAAGGCCGACGCATGTAGCGATCAGGCGTTATGGCAGTTAGAGGATCGCGCCAGCAGCGGCCTATGACCGCGGCAAGCTGCTGAGCAACGCTGCCTATCATGACTTCGTCATCGAGGTCGTGCGCAAGCTGGAGGACCCGCTGGCGCCACCTGGCTCACGACTACGAACACCGGCGCGGTGTCTCCGAAGCCCTGGCCCAAGTCAGCATGGGCGCGCTTCTCATCCGACGCATCGCCCATCCGTGCTTTCCCAAGCAGGCTTTGAGGGCGCCGGCCCGCCAGGGCCGGCATCACGTCAAGGCGCAGGCGCGATATCCTGCGGGCGGCTCACTTCGTCCACCCGGGCCACATGCGTCAGGCCCCGGCGCATCGCCCAGACGTTCTTCTGGATGTGCAGCGGAATGATGCCGACATCCTCCATGGCGATCCGGGTCGCCTGCTGGAACAAGGCTTCGCGTGCCGGGTCGTCCAGTGTGCGCAGCCCTTCGCCGAGCAGGCGGTCGTGTTCGGCGTTGCTGTAGCGGCCACGGTTGCTGGCGCCCCAGCCGCGCGTGCGGTCGTAGGTGGCAGTCAGGGCGCGAAGCGGGTTCGAGGCCTCACCGCTGTTGCTGCCCCAGCCCCACAGGAAGCCGGAGAAATCCTGCTTGCTGGCGCGGCCGACATAGGTCGACCACGGCATCGCCTCCACCGTGGTCTGCACGCCGATGCGGGTCCACATCTGGCCAATGGCCTGGATGATGCGGGCATCGTTTACATAGCGGTCGTTGGGGCCATGCAGCGTGATGCGGAAGCCGCGGGGATACCCGGCCTCAGCCAGCAGGGCGCGGGCGCGGGTAGGGTCGGCCTGCGGCGCGCCGAGGCCGGGGGCATGGCCGAAGGAGCCCTCCGGCAGGAACTGGCCGCTGGGCACGGCCATGCCTTCCATCACCCGCGCGGCGATCGACGGGCGGTCGATGGCCAGGCTCAGCGCCTCCCGCACCCGACGGTCGTTCAGCGGGTTGGTCGCCAGGGGCTTGCCATCCGCATCGGTGACAAAGGGCGTGGCGCCTTCCCGGCTGCGGTCCAGCGCCAGGAAGATGATGCGCAGGCCGGTGATCTCGCTGATCTGCACGCGCTCGTCCCGGCGCAGCTTCTCGATGTCGCTGGTGGGCACCTGGTCGATGAAGTCCACGTCACCGGCGAGAAGCGCCGCGGTGCGCGCGGGGTCGGAGGGGATGAAGCGGAGGGTGACGTTCTGCCAGGGCTGGCGCGGGCCGAACCAGTCGCCGTTGCGCTCCAGCTCCACGCGCTCCCCGGTACGGTAGGAGCGCAGGCGGTAGGGGCCCGTGCCGATGGCGAGGCGGCCTGAGTTGAAGTCGTCCGTCGTGCCGCCCTCATGCGTCTCCCGGTTGAGCATGCGCACGCTGAACAGGTCGGTCGGCAACAGCGGGTAGGGGCCGCCCATATGCATCCGCACGGTCAGCGGATCGACCACCTCCACACGCTGGATGGCACGGACGAAGCCCGAGAAGGTGCCAGGGCTGTTCACGACCTGCGGGATGCGGGCGATGGAGAAGGCGACATCCTCGGCAGTGAAGGGCTTGCCGTTGTGGAAGGTGATGTTGGGGCGGAGCTTGAACTCCCAGGTGCTGTCATCGACGGCGCGCCAGGATTCGGCCAGGCCGGGCAGCAGCCGGACCTTCTCGTCCGTCCGCACCAGCGTATCGAAGATCATGTCCGCCATGGCGTTGTTCGGCGCCTGGTTATGGAAATGCGGGTCCAGGCTGGTGACGGGCGTGCCGAGCCCCATGGTGAGGCTCTGCGCTCCGGCCGCGACTGGCAGGCAGGCCAGCGCGGAGATGGCGATGATGGCTTTGAACAAGGCTGTCTCCCCGCATTGGTTTGAACCGCTCTCTGGCGGCTTCCGGACGTGCGGGGAGATGGCCGCCGCCCGCAGGGAGATCAGATCACGCCCGGCGCGGGAAGCCAACGGGATGAGTGATCCGCTCATAAAATGAATCCTGGGACCATAGCCTACTTTGCGTGGCCCCCCCGACTTCTTACACGCGCAAGGTATCTCGGACCGTGGTGCCGGTGTCACTTTGTTGGCGTGCTCTGACCGGGTCCCGATGCAGCCGGCACCGCACGTGCGGATCGATAGTAGAACCGATGGTTCATAATCTTGACGGCGTGCCTCCACCTGATCAGGATCGTGCGGACAATTACTGAGATCTCGATGCACGACACTGCGCTGCCCGCTCTCGCCGCCGCCGTATCCGCCGAGCCGATGATGCAGCTCCTGCAGGAGTTGGCGCGGCGCGTGAAGCTCGCCGGCACGCCGGAGGAGCTGGACAGCCTGCGCGTCGTCGAGGCGCAGATGCGGGAGCATGGCTACCGCACCACCATCCTGCACCACCCCGCCATGATCAGCCTGCCCGGCGCCGCGCGTACCTCCGCGGGCGGGCAGGACCTACCCTGCATCACCCACTCCTTCTCCCTCTCCTCCGGGCCGGAAGGGCTGACGGCGCCACTGGTGGATCTCGGCCTTGGGCGCCCGGCCGACTTCGCGGGGCAGGATCTGCGCGGCCGCATCGTGCTGATCGAAGGCATGGCCAACCCCGCCAGCGCCGCCCGCGCGCGCGATGCCGGGGCAGTGGGCCAGCTCCACATCTCGCCGGACGACCAACTGCACGAGATGTGCATCTCCCCGGTCTGGGGCAGCCCTTCCGACACGACGCGGGAGCAGCTTCCCACCACCGTCGCCGTGACGGTGGAGCGCCAGGCCGGCCTCGCGCTGCGGGAGCGGCTGCGGGCCGGGGAAGCGCTCTCCGCCACCCTTTTCGCAGAGGTGGATACGGGCTGGCGCGACACACCCATCCTGGTGGCCGAGATGGACGCGCCGGAAAGCGGCGACGACGCGCCCTTCGTCATGTTCTCCGGCCACCACGACACCTGGCACCTCGGCGTCATGGACAACGGCGCCGCCAACGCGACCATGGTGGAGGTGGCGCGGCTCTGCGCCCAGCGGCGGCGGGAGTGGCGGCGCGGCCTGCGCTTCTGCTTCTGGTCCGGCCATTCCCAGGGGCGCTATTCCGGCTCCGCCTGGTATGCCGACGAATATTGGGACGAGCTGGACCGCCGCTGCGTGGCCCATGTGAACACCGATTCCACCGGCGGGCGCGGGGCCGACGACGTGGCCCATTCCGGCGCGGCGGCGGAGCTGTGGGGGCTGGCGGCCGATGCCGTGGCCGCGCAGGCCGGCCAGGACTACGTTCCCACCCGCTCCGGCCGCAACGGCGACCAGAGCTTCTGGGGCGTCGGCATCCCCGCCATCTTCAACAGCTTCAGCCGCCACGCGCGGCCGGAAGGCGTGGCGCCGCACGCGCACATGCCGCTCGGCTGGTGGTGGCACACGCCGCACGACACGCTGGACAAGATCGACCCGGAGCGGCTGGTGCGGGATACGCGCGTCTTCGTGCATGTGGTCTGGCGCCTGCTCTCCTCCCCCCTACTGCCGCTGGACTACGCCGGGCACGCCCGGGCCCTGCGCGCGGAGTTGGAGGCGCTGCGCGGCACGCTGGGCGACGTGCTGGACCTGTCGCTGCTCCTCGCGCGCGCCGCGGCGCTGGAGGAGGCGGCACAGGATCTCGCCCGCCGCGCCGCCGGG
>JH599959.1:0-29634 GCA_000245075.1 Acetobacteraceae bacterium AT-5844
GGCGGCGGAGAAAAGAAGCCCTGCGGCGCCGCGGGCTCGGCGAAGCCGGGGGGATGAGACGTCTCCCCGGCGGCAACCGGGGGCGGCGCCTCCTTTTCCGGCATGTCCGGCGCCGCGGGTGGCGCCGTTCCCGCGCCTACCGCCAGCCCCCGGCGCAGGGCGGAGATCAGCGCGCCCCGCACCGCGCTGGCATCGCGGAAGCGAAGCTCCGTCTTCATCGGGTGGACGTTCACATCCACCGCCTCGGGCGGCATGTCGAGGAACAGCGCGGCCACCGGGTGCCGCCCGCTGGCGATCAGGTCGCGATAGGCGACGCGCAGCGCGGCGCGGAGTTGCGGGTCCCGCACTGGGCGGCGGTTGACGACGAGATGCTGCTCCGCCCCCGTGGCGCGGGTGTAGGTGGGCAGCGCCACCACCCCGTCCAGCGCCAGATTGCTCCACAGCCCGCTGACGGGCACACAGGCCTTGGCGAATTCCGGCCCCAGCAGGGCACCCACGCGGCCTACCCGGTCGCTGGCGGAGAGGTTCAGTACCTCCCGGCCTTCCACTTCCACGCGGAAAGCCACTTCCGGCCAGGCCAGGGCCAGCCGCCGCACCGCTTCCACCGCATGGGCGGCCTCGGTGGGCGGTGTCTTCATGAATTTGCGCCGCGCGGGGGTGGCGAAGAACAGGTCCCGCACCTCGATGCGCGTGCCGGGCGCGCCGGAGGCGGGGACGATCTCGCCCTTCCGCCCGGCTTCGACGGCCAGCCGCCACGCTTCCCCATCCTTCAGCCGGGTGGTGACGGTCAGGCGGGAAACGGCCGCGATGGAGGGTAGCGCCTCCCCACGGAAGCCCAGCGTGGCGATGGCGAAGAGGGTGGCCTCATCCGGCAGCTTGCTGGTGGCGTGGCGCTCCACGGCCAGGGCGAGGTCATCCGCCGACATGCCCGCGCCGTCATCCTCGACGAGGATGCGGGAGAGGCCGCCGCCTTCCAGAGACACGGCCACATGGCGGGCGCCGGCATCCAGCGCGTTCTCCACCAGCTCCTTCACCGCGGCGGCGGGGCGCTCCACCACTTCGCCGGCGGCGATGCGGTCGGCGGTGGTGGAGGGGAGCAGGCGGATGACGTTCATGGCCGGCCCGGTATAGCCCCGCCGGGCGGGATGGCAGAAGCCCGGCGTGGCCGCCTCAGTTGCTGAGGCCCTGCCACTCCCGCAACAGGCCGATCAGCCCGGCGGTGGAAGAGTCGTGGGCGCCCACCCGGCCTTCTGGCAGAAGCTCAGGCAGGATGGAGGTGGAAAGCTGTTTGCCCAGCTCCACGCCCCATTGGTCGAAGGCATCCACGTCCCACAGCGCGCCGAGGCAGAACACCTTGTGCTCATAGAGTGCCACGAGCTGGCCCAGGGTGTGGGCATCCAGGCGCGGCAGCAGCAGGGTGATGCTGGGGCGGTCTCCGGGGAAGACGCGGTGGGGCAGGAGCCGCTCCACCTCCTCCGGCGGGGTGCCGGCGGCGGTCATTTCCGCGCGCACCTCGTCCGCCGAGCGCCCGCGCAGCAAGGCCTCGGCCTGCGCCAGCCCGTTGGCCAGCAGCAGGCGGTGGTTGGCGGCGTAAGGGTGGCTGGGGTTGGCGATCAGCACGAAATCGGCCGGCACGGGCGTCGTGCCCTGGTGCAGCAGCTGCATGAAGGAGTGCTGCGCATTGGTGCCGGGCTCGCCGAAGATCACCGGCCCGGTCAGGCGCGGCACCGGCTGGCCGCCGCGCGTCGTCCGCTTGCCGAGGCTCTCCATCTCCAGCTGCTGCAGATGGGCGGGGAAGCGGGAGAGGCGGTGGTCGTAGGGCAGGATGGCGTGGTTGTCGTAGCCGAAGCCGTTGACGTGCCACACCGTGGTCAGCGCCAGCAGCAGCGGCAGGTTGGAATCGGCGGGCGCGGTCAGGAAGTGCTCGTCCATGGCGCGGGCGCCGGCCAGCAGCTGCTTGAACTCTTCCCAGCCGCAGCTCAGCGCGATGGAGAGGCCGATGGCGGACCAGAGGGAGAAGCGGCCACCCACCCAGTCCTTGAAGCCGAAGACGCGGTCCTGCGGCACACCGAATTCCGCGGTGGCCTTGTGGTTGGTGGAGAGGGCGACGAGGTGCTGGCGCATCCCCTCATTGCCCAGCGTCTGCTCCAGCCAGCCACGTACCACGCGGGCATTCGCCATGGTCTCGGCGGTGGTGAAGGTCTTGGAGGCGATCAGCACCAGCGTGCGCGCCGGGTTCAGGCGCGGGCGGATCAGCTCCCAGTTATGTGCGTCCGCATTGGCGAGATAGAGCGGCCGCATGGGCGACTCCTCGTGCCACAGGGCGCGGGAGGCCATGAAGGGACCGAGGTCGGAGCCGCCGATGCCGATATTGATGACGTCGGTGAAGGTCTCGCCCGTGGCGGAGCGGATCTCGCCGGAATGGACGGCGCGGGTGAAGCGCTCCATCGCGGCCAGCGTGTCCTCGACCTCCAGGCCGACAGGGTCGAAGCCGCCATCGTTGCGGCGGGCCTTGAAGTCGGCCGAGGCGGGTGCGCGCAGCGCCATGTGCAGCACGGCGCGGCGCTCGGTGTTGTTGACCTGCTCGCCCCGCGCCATCGCATCGCGCTGGCCGAGCACGTCGGAGGCCGCAGCCAGTTCGAGCAAGGCCTGCATGGCGGCGTCGTCGATGGCCGTCTTGGAAAGGTCCAGCAGGATGTCGCAGGCCTTCCAGTGGAACCTTTGGAAGCGGTCGGCATCGCGCGAGAAAAGGGAGCCGATGGCAGCAGCGCCCGGCCTCTGCGCCAGGGCGGTCATGCGGCTCCAGGCGGCGTCACGCGTACTCGACATCATACGTCATCCTGGTGTTCCGCCACGGCGGTGTGGCGGAGAGGGAGAATCACGGAAGTGTCTGGCTTCCGCTCGGTCTGTACCTCGAATCGCCGCCGCTGTCACAGCGGGGCTTACAATCCCTGCGGCTGACCCGCGATGGTCATGGCCAGGGTCTCCGGCACCAGCAGGCGCTTGGCCACCTGCGCGGCCTTCTCCCGGCTGATGGCGCGCAGACGCTCCGGCCGGCGCTCCAGCCAGTCCAGCGGGCGGTTATTGCGGCGCATGGCGAGCAGGGTGCTGGCGATGCGGCGGCTATCCGTGAACTGCAGGGGCTGGCTGCCGGTGAGGAAGGAGATGGCCTCCTCCATTTCGGCCTGGGTCGGGCCGTTATCGGCCATGCGCTTCCATTCGGCGCGCAGCACCGTCAGCGCCTCCGCCGTCTTGGTGTTGGCGATGGCGGCGGAGCCGACCAGCGCGCTGCCCCGGAACATGGAGTCGAGCCCGGCATAGATGCCGTAGGTCAGGCCACGCTCCTCCCGGATGGATTTCATCAGCCGCGAGCTGAAGCCGCCGCCGGAGAAGACGCGCATCACCACCTGCGCCGCTTCCCAATCCGGGTCGTCCGCCGGAATGCCCTGCTGGCCGAACAGCACGGTGGATTGCGGCGAGGACACAGGCACCACCTGGGTGCCGAAATTGGTGAAGGGGGGCAGGGGCGGTAGCGGAGGCGGCTCGCCCTCCGGCAGCGCCAGGAACAGATCCTGCACCAGCGAAGCGGCCTCGATGGCGTTGATGGCACCGCTGATGCCGACCAGCAGGCGGCCGCGTGTCATCTGCCGGCGCAGCACCTCGCGCATGCCATCGACGGCGATGGCGGCGATGCTCTCCTCGGTGCCGTTGGCAGGGCGCCCGGCGGGGTGGTTGGGATAGGCCGCCGCCCAGAACGCACGGGAGGCACGGCCACGCGGGCCTTCCAGGGCCTGCCGCGCACCGGCGATGGCGCGGGCGCGGATGCGCGCCACAGCCTCATCGTCGAAGCGCGGCGCGGTCATGGCGAGCCTTGCCAGCTCGACCGCCTTGGGCAGGGCGGGCACCAGGGCGCGGAAGCCGCCATCGAAGCCATCACGGTCCACGCCGAAGCTCAGCCCGATCGCCTCGTCCCGCGCGGCATCGGCGAAGGCCAGGGCATCGAGGGTGCCCGCGCCCTCGGTGAGCAGGGAAGCGGCGAGGGAGGCCGTGCCCTCGGCACCCGCCGGGTCCAGGGCGGCACCGCCATCCCAGCCCCAGGAGACCGAGACGACCGGCACGGAGTGGTCCTCCGCCAGCCAGGCGGTGACGGGGCCGGCCTGCACCACCTGGATGGGCATGCTGAAGCCGGCGGGGATGGTGCTCTCGCTCATGCGCCGCCCACTCCTTCGGGAAGCAGCCAGCCGGTCATGGCCGGGCGGGCCAGTACGGCGCGGGCGGCGGCTTCCACCTGCGCGCGCGTGACGGCCCGGATGCGGGCCGGCCAGTATTCGACGGCCTCCAGCGGAAGGCCGACGGCCAGGCAGCTGCCCAGGATGCGCGGGGCTGTGCCCAGGCTGTCCAGCGTCAGCAGTGCGCCGGCGGTGAGCTGCCGCTTGGAGCGGGCAACCTCCTCATCCGTCACGCCGCCATCCAGCAGGGAGGAGAGCGTGGCTTCCAGCGCGGCCTCCAGCCGGGGCGGCGGAGTATCGCGCGCGGGCGTCATCTGGATCTCGAAGCTGCCGGTGCCGACGGCATCGCCGTCATAGCCAGCGGCGGCCGAGACCGCGATGCCGGTACGGACCATGGCGTTGTGCAGGCGGGAACCCTGGCCGCCACCCAGCAGATGCGCCAGCACTTCCAGCGCATAGGCATGGCGGCTGTCGGGGCCGGAGACGAGGGTGGGCGCCACCCAGCCGCGCAGGAAGGCGGCTTCCTGCACCTGGGCGTCGTGCTTCACCAGCCGGGCCTGCAAGGGCGCGGCGGGGGCGGGCGCGCGGCCACGCGTGGCATCGGAGAAGGCGGCGCCACGGGAGGCGATGCCGCCATATTCCTGTTCGACGATCTTCGCCAGCTCATCGGAGGAGACGGCGCCGGCCACCACCAGCGTGGCATTGGCCGTGCTGTAGAAGCGGCCGAAGAAGGCCAGCATGTCGTCCCGCGTCAGCGCGGCGATCTCGTCGGCCCAGCCGATCAGCGGGCGGCCGCGCCAGTGCTGGCGGCCCCAGAAGGCGGCGTCGTATTCCTCGCGGAAGCGGCCGCGCGGCGTGCTCTCCGTGCGCTGGCGCCGTTCCTCCAGCACCACCTGCCGCTCGGCCTCCAGCTCATCCGCCGGGAAAAGCGGGCCGGCCATGCGGTCCGCCTCCATCATGGTGATCAGCGGCAGGCGGCTGGCTTCGACATGCTGGTGATAGGCCGTGACGTCGCGGGAGGTGTAGGCATTGTCCTGCCCGCCTTCCATGGCCACGCGGCGCGAGAAGGCGCCGGAGGGCACCCGCGCGCTGCCCTTGAACATCATGTGTTCCATGAAGTGGGCGAGGCCGGACTTGCCCGCCGGGTCATCCCCCGCGCCCGCACCGTAATAAAGGTACTGCGCCACCACGGGGGCGCGCCGGTTCTCGGCATGCACCACGGCCAGGCCGTTCGGCAGATGCCAGAGCTTCGCGCCGAACAGCGGTGCCTCTCCGGGCGGGGGGGTGAAGGGGGTGGGCTGCGCTTCGGCCGGGGGAGCTGGCAAGGCGCCAAGCGCGGGGATGGCGGCGGCGGCGGCCAGGGCCGCGCGACGGGTCAGCGGGGGCATGATGCCTCCCCATGTTGCGTCTGCGGCGCCGGCTGCAAGTGCCGCGGGCGTGGAAGGGATATCTCCGGCGGGGCCGTTCGGCTCCGCCGGATCTTCAGGCAGCGAGGTCAGAAGAGGCTCTCGAACAGGCCCTGGCGGCGGCGCTGGATGATGGCCGTCTCGCCCTGCTCGGAATCGCGGCCCAGGGCGGCGTTCTCGCGCAGGCGCTGCGCTTCCCGCTGCGGGTCCACCACGGTGCCGGGCGGCGGTGCCTCACGCCAGAACATCAGCTTGTCCACCAGGGTCTGGTCGGGCTGTTCCAGCCGCAGGCTCTCGGTATCCACCTGGCGGCGGATGGCATCCGGCACGGGGCCGCCAGCGCGGGCAATCAGGGCGCTTTCGCCGGTGGACGGAGCGCTGGAGGCGCCGACGCCATAGGCGGAGGCGGGAGAGAGAATGGCGGCACCGGCCGCGCCGCCCGTCAGCTCCTGCGGGCGGGCCGCACCGGGACGCGGCACGGGCAGGTCGGCACCTAGCTGCGGCGGCAGGGAGAGCGGCGCGCGGGTGACCACGCTGAACTCATCCGGCGCATCGCGCGTGAAGCCCAGATTGCGTGCCGTATCCTGGCCGCAACCGGCCAGCAGCGGCAGCAGGAGCAGGGAGAGAGTGGCGGCACGCGCCGCGATGCGGTTGGGCTGCGTCATGGCGCTTCCTTACTCGTCTGCTTCGGCTGGAACAAGGCATCGGCCATCAGCGCAATGACCCCCAGCACGATGGCGGCATCGGCCACATTGAAGACATACCAGTGCCAACCGGCGAACCATGTGTCGATAAAGTCAACGACCGCACCAAATCGTAACCGGTCGATGACGTTGCCGATGGCCCCGCCGATGACCGCCCCCAGCGCCACGGTGGTGACCGTGTTGTGAGCGCGGGCCAGCCAGCGGATGAGGAAGCCCACGACCAGCAGGGCCAGCAGGGCGAGGCCGAGGCGGTGCCACAGCGTGTCTCCGGCCAGCATGCCGAAGGTCACGCCCCGGTTCCACACCATGGAGAAATCCAGGCCCACGAACCCGAGGTCGAGCAACTGCACCCGGCCGAGTTCCGGCAGGCGCAGCCCTTCCAGGATCCACCACTTGGAGAGCTGATCGACCACCAGGATTCCGGCGGCGATGGCGAGGCCAGGCTTGAGGCTCATGCGGCTTCGACGACGCCCTCGCACCGCAGGCACAGGCCCGGGTGCTTCGTGGAGCGGCCCACCTCGGGCAGCACACGCCAGCAGCGCTCGCACTTCTCGCCGGCGGCGAGGTCGGTCCGCACCTCGAGTTTGTCGGCATCCGGGGCGCCCAGATCCTCGAAGGTGACGCTGGAGACGATCAGCACCTCTTCCCACAGCTCCGGGGAGAGCAGGGTGCTGGCCTCGCTGTTCGCGCCAAAGGCAACATGCGCCTGCAGGGACGAGCCGATGCGGCCCTCCTTGCGGTCCAGCTCCAGCAGCTGGGTGGCGCCGCGGCGGGCCTCGCGCACCCGCGCCCACTTGGCGGCCAGCGCGTCATCCCGCCACTCCGCCGGGATTTCCGGGAAGCCCTGGAGATGGACCGAGCCGTCCTCGGAGGGGAAGCGGGCCAGCCAGGCCTCTTCCGCCGTGAAGGGCATGACGGGCGCCAGCCAGGCGGTCAGGCAGCGGTGCAGCGCGTCCAGCACCGTGTGCGCGGCGCGGCGGCGCGGGCTGTCGCGGCCATCGCAGTAGAGGCTGTCCTTGCGGATGTCGAAGTAGAAGGCGGAGAGGTCCGTCGCGCAGAAGGCGTGGATCTCGGGGTAGACGCCGTTCCAGTCGTAATCCGCCACCGCCTTGCGCATCCGGGCATCCAGCTCGGTCAGGCGGTGCAGCACCCAGCGCTCCAGCTCCGGCAACTCGGCATAGGGGAGCTTCTCGCTTTCCTCGAAGCCGGCGAGGTTGCCGAGCAGCCAGCGCAGCGTGTTGCGGATGCGGCGATACAGCTCCGCCTGCTGGCCGAGGATGTTCTTGCCGATGCGCAGATCGTCCGAGACGTCGGAGTTCATCACCCACAGGCGCAGGATGTCGGCGCCGTATTGCTGGGTGACTTCCTGCGGCGCGGTGACGTTGCCCAGGGACTTGGACATCTTCCGTCCGCCCTCATCGAGGACGAAGCCGTGCGTCAGGATGGCCTTGAAAGGCGCGAAACCCTGGCTGCCGACGCTTTCCAGCAGCGAGGAATGGAACCAGCCGCGATGCTGGTCCGAGCCTTCCAGGTAGAGATCCGCCGGCACGGGCAGGCCGCGGGGGCGCAGCACGAAGGCGTGGGTCGAGCCGGATTCGAACCAGACATCGACGATGTCCATCACCTGCTCGTAGTCGTCCGGGTTCCGCTCGTTGCCCAGGAAGCGGGCGGCGGCGCCGGGCTTGTACCAGGCATCGGCACCCTCCACCCGGAAGGCGGCGTCGATGCGGTCCAGCACCGTCTGGTCGCGCAGCACCTCGCCGGTCTTCTTCTCGACGAAGACGGCGATGGGCACGCCCCAGGCGCGCTGGCGGCTGATGCACCAGTCCGGCCGCGCGGCGACCATGCTGCCGATGCGGTTGCGGCCCATATCCGGCACGAAATGCGTGTTGGCGATGGCGTCCAGAGCCTTGGCACGGATCTGGTTCTCATCGTCCATGGCGATGAACCACTGCGGCGTTGCCCGGAAGATGATGGGCTTCTTGGAGCGCCAGGAGTGGGGGTAGCTGTGGACGATGAAGCCTTTACCGGCGAGATGGCCCATCTCCGTCAGCGCGGCCCAGACCGGCTCATGCGCCTTGAAGACATGGATGCCGGTGAAGCCTGGCGCCTGCACGGTATAGGTGCCGTCATCCGCCACGCATTCCGGTACGGCGATGCCGTGGGCGCGGGTGAGGTGGAAGTCGTCCTCGCCATGGGCAGGCGCCATGTGCACCAGGCCCGTACCGGCATCGGTGGTGACGAAGTCGCCTTCCAGCAGCGGCACGTCGAAGGCGTATCCACCTTCGCCCTTCTCCCAGCCGCGCAGCGGGTGGGCGGCAATGGCGCCGGCGAGCTCGGTGCCCTTGAAGACGCGCTTCGCGCTGAAGGCGGCGAGGCCCACTTCCTTGGCGAAGGAGCCGATCAGCGCTTCGGCCACGATGAAGCGCTGGCCGGGGCGCACCAGTTCCACGCCCTCCTCCACCGCATCGGCGACGACGAGCGCGTAGTCGATCTCCCCACCATAGGCCAGCGCCCGGTTGGCCGGGATGGTCCAGGGCGTCGTCGTCCAGATGACGGCCTCGGCGCCGATGAGGTCCTCGGATGCCGCCTTCACGATGGGGAAGCCGGTGTAGAGGATGGCCGACTTATGGTCGTGGTACTCGACCTCCGCCTCGGCCAGGGCGGTCTTTTCCACGGGGCTCCACATCACCGGTCGCAGGCCGCGATAGAGGGAGCCGTTCATCAGGAACTTGCCGATCTCGGCGGCGATGGCGGCTTCCGAGCCGAAATCCATCGTCGCATACCGGCCCTGCCAGTCGCCGGCGACGCCGAGGCGCTTGAATTCCTCCCGCTGCACATCCAGCCAGTGGGCGGCATAGGCGCGGCACTCGGCGCGGAATTCCAGCACGGGCACGTCATCCTTGCCCTTGCCGCCATGCTTGCCCTTGGGGTTGCGGTACTCTTCCTCGACCTTCCACTCGATCGGCAGGCCGTGGCAGTCCCAGCCCGGGATGTAGTCTGCATCCTTGCCGCTCATCTGCGCGGCGCGGTTGATGACGTCCTTCAGGATCTTATTCAGCGCGTGGCCGATATGCAGCGCGCCGTTCGCATAGGGCGGGCCGTCATGCAGGACGAACTTGGGCTGGCCCTCCGACTGCTTCCGCAACCGGTCCCACAGCCCGATCTTTTCCCACCGCTCCAGCCAGCCGGGCTCGCGCTTCGGCAGGTCGCCCTTCATGGGAAAGGGGGTCTGCGGCAGGAAGACGGTGCCGCGATAGTCGCGGGCCGGGGCGTCGGTGGCGTCGGTCATTGGCAGTGTCCATGCCGCCATGGGTGGCGGGCGTCAGGCAGGGAAAGGTTGGGCAAGCGCGGCAAGCAGGGAATCCCGGCCCTCTTTCAGAGGACCGGGCGGCTAATTCGCGCCCCTGCGCGGATGGGCAACTGGACCATGCGCGGGTTTTGCGGCCCGGCGCGGCAAGGGTCAAGCAGACTTGGCCGCCCGCTCCGATTTGCCCGCGACTTCCAGCACCGCCTCCGCGAAGGCGGCCGGTGCCTCCTGCGGCAGGTTGTGGCCGATATGGGGAAGAGTGCGCTGGGTGAAGGCTCCAGTGAAGAAACGGGCGTCGCCGGAACTGTCGCCGGGGCCGGCCACGCCGTCCGCCCCGCCATCCAGGCTGATGGTGGGCACGGAGATGGTGGGCTGCGCCGCCAGCTTGCGCTCGATCTCCTCCAGCGCCGGGTCTCCTTCCACCAGCCCGTAGCGGTGGCGGTAGGAGTGCACGACCACGGCGGCGAAGTCCGGATTGTCGAAGGCCTGGGAGGAATGGGCGTAGGTCGCGTCGTCGAACCGCCATTCGGGCGACCAAAGCCGCCAGAGCAGGCGGCAGAATTCATGCCGGTGCTGGGCAAGCCCCGCCGCGCCCCGCTCTCCATGCAGGTAGTACTGATACCAGTAGCGGAACTCGGCCTCCGGCTTCGCGGGGCTGCCGGAGGCGGCGATGTTCTGGATGTTGTAGCCGCCGCCCGTGACGAGGCCCTCCACCCGCTCCGGCCACAGCGCGGCCAGGATGCAGGCGGCGCGGCCGCCCCAGTCATAGCCCGCCAGCACCGCCTTCGGGATGGCGAGGGCATCCATCAGCGCCAGCAGGTCCGCGCCCAGCGCGGCCTGCTGGCCGGAGCGCGGCGTGTCGAGGGAGAGAAAGCGCGTGGGGCCGTAGCCACGCAGCCAGGGGGTGATGACCCGCGCGCCCTGGGCGGTGAGCAGGGCTGCCACGCCATCATAGGCATGCACGTCATAGGGAAAGCCGTGCAGCAGGATGACCGGCCAGCCATCCGGCTCTCCCTGCTCCCGATAGGCGACGCGCAGAACGCGGGCTTCAATCTGCTTGAGCATGGTTTGTTCGTCCTCCCGGGCGGAGCGGCGCGCTTCGGGGCCGCTCCGTGCCGGGGGGACTGTTCCAAACATCGGCCGGCCCTGTCACGCGCGCGATGCAGCCGCGCGGCAAGCCGTGACCGGCCCCGGCCGGCCGGAGGCGTTCAGAAGGAGGCGCTCAGCGTCACCCGCAGGCCACTATAGTCGTTCTCGCCGTCGAGATAGCTGACACCGAGGCGGATGGGAGCGTGCCGGCCGAGGCTCGCCGTCACCCCGTATTCCTGCCAGGAAGGAACGGCCATGGCATCCCCGGCCAGCCGCGTATCGGTGACGGAAAGGCCGAGGGCGAGCGGCAGGTCCATGACCCGCCCCACCGGATGCGACAGGGCGACGCTGTTGCGGAACGCCCAGCTGCGGACGTGATAGGGCAGCTCGATCTCCTTTACCTTCAGCGGCTCGATCTGCGTGTAGCCAAGGCTGTTGCCGATGCTGAGGGTGAAGGTGCCAAGCGCGAGCCGCAGGTCGCTGCCCAGTGAGCCGCCCAGCGCCACGCCGCCGCCGCCGATTCGCTCGGAGCCGCCGGCTGTCACGCGCAGGGCGGGGGTGACGGACCAGCGCACATCCGGCGTGGTCACCACCGGCAGGCGGAGGCCGGCCAGCATGCCGGCATAGAGGGTGTTGGCGCCGCTCGTCTCGGCCATCGTCAGCGGCATGCGCAGGATGGCCTCGGGCCCGTCCTCGCCGAAGACGTAGGAGAGGCCAAGAGGGATCGTGTAGCCGCGCGTGTCGAAGTCCTGCACGGAAAAGGCGTCGACATCGATGCCCGCGCTGCCGTGCCAGCCCGCGGCGCGGGGCGTCATGCCGCCATCATCGCCGGGCGGGCGGGTGGCGAGGTCGAGATCCGCTGCCACGGTGCGGCCGAGGAGCGAGCCGGGATTACCGGCCACCGGGTCCACCGGGCTGTTCGCCACCCATTCCTTCATGATGTGGCGCATGCCGGAGGGCTCTTCGTCGCCATGCAGGAAGCGGTGGAAGTGCTCGGTGGCTTCCTGCCGGGTGGCGCCGGTGAAGACGCGGGTGATCTCGCCATTGCGGCCCACGCGCAGCAGGAGGTCCGTGCCATTGCGGGGGGAGGAGAGGCTGGCCGGCAGGCCGCGCAGATCCACCCGCAGCATCATCGCCGACTGATCCGTATAGAAGGGGATGGAGCTGGCGATAGGGTTCCGCTCCAGCAGGCGCCATACTTCCGTCGCGTCATTGCTGACGGAGCCGAAGGTGAAGCCATTCACGGTGATGGCGGTGCGGAAGAGGTCCCTGGCTTCCGCCGAAGCCGGAAGGACGGGCAGGGCCAGGGCGGCAGCCATGGCGAGGAAAGCGGGGGCGGGGCAGCGCGGCGGTTGCATGAAGCGGTTATGGCGTTACATTCTCCTTCAATCTTCCCGAAATCTTGATGAAAAATGCACGCGCCTGTGAACTGTGCTTTCCAGGACACGACCGCCGCCAAAGGCATCGTGGCGGCTTTTGTACCCTCACCCCAAACTGCCGGCGGAGTGGCGGATGAGCATTGCCTTCTTGAAGACGGACCCACTGCCCACCGCGGCCGTGGAGGAGCTCGGACCGGCGGGAGGGTCGCGAATTCGCCGGATCCGCGCGGGTAATTCCGGCCCGTTCACCTTTCTCGGCACCAACACCTACATCCTCGGCGAAGGCGAGGTGACGGTGATCGATCCGGGACCGGAGGATGAGGGGCATCTCAAGGCCCTGCTGGCGGCCCTGCCGGGGGAGAGAGTGGCGCGCATCCTCATCACCCATACGCACCGGGACCATACCGCCGGCCTGGCCGCTTTGCGCGCGGCGACCGACGCGCCGGCCTTGGCCTTCGGTCCGCATCTCACCCCACCCGGCCTTGCGGGCGAGGGCGCCGACCACGACTTCCGCCCCGACGGGACCATGGCCGACGGCGCCGTGCTGGAGGGGGAGGGATGGCGCCTCACGGCGCTGCACACGCCTGGCCATTGCGCCAATCACCTGTGCTTCGCCCTGGAGGAGCACGGCATCCTTTTTGGCGGCGATCACGCCATGAGCTGTTCGACCAGCGTGGTCATTCCACCTGACGGGAACATGGCGGATTACATGGCGGCACTGGCCCGGGTCGCGGCGCGGGAGTGGTCTCTCCTGCTGCCGGGGCATGGGGCGCCGCTGCCGGCGCCCGGCCCGCTGCTGCGCGGCCTGCTGGACCACCGGCTGGAACGCGAGGCACTGGTGCTCGCGGCCTTGCACCGGCACGGCCCAGCCACAGCCGAGGCGCTGGTGCCGCCGGTCTATGGCGCGCTGGACGAGCGGCTGGTGCGCGCGGCGAGCCACAGCCTGCTGGCGCATCTGCGCAAGCTGGCGGCGGAAGGCCGGGCCGCCGAGCAGGACGGCCTCTGGCACCCCGCCAGTTGAGGCGCTGTGTTGTCCTGTTCATTGCGGGTTTGTTATGAGAATGCTGCACTGGCGCGAGGGGCGCCGGCGGGTTTATCCCTTGTCCCGCCCGGCGCGACGCGCCGGCCGTTGGAAGGGCCGCAGATGACCGAACCGCCCCTGTTCACTGCGACGACACGCGATGTGCGTGTCTCCGTCCGCGCCTTCTATCTGGAGGACCAGTCGAAGCCCGAGGAGTCGCACTTCGTCTGGGCCTACCGTGTCACCATCGAGAATCTGGGTCCGCGGACCGTGCAGCTCCTCAAGAGGAGCTGGCTGATCACGGATGGGCTCGGGCGCACGCAACAGGTGCACGGCCCCGGTGTGGTGGGCGAGCAGCCAGTGCTGGAGACGGGGGAGGATTTCGAATACACCTCCGGCACGCCGCTTGCGACGCCGTCTGGCTTTATGCGTGGCACCTACCACATGATCGAACGTGACAGCGGCGAAACCTTCGACGTTGCCATTCCCGCCTTTAGTCTGGACAGTCCGCACCAGGGCGGTGCAGTTCACTAAGCGGAACGAAGCGCGGAATTCCCCGCCCCACTAACCGGAACCAACCCGGCGCAGGCCGGTCCTTTCGCACGGAATCATTGGCAGTGAATATTCAGACGCCGGCCGCGGCAAAAACCGCCGACGCTAACGAACCCCGCCCCACCCGCGACGAGGCGGAAGCAGCCGTTCGCACGCTGCTGCGGTGGGCGGGCGACAACCCGAATCGCGAGGGGCTGATCGATACCCCTTCCCGTGTCGTCCGTTCCTACCGCGAGTTCTTCTGCGGCTATGACGAGGACCCTGCCGAGATGCTCGCCCGCTCCTTCGAGGAGACGGATGGGTATGACGAAATGGTCCTGCTGCGCGACATCCGCCTGGAGAGCCATTGCGAGCACCACATGGTGCCCATCATCGGCCGCGCGCACATCGCCTACCTGCCGGCGGGCCGCGTGGTCGGTATCAGCAAGCTCGCGCGGGTGATGGAGCTCTATGCCCGCCGCCTGCAGATTCAGGAAAAGCTGACGGCGCAGATCGCCAACACCATCAACGACGTGCTGCAGCCCCTGGGCGTGGCCGTGGTGATCGAGGCGGCGCATCAGTGCATGACCACGCGCGGCGTGCACAAGCCGGGCGTCGCCATGATCACCAGCCGGATGCTGGGCGCCTTCCGCGACAACCCCTCCACCCGCCGTGAGTTCCTGGCGATGGTCGGCGCGCCGCGCGCCGGCGGCTTCGAGGGCTGACACAGGGCTGAGCCAGGGGGTAACAGCCCCCTGGCTTCCTTCAATCGAGCGAGACCGCTTCCGCCTCGACTTCCACGACAAAGCGCGGATCGGCGAGACCAGCCGCGATCATCAGCGTGCTGGTGGGCTCGTGGTTGCCGAAGAACACGGTGCGGGCCTGGCGCCATTCGCCCAGCATGGCGCGATCCGTCAGCAGCACCAGCACCCGCACCACATTCTGCGGCTTCATGCCATGCGCGGCCAGGATCGTGCCGAGATTGGCCAGGGCCTGCCTCATCTGGGCGGGGCCGTCTTCCGGCACCGTGCCATCCGGCGCCATGCCGATCTGCCCGGCGATGATCAACCGCTTGCCCGCACCCTCGACGAGGGCGGAGTGGGAGTAGAAACCCGCCGGGGCAGGCACGCCCGGCGGATTGCTGAAGCGGACGCGGCTCATCGCGTCAGAGGCGTCGCCGCGCCCAGGCTTTCCTGCTGCACGCTGACGGGCGGCACCACGCCGGGCTCGCCCGTCATGATCCAGTCGCGCAGATTGCGGCGGACCTGATATTCGAACTCGACGTTCAGGTCTTCCATCGCCTGCCGCACGATCTGGTCTGCCGCGCGCGCCTGGGCGTTGGGGCCTTCCACGATGACGGTGGCGTTGCGGCGCGCCTCGGCCTCGGTGAAGCCGACGCGGCTGCCGCTGCCATCGATGATTTCCACCCGGACATGGATCAGCACGCTGAAGCGGTCCGACTGCTGGGCGAACAGGCCGCCAGCAGTCGCCTGCTCGCGCGTCAGGATGGCGGAGTCCACGATGAAGCGGGCGCGGCCGGTGGTGCCGACGGGCACCAGCCTCTCTCGCCCCATGCGCACCGCCTGGGCGACGGGGGAGAGCGGCGCGGGCGGATCGGCCCGGAAATTGGGGCCGGGCGCCGGTTCCACCACCTCGATATCCAGCACATTCAGCCGCAGCGGCGTCAGGTAGCCATAGCCGGGTGCGGGGGGGAGGGGCGGTGCGGTCTCACTGGTGGCGCAGGCGGCGGCCAGCAGAGGCAGCATCAGTGCCACCCGCCGGCGCGTGGTCGTCGGCATCATCCGGTTTTTTCTCCCCCGTGAAAGGCCCTAGCCCTGGCGAGAGGCCCCGCGCACCTCGCTCCGCGCGAAGCGGAAGGTGGTGTTGCAGAACTCGCAGGTCATGGAGATTTCGCCCGATTGGCTCATCTCGTCCAGATCCTCATCGCCAAAGCCCTCCAGCACGGAGGTCAGGCGTGCGCGAGAACAGCGGCAGCCGGAGGAGAGCGGACGGGGCTGGCCCAGTGCCAGACCCTCCGCATGGAACAGGCGGTGCAGCAGGGCGCCGGAGGAGAGATTGTCGTCCAGCAGCTCCTCCTCCTTCACGGTGGAGGCCAGGGTGACGGCGGTGTTCCACGCATCATCCTGCGCGGCCTCGTCCATCGAGGGCTCGATGCCCCCCTCGCCAGCAACGCGCTCCAGGATCAGGGCGGTGCCGCGCCAGCCATCCTCGCCCTTGCCGGCCGCCAGCCAGACGCGGCTCGCCAACTGCTCGGAGGACTCGAAATAATGGCCGGTCATGTCCGCCAGCGTCTCACCCTCCAGGGCAACGATGCCCTGGTAGCGCTCCATCTCCGGCCCCTGATCCACGGTGAAGGCGATGTAGCCGCTGCCGAGCAGGGCGCCAGCCTCGGCATCGGCGCCGTTCAGCAGGGCCAGGCGGTCGGCATCCGCGCGGGCATAGCCACGCAGGGTGCCGGAATCGGTGCAATCGGCCAGCAGCATCGGCACGGCGCCGTCGCCCTTGGCCTGCAGGCTGAAGCTGCCCTGGAACTTGAGCGCGGTGGCGAGGCCGGCGGTCAGTGCCAGGGCCTGGCCGGTGAGCTTCTTCACCACATCGGGGTTGTCGTGGCGGGAGAGCACGGCATCGGCCAGCGGGCCCAGCCGCACCAGGCGGCCACGCACGGGCTTGTCCCACAGATGGAAGGGCTGGACGCCGTCCGGCACGGTCACGCGGGGGGCGGGCGGCAGATCCTGGTCACGCGGGGTCGGGGTCTGGTCGGTCACGAAAGCCTTGCGCATTCTCTGGGCCGGGAACGCGCCGCGAGGGGCTGTCTGGCAGCCCCGGCGGGTCTCGGCGGTTGGGTTTGTTGGCACGGCTAAGGCCATGCCTGGGTCGGCTGCGGGCAGGGCTCCCGCACTGTTCCCACGCTAAATAGTGCCATTGCACCGCCGTTGCGACACCACGATGCGAAATGGGCCCTTGCCCGGAGGACATGGCCGCTCCGCTGCGAGAGACGGTCCGGCCAGTGTTCAGGCGCGGGCGGAGCCGCTGTGGTGGTCCATCAGACGCGAGACGATGGCCCCCCGCACCGGGCGCAGGTGGTTGCCCAGGCGCAACGCCGCGCCGCGCAGCAGCCGGGCGGGAAGCTGGTCGCTGGTATAGAGCAGGGCCGTGGCGTTGGTGGCCAGGTACAGCCCGCGCGTGGCCTGGCGGTGCTCGGCCTCGTAGCCGCGCAGGACATGGCCGCTGGCGAAATCGCGGCCCGCGGCCAGCGCTTCATGGATACGGCGGGCCAGGATGTCCTGCCCATGCAGGCCGAAATTGAAGCCATGCGCCGTGACGGGATGCATGCCCACCGCCGCATCCCCCAGCAGGGCGATGCGCCGCCCGGCGAAGCGGCGGGCATACACCGCCACCAGCGGGTAGGTATGGCGGGTGCCGATCAACTCCATGGGGCCCAGGCGGCTGTGATAGCGGCGAGTGATCTCGGCGCCGAAGGCCGCGCCGTCCATCTCCTTCATCCGGGCGATCTCGCCCGGCGGCAGGGTGAGCACGACGGAGGAAACGTTGCCGTTGAGCGGCAGCATCGCGACCGTCTGGCCATAGTCGAACCATTCCGTGGCGATGTGGTGATGCGGCTCCGTGTGGCGCAGCCGGGCGACGAGCATGGATTTGCCGAAATCCAGCTTCTCCTCCTCGATGCCGGCCATCCGGCGCAGGGTGGAGAAGCGGCTGTCGGCGGCGATGACCAGCTTCACGTGAAGCACTTCGCCGCCGGAGAGGGTCAGGCGCGCGCCGTCGACATCCGTCTCCAGCCCCACCGCCTTGTTGCCGGTGAAAAGGCGGGTGCGGCCGGGGCGGGCGGAAAGGGCCTCGAACAGCGTCTGGCGGATGATATGGTTGGGCACCAGCTTGCCCAGTTCATCCGCCGGGCGGCCTGTGGTGTCGAAGCGGAGAGCGTAGGGGGAGCCGCCATTCAGCACCCGCGCCTCCCGCAGCGGGGAGGGGACACCCTCGGGGATGCGATCCCATGCGCCCAGGGCACGCATGATGTCCTGGGAGCGGTGCGTCAGCGCGATCTCCCGCCCATCGAAGGCGGGGGCGGCGAGGGCAGCCTCCGGCTGCGGCTCGATAAGGGCGACGGACAGGCCCGTGCCGGAAAGCGAGCCCGTAAAGGCCAGGCCCACCGGCCCCCCACCCACGACCGCGACGTCGAACTGCATGGCCCTCGGCCCCTCGTCATTCCAGGATCGGAGCATGGTCCCGCTTTTGGCGCCGGCGGAACATGCTCCAGGTCAATGCCCGGCAGGCCGGATGGTGTCCGGTTCTGCTGGGCAGGAGATAGGGGCGGCGGGGGCGTCTGTCATCCATGGGGCGCGCCGGCTGACCGGGGTGGAGGGAAGGCCGGGGAAAGAATTCCCCGGACCCCTTCTTTTTTTCTTTGAGAAAGAATTTTGGCTTCAGGGACTGGCGCGGGGCGCTGAGTGGCGAAGCTACATTGAATTAAAAACAACCAGGGCTGCACCCTCAGTTGCCGGAGGTCACTGACCTCCGGCGGGCCTGGCCCGCAGCGCCGGAACTGCGCGTTTCCTGGGACAGGCTTCAAAAAGCTCGAAGAAAAAAGATGGGGGCCTGGGGGAATTCTTTCCCCCAGCCTTCGCTACCCAGCCTTCAACGCGCGGAAGTTATCGAGATAGAGAAGTTCCTCGGTCATTTCTCGCAGGTTCAGTAGTCCCATCATGCCGAGATCGGCCAGAAGCTGTGCCCGGAGCAGGCCGATGGCGTGGTCCACCCCGGCTTCGCCCGCGATGGCGGAGGCATAGTTGAAGGGCCGGCCGATGAAGACGAATTTCGCGCCCAGGCCCAGGGCTTTCAGGATATCGGTGCCCCGGCGGAAGCCGCAGTCGATCATGATCTCTATGCCGCGCGCCTGGTCCATCGCCGCGGGGAGGACGCGCATGGGCGAGATCGCGCCATCGAGCTGCCGGCCGCCATGGTTGGAGAGGATGACGCCATCCACGCCTGCCTCGCGTGCGAGCGCCACGTCCTTCGGATGCAGCAGCCCTTTGACCACCAGCCGGCCGCGCCAGCGCTTGCGGAGGTGGTGGACCACCGCCCAATCCAGTGACTCGCGGCCGGAAAAGTCCCGTACGGCCTGGCGGGAAAGGAGGGGGGCGCCACGGCCAGGGCCCGCATTCTCGAAATGCGGGGTGCCGTGACGCAGGAAGGTGCGGAGGAAGGTACCCATCGACCAGGCGGGATGGGTCATGCCGTTCCAGAACAGGGCCGCGTTCGGGCGGATGGGTGTGCGGTAGCCGGTGCGGAGGTTGTTCTCGCGGCTGGGCACCACGGCGCTGTCGGCAGTGACGACGAAGGTCTCGATGCCGGCGGCCGCCGCGCGATCCGCCATCGCCGCCGCTTCCGCCTGATTGCCGGAAAGGTAGGCCTGGAACCACACGCCAGGCGCGGCCTCGGCGATCTCTTCCAGCCGGACCAGCGAGGCGGCACTGATGATCATCGGGATGCCCGCCCGCCTCGCGCTGCGGGCCAGGGAGATGTCGCCGCGATAGCCGGTGAGGGAACTGACGCCCATCGGGGCGATGCCGAAGGGCATGGCGTAGGGCAGGCCCATCACCTCGCAATCCAGCCGCCGGCCCGTCACGTTGACGAGCATGCGGGGCAGGAACTGGATTTCGTCGAAGACGCGGCGGTTATCCGCGAGGGTGGCGTTGGTCTCGGCCGCGCCGGCGACATAGCCGAAGATGGGGCGAGGCAACAGGCGGCGGGCGGCTTCCTCCAGGTCTTCCAGCGCGAAGATGCGGCGCAGCCGGCGCGCCTGGAGGAAGGAGGGCGGGGGTGCCGCCGGGAGTGTGGTCATGGCGGGCGTGTCACGCATCAGGGGCTGCCTCCGGCCAGCGGTTCCACACGCCCCATGCCGCGGATCTCGATATCGAAGCGGTGGGCGGAATTGTGCAGGTGGGTTTCCATCGAGGCCCGTGCCGCCTGCGAATCCCGGATGCGGATGGCATCGTAAATGCGGCGGTGCTCGGCCACGAGCGTCTCGCTCGGCGGCAGGCGGTAAAGGCCCTTGTCGCTATGCGCTTCCCGGATGAGGGCCGAGATTTCCCGTGTCAGCAACGGCAACAACCGGGCGTAGTGCTCATTCTGGCTGGCGGCGGCGAGGGCGGTGTGGAAGCGCAGATCCGCCGGGCGGCGCATCTCGGGCGTGGCCATGGCGATGAGCGCCTCGTCCAGAACCTCGAGGTCCCGCTCCGTGCGGTAAATGGCGGCGAGGCCGGCGGCGGCGACCTCCAGCCCCAGGCGCAGTTCCAGGATCGAGCGGAGATGCTGCTCCCAGGCCGCTGAGCGGGTGAGGCGGAAGACGGGCTCGGCGCGTGTGCGCGCCACGAAGATGCCGGAGCCCTGGCGGGTTTCCAGCATCCCTTCCGTGCGCAGGGTGGCGACGGCCTCGCGGATGACGGTGCGGCTGACCCCGAAGCGCTCCGCGAGGGCCGCTTCGGTCGGGAGTTTGTCGCCGATCTCGTGGTGCTCGCGGATGGCGTCGCGCAACTCGGCGGCGACGGTGCTGACGAGGTGAGGGAGACGAGGGATGGCGGGCGCCTTGACCATATTAGCCATGTTATCAGACTAATTTTCACAATCAACCTCGTCCCCCGCCACGACACACCGGCACCGGTAGGCGCGCAAAAGAAACGGCCACCTGGCTCCCCTCAAGGAAGCCAGCTGGCCGCTCAGCTCAGGTCATCGGTCTTTGGTTCAGCTTGCGCTGAGCGCCCAAAGCAGCACGCCCTTTTGGGCATGCAGCCGGTTTTCCGCTTCGTCGAACACCACGCTCTGCGGGCCGTCGATCACCTCTTCGGTGATCTCCTCGCCGCGATGGGCGGGCAGGCAGTGCATCACCACCGCGTCCGGCGCCGCGTGCTTCAGCAGCGCCGCGTTGAGCTGGTAGGGGGCGAGCATGTTGTGACGCGCGGTCGGCCCGCCATCCTTCTCGTCCGACATGCTGACCCAGGTATCCGTCACGATGCAGGCCGCGTCGCGCACGGCGGCCACCGGGTCGGCGGTCAGCTCGACGGTCGCGCCTTCCCGGCGGGCCCAATCCACCAGCTGGGCGGGCGGGGCCAGCTCCGGCGGGGTGGCGAGGCGCAGGGTGAAGTTGAAGCGCGCCGCTGCCTGGATGAAGCTCTGGGCGACGTTATTGCCATCACCCACCCAGGCCACCGTCTTGCCGGCGATCGGGCCGCGATGTTCCTCGAAGGTGAGCACATCGGCCATGAGCTGGCAGGGGTGGGAGACGTCGGTCAGGCCGTTGATGACCGGCACGGTGGCGTGCTCCGCCAGTTCCCGCAGCTTTGCCACACTGTCGGTGCGCAGCATGATGGCATCGACATAGCGGGAGAGGACCTTGGCGGTGTCCGCCGCCGTCTCACCCCGGCCGAGCTGCATGTCCTTGGAGGAGAGCACCACCGCGTGGCCGCCGAGCTGGTGGATGCCCACCTCGAAGGAAACGCGGGTCCGGGTGGAGGGCTTCTCGAAGATCAGCGCGATGGTCTTGCCGGCCAGGGGCTTGTCAGCGATGGCGCCGCGCTTGGCCTCGGCGGCCAGGTCCAGCATGCGGCGGAGCGTGGCGTTGTCGAAATCCGACAGCTCCAGAAAGTGGCGAGGGGCGGCTTTCGCCGCCCCCCCCGTCATCGACTTGAGTACGGCGCTCACTTTGCGGCGGCCTTCTCCCGTTGCGCCATGGCCTTGGTGAAGGCGCGGTCGAGCGCTGCCACCGCCTCGTCCACATGGGCGCGGGTGATGATCAGCGGCGGCGCCACGCGCAGCACGTTCTGCCCGGCGGCGACCGTCAGCAGGCCTTCCTCGACGGCGGCGGCCTGCATGTCGGTATTGGTCAAACCCTCGGCGCATTGCAGGCCCAACAGCAGGCCGGCACCGCGCAACCCGGTCAGGGCCGTGGGGTGGCGCGAGACCAGGGCGCTCAGCTGCTCCCATAGGTAGCGGGCGGTGGCATCCACATTGTCGAGGAAGCCATCGGCCAGGATGACATCCAGCACGGCATTGCCGGCGGCGCAGGCCAGCGGGTTACCGCCATAGGTGGTGCCATGCGTGCCGGGCTTCAGGTACTTGGCCACCTTCTCCTTGGCCAGAACGGCGCCGAGCGGGAAGCCGCCGCCAATGCCCTTGGCCGAGGACATGATGTCCGGCTCGATGCCCGCCCACTGATGCGCCCACAGCTTGCCGCTGCGGCCCATGCCGGTCTGCACTTCATCGAGGGCGAGCAGCAGGCCGAATTCGTCGCAGACGGCGCGCAGCTCCTTGAGGAAGCGCAGATCGGCGGGGCGGACGCCGCCCTCACCCTGGATCGGCTCAATGAGGATGGAGCCGGTGTTCGGGCCGATGGCGTCCCGCACGGCGTTCATGTTGCCGAAGGGGATGTGGTCGAAGCCCTGCACCGGCGGGCCGAAGCCTTCCAGGTACTTGGCGTTGCCCGTGGCCGAGATCATAGCCAGGGTGCGGCCGTGGAAGGCGCCCTCGAAGCAGATGGTGTGGAACTTCTCCGGGTGGCCGTTCTCGGAATGATACTTCCGCACGGCCTTGATCATGCCTTCATTCGCTTCCGCGCCGGAATTGGCGAAGAAGACGCTGTCGGCAAAGGAGGTTTCCACCAGCCGCTGCGCCAGGCGCTCGGCCTGCGGCACGCGGTAGAGGTTGGAGGTGTGCATCACCTTGGCCGCCTGGGCCGCGATGGTCTCCACCAGGTGCGGATGCGCGTGGCCGATGGAGGTGGTGGCGATGCCGGAACCGAAATCCAGGAATCGTCGCCCGTCGCTCGTCCACAGCCAAGCGCCTTCGCCACGCTCGAAAGCGAGGTCTGCGCGGTTGTAGGTGGGCATCAGGGCGGGGATCACTCGGTTACTTCTCCGCAGTCCCGCGGGGCCGGTACGACCATCGTCCGGCGAAATGCGCGGGAAAGTCCGATGCTGCCGCAATCCGGGCGCCACGGCAACCTCGCGAAGCCGTCAGAAGGGCAACTGGGCGCATGGCGGGGGCGTTTTCCGTGCATCGCCGCCGGCAAACGCGGCCCCTACACACGGAGGACCAGTATGCGGAGTTCCATGATCGCCCTTGCCACGGTCACGCTGATCGGCATGGGAGGGGTCGCGCAGGCGCAGATGTCGGGTCAGGGCAGCGGCACAACACCGGGCGGCCCGGCCAGCCCGACGACACCCTCGCCCACCACGCCTACCCCTACCACGCCTTCGACCCCCACGCCGATGGCCCCGGGCGCCACTGAGACGAACAACCCGCCCGGCACGGCGGCAACCCGGGCGCTGGACCGGGCGATGGGCACCAATACGTCTGGCGCCTTTCCGCAGAATGCGGACGGCACGCCCAACAACCCGCCGGGCACGGCCGCTGGCCGGGCGCTGGAGCGTATGACGGGTAGCAACGGCAATAACACCGCGCCGAACCCGGCGCCTGGCGCCAACAATGCCGCCCCGGACATGACCCCGCAGGCGCCGACCGGCTCCTCGATGGGGCGTGCCACGGAGGGCCAGACCGGCGCACCGCCGAGCAGCGCGCCGAATGCGCCAGCGCGCTGATTTCGGCCTGAATTCGAGCGGCTAAAGCAGGGCCGGGAGATCGTCTCCCGGCCCTTGTCACGTGGGAGGCGGTGGGCAAGGCTCGCGGCCGTTTCGTTGCCCTGCGGTGATGATGGACGCGCCACCCGAATCGCGGCACCATCCCCCCTACGCGGGAGGGCGTTAAATTCCACGAACAATTTACGGCATTGACAGAATCATACTTTGGCTTTTTGTCAGTTCGCAATTGCGAAGGGACCTGCCCGATGATCATCTCACGCCGCGCTGCCTTGCTCTCCGGGGCCGGATTGATGCTGGCGGGCGCGTTGCCTGCCGGCCCCGCCGTCGCGCAGGCCGCTGCCCAGCCCCGTCGTGGCGGGGTGCTAACCGTCCATCTTGGCTCCGAGCAGCGTATTCTGAACCCCGCTCTCCGCGCCTCCACGGGCGTGTACATTATCACCAGCAAAATCATCGAGCCGCTGGTGGATCTGGGCACCAGCGGGCGCCCGGAGGGTGTGCTGGCCACTTCCTGGGATTCCAGCGAGGATGGCAAGACCATCACCTTCAAGCTGCGGGAGGGGGTGAAGTGGCATGACGGCAAGCCCTTCACCTCGGCCGACGTCGCCTATTCCGCGATGGAGCAGTGGAAGAAGCATCTGAACTACGGCACCACGCTGCAATTGTACCTGGATGCCGTGGAGACGCCGGACGCCCATACGGCGGTGTTCCGCTATTCCCGCCCCATGCCGCTGAACCTGCTGCTGCGCGCGCTGTGCGACCTCGGCTATGTCGTGCCGAAGCATGTGTTCGAGAGCGGCAATGTGCTGGAGAACCCGGCGAACACCGCGCCGATCGGCACGGGGCCGTTCAAGTTCGTGGAATATCAGCGCGGCCAGTATGTGATCGCCGAGCGCAACCCGGACTATTGGCGCGAGGGCTTCCCCTATCTGGACCGCATCGTCTGGCGCTTCATCACGGACCGCTCCGCTGCCACGGCGGCGCTGGAGACGGGGGCGGTGCAGCTTTCGGCCTATAACGGCCTGCCGCTGGCCGATCTGGACCGGCTGAAGAGCGACGACCGCTTCGAGGTCTCCAGCCGTGGCGTGGAAGCCAACGTGTTCAACAACACGCTGGAGTTCAACACGCGGCGCAAGGAGCTGGCCGATGTGCGCGTGCGTCGCGCCATTGTGCACGCCATTGACGTGCCCTTCTTCCTGGAGAACTTCCTCTACGGGCTGGGCAAGCCGGGGACCGGGCCCATTCCTTCCAGCTCCACCGAATTCTATCCCAACAACCCTGTGCCTTACCCTTATGACAAGGCCAAGGCCGAGGCGTTGCTGGACGAGGCCGGCTACAAGCGCGGGGCGGGCGGCATCCGCTTCAGCCTGCGCATCGTGCCGATCCAGAATGGCGAGGACGTGCCGCTCCTGGCCACCTACATCCAGCAGTCGTTGCAGCAGGTGGGCATCCGCGTCGAGATCGTGCAGCTGGACATCGCCGGCGCGCTGACGGCGGTCTATCGCGACTGGAATTTCGACCTGGCCACCGGCTGGCACCAGTATCGCGGCGACCCGGCGGTCTCCACCACCGTGTGGTACCGCTCCGGCAGCCCGAAGGGCGCGCCCTGGACCAACCAGTATGGCTGGCAGTCCGACAAGGTGGACAAGCTGATCGACGACGCGGCCAGCGAGATCGACCCGGCGAAGCGCAAGGCGCTCTACGCCGAGTGGGTGAAGGCGGTGAACGAGGAAATTCCGGTGGCGATGCTGACGGAGCGGCCCTTCTACGCCGTGACGAGCAAGAAGCTGCAGAACCACCACACCTCGCCGCGCTGGGACTCCGGCGACTTCCACGACACCTGGCTGCTGCCGGGCTGAGCCGCGGATGCGCATCCTGGCCCTCGCATTGCGCAGGCTGGCCGCCAGCCTGCCGACGCTGCTGCTGATCCTGGTGGGATTGTTCCTGCTGTTGCAACTGGCCCCAGGCGATACCGTCGATGCGCTGATGGCGCAGATGGGCGGCGGCGACCCGGCCATGATGGAGCAGCTGCGCAGCTTCTATGGCCTGGATGCGCCGGTGCTGGTGCAGCTGACGCGCTATCTGCTGCGGCTGGTGCAACTCGACCTCGGCTTCTCCGCCATCTACGGGAAGCCGGTCTCGGACGTGATCTTCGAACGGCTGCCGGTGACGCTGCTGCTGATGGGCACGTCGCTCTGCTTCGCCTTCTTCGCCGGCATGGTGCTGGGCGTGCTGGCGGCGCGGCGCGTGAACAAGTGGCCGGATGCGCTGATTTCCACGCTCGGGCTCATCTTCTACGCCACGCCGCCCTTCTGGTTCGGCATGATGGGCGTGGTGGCCTTTGCCATCAAACTCGCCTGGCTGCCGGCGGGTGGTTTCGAGGATATCGGCGCAGGCCATACCGGGCTCGCAAGGGTGGCGGATATCGCCTGGCATCTCGTCCTGCCGGTGACGACGCTGGCGCTGATCTTCCTTGCCACCTATCTGCGCATCATGCGCGCCTCGATGCTGGAAGTGCTGACGCTGGATTTCGTCCGCACCGCCCGTGCCAAGGGGCTGAGCCAGACCGGCGTGCTGCTGCGCCATGTGCTGCGCAACGCCATGCTGCCGGGGCTGACGCTCATCGGGCTGCAGGCGGGCACCATGCTGGGCGGCGCCGTGGTGGTGGAAAGCGTGTTCAACCTGCCGGGCCTCGGCAGGCTCGCCTATGAATCGGTGGTGCAGCGGGACCTCAACACGCTGCTTGGCATTGTCTTCGTCTCGGCCCTGCTGGTGATCGTGGTGAACTTCATCGTCGATCTCCTCTACGCCAAGCTCGACCCCCGCATCACGGCAGGACGCTGATGGGCTTCGTTCGTCGTTATCTGCGCAGTCCGGCGGCGGTCGTCGGGCTGGTACTGCTGGTGCTGGTGGTGGCCATGGCCGTCAGCGCCCCCTGGGTGTTCCCGCGTGATCCGCTTTCCCTTGCTGGCCGGCCCCTGCAATGGCCGGGTGCGAACCCGAATTTCTGGCTCGGCACCGACAATACGGGCCGCGACATCGCCGCGCAGATCTTCCATGGCGCGCGGACCTCGTTGCTGATCGGGCTGGTGGCAACAGCCATTTCCATCGGCATTGGCATCGTGGTCGGTGCGGTGGCCGGCTTCTATGGCGGCTGGGTGGATGATGCGCTGATGCGCGTGACCGAAGCCTTCCAGACCCTGCCGAACTTCATCCTCCTGCTGGTGCTGGTGGCCGTGTTCGGCAGCGATATCCGCACGGTCACCATCGCCATCGGGCTGGTTTCCTGGCCACCCTCGGCGCGGCTGACACGGGCGGAATTCATGTCGCTGCGCTCGCGCGAATTCGTGCAGGCCTGCCGCGTGCTGGGCATGCGGGATACGCGCATCATCTTCCGCGAGATCCTGCCCAACGCGCTGCCGCCGGTCATCGTCTATGCCAGCGTCATCATGGCGGTCGCCATCCTGCTGGAAAGCTCGCTGGCCTTCCTCAACCTCTCCGACCCCAACGTGCCCTCCTGGGGCAATCTGATCGGCGCGGGGCGCGGGGTGCTGCGTGTGCAGTGGTACGTCTCCGCCATTCCCGGCGTCGCCATCCTGGCCACGGTGCTGGCGGTCTCGCTGGTCGGCCAGGGCCTCAATGATGCGCTGAATCCAAGGCTGAAATCCCGATGAGCCTGCTTTCCATCGAAGGGCTGACGGTGGCCCTGCCGAAAGACGGCGACCGGCCCTATGCCCTGCGCGACGTCACGCTGCAGCTGAACCCGAACGAAATCCTCTGCGTCGTGGGCGAGAGCGGTTCCGGCAAATCCATGACGGCCAGCGCCGTGATGGGCCTGCTGCCGGAAGGCGTGACGGTCGAGCGCGGCCGCGTTCTGTTTGAAGGGCGGGATCTGGTCTCCATGTCGGATGCGGAGCTGCGCAAGCTGCGTGGCCCGCGCCTCGGCATGGTGTTCCAGGAGCCGATGACAGCGCTGAACCCGCTGCGCAGCATCGGCAGCCAGATCGGCGAGATGTTCAAGGTCCACACCAGCCTTTCCGCCGGAGAGCGGGATGCGAAGGTGCTGGCCCTGCTGGAGCAGGTTCGCATTCCGGACCCTGCCGCCGCGGCCCGTGCCTATCCGCATGAGCTGTCCGGCGGCCAGCGGCAGCGTGCCATGATCGCCATGGCGCTGGCGCTGGAACCGAAGCTGCTGATCTGTGATGAGCCGACCACGGCGCTGGATGTGACGACCCAGGCGCAGATCCTGGAACTCATCCGCGATTTGCAGCGGCGCACCGGCACGGCCGTGCTGTTCATCACCCATGATTTCGGCGTGGTGGCGGACATTGCCGACCGCGTGGCCGTGATGCGCCATGGCGAGGTGGTGGAGCAGGGACCTGCCGAGGAGGTGCTGAACAACCCGCAGCACCCCTATACCCGCGCGCTGGTGGCCGCCGTGCCGCCTCTGTCACCGCCCGCTGCGCAGCCGCTGGCGGAGGAGGCGATCATGGAAATCCAGCATGTCTCCAAAACCTATCGCAAGGCCGGGCTGTTCGGGCGCAACCGCCGTGTGACGCATGCGGTGCGCGATGTCTCTCTCTCCCTGCCGCGTGGCGGCACCCTGGGCATCGTGGGCGAGAGCGGCTCCGGCAAATCCACCCTGGCGCGCTGCATCGTGCGGCTGCTGGACCCGGAGCAGGGCAGCATCCGCATCGAGGGGCAGGACCGCCTCGCGCTCTCCAGGGCTGAGCTGCGCCGTGATGCGCGGCGCATCCAGATGGTGTTCCAGGACCCCTATGCCAGCCTGAACCCGCGCCGCAAGGTGGGGGAGCTGGTGGCGCAGGGCCCCATGGTGCATGGCACGCCGCGTGCCGAAGCCTTCCGCCGCGCGCGGGATCTTTTCGAACTCGTCGGGCTCGATCCAAGGGCGCTGGACCGCTACCCGCATGAATTCTCCGGCGGCCAGCGGCAGCGCATCGGCCTGGCGCGCGCGCTGGCCATGCAGCCGGACGTGCTGGTGGCGGACGAGCCGGTCTCGGCGCTCGATGTCTCAGTGCAGGCGCAGGTGCTGAAGCTGCTGGCGCGGTTGCGTACTCAGCTTGGGCTTTCCATGGTGTTCATCACGCATGACCTGCGCGTGGCGGCGCAGCTCTGCGATTGCATCGCGGTGATGCGCCAGGGCGAGGTGGTGGAACAGGGTGCCACCGCCGAGATTTTCGCTAATCCGCGCCACGAATACACCCGTGCCCTGTTCTCGGCGGTGCCGGGCAAGGGATGGACGCCGCCCGTGGCCTTCGGCGCCGAAGAAGTCGCCTGAAGAACAGGGGGAGAGGCGACTCTCCCCCTGTTCGGGCCAGTTTCAGCCCCCGCCTTCCAGCGCCGCCAGCATGCCCAGGCAGGCCGAGGCCACTTCCTGGCCCTTGACGGTGAAGTGCTGTTCGAAAAACGTTTGATGCTGGGCGTGCTCATGGAAATGGTGCGGCGTCAGCACGGCGGAGAAAACGGGCACATCCGTATCCAGCTGCACGCGCATCAGCGCATCGATCACTGCCGTGGCGACGAAATCATGCCGGTAGATGCCGCCATCCACCACGAAGCCGGCGGCGACGATGCCGGCATAGCGGCCGGTGCGCGCGAGGCGTTGCGCCATCAGCGGAATTTCGAAGGCACCGGGAACCTCGAACACGTCGGCATCGCGCCCGTGCTGGCGGATTTCAGCGAGGAACGCGTCCCGTGCGCGGTCGACGATCTCGCGATGCCAGCAGGACTGCACAAAGGCGATGCGGCCGCCGGTGGTGGTGGAAAGGGGAGCAAACTGATTCATGGTCATCCTCAATCTCTGGACCAGAACCAGGGCAAGCGGGACCTTCCGCGCAAGACAGCACGGTATGGCCCATTCTCTTTCATCCGGACTGTGACCGTCGGCTCCGGGATCGCACCGGATCTGCTGGACCCTGCATTACGCAGGCGCTCGCGGGCTCGACGCACGGGGCGCCATCACCGCCGGTGGGGAATTTCACCCCGCCCTGAGACACCCGTGCCGCACGGCACAGGCAGCGGTGATATGCGCCGACTTCACCACGGGCGCAATCCGGTTAGGAGAGGGAAGGCTGGGGAAGGAATTCCCCAGGCCCCTTCTTTTTTCTTCGAGTTTGGCGTCCAGCTTGAGGGCGGAGAGGGGACGCTCCTGATGATAATAAAATGGGACAGCGCGGTCTGAGCTCTCAGTCGCCGGAGGTCTAAGACCTCCGGCGCGCCTCCCCACCTGTCTCTCGGGCCTCTTCCGCCCCACAGCCACGCCCTAAAAACTCGTAAAGAAAAGAAGGGGTCTGGGGAATTCCTTCCCCAGCCTTC
>JH599959.1:29654-58844 GCA_000245075.1 Acetobacteraceae bacterium AT-5844
GGTCTGGGGAATTCCTTCCCCAGCCTTCCTTCGCCGATCCACCTTAGGCTACTGCCTGCCAGGACAGCACCGCCAGCAATCCGCCCTGGCCCGAGCGGGAAAGTTCCATGGCCCCCCCGGTTGCTTCGCAGAGATCGCGCGTGATGGCGAGGCCGAAGCCAGTGCCGGGCTGCGTTTCGTCCCAGCGCTGGCCGCGCGCGATGCGGGCGATTTCCTCTGGCGCCATGCCCGGCCCGTCATCGGCGATGCCGATGCCCACGCGGCCAGCCTGAGCAAAAGCGCTGACTACGATGGTGGAGGATGCCCATTTGCGGGCGTTATCGAGCAGGTTGCCCAGCATTTCCATCAGGTCGTCCTCCTGCACCGGCAGTTGCATCTGCGCGGGCAGGTCTATGCGCCACGCCAGCTTCTGTTCGGCGGGCAGCCGTTGCAGGACGGAGACCAGCTTGCCCACCATCTGTGCAGCATCGCAGCGTGGTCGCCGCAGGCTGCTGGCGGAGGCACTGCGGGCCCGTGCCAGCACGCGCTCCACCTGCCGCGCCATCGCCTGGGCCTGTTCATCGATCTCCCGTGCCAGGGCTGGCTGGCCATCGGCCTCCGCGCGGCGCGCCAGTGCGGTCAGCACGGCCAGCGGCGTCTTCAGCCCATGCGCCAGGTCGCCCGCCTGGCCACGGGCGCGCTCCACCGCGGCGGCCTGGAGGGCGAGCAGGCGGTTCAGGTCGTCCGCCAGGGGCTGCACTTCCTCCGGAAAGCCGGCGGGGAGGGCGGTGCTGTGCCCTTCATGGATGGCGCGCAACTCGCCACGCAGGGCACGGAAGGGCAGCATCGCCCGGCTGACGAAGAGCGTCATCGCGCCCACCAGCACGACCCCCAGCAGCGACAGGGCAGGGATCAGCAGGTGGAGGAAGGCGCGCCGGCTTTCCGCCAGTTCCTTCCGGTCCAGCGCCGTTACGATGGTGAGAAAGCGATCCTCCGGCCCCGTGCGGATATGCACCTGCCGGACCACTGCCAGCAGCGTGCTGCCCTGTGGCCCCGGCAGGTCCAACACCTTGTTGCCAGAGGGAGGCACCGGCAGCGTGCCGTCCGGCAAGGTGAGCGTCATGTCCCAAAGCGAGCGGGAGCGCAGGCTGACTTGCCGCTCGGCATCGCCATTGCGGACCTCTACCTGCCAGTAGAAGCCGCCATAGGCCGTGGAGCCGCGCGGGTCCGCCGGTGGGCGGTGCAGGACGACGCTGCCATCCGGCGCGATCTCCGCCTGGCCTGCCAGGTACTTTGCCGTGCGGTCCAGCTCATCGGCCGTGCGGGTGTTCAGCACGCTGTCGAACACCACCACCAGCCCGGCGCCCGCCAGCGCCAGCGCCAGCACGATCAGCCCCGCCGCCGCCAGGGTCAGCCGCAGCCGCAGCGAGCCGGGCTTCATGCCGCGATCACATAGCCATGGCCGCGCCGGGTCTCGATCAGCTTGACGCCCAGCTTGCGGCGGAGGCGGGTCAGCAGCGCCTCGATGGCGTTGGTCTCCCGGTCCGTGCCGCTGTCGTAGAGATGGTCGAGCAACTCGCCGGGTGGCACCACGCGGCCGCGATGGTGCAGCAGGTAGCTCAGCAGCCGGTACTCCAGCAGGGTGAGCGCGATGGCGCGGCCATCGACAGTGACGGCGCGGGTGCGGGTGTCCAGCTCCACTCCGCAGGCGCCCAGGATGGGCGTCGCCTGCCCGGAGACGCGGCGCAGGATGGCGCGCAGCCGGGCCAGCAATTCCTCCATGCGGAAGGGCTTGGGCAGGTAGTCATCCGCGCCCGCATCAATGCCCTCCACACGCTCCCGCCAGCCATCCCGCGCTGTCAGGATCAGCACGGGGACGGCATTGCCCTGCTGCCGCAGGCGCCGCAGCACGGAGAGACCGTCCAGCCGGGGCAGGCCGAGATCGAGCACCAGCGCATCGTAATTCTCGATTTCCGCCTGATAGCAGGCTGTCTCACCGTCTCCGGCGAGATCGACGGCATAGCCCGCCTGTTCCAGCCCGTCGCGCAGATCCGCGGCGATGCGCGGCTCGTCTTCCACCACCAGGATGCGCATGGCGTCAGTCGATATCCAGGATGCGCAGATCCCGCGCGTCGATCTCCACTTCGCGCCGCCGGCCATCGGCCCCCAGCACCTTCACCTCGTAAATCCAGCGGCCGTCGTCGCGGTCCAGCTCCACCGCCAGCACGTCTCCCGGCATCGCGGCGCGGACGGCACGCAGCACTTCTTCCAGAGGGCGAATCTCACCGGCCTGCAGGGCGCGGCGGGCCCGTTCCTGGTCGTCATCATCGGCGCGTGCGGGGGCGGCGGCCAGCGCCAGCGCCAGCGGCAGGGCCAGCAGTGGGAAGAGGCGGCGGCGGAACGGCATCATGGCGCCCAGCCTAGCACGCGCATTCTGACAACGCGCTGACAGCGCCCGTCAGGCTGGCGGGGTGGCGATGCGCCATGGTGCGGCCATCGCAACCGAGGAAGGAGATCCCGACATGCGCAAGACCGCCATCCTGTTCGCCGCCCTGGCCACCTGCGGCGCCTTCGCCATGCCCGCCCTGGCCGATGATGACCGCCGCTGCGCCTACCAGCCGCGCGAGCGCTGGATGCCGATCGAACAGGCGAATGCCCGTGCCCAGGCGCTCGGCTACACGGCGCATGAAATCGAGGCCGATGATGGCTGCTGGGAAATCACCGGGGTGGATCGCAACGGCGTCCGCGTCAAGCTGAAGTTGGACCCGGTGACGGGTGAGATTGTGCCGCGCCGGCGCTGATCTCGGGGTTGCCGAAGGCTGGGGGAAGGAATTCCCCCAGGCCCCCATCTTTTTTTTCGAGTTTTGGAAGCGTCCTTGAGGGCAGGGGACAACTGAGTGTGACGACGGGGTCGCGCCGGAGGTCGATGACTTCCGGCGACTAAGGGTTCCGTCCGTGCTGCCATATTGGTTTTAAAAGGCTGCGCCGTCTGATGCCGCCTCCAAACGCCGAAGACACGCCTCTTTCTCGAAAAAAGAAAGAAGGGGCCCGGGGAATTCCTTCCCCGGCCTTCGCGCCGCCTTCAGCCTTCCGGCAGCCTGATCCAATCCCCCGGCGGATGACCCTCGCGCATCACGAAGCGGCACCCAGCACCCGGCTGGTCCCACGAGCGGGCGATGGGCGCGCCCGCCAGATGCGCGCGCAGCAACGCGCCGACGCCGCCATGGGCGACCACCGCCACGGGGCCAGGAGGTGATTGCGCCAGCACATCCGTAACGGCGGCCACGATGCGCGCCTGGGCGTCCACGGCCCGTTCCCAGCCCCGGATGCTCTGCTCCGGGTTGGCGAAGAAAGCATCCGCGACGCGCTGGAACTCCGCCTCAGGCAGGTAGCCGGTGCCGCTGCGGTCGTTCTCCCCCAGCCCCGCATGCACCCCTACAGGCAGGCCGAAGCGGGCGGCCAGGATGCCGGCGCCCTCGATGGCCTTGGCCTCGGTGCTCGCCCACACGCTGCCGAGGTCCGCCATCTCGGGCTCGGCTGCCAGGGCGCGCATGCGGGCGATGCCGCGCGGGGTCAGCACCCAGCGCGGCACCTCCACCTCGGGGTCGATCACGACCTCCGGGTGGGTGATGAAATGCAAGGGCCTCAGCGGGGGCCGCGCCGGCGGTTGGCCGCCAGCTCCTCGGGGCTCAGCACGAAGCCCAGCAGCACCTGGCGCTGCGCCGCCTGGGCCACGCCACCGGTCAGGGTGATGCTGACCTCCTCGCCCCGGCTGGTCATCTTGGCGACATTGGGGGGGAAGGCGGCGCGCAGCGTATAGGTGGCGCGGGAGATGACCTGGTCGTTATTCCCGACCACCGCCACCATGTAAGGAACATCGACGGTGGAGCCGGTGGAGGCCGGGCCACGCTCGATGGTGAAGTCGGGCGTCACGGAGACCACCAGCCCGTCACGATCGGAGGTGTAGTCGCACTTGGCCTGGAAGCCGGAGATGGAGGCATTGACCACCAGCGCCGTCAGGTCCGCCTGCGCCCCGGTGCGGAAGCGGGAGAGATCTGCCGCGTCGGAAATGATTCCGATCTGCGGGCAGGGGGCTGTGGCGCGTGCCAGAAGGTCCCGCGGGCCGTCGCCGCCGCAGGCCGCGAGGGTGAGCGGCAGCGCCACAATGGCGGCTCCTCCCGCCCGACGACCCCAGTTCAGAAGCTTCCGCGCCTTGACCATGTTGCCACTCTTCCTCTTAGTGCCGCCGGCGCGGAAGGTGGCACCTTCGCCCCCCGCCGCGCTGTAGCGACCGATCTGTCCCGCAACCACCACGCCTTTGGCCCAGACGCAAGCATGACCGCCCCGCCAGCCACCGAAAACGCCGCTCTCAAGCCGCCGCTGCATGTGCTGATGGCCGGCCCGCGCGGCTTCTGCGCCGGTGTGGACCGTGCCATCAAGATCGTCGAGCAGGCGATCCAGAAATTCGGCGCGCCGGTCTATGTCCGGCACGAGATCGTGCATAACAAATTCGTCGTGGAGACCCTGGAAACCCAGGGCGCCATCTTCGTGGAGGAGCTGGACGAGGTACCGCCTGACGCGCCGGTGGTGTTCAGCGCCCATGGTGTGCCGAAATCCGTCCCGGCCGAGGCGCGGCGGCGGAACATGCTCTACCTGGATGCCACCTGCCCGCTGGTGAGCAAGGTGCATCGGGAGGCCGAGCGGCATCAGGCGGCGGGCCGTCACATCCTGCTGATCGGCCATGAAGGCCACCCGGAGGTCATCGGCACCATGGGCCAGCTGCCCGAGGGCACGGCTACCCTGGTGGAAACGGTGGAGGATGCGGAGGCGGTGCAGCCGCCCGAAGGGGCGCTGGCCTTTACCACCCAGACGACCCTTTCCGTGGACGATACGGCGGAGATCGTCGCCACCTTGCAGCGCCGCTTCCCCCACCTCGTCGGGCCGGGGAAGGAGGATATCTGCTACGCCACCACCAACCGGCAGGCGGCGGTGAAGGAAATCGCCGCCCGTTCTGAACTGGTCGTGGTGGTGGGCGCGCCGAACTCCTCCAACAGCGTGCGGCTGCGGGAAGTGGCGGAACGCGCCGGCTGCCCTCGTGCCGTGATGGTGCAGCGGGGCCGGGACCTGGACCCGGCGCTGGCCGATGGCGTCTCCGTGCTGGGGCTGACTGCGGGCGCGAGCGCGCCGGAAGTGCTGGTGGACGAGGTGCTGGACCGGCTGCGGGAGCGCTTCACCGTCACCACCGAGGAAGTGGTGGTGGCCGTAGAGGACATCACGTTCCGCGTTCCCCCCATGCAGCGCCCTGGGCGCTGAGACATCCGCTTCAGAAGAGTCCGGGCGCCCAACCACCATGGCTGTTTACACAGAAATTTCCGACGAGGCGTTGCGCGCCTATCTCTCGGACTACGACATCGGGGAACTGGTCGCCTTCCGCGGCATCGCGGAAGGGGTGGAAAACAGCAACTACGCGTTGAAGACCACCACGGGTGACTTCATCCTGACACTGTATGAGAAGCGGGTGAACCCGGCGGACCTGCCGTGGTTCCTGGGCCTGATGCGCCATCTGGCCTCCCGGGGCCTGTCCTGCCCCCAGCCGGTGGAGGCGCGGGACGGGGAGGCGCTGCGGGAATTGTGCGGGCGGCCTGCCGCCATCTGCACCTTCCTGCCCGGCGTCTGGCCGCGCCGCGTGCGGCAGGAGCATTGCGCGCCTCTCGGCGCCGCGCTGGCCGAGCTGCATCTCTCCGGCCAGGGCTTCGCGCAGGAGCGCGCCAACAGCCTGGGCCCGCAATCCTGGGCGCCGCTGCTGGAGGGTTGCCGCAAGGGCGGCGACGACGTGCAGCCCGGCCTGATCTCCGAGCTGGACAGGGCGCTGGAGGGCATCCTGCGCGAATGGCCGCAGAACCTGCCGCGTGGGCACATCCATGCCGATCTCTTCCAGGACAATGTGTTCTTCCTCGGCGATGAGGATGGTGCGCCGCGCGTCTCCGGGTTGATAGACTTCTACTTCGCCTGCACGGATTTCCTGGCGTACGACCTCGCCATCTGCATCAACGCCTGGTGCTTCGAGCCGGACTTCGCCTTCAACGTGACCAAGGCGCGGGCATTGATCGGCGCCTACCGGGCGTTGCGTCCGCTGAGCGAGGCGGAGCTGGCGGCGCTGCCGGTGCTATGCCGCGGCTCCGCCATGCGCTTCCTGCTCACGCGGCTATACGACTGGACCCATACCCCGGCGGGCGCGATGGTCACGCGGAAGGACCCGCTGGAGTACCTCAAGCGCCTTCGCTTCCACGCCGCAGCACAGGATGTGCGCGCCTATGGCCTCTGACTCTCTCGAAACCGCGCCGCAGGAAGCTGCAGGGCGCGTGGTGGAAATCTGGACCGATGGCGGCTGCAAGCCCAATCCGGGGCCGGGGGGATGGGCTGCCATCCTGCGTTTCGGGGAGGTGGAGAAGGAGATTTCCGGCTCCGACCCCGCCACGACCAACAACCGGATGGAACTGACGGCCGCCGCCAGCGCGCTGGAGGCGCTGAAGCGCCCCTGTACCGTCATTCTGCACACCGACAGCGAATATGTCCGCAACGGCATCAGCCGCTGGGTGCATGGCTGGGTGCGGAACAACTGGCGCAACGCCGCCAAGGACCCCGTGGCCAATTACGAGCTCTGGCAGCGCCTGCTGGCCGCCGCCAAGCCGCATCAGGTGGAGTGGCGCTGGGTGCGCGGCCATGCGGGCGACCCGATGAACGAACGCGCGGACAAGCTGGCGACGGCGGCGCGCGACCTGGCGCGGTAGCTGCTGTAGAAAGACGCGGTAGCCGATCCTGGCATACCCTCAATGCAGCCAGAATGGCGACGGCGTGCCGGTGCAATTCGGCCTTCGCGACAGGTCCCCGAGATGACCAGACGCCAATAGAGAGGTTGGTATAACAGGCCAGGGTTAACAAACGATGCGTGCGGGGGCCGCCGAGCTAAACGACACGCTCCGTTCTCGCGGCCGCTGGTGATGGCACACGGAAGACCGCAAGGGCGATCCGCCAACCCGACCTCGATTGGCCAACAGGGATCAATGGGCTCCTGCGTGTACAAGCAGAGAAAGCGGACATCAGATTAGTCCCATACCCTCACGTCAGAGCTGGCTATCTCCTCCTTGGCTTGTGGCCATCGCCCTCTCCAGGACGTCATACATCCGAGGATCCGCGGCCTGCGCGACGTTGAAGCGCAGGAACCCGGAGGCGTTGCCTGAGATGCTGAACACGTTGCCGGGCGCCAGCACGACATCCTCGGACAAGGCGGCTCGTGCCAGCGTGGTCGAATCCTGTCCCTCGGGAAGCTGGCACCACAGGTAGAAGCCACCGCGCGGCAGCAGCCAGGGCCGGATACCAAGCGGCTCCAGGCGGCGGGCAGTCTCCCGCCGGGCGCGTGCGAGGCGCTGGTGCAGTTCATCCATGTGCTTGCGGTAGCTGCCGCCGGAAAGGACACCGGCGATGACCTCGGTGGCGACCGGGCTTGGCCCGCCGAAGCCCGTGGCGATCTGCAGGTCGACCAGCCCCTCGATCCAGTCGGCGCGGGCGGCGATATAGCCGCAGCGGATCGAGGCCGAGAGGGTCTTGGAAAAGCTGCCGATCCGGACGACACGCCGAAGACCGTCCAGCACCGCCAGGCGCGGTGACGGCTCGGGCTCGAAATCCGCGAAGATGTCATCCTCGACGATCGTCAGGTCGTGCGCCGATGCCATGGTCAGCAGGCGATGCGCCGTCTGGGCGGTCGGCGTGGCACCGGTCGGGTTATGCAGCGCCGAGTTGGTGATGTAGAGGCGTGGCCTCTCCGCCTCGAGTACCGCCGCGAAGGCATCCAGGTCCGGCCCCGACCGGGTGTAAGGCACGCCCAAGGTCCGCACCTGGTGCGCCCGAAGAAGGGCCTGAAAGTTGAAGTAGCAGGGGTCGTCCACCAGCACCGTGTCGCCGGGCCGGAGCAGGAAGCGGCAGATCAGGTCAATGGCCTGGGTGCCGGAGGTCACCAGCAGCAATTGCTCGGGGCCAACATCCAGCCCCTCTCCGGCGAAGCGCCCGGCCAGCAGGCGGCGCAGGGCCAGCGAGCCACGGGTGGGGCCGTAGTCGGCCAGCGTGGCGTCGTCGGTGCGCGCCAATGCCCGGAAGCCGCGGCGCAGCGCGGCGTGGGGCATCCAGTCCGCCGGCAGCCAGCCGCAGCCGGGCTTCAGGGCGGCAGGATCGGCATCGAGCGACTGCCGGGACACCCAGAACGGGTCGACAGCCTGGTCCCGCGGCGCCCCGGCCACCGCCAGGGTCATGGGCGGCAGGCCCGTTCCCGTCACGTAGAACCCGGAGCCGCGACGCGACCGGATCAGGCCCTCAGCCGCCAGCCGGTCATAGGCCTCGACCACCGTCGCGGGCGCGACTCCCATGGTCGCCGCGAATTGCCGGATCGAAGGCAGCCGGTCGCCGGTCACCAGGGCGCGGCTGGCGAGCTTTGCCCGGATGGCGTCCATCACCTCACCTGTGCGCGTCGCGCCCATGTCGGCTCCTCCGGCGCGGCAACTGTGCTGCCACATACACCAGTACAGTTTGCTCGAACTGTCTCTGGCACAGGACGGCCAGTTCTCCAATGGATGCCGCTGAGGAGAGTTGTGATGGATCGTTCGGTGGAGGGGTGGTTTCACGGCCTGATGGGCATGGTGATCTTCAGCGGGTCGCTTCCGGCAACGCGTCTTGCTGTCGCCGATTTCTCGCCCCTGTTCCTGACATCAGCCCGGGCCGTGATCGCTGCTCTGCTGGCCGCCGCCATCCTGGCCGTGTTCCGGCCTAAGCCGCCCACGCGCGCAGACCTGGTGGCCCTGGTCACGGTCGCGGGGGGTGTCGTGGTCGGCTTCCCGCTGCTGACCGCCCTGGCGCTCCAGCACATCAGCGCGGCGCGCTCCGTTGTCTTCATCGGCCTGCTGCCGCTCGCGACGGCGCTGTTCGGCGTCTTGCGTGGAGGCGAGCGGCCGCGGCCGCTCTTCTGGCTCTTTTCAGGTATCGGAGCGGCGGCGGTCGCTGGCTTCGCCCTGGTCAACGGCGGCGCCGGATCGCTGCGCGGAGACCTTCCCATGGTCGCGGCCGTCCTGCTGTGTGGCCTCGGCTACGCGGAGGGCGCGGTCCTCTCGCGGCGCCTTGGCGGCTGGCAGGTCATCTCCTGGGCCTTGCTGCTCTCGCTGCCCTTGATGGCGGTGTTCGCCCTGGCCACGCTTCCCGCTTCCTGGGCGGCCATCGGCGGCTCGGCCTGGCTGGGCTTCGCCTATGTCTCGGTGTTCAGCATGCTGATCGGCTTCATCTTCTGGTACCGCGGCCTTGCCTTGGGCGGCATCGCTCGCGTCGGGCAACTCCAGCTTCTGCAGCCCTTCATCAGCCTGGTCCTGTCCGCCTTGCTGCTGCGCGAGGTCGTCTCGTGGCCCATGCTCGCCACCACGGGGCTGGTCGTCCTCTGCGTCGCAGGCGCCAAACAGTCCGCCTGACGGCGGAAGGCCTCGGCCCTGGAGGTCGGCCGAACCGCTCCTGGATGCCCAGGAAAGCGACCCTGAACGAGGTGACGACCGTCGGGCATGAACGGGATGACTAAAGTCAGGCTCAGGAAAGCGGACCGCGGAGGCGGCGACTAACCTCCGACTCCTTCAATCCCGCCATCGGAATCGCTCCAGGTCAAAGCGATCCCTCTCGTCAAACTCGACGCCTTCGCTTTCAAGCAGGCGACGCTGGAGCGAGTCACTTCCGTTGCGAGACAGGCTGTACGAAACTTCACCCTTCGCATTCACCACGCGATGCCATGGGATTTTTGCCGACGGATCGAGGCGCTGAAGCACGCGGCCCACCAGCCGTGCTCGCCGGGGAAGGCCTGCCATGGCGGCTACCTGCCCGTAGGTTGCGACCCACCCTTTCGGAATGCGGCGGACAACGTCACAGATCGCAGCGACAGCCTTGTCCCCAGTAGGGGCAGGAACGTGGAGAAGCCTGCGCTTTCCCGACATCCGCAAGTTCTACCACTGAAATATGTGAGCAGTCACTCAGCCCGGTATCGGCCCCCCTGCCCAATTCATAAACCCGCAGGGCGTCGATGACCGCGCGGCGGAAGGATATCCGGCGCATCAGGCGCCAAGAGCTGGCAGACCTCCGAGAGGTTCCGCACCAGCTGCTCCCTGCGCTTCTCCACCTCCCCAAGCGGGCCGCCCAATCCGATCGCGAGGGGCGGCTGGTCCTGCATTGGCGGCAATGGCATGGCGATCACGCTCTGATCGGGAACCATCGACCCGGCACTCTCTGTCCATCCCCGCGCCCGGCTCTGGCGAAGGTTGGCGAGAAACGCGTCCGGCCTGAGGCGTAGCTGCGGGTCGCACTCATCGGCATTGGCGCGAAGCAGAATCTGGGTGACCTCGGTGTCTGGCTTGGCCATCAGCAGCGCCGTGCCGACGGCTGCCCGTGTGATGGGCCGCAACATACCGGCACGCATTTCGCCACCCGGCAGATCTGGCCGCCGTAGAGTCAGGATGTACTGCACCTGGGCCTGGCGCTGGAGGCCGATCAGGACGCTCATGCCGGTGCGGGCACGCAGTTGCTCCGTCACCCGGAGCAGGCTGCTGTCACCCAGCAGCCGATCCTGCAGCCATCCCCCGAGCAACATCACGCGCAATGTCGGACGGTAGCGCCGGTCGGCGGGGTCCTGCTCGAGGTAACCCAGCCGCGCCAATCCGGCCAGCAGCACCGATGTACTCGACAAGGGGGCCTGCAGCCGCCGCGCGAGTTCGCTGACACCGGCAGGCCGGTGCGTTTCGGCGAAGTACTCGAACACCTCGATCGTCCGCCGCGCAGATTTCACCGCAATGCCATCGGACGCCATGCCGGCCCTCCAACTTCACATATGTGAAGGGCCTGGGACGATAAACCCATGCCTAGAATGCGGCAATGGCTCCGGGGAAAACCGGCGCCGCAGGGGAGGAGCGTGACATGAACGGACCAGGAGTATCCCTCCGCCGTCGCGGGGTGCTGTGCATCGGAGTGGCCTCACTGGGTTTGATGGCCTCCAGGCCCGCTCTGGCGGCTTTTCCAGACAAGCCAATCCAACTCATCGTACCCTATGGTGCCGGCGGGCAGACGGACGTCGTCTCGCGCCTGGTCGCAGCAGCGATCGGCCAACGCCTTGGCCAGCCACTGCTGCCAGACAACCGGCCGGGCGCGGCCGGTAACCTCGCGGCCGAGATCACCGCGCGTGCGCCCGCGGATGGATACACGATCATGGTCGGTTCAACGGGCCCCTTCGGGGGCGTGAACGCTGCGCTGTACAAGAACCTTGGCTATGATTGGCAGAAGGACTTCGCTCTGATCGGGCTGTTCTGCACGACACCCAACGTGCTGCTGGTCAACACGGGCGCCATCCCGGCGAAGACGCTGCCGGAATTCATCGAGTTCGTTAAGGCGCGTCCCGACGAGCTCAACTTCGCCTCCTCCGGCATTGGCGCGACGACCCATCTTTCGATGGAACTTCTGCTGGAGCGCACTGGCCTGAAGATGGTGCACGTTCCCTATCGTCAGAGCACCCAGGGCATGACCGACCTGCTCGCTGGCCGGGTGCAGGCCCGTTGCCTGGGTTTGCCGGAAGCGGAGCCGGTGAAGAACGATCCACGTATTCGCGCGCTGGCCGTGACGAGCGCCCAGCGAAATCCCAACTGGCCGAACATACCGACAGTTGCTGAAACCATCCCTGGATTCCTGGGGGTGAATGAATTCGGCCTCGCGGCGCCAGCGGGAACGCCTCCGGAGATCATCGCCCGCATCAGCGCGGCGTTGAACGATGCACTCAAGAGTTCCGCGCTGCAGGCGGATCTGCTCCGTGTCGGAGCCATCCCCGCTGAGCCCAACGCACCGGAAGCCTTCGGCGCCTATCTGCGCGAACGCAGCGCCGTCTGGACCGGTTTGATCGAACGCCTGGGACTGTCCGCCGAATGAGCGCCGCCAACGACATCGCCGCCGCCATGCCTGAGCTGGAGAGCTGGATTGGCCGCTCCCGCCTGGTCCAGGAGGACATCACGCTTCCGGCCGTGCGCCGCGCCGCCGCGACCTTCGACCTGGACCCGGACGGCTTCAAGCCAGGAGATGAGTTGCCGCCGCATTGGTACAGCCTGTTCTTCGCCGACCTGCCGCGACAATCGGTGATCGGCCATGACGGGCATCCGAAGAAGGGGGCCTTTCTGCCGCCGATCCCGCTCCCCCGCCGGATGGGCGCCGGTCGACGCGTGCGCTTCATGGGCAAGCTGCGCGTCGGCGACGAGGCGGTCAAGAAAGTGGAGGTTGCGGCCATCACCCCCAAGACCGCCCGCACCGGGCAGATCGTGGTGCTGACGATGCGCCATACCATCCTGGCGCGTGACGAGACGTTGGCGGTGGACGAGTTCGACGCGATCTACCGGGAAGCCACGGCCCCGGGCACCTCCAGCAAGACCTCGCCCCCGACCACTGCCTCCACCGCTTCTGCCTGGTCGGACACGGTCTTCCTGGATCCGGTTCTGGTGTTTCGCTACGGCGCCATCACCTGGAACGCGCACCGCATCCATTACGACGCCGATTACGCGCGTGGCGAGGAGGGCTACCCCGCCGTGGTGCAGAATGGCGGGCTCACCATGCATCTGCTGCTGGATGCCGCCCTCAGGCGCGCGCCAGGTCGCCTGACGGGCTACAGCGCCCGCCTGGCGAGACCGCTCTTCGTGGGGGACAGCGTGACGTTCCATGGCGCGGAGCCGGAGGCCGGGACGATGCGGGCCTGGGCCGCCGACAAGGATGGGCTGCTGGCCGCCGAGATGACATTGGAGTTCGATGCATGACGGGGGGACCGCTGGAGGGCGTGCGCGTCATCGACCTGACCTCAGTGGTGGTCGGGCCGATCTGCACACGGACCCTCGCCGATCAGGGCGCCGAGGTGATCAAGGTGGAGCCCCCGGGCGGAGACCTGCTGCGCACCATGGCGCGCGGCAGCCGCAATCCCGGAATGTCCGGCAAGTTCATCAACTTCAACCGCAACAAGCGCTCCGTTTGCCTCGACCTGAAGCAACCGGAAGGCATGGTGGCGATGCGCAGGCTGCTGGCGGGGGCGGATGTCTTCGTCAGCAATGTGCGCCCGGCCGCGCTGGAACGGCTTGGGCTGGATCACGCCACGCTGCTGCGGAGCAACCCCAAGCTGATCTACTGCGGCATCCTCGCCTTCGGCAGCGCCGGCCGGTATGCCAACCGTCCGGCCTACGACCCCATCATCCAGAGCCTCTCGGGCGTGGCCGCGACCTTTGAACGCGCCAACGGGGAGCCGCGCTTCGTGCCGATGGTGATGACCGACCACATCACCGGCCTCATTGCCGCGCAAAGCATCGGCTTCGCCCTGTTTCGCCGCGCCAGCACCGGGCGCGGCGAAGCCATCGAGGTTCCCATGTTCGAGAACATGGCGAGCTTCGTCATGAGCGAGCATATGGGCCCGGCGACCTTCGACCCGCCTGTCGGCCCGACCGGCGACAACCGCCTGCTGAGCCCGGATTACCGGCCGCTGGCAACCAAGGACGGCTACATCACCGTCGGGCCGAACACCGACGCCCAGGCCTTCGCCTTCTTCGACGCGATTGGCCGGCCGGAACTGCGTCATGACCCGCGCTTCAGTTCCGCGGCCGCACGCACAGCGCATGCGGCCGAGTACTTCGTCGTCCGCGCGGAAGGGTTGGCCCAGCGCACGACCGATGAGTGGCTGGAGATCCTGGGCAAGCGGGACGTGCCAGCCGCGCGCTACAACACGCTGGAGGACCTGATGGTCGATCCACATCTCCAGGATGCGGGCTTCTTCAAATCCGAGGATCACCCGACCGAAGGCCGCATCCGCCGAACCAAGACCCCCAACCACTTCAGCGGCGGCATGCGCGAGGATGAACTCCCGGCTCCACGCCTGGGCGAGAACACAAGAGAGGTCCTGCGAGGCTTGGGCTACACTGAGCCCGAGCTCGACCTCTTGGCCTCGAAAGGCGCCATAGCGGAAGCTCAGCCTGCCGTATCGGCGGGAGCCGTCGCATGACGCGCCGACAGCCCGCCTGGCGGTCCCTGCTCTTTGTGCCCGTGACGGCCGAACGCTTCATCGCCAAGGCCCACACCCGCGGAGCGGATGGCATCATCCTCGATCTGGAGGACGCCATTCTGCCCGCTCACAAGGCGGAGGCGCGCGCGGCGATCGCCGCAGCTGTGCCGCGTGTTTCGCAAGGAGGAGCCGAGGTGATCGTGCGGATCAACCGCCCGCTGGAGCTGGCGGTCCCCGACATCGAGGCCGCCGTGATGCCCGGAGTGGCCGCACTGATGCTGCCCAAGGTCATGGGGCCGGAGCACATCCGGCTCCTGTCGGAGCTGGTCGCCACGAGGGAAGCCGCGCATGGCATGACGATCGGCCAGACCCGCTTCGTCGCCTTGATCGAAACGCCGGAGGCGCTGCCGCACCTCTTTGCCATTGCGGCTGCCGATCCCCGCATGGCCGCCATGTCGGTCGGCGGGGAAGATATGGCGACCGAGCTGGGAGCTAACCCGTCACCGGACTCGATGTATGTCTGGGCCATGCAGGGCATCGCTGCCTCGCGGGCGGCAGGCATCCTGCCGATGGGGTCGATGGCCACCTTCGCGCGGATCGACGATTTGGAGAACTATCGGGAAGGGTTGAAACGCGGGAGACAACTGGGGTTCGCAGTTGCGTCCTGCATCCACCCTTCACATGTCCCGATCATCAATGAGGAGTATGGTGCTTCCTCTGACGAGATCGACCGCGCGAAGCGACTCCTTGCTGCCTTCGACGCCGCTGCGGCCAAGGGTCTGGGCGCTGTCGCCCTCGAAGGCAGCATGGTCGACCTGCCGGTCGTCAACCGGGCGCGTCGGCTGCTGGAACGGGCTGCGGCCTGGAACTGACGCTGATGGATGGCTGTGCCAACGGGCGTAGGCTCTCGCGGCGGCACGGCAGACACATCAGGTCCGCTCCAATTTGGACCGGCTCGTTCAAGCCAGTTTGCTCCGTGCCTGAGTCATCGGCTGCCGGCAGAATGGCATCTGCGGCGTCGTCCTTCACTGGCTCAGGAATTGACGATCTATCGTGCTGAGCGAAAGCGGGCACGGAAGCAGCCAAAGGGACGGTGGAGATGAATCGCCGCCAAAGGAGACGCTTGCTCCCTTGGCTGTTTCCCGCCCTTCCTGGCGAAGAGGGGGGGCAGGGCGTAACCCTGCCCCCCGGTTCACGAAGGGGCGGAGGAGCCATCAAGGCTTGGGTGTCGGGTTCGCGCCGCTGATGTTGGTCCCCAGCGTCTTGTCCACGCCACGGGTCGCGGCGGTGCCCGGCGGGTTGCTGCCCCCGGACCCGGCGGCCTCGGCACCGCCCGCCGTGCGGGATGTGCCCGTTGTGTCGTCCACCTCGACCTCGGTGCGCCGCACGGTGTCGTGCACGGTCTCGACACGCTCCGCGGCGTCCTTGCGGATCGCCACTTCTTCCACCACCCGGGCTTCCTTGGCGATGACCGCCTCCTCGCTGGTTTCCCTGGCTTCGGTGACCTGCTCGCGGAAGGCGTCGTCGGCATCCGTCACAGGACGATCCACGGGGCGGCGCTGCACCTCGACATGCTCCTCGCGCAGGGTGACCTGTTCGGCGACAGGGGTCTCGACCACGTAGGAGCGCACCCGCACGCGGCCCCGCTCCACATCGCGCTTGCCGACCCGAACCTGCTCCTGAACGATCGGGATGACCTGCTCGCCACCAGGCTGGGTGGTGCTCGCCGCCGTCGCGGTCCTGTCCTCCGACCCTGTCTGTGCGGCCGCGCCGGTGGCCGTGACGCCCAGCCCGGCTGTGGAAGGGGAGCTTGCCACGGCGGTATCCGTTGCGGCGTTGGCTTGATAGCCGGCCCAGCCCGACTGCCGCCACTCGGCCTCGCGGCTGTCCAGGTCCACCGCACCCTGGCTCTCCAGGACGCTCATGGCGTCGTCGAGCATCTCCTCCTCGACCTGGGCGGAGACCACCGTGCTGCCCCGGCGCATGCCTTCGGCATAGGCGTAGCGATCTTCATCGGGGACAAAGAGGTCCTTCAGCGTTGCCCACAGGCCCGTGTCCTGCGTGCCGGAGGTGGCTTCAGCCGTCGGGGACGTCGTATCGGCCGCATAGACCTGGATGAGGTCGCGGTCCATGTTGAGCTCTTGCGTCAATCGCTGGACCGCCGCATCCGCGTGGCTGCGGTCGTCAAACATGGCAGTGATAATGCGCATCATTGGGTGTTCTCCTCATTGTTGCCGGTCCGCTCCACCGCTCCAGGTGCGGGCTCTCCGGATTCCTGGGGTGGCATTCTTTCGACCGTGGCATGCTGCACCCGCCGTTCGACGGCCTGCTCCACGGTTTCTTCGCTGTCCACGAAGCGCAGGCGGATCTCCTCCTTCAGGACGAGGCGCTTCTCGATAACCAGGACTTCCTCCACCACAGGGATGACGAGCACGCCGTCCTCCTCGCGGTTCTGCGGTACCTCCCGTATTTCGTGGCCGAATGTGATGCGCTCGACTTCCGCGCGCCGGCTGCGCAGGGTTTGGCGAACGACCTCCTCTGCCGTGTCGGTGGTCACCGACACCCGGATACGCCCAGTCTCGACAGTCTGCTTGCCGACCCGGAGGACCTCTCCCACCAGCGGGGTCACCTTCTCGGTCGATCCCGCCGGCTCATGATCCTCGGAGGGCGGGGCAGTGTCGCCGCGCCCTCCAATGCGGGGATCAGGAGACACGCGTGCGCCGGAACGCGAGTAGATCACGTGTACCGCGGCGTGCTCCGATCACGGATGCAATGGCCCCGAGCAGCATGATGCCAAAGATGGAGAAGCCCGCGATCGAGGCGCCCGACGCGGCGGCGTCCGCCGCGCGACGTGCCGTCTCCTCCGCTCGCTGCGTTGCCTGGACCGCCTGTTGCTCGGCCTGCTGCACGCGCTGCTGAGCCTCCTCCGGGCTGATGCCGTACTCGGCGGCCACCAACTGGTTCAGGCGCTCGCGGTCCTGTTGCGAGAGCTGGCCGTCCGTCACGCGGCGGGTCGCCAGGGTGCCAATCTCGGCCCTGCGCTGGTCGGAGGTCATCGCCGCCGGGTTGCCGCCCGAGCCGCTCAAGGCGCCCTGCACGCGATCCACCAGCCCCTGGGTCGCCGATTGCAGGGTCCCGGTGCTCGTCCGGTCCGCGACCTGCTGCCCGGCGGCGGAGGCCACGGATCCGGCACCCTGCGCCATCCCACCCAACAGGTTGGACGCGCTGGTGGTGGCGGTGGACGCGATGCCAGACACCAGGTTGCCCAGCAACACCGCCGAGATCAGGAAGGTGGTCCCCCACACGGCCAGGCCGTGGAGCGTGCCATCGGTGTTGTCGGACGTCCCGGACAGGCGCGCGGCGGCATAGCCACCGACCGCGAGGCCGATCAGGTTCGATACCAGCACCCAGATCGCCGCGCCGATGCCAAAGGAGGAGGCGGAGGGAGTGTCGCGGGCCGCCGCATCGACAGTGGTGGCGCCTACTCCGGCTCCAAGGGCGTTCAGCATCAGCCCGACCGTCAGCGCCACAACGGCGCCAGCGATCACCGCACCCCAGGACACACGTGAAGGAAGGGCAGGAGCGCCTTCCGGCAACACGGCCGCAGTGGCTGAGGACCCTTCATAGCCGGTTCCTGAAACTCTGGTTTGCATGTTCGATTGTTCCCGCTTCGCCGAGGGATGGAAGGTCTCGGACAGGTGTGACGCGAGCTGATCTGCTTGACAGGTTGGCGGCGTCGGGAGGGCCGGCGCGCGATTGGCCCGAACGCCGGGGACCGCTACCGGCCCAGAGCGTTGCGCACCGTGTCCTTCGCACCGCCGGCGGCATTCTGAACCTTGCCTGCGGTCTTCTCGGCCTTGCCTTCAGCTTGGGTCTTGGTGTCGCCGGTCATCTTGCCGATGGCTTCCTTGACGGAGCCCTTTACCTGCCTGGCGGCGCCAGCAATCCGGTCGTCGTCCATGTTTGGCATCCTGCTGGGGGTTGCGTCGCGCTGTCGCCGAGCGGCCGAGAACAGCAGCGCCACTACGGCTAAACACGATCCGGCAGGCAGAGTTCGGCGGGGCGTCAAACCTTCACGACAATGGGTAGTTGACCTGCACCAGCCATTGGTCCTGGCGTACTAGTCCGGGCCATGGAGCCTCTCCGCTCCTTCCTCCCTGCCAAAGAATCCGCGCTCGCGTGCCCAGACGACCAGCGCGGACCGGCTGCGAACATGAGCGCGGCGGTACAGGCTCGCCACGTGGTTGCGCACCGTGTTGCGGGCCAGGCCCAAGCTCTCGGCGATGGCTCCGTCATCAAGGCCCTGGCACACAAGCCCCAATACCTCCCTCCCACGCACGGGCAGGCTTTCGATCTCCCTGGCCGGAGCAGAAGCGGTTGTGCCGGGCCGCCTCAGGCGGGCCAGCTTGTCCAGCACGACTTTCGTGAACCAGGAGGTGTCCTTCATGACCTCCTCGATGGCTGCCACGATCTCCTGCTCGGTACGCTTGCGCTCGGTGACGTCCTGCACGGTCAGGAGCACGCAGTCCTGTCCACCGATGTCCACGGTGTCGGCTGAGACGAGACAATTGAGAACATGGCCATGGCGTGTCCGCAGGCCCATCTCGAGGTTCCTGACCGAGCCCGTTTCCTTGACCTGCTGCTCAAGCGCCCGCCCGCCCTCCGCATTGTCCCAGATGTTCAGGTCGATCGGCTTGCGGCCGATGAGTTCGGCCTCGGAGTAGCCGCTTTCCCGAACGAAGGCCTCGTTGACCGAGAGGAAGCTGCAATCCTCCCTCAAGGCGACAACGGTGGGCGTAGCCACCAGGCGGAAGGCCTTCTCGAAGCGCTCCTCACTGTGGCGCAGGCTCTCATGTGCCTGCTGCCTGGAACTGAGGTCGGCGAAGGTGAAGAGCATGCATTCCGTATTGCCGACCTCAATCGGCTGGCCCGCGACCAGGACGAGCTTCTCGCCGCCGTTCGCCAGCTGAAGGGTGGCCTCCATCTGAGGGATGGTGCGGCCTTCGCGCAGGCGCTCGACGGCAAGCTCACGCCTGGCGGCATTCTCCAGCACATCGACCTCAAGGCCGGACCGCCCGATCACCTGGTCCTCCCGATAGCCGGTCATTTCCAGGAAGCCGCGATTGACCTTCACGTAGCGAAGGTCCGCGAGCCGGAGAATGATGGCGGGAGCAGGGTTGGCGGCGAAGATCCTCTCGAAACGCTGCTCGGCATCGTAGCGCTCGGTCTGGTCGTCGATGACCAGGACGAGGCAGTCCAGCATTCCCGAGGCGTCGTTCAGCACCAGGCCGCGGATGTGGTGTGTCCATTGGGGCTCGGGTGCGCCTGCCGGAGCAACCTCCACGGTCACCTCGTCGAAAGCCTCGCCCGCCGCCACCCGCTCCATCGGGTAGTCGCCGGGGGGAAGCCGGTGCTTGTTCCTGTAGCGCAGGTCAAAGCGTGCCCGGTATTCGGACACGGTGGCGCCGAGATCCTCCACCCGCTCGACACCGTGCATCCTGAGCGCGGCCTGATTTGCCCAGGTCAGCGTTTGGTCGGGCTCGATCAGGATGACACCGTCGCGCAGGCCCGACACGATAAGCTGCAGCTGATGGTGGCGGATGCCACGAAGGGGCTGGTTCCCGGTCATGAAGCCTCCTAACGAGGCTTCAACGCCCGACAGCACCATGGCGTCAGCAAGCCGCGGCTGGAGAGCGCCTTTTCCCGGCGACCGGATCCGGGCGATGTGCCGGAGCGCGCCTCCAGTGCGAGGCAGCGGCGGGGAGGGGGCCTTTTGAGCATTAAGAGCCCTCCCTGAGGAGGTGTCGATTTACCGTTTCTTACAAAACTATCGGGGCTAAGATAGCCGAAGCTGGGACCTGGCGTTGGATGCTTCAGTGAGGGTGGGGGCAGGGGTGCGTTCGCTTGTTTTGACGGCCCTGTGCATCTGGCCAACCTTGGCCTGTGCGATGCCCGCTTCCACACCGGTGAACCTGCTCCTCGGCGGAAGTGACGACCGTTACGACGCCGGAGCGGCCCGCATGGTCGGCGCGATACTGGAATACACGCGCTGGCCCCGGGAGCGCTCGCCACTTCAGCTGTGTGTCGTTGGCCCCCCGCAGCATGGAGACAGGCTGGGCGGCATCGTCCTGGCCGGGGGGCGCCTCGTCGAGCGGCACGATGTGGCGGAAGACGCCGGAAGCATGGGCGGGGCTTGCGACGCCCTTTATCTGGGCCGCCTCAGCCTGCCGGCCATGCGGCGATGGACCGCGCAGATGCGTGGCGCCGCTGTCGTCACCATCGCCGAGGACGATCCCGCCTGTGAGAGCGAGGCGATGTTCTGCCTTCTCTTCACGGCTGAATCCCTGACCTTCCGGCTCAACATCGACGCCGTTTCACGTTCGGGCGTGCGTATCGACCCGCGCATCCTGCGCATGTCGGTCGCGGGGTTCTGAGCCATGCTGGACCCAGCCCGCTCCGCTGTCCCGACTTTGCGCCAGATCCTGGCGCGTGCGCATCGCCGCGTCATCGCCTTCGCCATCCTGATGGCGGGCGTGCCGCTGATCGTCGGCTCCTTCATGGTGATCCAGGGCTATGCCGAGCGGAATCTCGTGCTGATCGCCAATTCGGCCAGCTATGCGGTGGAGCCGGCGGTGGTGTTCGGCGACATCGATGCCATCCGCGCCGGCATGATATCGGTCGCGGCCGTGGAGGATGTGAAAGCCATCGAGGTCTGGGACAGCCGCCGCCGGCTGCTCGCCCGCTGGGAGGCGCCAGCACCCGCCTATATGTCCTACTTCGAGAAATGGGGCAGCAGCCTCCTTTGGCCTTCGCCCGTCATTCACCCTGTCCGTCACAGGGGCATCGTCATCGCCGAGATCCGCGTCTATGGCGGCATGGGGGGCATCGGCCGGTATCTGCTGTTTGGCGTATGCATTGCCGTGGCTGGCCTCGGCGCCACCTTCCTGGCCACACAGATCCTCGCGCGGCGTTTGCAGAATGGCGTCGTGCATCCTCTCATCCGTTTCGCCGAGGTGGCGCATACGGTGCGCGCGCAGCGGCGGTTCGACCGCCGTGTTCCGCCCGCCGGCATTGCGGAGATCGACCAGCTCGGCCGCGATTTCAATATCCTGTTGGCGGAACTGGATGGCTGGCAGATTGGTCTGACGCTGGAGAACGAGAAGCTGGCGCGGCAGGCGACGCATGATGGGCTGACCGGCCTCGGAAACCGCCTCCTTTTCGAACGCAAGCTCGCGGAAGCCATCGACGCGGCGGGCGCGCAGGGGGAGGCGTTCGCCCTCCTTTATCTGGATGCCAACGACTTCAAGCATATCAACGACCACCACGGGCATGATGCGGGAGATGCGATCCTGCGCGCCATCGCAACGCGGCTGCGGGCGAGCATCCGGCAAGGCGATTCCGCCTTTCGCCTGGGGGGCGACGAGTTCACCGTCATCATCGCGCCGCCCGTGGACCGGACCGTCATTGAAAACCTGATGTCGCGGATTTCCGCCGCGGTGGAAACGCCTGTCCCCATGCCTGGCGGCACAGTCCTGTCGGTTTCGCTCAGCATTGGCTTCGCCCTGTACCCCGATGACGGCTCGGCATCGGGCGATCTGGTGCGGTTGGCAGATGCCGCGATGTACAGACACAAGCGCCGCAGGCGCACCCTGAACGGAGATAGAGTGACTTGATGCGCTTCCTGCCTGCTACCTTCCTCCTGCTCGGCCTCGCGGCTTGCCAGGCGCCTACTGGCTTCTCGGCCGAGCAGATCGCCGCCTTGCGCGGGAATGGCTTCCAGCCGGTGGACGAGAACTGGGAACTCGGCATGGCCGACCGGTTGCTGTTCGCCACGGATGAGAGTCGGCTCGATCCTGTCCAGGAGCAGAACATCGGCAGGATGACCGGTACTCTCGTCGGGGTCGGTGTCCGGGGGGCGCGGGTAGAAGGTCATACGGATGACACCGGCGCGGCGGATTACAATGAGCAGCTCTCGCTGCGCCGGGCTGGGGCGGTAAAACAGGCGATGGTGAGGGGCGGCATGGATGATTCCGCCGTGCACGCCATCGGCAGGGGGTCCCGTGCGCCGGTCGAGACCAACAGGACCGCCGCCGGGCGGCGAGAGAACCGGCGGGTGGTCATTATCGTCTCGCCGGCCGACGCGATGCCGCTGCCTCGGTAGGAGGGGCGAGGGGCAGGCGCGCCTCGGCATGGCCTTCTGAGCAAGATATTTTTCCTTAAGGAAAAAATGTCACGACTGAGGCAATGTCTGCCCTGTTACCGCCCACAAAGCCCGCAAGTATCCAGCGCTCACCGATTCCGCCCGGTGAGTTTGCTGGAAACGCGACCATGCCTTTCGACGGTACCGAAACCCTGTTTTCCGATCTGCACGGCCATGCACCGCTGCCGCTCGTGGAATTCGTTCGGCATCTGAACCGGCATTTACCGGGAGCCCGCCTGTTGGAGACCGACGGCCCGGGCCGGACCGGCGGCTGGTGGCTCGACCTGGCGGTCGCCGGGCTGACGCCGGCCGTGGAATGGCGGGAAGCCACCGGCTTCGGCCTGTATGGCCCCGGCCCGACCCTGCCGGAGCGGCCCGTCGCGCAGCTGACCTATCCCGCCGACGCCGCCGCCCGCCTGGCCCGGTTCGTCAATGCCTGGAGCGAGACGCGCGGCGCGGAAGCGGCCTGAGACACGAAACCCGGCCGGAAGGGGGACAGGCGCCATTCCGGGCCACGCGCTTCCGAATTGCGCAGTATTCGTGCGTTTTGCCTAAAGCAAGGGCTGCCGGTGGCGATGATGGGCCCGCGCTATACTTCATTCATATTGCGCCCGGCTCCGCCCTGGGGCAGAGAGGGCGCTACCCGCAGATCCCACGCGGGAGAGAATGGCGCCCCCGGTCAGGGGTGCTGTCGCCGAAGGCGCAACCGGCCCCCGGAAACGCTCAGGCAGAAGGGCCGCGTGGGGAAGGGACCTCTGGAAAGCCCGGTATCCGTGACAGGGTGCCGGCACCGACGGAGTAAGGCGCGTCAACCCCGCGCTGAATCTCTCAGGTCATCGGACAGAGGGGGGCCGCGAACCCTGACGCGCCATGCGTGAGCATGGCGATGGAGGCTGCGTGGCCGATACGAACGAGTCGCTGCTCGAAACCCCCCTCGCTTCCCTGCACCGGGAGCTGGGCGCGCGCATGGTGCCCTTCGCGGGCTATGCCATGCCCGTGCAGTACCCCGCCGGCATCATGGCGGAGCACCTGGCCACGCGCGCCGGCGCCGCGCTGTTCGATGTCTCCCATATGGGTCAGGCGGAGCTGCATGGTGAGGGCGCGGCCGAGGCGCTGGAGCGCCTGACACCGGCGGATGTGAAGATCCTGAAGCCGGGGAAGCAGAAATACGGCCTGCTGACCACCGAATCCGGTGGCATCCTGGACGACTTCATGGTTGCCAATCTGGGTGACCGCCTGTTCCTCGTGCTGAATGCCAGCCGCAAGGATGTGGACTCCGCCGCCATCGAGGCCGCGCTGCCCGCCGGCGTGACGCTGAAGCGGATGCCGGACCGCGCGCTGCTGGCCTTCCAGGGGCCGCAGGCGGTGTCCCTGCTCGCCAGCATCGCCCCCGCCGTTTCCGCGCTGACCTTCATGGGCGTGGCGCCCGTCGAGATCGGTGGCATCCCGACGCTGGTGAGCCGCAGCGGCTATACCGGCGAGGATGGTGTGGAGATCAGCGTCGCCGCCGAGCAGGCCGAGGCGCTGGCGCGCAAGCTGCTGGCCCTGCCGGGCGCTGTGCCGGCCGGGCTCGGCGCGCGGGATTCGCTGCGCCTGGAAGCCGGGCTGTGCCTCTATGGCAACGACATTGACGAGACCACCAGCCCGGTGGAAGCCAACCTTGTCTGGACCATCGGCAAGCGCCGCCGCACCGAGTGGAATTTTCCGGGTGCCGAGCGGGTGCGCGAGGAATTGGACAACGGCCCCAAGCGCCTGCGCGTCGGCATCCTGCCCGATGGCCGCCAGCCCGCCCGTGGCCATACCCCCATCCAGGTCGGTGCCGATGTGGTGGGCGAGGTCACCAGCGGCGGCTTCGGCCCCAGCCTGAACGGCCCCTGCGCCATGGGCTATGTGGCGCGCGAACATGCCGCCGATGGTACGGCGCTCGACCTGATGGTGCGTGGCAAGGCTTCGCCGGCCCGCATCGCCGCCACCCCCTTCGTTCCTCACCGCTACGCCCGATAAGGACCCGCCCCGATGGCCGATATCAAGTTCACCAAGGACCATGAATGGGTGAAGCTGGAAGGTGGCGTGGCCACCATCGGCATCACCGACCACGCGCAGAACGCGCTGGGCGACGTCGTCTTCGTCGAGCTGCCGGAAGCCGGCCGTGACGTCGCGGCGGAAGAGGCCGTGGCGGTGGTGGAGAGCGTGAAGGCTGCCTCCGACGTCTATGCCCCGATTGCCGGCAAGATCGTCGAGTCCAACCAGACGCTGGTCGATGACCCGTCGCTCGCCAACACCGCGCCGACGACCGATGGCTGGTTCTTCAAGATCGAGCCCGCTGACGTCTCCGCCATCGACGCGCTGATGAGCGAGGACGAATACACCAAGTTTGTGGACAGCCTCTGATGAGCACGGCCCTCGACGAACTCCTGGCGCTGGAAGATCACGGCGCCTTTGCCGCCCGGCATATCGGCCCGTCGGGGGCCGAGATCGACGCGATGCTGAAGGTCGTGGGTGTCGATAGCCTCGACGCCCTGGCCGACCGCACCGTGCCCGCTGACATTCGCGGCCAGGACTTTTCTCAGTTGCCTCCTCCGGTGTCGGAGGCGGAAGTCATTGCTGAGCTGCGCGCGCTCTCCGAGAAGAATTCCCGGAAGAAGTCGCTGATCGGCCTTGGTTACTATGGCACGCATGTGCCGCCGGTCATTCTCCGCAACGTGCTGGAGAATCCGGGCTGGTACACGGCCTATACGCCCTATCAGGCGGAAATCGCCCAGGGCCGCCTGGAGGCGCTGGTCAACTTCCAGACCATGGTGGCCGACCTGACAGGTCTGCCCGTCGCCAACGCGTCCCTGCTGGACGAGGCGACCGCCGCCGCCGAAGCGATGGCCATCGCCTTCGCCGCCACCAAGGGCAAGTCCCGCACCATCCTGGTGGCGGCCGACCTCTTCCCGCAGACGCTCGCCGTCGTGCAGACCCGCGCCGAGCCGCTGGGCCTGACGGTGGAGACGGTGGCGCCCGCCGCCATCGCCGCCGCCTGCGCCGAGAAGAAGCCTTTCGCGCTTCTGTTGCAGTATCCGGGCGCGACGGGCGAGGTGCGTGACATCTCCGCCGAAATCGCCGCCGTGCAGGCCGGTGGTGGCCTCGCCATCGTGGCGGCCGACCCGCTCTCCCTCGTGCTGCTGCGCGCGCCGGGCGAGATGGGCGCCGATGTTGTCATCGGTTCCTCCCAGCGCTTCGGGGTGCCGATGGGCTATGGCGGTCCGCACGCTGCCTTCATGGCGGTGAAGGATGCCTATAAGCGCCTGATGCCGGGCCGCCTGGTCGGCGTCTCGGTCGATGCCGCCGGCAAGCCCGCCATGCGCCTGGCGCTGCAGACGCGCGAGCAGCATATCCGCCGCGAGAAGGCCACCTCCAACATCTGCACCGCACAGGTGCTGCTGGCCGTTATGGCCGGCATGTATGCCGTGTGGCACGGGCCGGAAGGGCTGCGCCGCATCGCCAGCCGGGTGGCCCTGCAGGCACGCCTGCTGGCCGGTGCTGCCATCGCCGGCGGCTTCACTCTGCGGCACGACGCCTTCTTCGACACCGTCACCATCGAGACCGGCGACAAGACCGCCGCGATCATGCAGGCCGCGCTGGAGAAGGGCTTTAACCTTCGTGCCCTAGAGGGCGCGGTTTCCATCGCGCTTGACGAGACCGTCAGCCGGGATGAGCTGGTCGCGCTGGCGGCGCTGTTCGGTGGCAAGCTGGAAACGCCGAAGGGCGGCATTCCCGGCGCGCTGGGCCGTGAGTCCGACATCCTGACGGCCGCGGTGTTCAACACGCACCATGCCGAACACTCCATGCTCCGCTACCTGAAGAGCCTGGAGGACAAGGACGTCGCGCTGAATCGCAGCATGATCCCGCTCGGTTCCTGCACGATGAAGCTGAATGCGACGGCGGAGATGATCCCCGTCACCTTCCCGGGCTTTGGCGAGCTGCATCCCTTTGTGCCCTCCGATCAGGCGCAGGGCTATCTGGAGATGATCAAGCGGCTGGAAGGGTGGCTTGCCACCATCACCGGCTTCGCGGGCGTCTCCTTGCAGCCGAATGCGGGCAGCCAGGGCGAATATGCCGGCCTGCTGGCCATCCGCGCCTACCACAAGGCGAATGGCCAGGATGGGCGCGATATCTGCCTGATCCCGTCCTCCGCCCACGGCACCAACCCGGCCTCCGCCGCCATGGCGGGGATGCGCGTTGTCGTCGTCGGCTGCGACAAGGATGGCAATGTCGATCTCGCCGATCTGGAAGCCAAGATCGCGCAGCATGCCGAAAAGCTGTCGGCGCTGATGATCACCTACCCGTCCACGCATGGCGTGTTCGAGGAGCAGATCATCCGCATCTGCGACGCCGTGCACGCGGCGGGCGGCCAGGTGTATATGGACGGCGCCAACATGAACGCGCAGGTGGGCCTGACGGCCCCCGGCCGTATCGGCGCCGATGTCTGCCACCTGAACCTGCACAAGACCTTCTGCATCCCGCATGGCGGCGGCGGCCCGGGCGTCGGCCCGATCGGCGTGGCGGCGCATCTCGTGCCGCATCTGCCGAACCACCCGCTGGTCGCGGAAGCGGGCCCGGCCACCAGCTACGGCCCGGTCTCGGCGGCGCCGTTCGGCAGCGCCTCCATTCTGCCCATCAGCTACGCCTATATCCGCATGATGGGCGGCGCCGCGCTGACGAAGGCCACCCAGGTCGCCATCCTGAACGCCAACTACATTGCCCGCCGGCTCGATGGGCACTTCCCGGTGCTCTACAAGGGCGCGCGCGGCATGGTGGCGCATGAGTGCATCCTGGATTGCCGCGGCTTCCAGCAGGGCGGCGGCGTGCTGGTCGAGGATATCGCCAAGCGCCTGCAGGATTACGGTTTCCACGCGCCGACCATGTCCTTCCCCGTCGCCGGCACGCTGATGGTGGAGCCCACCGAAAGCGAGACCAAGGCGGAGCTGGACCGGTTCTGCGATGCCATGATCGCCATCCGCGCCGAGATCCGCGCGGTGGAGCAGGGGCGCATGGACCGTGCCGACAACCCGCTGAAGAACGCGCCCCACACGGCCGCCGAGGTAATGGCGAGCGAGTGGCCGCACCCGTACTCCCGGGAGGAAGCGGCCTTCCCGCTGCCTTACGTTGCCGCACGCAAGTACTGGCCGCCGGTGAAGCGTGTCGACAATGTCTATGGCGACCGCAACCTGTTCTGCACCTGCGCGCCGCTGGAAGACTTCGCCAACGCGCAGAAGATCGCGGCCGAGTGACAAGCTGGCTCCAGGGGGCATGGTCTCCTGGAGCCACCCTTCAAAAATTCATCGAGATACCGCCAGGCTTGCCTCCCGGCCTGAAGAGCCTGCGAATGCAGGCTCCGGGCGCGGCAGGGTGAAGCGCGCGGCGCTCCGACAAACCCTGCGGCAGTAACGCCCCCTTGGCCCCGGCCCGGCTTTCCGTGCAGCATGGCCTTCGCTAACCGGGACCCTGCCGTGCCATGAAAGACTTCGCCCCTTGGGAGGTGCTCTCCTCCCGCACCGCGTTGCGTGACCGCTGGATCGACGTGACCGCCGATGCCTGCCGCGACGCGCGGGGCAATGTACTCGACCCTTTCTACACGCTGGCCTATGCCGATTGGGTACAGGTGGTGGCGCTGACGCCGGATGACCGCATCGTTCTGGTTCGGCAGTACCGCCACGGCGCCCGCGCCCGAACCCTGGAACTGCCCGCCGGAGCCATGGACGCGAAGGATGCCACCCCCGTGGACACGGCAGGGCGGGAGCTGCGGGAGGAAACGGGCTTCCTCTCCACCAATATGCGGCACATTTGCAGCCTGCATCCCAACACGGCGACACACCGCAACCAGTGCCACACGGTCCTGGCGCTGGATGCGGTGCGGTCGGCCGAAACCATTCATGAGGCAGGGGAGGACATTGTCGTGGAGACCCTTCCTCTCGCCACTGTGCTGGCGGGGCTGGCCTCCGGGCTGCTGCCACAGGCCATGCATGTCTCCGCCTTGCTGCTCGCCCTGTCCGAAGCGGGGCGGTTGGATCTGTCCCTGCGCCCCTGAGGGCTGCCCGGGGGGCTGTGTGCCCAACCCATGGCCTCTGCCCGCGTTGGTTCAGCAGCCAACGAACAGGAGCAGACCCATGGCACGTTTCGACGGCAAGGTGGTGATCGTCACAGGCGCGGGCTCGGGCATCGGTGCGGCGACGGCGCGGCGTTTCAGCCGCGAAGGCGCTTCCGTGGTGCTGGTCGGCCGCACGCGGGAGAAGCTGGAGAAGGTGGCGGCGGATCTCGATGCCAGCCGCACCTTGGTGCATGCGGCCGATGTGTCCGTACAGGATCAGGCGGAAGCCCTGGCCTCGGCCACAGTGCAACGCTTCGGCCGGATCGATGTGCTGGTGAACAACGCCGGCATCGCGCCCTCCGGACCGTTCCTGGAGGCGTCGGTCGAGGATTGGCGCAGCGTGATGGCCACCGATGTGGATGGTGTATTCTTCTGCACCCGCGCGGTCTTGCCGGAACTGCTGAAGACGAAGGGCAACATCGTCAACACCTCCTCCGTCTCCGGGCTTGGCGGTGACTGGGAGATGAGCTTCTACAACACCGCCAAGGGCGCGGTGACGAACATGACGCGTTCCCTCGCGCTGGAACTTGGCGGGAAGGGCGTGCGGGTCAATGCCGTGAACCCGGCCCTGACCAGAAGCGAGCTGACCGAGGATATGGTGAAGGATGAGGAACTGGTAGCGAAGTTTCTCGATCGCTTCCCCATGGGGCGCTATGGCGAGCCCGAAGATGTCGCGGACGTCATCGCTTTTCTCGCCAGCGACGATGCACGCTTCGTCAATGGCGTGAACCTGCCGGTGGATGGCGGGCTTTCCGCTTCCAACGGCCAGCCGCGAATGTAATGGCAGGGGGG
>JH599959.1:58864-67683 GCA_000245075.1 Acetobacteraceae bacterium AT-5844
GGAATGCGAGCACGGCGGCTTCCTCGGGCTTCAGCCGGGGAAGCTCCTCTCGCAACTCCGCCTCCACCTCCTGCTTCACCTGCAGCAGAAGCTCGCCTTGCAGATAACTGCCGAGCACTTCGGGGTGGACATAGCATTTGCGGCAGATGGCGGGCGTGTTGCCCAGCCGCGTCGCCGTGCGCTCGATCGCTGCCTTGACGTTTTTCTTTGCCGCAGTGGCGCTGTCGAATTTCTCGAATTCGCTGAGCGCCATGGCCGCCAGCACCGTGCCGGCCCAGGTGCGGAAATCCTTGGCGGTGATGTCCTGCCCGCTCACTTCCCGCAGATAGTCGTTCACATCGGCGGAGGAAACGCTCTGCCGCTCTCCATCCTCATCGATGTATTGGAACAATTCCTGGCCGGGAAGCTCCTGGCAGGCGCGGACCACCTTGGCCACGCGCCGGTCACGCAGGCGCAGATTCCATTCCTTTCCGCTCTTGCCTTTGAAGTTGAAGCGGAGCTCACCGCCATGCACCGCCACATGCCGGTTACGCAGCGTGGTCAGGCCATAGCTCTTATTGGCCTGTGCATAATCCTCATTCCCGATGCGGATCAGCGTGGTGTCCAGCAGATGCACCACCGTGGCGAGTACCTTTTGCCGCCCCAGCCCTGGAAGACCCATGTCTGCGGCGATCCGTTGACGCAGCGCGGGCAGCGTACGGGCAAATTCCATGATGTGTTCGTATTTCGTCGCATCGCGCGCCAGGCGCCAGTCGGGGTGATAGCGATATTGCTTCCGTCCGCGCGCATCCCGCCCCGTGGCCTGGATATGCCCGTTTGCGCGTGGGCATATCCATACCTCCCGCCAGGCAGGTGGAATGGCGAGCTTGCGGATGCGGGCCAGCACGGCCTTGTCCCGAACGGGCGCGCCCTTGGCATCGCGATAGGAGAATCCCTTGCCGCTGCGGCGGCGTGTTATCCCTGGCGCATCATCAGAAACATATCTGAGGCCCGGCACACCCTCCGCCTCCGCGCGGGCGGGCAGGGGCGGTCTCTCGACCAGGGCGGTGGTTTCGTTCAGCATGTCATCTGGCATTCGCGCGCTGTTGACGCATGCCGGTGCAACGCGCGGCGGGCCGTACCGGTTCCGCCCCGCCCGGAAAGGGATGAAGCATGTCCGACCAAACCCTCCGCATCGTTCCGCTGGAGGAAGCCCATCGCCAGGATTGGGAACGGCTTTATGCCGGCTACGCCGAGTTCTATCGTACCGAGCAGACGCCGGAGATGCGCGCGCGCGTCTGGGGCTGGATCCGCGACCCGGCACATGAGGTGAAGGGCTTCATCGCTTTGCTGGACGGCAAGCCGGTGGGCATCACGCATTACCGCCCCTTCGCGCGGCCTCTTTCCGCCACGACCGGCGGCTTCCTGGATGACCTTTATGTCGATCCCGCAGCGCGCGGGAAGCGGGTGGCGGATGCGCTGATCGACGCCGTGGCCGAGGTCGGCCGCCAGAAGGGCTGGAGCCTCATCCGCTGGATCACCGCCGACAACAATTATCGGGGCCGGGCCGTTTACGACCGCGTCGCAGCCCTGACGCCGTGGCGGACCTACGACCTGAAGCTCTGAGCCTTGCGGCTCCTGCAACCAGGAAGCCGCCGGAGCGGTTTAAGCGGAGCCAGGGCGCCGGCATCAGCGACGCCGAGACGCGCGGGTCCGGGAGGAGCCACCGGCTGCCCTGGCCAGGAGCCCGCCCCATGCATGCCAAGCTTGCGGCGGCGGCTCGCCCTGGCCTATGCGGGGCGAATGTCCCCGCTGCCTTGCCTCCGCTGATGCCCGATTATTCGCTGGAAATCGCCGCCGGCGGCCGCGTCGCGGGTGTGGACGAGGCCGGGCGTGGCCCGCTGGCCGGGCCCGTGGTGGCCGCCGCCGTGGTGTTCCACGCGCCGCCGCCCATGGCCCTGGCCGCCCTGCTGGATGACAGCAAGAAGCTGGACGTCGCACGGCGGGAGGCTGCCTTCGCCGCCCTGCGCGCCGCCATGTTGGAAGGCGTGCTGGATGGCGCCGTGGGCGCCGCCAGCGCCAATGAGATCGGCAGGCTGAACATTCTCCGCGCCACCCACCTGGCCATGTTCCGCGCCATAGGCCGGTTGCGGCTGCTGCCGGACCTCGCGCTGGTGGATGGCAACCAGCCGCCGCGCCTGCCATGCGCCGTGCGCTGCGTGGTGAAGGGGGATAGCCTCAGCCTCTCCATCGCCGCCGCCTCCATCCTCGCCAAGGTAACGCGGGACCGCGCCATGGCGAGGCTCGAGCCGCGCTGGCCGGGCTATGGCTTCGCCCGCCATGCCGGCTACCCCACCGCCGCGCACCGGGAGGCCCTGGCACGGCTTGGCCCCACGCCGCACCACCGCAAGGGCTTCGCGCCGGTGGACCAGATGCTGCTGGCCCTCTGCTGAGGGCCACGACCCTTCTTCAACGACAAGCGCTAACACACTGTCTTGACGCGCTGAGTCGCGCCGACGCATTCTCGGCCCTCGAGTCGCCAGGGCCGCGCCGCGTCGGATCATCTCCGCGCCGCAACGGTCCTGGCCTTTTCATCGGCTAAAATCTTCACCGGCCCTGCCGGGGCGGATTGCTTCTGCGGGGGTTGCGACGGCGTGGGGACGGGGTTGGATCTGCCGTTGGACTGCATCCTGGAAGGGGATTGCATCGAGATGCTGCGGGCGCTGCCCCCTGCATCGGTGCACGCCATCTTCGCAGATCCACCCTACAACCTTCAATTGAAGGGCGAGCTGCGGCGTCCGGATGAGAGCGTCGTCGATGGGGTGGACGATGACTGGGACCGCTTCGCGACCCTGGCCGTCTATGATGCCTTCACGCGTGCCTGGCTGACCGAGGCGCGGCGGGTGCTGCGCAAGGACGGCACCATCTGGGTGATCGGCAGCTACCATAACGTCTTCCGCCTTGGCGCGGCGTTGCAGGATCTGGATTTCTGGATCCTGAACGACGTCATCTGGCGCAAGGCCAACCCGATGCCGAACTTCCGCGGCCGCCGCTTCACCAACGCCCATGAGACGATGATCTGGGCCTCGCGTGGGCAGGATAGCCGCTACAAGTTCAACTACACCGCCATGAAGTCGCTGAACGACGATACGCAGATGCGCAGCGACTGGTTCATCCCCCTTTGCACGGGCAGCGAGCGCCTGCGGGACGAGAAGGGCCAGAAGGTTCACCCGACGCAGAAGCCCGAAGCCCTGCTGCACCGGGTCATTCTCTCCTGCACCTCTCCCGGCGATGTCGTGCTGGACCCCTTCCTGGGCTCCGGCACCACCGCCGCCGTCGCGAAGCGCCTCGGCCGCCGCTACATCGGTATCGAGCGGGACCCGAGCTACGCCGCCGCCGCGCGCAAGCGCATCCAGGCCATCGAGCCGCTCTCCGAATCCGCCATGCTGGTCACGCCCACGAGGCGGGAGCAGCCGCGCATTCCCTTCGGCGCGCTGGTGGAACGCGGCATGGTGCCGCCCGGCAGCAAGCTGGTGGACCGCCACCAGCGTTTCGTGGCGCAGGTCGGCGCGGACGGGTCTCTCCGCTGCGGCGCGGCCAGCGGCTCCATCCATCAGGTGGGCGCGGCGGTGCAGGAGGCTCCCTCCTGCAATGGCTGGCTGTTCTGGCATGTGGAGCGGCGCGATGGCTCGCTGCGCCTGCTGGATGAGTTGCGGGCGGAAGTGGCCGCCAGCCTGGGCGGCTGAAGCCGCCCGTCAGGGCGCGCAGCGCCGTTTTCTTCGCCCTCAGTCCCGCTCCGCGCCGCAGAGATGCAGCAGCGCGAGGCCGATCATCATGAGGAAGATATGGGCGGTGTTCTGGCCGTTCCATGTCTGGGACTGCCACATGGCGAACCACTCGCCGCCGATGACAATGAAGCCGGCGGCATAGAGCAGGGCGCCCGCCGTCAGCCCGATAATCGCCGTGCCCTTCGCGGCCTGGAATGCGCCCGCGCTGCCCCGCGCCCGCCACAGCCGCAGGGCGCCCAGCCAGCACAGCGCGGCGGTGAGAATCTGCCAGGCGATGATGGAAAGATAGGCCGCATGGTGCAGCGGCGTGGCGGTGATGGCGCGCCACATCAGGGCCGGCGAGCGGAAGGTCGTGTCCATCGACAGCACATGCTGGACGAAGGCGAAATTGCTGCCGTAATCGGTCAGGTTGCCAATGGCGATCAGGGTGAAGAACAGCGCCACCACCGCCACCAGAACCAGACGGGAGGCGCGCATCGCGCGGCCGGTATTCATGGCTGGGGCTGGATCTTCCGTTCGCGCGCCATGTGGCCGAGATAGGCCAGAAGGTCATCCAACTGCACGTCGCTGATCTGGTCCTGCCCAAAGGCGGGCATGCCCTGTGATGGCCAGTGGCGCACCGAGCTGGGGCTGCGGATCAACTGCCGCAGCGCTTGTGGCTGGAAGTACTCCACCGGGCTCATGGGCCAGTTGAGGTCCGGCCCCAGCTGGGCCTCGCCGCCGCCATTCAGGCGGTGGCAAGCCAGGCAGTGGACCATGAACTGCTCCTTCCCCCGCCGGATGGCGCTGCCTTCCGGCACATTGGCGGCGGGCGTGAGCTGGGGCCAGCGCAGCGCGGGCGCATCCCGCAGATTGAGCTTCGCCACGGCATAGGGCCATTGCTCGTTCTTCACCCCGGCCGCATCCGGCCAGACGATGTAGAACGGCCCGGTACCGGCGGCCTTCCCCGTCAATATGGGCCATGGGTTGCCGGCCGGCTCGATGGCCAGCCAGGGCTGCCCCTCCCGCCGAAGCACCAGGGCGCCGGGCAATTGCGCCACGAAGCCATCGAGCGCCACCACCTCCAGCGTATCCTCCGGCGTCAGCCCCATGCGTTGGAGCAGCACCGCCAGCGGTACGGCGCGGTAACGCATGTCCCGCCGGTAGGAGATGTCGTCACTGACTTCGATGTCCCGCGCCTCGGAGTGGCGTTCCAGCTCGGCGCTATCCAGCCGGATCTGTCCCTGGCGGCCATTCAGCTCGATGATCGCCGCATGCGCCTGGCCCACCACCGCCATCCACGCCGCCACCAGTGCCACGCGCCATCCGCGCGCGGTGCTTCCCGGCCGATTCATCCGCTTGCTCCCGAGCCTGTCCCGCTGAGGGCGGAGCTAAGTCAGATCGTTGCCAAGCCGGCAAGAGGTGGATTTTCGCCCTGGTTAAGAAAGATACCCATCGCCCAAGGCGTGTGAGGGCGCGGCCTAGGCGGGCAGGGCCTTTTCCGCCACCGCCAGATCCAGCAATTTCTGCATGGTACCGGGAAGGGCGGCTCGCGCGGCATCGAGGCCCAGCCACTCGCCCTCCGCCGCCATGCCTGGCGGGGCGCTGGCGACGCGCAAGGCCATATGCAGCTCGAAATGCGTGAAGCCGTGCTTGGCCTCACCCTCCAGGGCTCGCCAGTCCAAGCCGGGCAGGGGGGCGAAGGGCGGAATTTCGGGCTCCGTCCAGGGGGTTTCGCGCCAAGGGGTCCCGGGCAGTTCCAGCATGCCGCCCAGCAGCCCCTTGGGCGGCCGGCGGCGCAGCAGGATGCGGCCCTCGCCATCCAGCAGCAGGAAATGCACGCCGCGCTTCAGCGGGCGCGCTTTCTTGGCGGCCTTGCGGGGAAGGGTGGGCGCCAGCCCGGTGCGGCTGCCCTCGCAGCCCTGGCGCCAGGGGCAGATGGCGCAGGCTGGGTTGCGCGGCGTGCAGACAGTGGCGCCGAGGTCGAACAGCGCCTGCACGAAATCGCCCGGCCGGGCGCGGGCGGCCGGCTGTTCCATCCATTGCTGGGCCAGCGCGGCGAGAATGGGCCGGGCGCCGGGCAGCGGCTCCTCAATGGCGGCGAGGCGGGCGGTGACACGCTCCACATTCCCGTCCAGCGGCACGACCTGCCGCCCGAAGGCGATGGCGGCCACCGCGGCCGCGGTATAGGCGCCGATTCCCGGCAACTCCCGCAGCCCCGCCTCGGTGTCAGGAAACCCGCCACGGGCTGCCACGGCCTGGGCGCAGGCATGAAGGTTGCGGGCGCGGGCATAATAGCCAAGGCCCGCCCATTCTTCGGCGACATCGGCCCAAGGGGCCTTGGCGAGCGCCGCGATATCGGGGAAACGGGCCAGGAAACGCCGCCATCGCGGCTCCACCGCCGCCACCGTGGTCTGCTGGAGCATGACCTCGGAGAGCCAGATGCGGTATGGGTCATGCGTCGCCTCCCGCCACGGCAGGGCGCGGCGGTGGCGGTCGTACCAGTCGAGCAGCAGGGAAGCAGCGGGCAACACGGATGCAGGAAGAGGGCCAAGGCCGCCGCGGATCAACCCCCCCGGCGGCAAAAGATCGTGCCGGCAGTGCTCAGGCCGCCTCCACACAGGGGGAGGGCGGCCCCGGCTGGCGTGCCGATCGTGGCCCGCGCCTGGTCTCGTCGCTGCTGCCGCAGATCACCCGTCCGGCCTTCAAGAAGCGCAGCCCGGCGGCGGCGCAGCTCATCGCGGACTGGGCGGCCATCGTGGGCCCGGTCGTGGCGGCGCAAACCGTGCCGCGCAACGTCAGCGCCGGCACGCTGACCATCGCCTGCTCCGGCCCGGTGGCCATGGAGTTACAATATCTTGCACCGCAGCTTATCGGGCGGATCAACACCGCCATGGGGCAGGCGCTGGTGCAGAAGCTGCGCTTTGTGCAGGCGGCCCTGAAGCCGCCGACGCCGCGCCCCCAGAAGCCCAAACCCATGGCGTTGCCGGAACGGGTGGAGGCATCGCTGGAGCAGGTAGCGGACCCCGAACTGCGGGAGGCTCTGGCAAGATTGGCCCAGGGGGTCTATCGGGGGCGCCGATGAGCCCTGGCCGGGCACTCTGGCGGCGAGTGATGGCCGCCACCATCTGCCTTCCCGCGTTCACGGGCGCCTCTTGAGGACCTCGTCCGTGACGCCGTTTCTGAACCGAACGCCCCGACAGGAGGCTCCATGACTCTTTCCCGCCGTACGCTGCTGCTGGCCCCCGCGGCTTTGTCCCCGCTGGCGCTGGCGCCGCTGCCCGCCATGGCCCAGTCCACCGATGCGCGGCTGACCGACCGCAGCACCGGCCAGGAAAACGCCAAGGTAACGGTGCTGGAATACTTCTCCCTGACCTGCCCGCACTGCGCCGCCTTCCACCGCGAGGTGTGGCCGCAGGTGAAGGAGAAGCTGGTGGCCAACGGTACGGTGCGCATGGTGTGGCGTGACTTCCCGCTGGACCAGCTGGCGCTGGCCGCCGCCCAGGTGGCGCGCGCCCTGCCGGCGGACCGGTATGAGGGTTTCATCGGCGCGCTGCTCTCCAGCCAGGACCGCTGGGCCTTTGCCCGCAATGTGGACAATGTGGCCGAGATTGCGAAGATCGCCGCCCTGGCCGGCATGACCCGCGCCCAGGTGGATGCCGCGATCGGCGACCAGACCCTGGCGCGCGGCATCCTGGAGATGCGCGCCAAGGGCCAGCAGGAATTCAACGTGAACTCCACGCCGACCTTCGTCTTCGGCCGCCGCCCGCAGCCCGGCGCCGTGACCTTCGAGCGCTTCTCGCAGCTCGTGAACGACGCGGCCTGAACGGAGCCAGCCCCGGTTGAGCGAGACTGAAAAGGCGGTTCTTCCCGCCCAGGACGAGACCCCGGACCGGCCCACCGCCGGCCCGGGCCAGGACACCACGCCCCAGGCAGTGGCCGGGGACGAGGCGCCCACGCGCGACGCCGAGGCCGAGGCCGCCGCGCGGGAAGCCGCCCTGCGCGCCACGCTGGTGCGGATGCGCATCGCGGGCTTCAAGAGTTTTGCTGAGCCGACGACCGTTGACGTCCTGCCGGGGCTGACGGGCGTCGTCGGCCCCAATGGCTGCGGCAAGTCCAATGTCGTCGAGGCGCTGCGCTGGGCGATGGGCGAGACCAATGCCCGCGCCATGCGCGGCGGCGAGATGGATGACGTCATCTTCGCCGGCACCTCCACCCGCCCGGGCCGCAACCAGGCCGAGGTGACGCTGCTGCTGGAGGATGCCGCCGGCCTCGCCCCGCCGCCCAACCAGCAGGCGCCAGAGCTGGAGATCACCCGCCGCATCGTGCGTGGCGAGGGAACGGGCTTCCGCATCAATGGCCGCGAGGCGCGTGGCCGCGATGTGCAGACCCTCTTCGCCGATATCGGCAGCGGCGCGCGCTCCTCCGCCATGGTCAGCCAGGGGCGCGTGGCGGCGCTGATCGCCGCCAAGCCCGAGGAACGCCGGCAGGTGCTGGAGGAGGCGGCGGGCATCGCTGGCCTGCGTGCCCGCAAGCACGAGGCCGAGCTGAAGCTGCGGCAGGCCGAGCAGAACCTCACCCGAGCCGACGACCTGAAGGGGCAGCTGGAAGTGCAGCGGCAATCGCTGCAACGGCAGGCCCGGCAGGCCGCGCGCTACCGCAACCTCTCCGGCCTGACGCGTCAGGCGGAGGCCGAGTATTTCGCGCTGCTGCTGGCGCGCACGGAGGCGAGCCTCACCACCGCCCAGCGCGCCTTTGCCCAGGCCCAGGCCGCCACCAAGGCCGCCGAGGCCGCGGCCACGGAAGGCGCTACCCGTGCCTTCGCCGCCGAGCGCGCCCTGCCGGCCCCGCGGGAGGCCGAGGCCGTCGCCCGCACCGCGCTGGAACGCCGCCGTGTTGAGGCCGAGAATCTTCAGGCCGAGGAAGGCCGCGCCCGCGCCGCCCTGGCCGAGGCGGAAGGCCGCCTTGCCCAGCTGAAGGACGACCTCGAACACGCCGCCCGCCAGGAGCGGGACGCGGCGGAGGCCGAGGGCCGGCTGGCCAGCGAAGCCGAAGCGCTGGAGGCCGTGCGCG
>JH599960.1 GCA_000245075.1 Acetobacteraceae bacterium AT-5844
GAATCTGCACCCCGCCTGAAAATGGCCTCAGCCCTCCACCCGACCGCCCGGAAGCCACACGCGGAAGGTCGCGCCATGGCCCTCCTCGCTCTCGATCGAAAGCTGCCCACGATGGCGGTTGATGATGTGCTTCACGATCGCCAGTCCGAGGCCTGTGCCGCCGGCGACACGCGAGCGTCCCTTGTCCACGCGATAGAAACGCTCCGTCAGGCGCGGGATGTGCTCGCGCGGGATGCCGGGGCCGTCATCGGTGATCTCAAGGACGGCCCCGCCCCTCTCGCCGGTTCCGCGGAGCACCGCCAGCTTCACCTCCCCGCCCTGACGTCCATGGCGGATGGCGTTCTCCAGCAGGTTCCGCACGACCTGGGCCAGCTGCTCCCCATCGGCCGGGGACGCCACGGCACTGTCATCCAGCGCCAGCTCCAGATGAACGTCGCGGCGCGCGAGGATCGGCGTCATCGCCTCGGCCTCTGAGCGCGCGAGATCGGCCAGGCGCACCCGGCCGGTGGGCGGCTGGTGCTCCGTCAGCTCGATGCGGGAGAGGCCCAGCAGATCGTCGATCAGCCGGCGCATCCGCTCGGATTGCTCGGCCATGATGCCCAGGAAGCGCCGGCGCGCCTCCGGGTCGTCCTCCGCCGGGCCGAGCAGGGTCTCGATGAAGCCCATCAGGCTGGCCAGGGGCGTGCGCAACTCGTGGCTCGCATTGGCGACGAAATCCACCCGCATGCGTTCCACCGCGCGCTCCCGCGTGCGGTCCATGAGCTGCACCACCAGCCGCCCGCCATCCACCAGGGGCGGGTCCAACGGAATGACCTGCGCCGCCAGCTCCCGCGCCACGGGCACGGGCAGCACGATATCCACGGCCTGCACCTCGCCCTCGGCCAGGGCCCTGTCCACCGCGCTGGCCAGGGCCGGGTGGCGAAGCAAAGCGGCGATATCGCCCGCCAGCGGCCGCATGTCGGTGGCCGGCACGCCGAACAGCAGCCGGGCGGCACGGTTGGCGCGCAGCGGCGACCTGTCCTCGGCCAGTACGAAGAGGGGGTCCGGCAGATTTTCCAGAATGGCGGCATCAGCACGGCGCAGGCGTCCTACCAGGGCGCTGCGCTCCTCCAGGCTGCGGGCCAGCCGACCGGTGGCCTCCGCCACATCCCGCATGGCGGGCAGCAACGGCATCCCCGGCTGGGCCAGGGCCTCGCTGCTGCCTTCCGAGGCATGCCGCAGCACCATGGCCAGGCGCGCCAGATTACTGAGCCAGAGCCAGGCCACCACCCAGGCGGCGAGGAAGGTGATAAGGGCGGCCACCACCGTCAGGCCGGGTGCCAGCCACCCGCCGATGCCCAATACCAGGAACAGCGCCACCGGCACCCCGCCGATGAGGACCGCCGAGCCCGCCAGGCGACCCACGGATACGGGCGGCACCCCTTGCTCCATCATGAAAAATCCATGCTCCTAGCGGCGCCCCGCTCCATCAGAGGCACCAGCCGGCCAGCAAACCGCCGCCCGCTTGCGCCGTCGCGTTTTTCTTTCATGACATAAGGTGGGCGCGGACCCTAATGCCCGCCGGCACGGCTCGGCAGGGCGAAGATGGCCGGGGCGATCCGCTGGCCCCGGCTTAGAAAGACAGATGATGGGAGGGGGACGTTCGTCCCCTCCCCCAAGGCGTCAGAAGGCGGCGGTGCCCGGCAGTTCGGCCGGCTGGACAACCTGCCCCTCGATCCCCGGCGTCAGTGCGAAGACAGCCAGCGCGCGTTGCACCTCGCCATTCGGGCCAAGGCGGAAGGCGCCGTCCGCGCCAAGGATCATCTCGCCCACCGGCATGGGCGGCACGGCATCCGGCTGGCCGCGGATGGCGCGCGCGGCGATGGCCGCGGCATCATAGGCCACACCGACGACGCGGGACGGCCGCTCCCCGAAGGCCGCTTGGTAGCGGCTCTCGAACTGGGCGCGGGCATTGGGGTCCCCGGCGGGGTACCAGGCACCGTTCAGTGCCGCTTCCTGTGCCAGGGAGGTGTCCTGCGCCCAGAGGGAGGTGCCGGCGAGCTTCATCGGCGGCACCGTCAGGCCAGCGGCCACGAGGCCGGAGGCGAATTCGCGCGCGCGGTTGCCCGTCTCGGCCAGGATCAGCACTTCGGCGCGGGGCGTGCCGTCTTCGCCGGGCTGCAGCTGCTGTGCCACGTCGCGCGCGGCCAGCGCCGGGGCGGCGGCAGCGGGGTAGCTCAGCACCAGCGGCGCCGGC
>JH599961.1:0-151797 GCA_000245075.1 Acetobacteraceae bacterium AT-5844
TGTGGTGATCACAAGCCACGTCGAGTTATCGACACTTCCTTCTACCTGAATTCTAAGGCTAGTGCCGTTAGGTCCTGCGAAAGCCGCAGAGAAAATCACCGTGGCCGCGTAAGGCGCAGTGGGATTCGTGCCCAAGTCCAGGACATTGATGCTCACCCGTGAGGTGGTGAGGGCAGTTGCTGGGGGATCAAAGGAGAGTGTGCTGTCGAGCAGCATGTGGTTTTCCTCGTCAGATGGTTATCAAGGGTCACATGCTGGAACACTTTGATGTTAAATGTGAGTGTGAAACAATAATTTTGTGTTTAAAGAAAATGCGATCATCAACCGCCTGCGGGGCGATAACCGCCCTTTATTCTTGTCGGCGCAGGGTGCGAAGACATCCTTTTCAACGGTTGTTGGGCCATCAAAAACAATTCCCATGGTTTCCATCTTTACCGGATGGAGCGCTGCAGGTCGTCGCGCGCGGAGCGAAGTAGGACGGTGCCTGACATGCCTACCGCTCCTTGATTTCTGAGTTGGGTCCGCGCTGGCCCTCGCAGCTGCGAGGGCTAGTTCGCCAGGCAGGGTGCAATGGGCACTCGAGCGTGGCGTCCTCGCCGTTCCGTTGGCGAAATGCAGTCGACTGCCGAGGCGCTGGCGCGGGTCAAGGTATTTGCGGCCAAGCTGACGTGAAGGCCGTCATCGACACTCTTGATCCGGCCTGGGGTATTCTTGAGAGCGATTAGATGGGCCCCAGATGGCCGAGGTGGGAGGACAGGGCTATCGTCGGAGGATAAATCCACTTTGTCCGCTTCGCGCCTACTCCGGTCAGGCCTCAGCCATTGTCGAATTCCCGATAGCGGGCGTGGCCCTCACCGCCGTGCGGCTGAGTAGGTGGCTTTACAGCAGTCTATTTTCCATCAGCCAACTGCCAGTAAGCGGACGTCCCCTTTTACGCGTTCTGGGACTGCGGCTTCACGCCGGGCCTGTGGGGCGCGTGCCGGTTCTGTTGCAAACATTGGCTTTCAGACGATCAAGGTGGACACCCGGTTGAGGAGGTGTCGCGCCAAGCTGTAGCCCGCCGTGAGGGAGGTCTTTGGGTTTTCGGGGGAGGCGCGCCCCTCCAGCCGGATGGTAAAGTCTACCGCGGCGGAGCGAAGTGCGATCTCGTGCACATTGCCACTAAGAGTGGGATCGGCCACCAGCCGCACCTGCGTCGCGTCAAAGCCGACGCCGGCCAGGGCGATGGTCGCCGCCACATTGGCATTCTGCGGATAGGCGCTGGCGGCCTCCCGTGCCGATCCCTCGAAGAAGGTCGCCGGCTGGTGCAGGGCTTCGAGGTCCAACACGGCCTCCGCCCGGGTCCCGCGCCAGGCGCGGGGCGGCTTCCGGCCGGTATAGGTCACGGATTCCAGGCCGGAGAGTCGGGCCGCCACCAGCGCGTCGATGCCGCCCACCGCTCCGGCGGGCAAGCTAAGCCGGCCGCCCCCTGTCCGCGCCGCGGCCTGCAGATCCCCGCGCAGCGCGTCATCAGCCAGCGCACCGGCAGAGATCAGCACCAATTCGCGCCCAGCGGCGAGCACAGCGGCGCCATGCTGGCGCACAGCCGCGTGGCCGGCGCATTCCGCCACCACCTCGGCCCCCGCCGCCAACATTTCCGGCAGGCTTTGATACACCGCCATGCGGCGGGCGATGCGCGCCCCGTGCCGCTCCAGCAGCGCCGCCGCGCGGGGGGAGCCGGTGGAGAGAAGAGAAAGCTGGTCCAGCGGCGCGGGCATGGCATCGGCCAGGGCACGGAGCAATGTCTCCGCCATGCCGCCGGCCCCGATCACTCCCAGGTGGCGCATCGACGTCTTCCTTTTTGTCAGCTTAGCGTAGGATGGAGTCCCGGAGCAGCGCGGCCACAACATCGGGCGCTTCCTGTGGCAGGGCATGGCCTGCCTTGGGGATTTCAGCAAAGGGCGTGCCGAGGGGAAGCGCGGCATGAAGCCGGCGGGCCTGGGCGGGTGGGGTGACGACGTCCTCCGCGCCCACGCCCACCAGCAGTGGGCCGTGGAGCAGGTCGGCATCGGCCAGCAAATCCCCGGCGCCAAGCGCCCGCACGGCTGCGGCGTAGCCGTCCAGCCTCACCGCCGCCATGCCCCGCCGCACCCCTTCCAGCACCGCCGGCTTGTGCGCGGGCTGGAAGACCAGCCGCGCCGCGCGTTTCGCGGCGAAGGCCTCGGGGCCGAGCTGCCGGAGATCGTCGATGCGCGCCTGCACGCCGTCCGGCAGAGGCGCCCCCGGCGGCACGGCGTAGCCCAGCGCAGGGGAAAGGAGCGCCAGCCCCGCCACACGCTCCGGATGCAAGGCTGCGAAGCGGGCGGCGAAGAGACAGCCCAGCGAATGCCCGGCGATGGCGACGCGTTCCAACCCCAGCGTGTCGAGCAACCGCAACACGGCGCCGGCATAATGCTCCGGCCGCGCCTCGGTCTCGCCCAGCGGGGCGGAGCCGCCATAGCCTGGCGCGTCCCAGGCCAGGGCGCGCTGCCCTGGCGGCAGCGCTGCCATCACGCCCAGCCAGCTTTCCGCATGGCTGCCGATGCCATGCAGCAGCAGCAAGGCCGGCCGCACGGAATCGCCCGCCCGCTCCAGGAAGGAGAGGCCGGCTGCGTCGAGCCGTGACAGCGCGTGGCGGGGCGTGTCCATGATCTTAGAGCCCGGCCTCGATATGCCGCTCGCGAATTACCTCCGCCCAGGTGGCTGTCTCCTGGCGGATGCGCTGAGCAAAATCCGCCTGGCTTTCCTCCACCAGCGCCAGACCTTGCGCCTTCAGCATTTGCAAGGTGTCGGGCGCGTGCAGCACCGCCCGGATGCGCTCGAAGATTGCGGCCTGCACCGGCTGGGGTGTCTGCTTTGGCGCCAGCAGCCCATACCAGGAGGTGATGTCGATCCCCTCAATTCCCTCCTCGGCCAGGGTCGGAATTTCGGGCGCCGTCTCGCTGCGGGTAGCGGTGGTGAGGGCGAGGGCACGAAGCTGCCCGCCTTGGATAGCGCTGAGCACAGCGGGGAGATTGCTGAACAGCAGTTGCACCTGGCCGGAAATGGCATCAGCCACCGCATGGCTGGAACCCTTATAGGGCACGTGCAGCATGGAGATGCCGGCCTTCTGTGCCAGCAGCTCGCCCGCCAGATGCAGCTGACTGCCGACGCCGGGGGAGGCATAGGTCACGCCGTCGGTCTGCTGCTTCGCAAAGGCCAGCAGCTCCTGGAAATTACGGACGGGCAAGGAAGCGGGACAGACGATGACATTCGGCGCCGTCGCCAGCAGGCTGATCGGCGCGAAATCCCGCTCCACATCATAGGGCAGGTTGCTCATCAGCGTCGGGTTGATGGTCAGGTTGCCGGCCGGCACGATCAGCAGCGTGTTGCCATCGGGCTTGGCGCGGCGCGCGAAATCGATGCCGATATTACCCTGTGCGCCCACCCGGTTATCGACAATGACGGTCTGGCTCGTGGCCGCCTGGATGCCCATGGCCACGGCGCGCGCCAGCACATCGACCGGCCCGCCCGCCGTGAAGGGTGCGACGATCGTCACCTGCGCCTCCGGCCAGGTGGCGGCATGGGAGCGGCGCGGCATGGCGAGCAGCCCGGCCGAAGCGGCGAGCAGGGCGCGGCGGCCGGGGAGAAAGGGTGAGGCTGTCACGGCGGATCGGATCCTTGGCAGGCGGGGGAGGCCGGTGATGGCGGCGGGTTGTCTCCCGCCGTGTACTGGTTCGCGGCCGGGTCGTGGCCCAGGGCGCGGGAGAGTTCCGCCGCCGCCCGCAGGACCTCCTGGCGCAAACTGCCATGCAGTTCCTGCTCCGAGACATGCAGCGCCACGGCGGAGACGTTGATGGCGGCGACGACGGCGCCCGACACGTCGCGCACGGGGGCGGCGGCCACGGCCACCCCTTCCTCGAAGCCGGACGCGCTGGCGACGAAGCCATTGGTACGGTCAATGGCGAGCTGTGCCTGCAGCATGGGCAGGGTCAACGAGGTGCGGGGAGTGAAGCCCTGTAGCGCATTGCCGGTGTAGCGGCGGGCGAGCTCGGCCTCCGGCAGGGCGGCGAGGAGGATGCGGCCCATCGCGGTGGCGTGGGCCGGCAGGCGGCTGCCAAGCTGCACATTGCTGGCCACGGAGCGCCGCGTCGGCACACGCGCGACGTAGACAACCTCCGTGCCTTCCAGAATGCCGAGATGAGCGGACCAGCCGGTGCGGTCGCGCAGCGCCTCCAGCGCCGGGCCCGCCACCTCCACCAGATCCCGCGAGGCCAGATAGCCATAGCCCAGGCGGAGAACCTCCGGCCCCAGCGCATAGCGCCGGTTGCGCGGATCGTGCCGCAGGAAGCCCAAATGCTCGAGCGTGTAGGCCAGGCGGTAGGCGGCGGAGCGGGTGACGCCGATCGCCGCTGCCAACTCGGCCAGTGTCATCTCTGCCCGGCCGGGCTCGAAGGCCTTCAGCAGACCGAGCCCGCGGATCAGGGCGGGAACAAGGTAGCGTTCATCAGGCTCGGGGCGGGCGGGATCCGGGGTCTCCATACCGCCTTCCTGTAGGCCCGAAATGTTGGCCTGTCAAACATAGTATCGTATATGAACTTTCCGCTTGAACCCGTCGGTGGGTGGCGACATGCTGAAAGCCGCCAGAACAGGGGAGCCATCGGGCATGAACGTCATCCTCTCGCCCAGCAGCACGCTGGAAGCGGAGTTCCGCAGCCATATCGGCCGTCATGTCGAAAAATCCTTTGACTGGGACGCGTTCCCCAGCAACCGGGGCTTCCCCGATCTGGCGCGGGCGCAGATGCGCTACATCGGCTCCGGTGGTTCGCCCAAGCTCGGCGACACCAGCACGCTGAAGCCCGAGCACTTCACTATCAGCCTCATCCACAAGCCAGTCGGCAAGTATGCCGCCTGCCACGCGCATGAAATCGAGGAATCCTTCCTCATCATCGATGGCGTGCTCGTCGTGGGCTGGGAGAAAGATGGCGAAGTGGTCGAGGTTCAGCTCGGCCCCAAGGACATGATCCTGAACGCGCGCGATGTCGGCCACGGATTTCGCAATGACGGGGTGGAACCGGTGCTGATGTCCATCAGCGTCGATGTCGGCAAGCCGCTGCCGCCGCGCTACCTCTATCACCCGAAGAACACGGCGCCGGAGCTGGCGCGCTCCTTCGGTGCCGAACCGGGCAAGACCATGCGCTTTGACCGCAACAGCGACCATCCGCTGCAACGGATGATGGCCGCGAAGGTCGCCCGTTTCACCGAGCTGCCGACGCGCTGGGAAGAGGCCGGCTTCGCGCGCAAGGTCTATGTCGGCGAGGGCGGCATCCAGTCCGATACGGCGCGCAAGGAGATGCTTGGCGTGCCTCGCGGCGTTGGGGTGCGGCCCTATGAACGCCCGGTGGAAGACGCCTTCCTGGTCCTGGAAGGCAGCCTGACCGTCGGCTGGGAGGAGAATGGCCGCACGGTGGAGGCTGAACTTGGCCCGCGCGACCTGGTGATGAACCCCGCCGGGCGCCGCCACTGGTTCCGCAACACCGGCATGTCCGATGCCGTTGTCTGGAGCGTCATCGGCGACAGTGGCGCGGAGACGGTGCGCTTCCAGGCCGCCTGAGGCTCCCGCTCAGGGACCGGGTTCCCTGGCGCCGTGCGACGCCGAGGCGCCAGCGGCCCCGTCCTGGGTTCCCTTCGTCCGGAAAGGGCGCCGCCGGTCTCATGTCCGCTTCAGGGCACCTAGCCCGAGAAGCGGACAAGCAGATTCCGGCCAAGAGCAGTTCGGCCCAGGTCTTTGTCAGGCAGATCGCTTGGCGCCTGCGAGCAGAGGGCGACCAGCCCCGCGGTGGCGAGCAGCGGCCGGTTCTTGCCCATGCGCTGGGCGGTGCTGTCGATGGCGGCCAAGAGACCTACCTCGATGATATGTTCACGCGCACGCCAGGGCGGCTGTTGCTTCCTGCTATGCGAGCCTGCCAAGTCAGAAGGTAGCCGTATTGCCATTCAGGATTTGTGGCGACGAACAGCACGTTGGCGAAGCCCGCGGCCCACTGGCCCGTGCCGAGCGCACGATCCGTGGCAGTGGGAGCGGTAAGCTGTGGTCCGATACCAAAACTAATGCCGGGGTTGCCTGTGTCGAAGAGATAGGCGGCGAAGACGTTCAGGTCGCCGAGGCCTGTCTCGTGCGATCCATCCGGCAGACCCGGATAGGTGCTGATCGGCAGCGTGGCCCGCGCGATCCAGTTCGTGTCGCCAATCGAGAAGGGCTGGGCACCACGGAGAAGGAACGCGTTAGCGGACTCACCGAAGCCGCTTAGCCGGCCGGTGAACTGATTCTGAAAGTTCAGCGACGTCGTGCTGGCCAAGGGATTATTAGCCTGCGCCTCGGCATCACCGGACGCCTGGGCGAAGACCGGATGAACCAAGGCGACGACGCAGAAGACGGAAGCGAGTACCGCCGTCACACGCACCCGGCGGAAAGCGCATAATCCTATAGCTTTTGCCATTTGAAGAACCCTTCGGTGATGATGGGCACAACTACAGAAGTAGGACCGCGCTTTCCGGTCGTGAATTAAGCGCACAGGAACCGGCTGTATCCGACCTCCGGGAAGGCCATCAGCAGTGCTGAAACGATCTTTTCCCGCTTCGTCTCCTCGGCATCGACCACAAGCAAACCACTTCGGATTGCCTCCGCGCCCGTAAGTTTGCCCGCCAGGATGTGCCGCAGGGCGCTTTCAGCACCCACGATAACGGCGTCCCGTTCTCTGACGTCATCAGAGGCGACTCTCGGCGGCTCCGGCCTGCAATTCGGGTCAAACCCTTGGGCCGTTGGATGGAAGAATCCCCAGGTACGGCTTTCGACCATGAGCGCAAAGAAGTCCGGCATATCGAGCAGGCCTGGCCGGTCCAGAGCGTATTCAAACCGCTCCTGGAGGGATTTCAAGGCTTCGATCGCTTCGACCCGGAGAGGCTTTGCCATCTGCTCTGATAGCGTCGCCTTCACGGTGGGTAGCAGGCCAGCGTCGATGGCCTGCCGGGTGGCGACAGCCACCGACAGGCTCATCGGATGCTCGACGCTGAATTCGATCCTCAGATCGCATATCGTACACATGGCATTCGCCCTGTTCAGGCTGTGACGATATTGAACCAGAGATCAAAGCTATCGAGACAGGAGACCAATTCGGCCAGCTTCCGGGGATCGCCGGTGATCTTGGCCGTGCCGTCGACGATGAGCTTTTCCATCGGCGTTGTTCCGAGCATGACCTCATTGAACGCGGCTCGCGTCGTGACGATGCTCGCATCGGCGTTGTTGAGCGATTTTCCGACGGAATAGTGGATGGCCGCGTTCTCAAGGCCGATGACATACTTCGTGTTGGTATCGCTCAGTTCCAGATTGATGTTCAGGTTTTTCCCTGCCGCGCGATCGGCGTTGAGCCGGACGCCGAGGTAGTCGAAGAACATCTCGATGGGCATGGCGCGGATGGTGTCAGGGCTGGCGGTATTCGGCGTCGGCAGCCGCTGTACGCCACGCCGGAGCTCGGCTGCACCTGTCAGGTAGAAATTACGCCAGGGACCGGATTCAGCCTGGTAGCCAAGCTGCTCATAGGCGTCAGCCAGCAATTGCTTTGCCGCGACATTGTCGCCCTGGGCAAACACCAGATGGTTTACTACCTCGGCAACCCAGCGATAGTCTCCTTGCTCGAAGGACGTTCTGGCCTGCCGGAGCAAGTTCTCCGGCCCCCCCCATGAAAGCCACGTACCTGCGTCCAGCCTCGACCGGGGAATGCTGGTGCAAGGTGGCAGGGACCCCGTCAAAGAAACCCAGCCTCAAATTGTATTGCGCGACGGCGTCGTGATAGACGGAGCCGTAGTAGCTACGGCATGCCCATCGCGTGATGAGGGAAGGGGGCAATCTGATGGCGTCGCCAATCTCCTTCGGAGTCATGCCGCTATTGGCCATCCGCAACGTCTGATCGTGGATGAACCGATAAGTGTCCCGCTGCGACCTCAGGAAGTCTAGGACATTATCCTTGCCCCAGGTTGGCCAGTGGTGAGAGGCGAACACGACCTGCATATCGTCGCCAAACATGTCGAGTGCCAGCTGCAGATATTTCGACCACAGCAGGCCGTCGCGCACCTTCGCACCCCGCAAAGTATAGAGGTTGTGCAGGGTATGCGTGGCGTCTTCGGCCGCGCAAAACGCCTTGTACTTCGGGAGATAGAACATGAACTCCGAGGGCGCCTCAGACTCAGGTGCCATCAGTACATGCAATTCGAGGCCATCCACGGTGAGCGTCTCGCCGGTTCTGGTGGCATGCACCGTTGGAAGGGCAAGACCGATGGATCCAGTGGAGGTCGTCTTTCCGAGGCCGCCATCGACCTGTCCGGCCGGGCCTTTCGAAAGAAGGTTTCCGTACATGTAAGTCGCCCGGCGGCTCATGGCGTTACCGGCGATGATGTTTTCTCCGACTGCGGCTTCGGTGAAATTCGCGGGACCAATGATTTTCACGGTGCCCGCATCGATATCGCTCTGCTGCACCAGGCCACGAACGCCGCCATAATGGTCGACATGGCTGTGAGTGTAGAGAACCGCCACAATGGGTCTGTCACCGAGATGCGGGACGACGAGCTTTTTCCACACCTCTGACGCGCACTCGGCAGACACAAAGGGATCTACCACGATGTAGCCGGTGTCCGTCCGGATGATGGACATGACGGAGAGATCGTAGCCTCTCGCCTGGTAGACCCCGTCCACCACCTCGAAGAGGCCGTGGATCATGTTGAGCTTTGCCATACGCCAAAGGCTGGGGTTGACCGTGTCTGGCGCATCATCTCGGGAGCCGGTTCCCAGGAACGCGTACTGAGAGAGGTCCCAAACTGTATTGCCCTGGGCGTCCTTGATGAGGACAGGATCAGGGAGCGAGGCAATCAGGCCCCGGCGGGCGTCCTCGAAATCCCTGGTGTCGTCGAAAGGCAGGCCCTGCCGGTAAAGCGCATTGACATCAATCGTATGACGCGTTGCTGGCTTTGCCGTGGAGCTGGCGGGAGACGAGGGAGGAGCATCCTGCGCCAGAGCCGGCGTTACGCCAGGAATACCGGCAGCAAGGCCGAGAGAGGCGCCTGCTACGCCGCGAAGAAAGTCTCCCCGATAAATTCCTTGCGGAGCTTTGTCTTCTTGGAGTCCGTCATGGTCCGCCTCCGTTTCCTTTTAAGATCAAAAGAAATCGGAGGCAGTAGGCAGGGTCATCCGGGGGAGGGGGAATACCGTAAAACCCTGAGAGCGTGTCTGAACAACGCCGCTTGCTTTCCTTAAGCTTTATCTCTGCTGCGTAATGGGCTTACAAATCAGCCTTTTGTTTTCGAGGACGCTGAGGCATCGACGCCGTGGGCATGAATCATTCGCGCCTTCGTGAAAGCTCCGGAATTCTCTAACTCCTCCGCTCCACCTGCCGCTCGACCACGCTACAGCCGCTCTCAACGAGGCGACGCATGCCTTGGATGCCCCCATTCCCAGGCTCATGTTGTAGGCTATCGTGAGAGGGCCGGAGCCCTCTCCTACCTGCTTCAATCCACGGTAATTCCGCTGTCGCTGACCAGCTTGGCCCAGCGCGCCCGCTCTGCACCCATGAACCTGCCGAAGTCCTCGCCGCCCATGCGGGAGGGCACGGCGCCTTCCTCCTGCAGCCGCTTTTCCACGTCCGGGGCGGTCAGGCTTTCGGCGATGGCGGTTTCCAACTTCGTGCGGATGGCGGCCGGCGTACCCTTCGGCGAGAGGATGCCGTACCAAGCCGAAGCCTGATAATCCGGCAAGGCGGCCTCGGCCACCGTAGGCACATTGGGTAGTGCCGCGATACGCGCACTGCCCGTCACCGCCAGGGGCCGCACCAACTCACCCTGAATAAGCCCGACGACGGAAGGCAGTGTTGTCACCATGAAGGGGATATGCCCGGCCACCACGTCGTTCAACGCGGGCCCCGCGCCGCGGAACGGCAGGTGTTGCGCCTCCACCTTCGCCATCTGGAACATCAACGCCGCCGCGAGATGGCTGGCCGAGCCGTTGGAGGCCGAGGCGTAGCTCATCTGCCCCTCCATCCTGCGGCCTTCCTCCAGCAGGTCGTTCAGCGTGCGGGCCTTGGTGCCAGGGCCGGCGACGGCCACCAGCGGTGCGTCTGCTACCAGCGCCACCGGGTCCAGCGCCTGTAGCGGGTCCACCCGCATGTTGGGGAAAAGCGACTGGTTGACCGTCATTGGTCCCTGGTTCCCCATCAGCAGCGTATAGCCATCGGGCCTGGCGGAGGCCACGGCTTCGGTAGCGAGGTTGCCGCCGGCGCCGGGCTTGTTCTCCACCACCACAGGCTGCCCCAATACGCCCTGTAGCCGGGCTGCCAGCACGCGCGCGACGTTGTCTGTGCCGCCACCCGGGGCATAGGCCAGCAACAGGCGGATGGGGCGCTGCGGCCAATTCTCTTGCGCGCGCAGGAGGGAAGGAGTGGCGAAGGGCGCGGTAGCCAGCAGGCCCAGCAGGTGGCGGCGGTTCATGGGAGACGTTTCCTTGTTCATCGTTATTCGGCAGCGAGGGGCAGGGTGGTGGCCTGTAGGGCAGGGCGCTGCACCAGCAAGTGGCCTTCGAAGATTCGGCGCGCGGTACGCAGCACGCTGGCCCAGCGCACCGCATCTCCGTCAAGAGCCAGGCCGATGGACAGCCTGCCTGCCGGATGCGCGATGTGGACCTCGGCACCCGCGCCCACCGCCAGCGGTGCCGCCACGGTGCCCGGCAGCCGCGCGGCCACGGCCAGGGTAATGCCCCCGGTTACCGCCATGGCGCGATGCACGGCATGGGGGGTCAGATAGCGGGCGGTGATGGTGGCGCCGTCCACGCCAGGCCCCAGGAGTGCGGGCTTGGGGATGACACTCGAAGACACGTCGCCCAGACCCATGCGGCGGCCCGCTTCCAGGCGCAGCGCCTCGATGCGCGCCATCAGCACGGGGTCGGCCTCGATCTCTTGCGGCGGCAGGGTGGCGTCGGTGCCCAGGGTGTGAGCTTCCACCAGCAGCATCGGCATGGCGCCGTCGATCAGCGTGACAGGGACACCGTCGATCTCCTCCATCCGCTGTCCCGTCGGGAACAGCGCGCCGGTCTTGCTGCCGGCCACGTCGCGGAAGCGCAGAGCAATGGGCGCCGCCGTGCCAGGCACGCCTGGAATGCTGGCATCTCCGTCATAGGTGACCTGCCCGCCCGGGGTCTGCACCACCGCCTCCACCAGCGCGCCAGTGTTACGGTTGCGGATGCGCACCAGCGTCTCGGGGTCAGCCGGCGTCACCAGCCCCGATTCAATGGCGAAGGGGCCGACGCCGGCCAGCATGTTGCCGCAGTTCGGCCGGGTATCTACCACGCCACGGTCGATGGAGATCTGGGCAAACAGGTATTCCACATCCACCCCGGGCTCCGCCGAGGGGCCGACGATGGCGACCTTGCTGGTCAGGCTGTTGCCGCCACCGATGCCATCGATCTGTAGTGGGTGCGGGGAGCCGAGGGCCGCGAGCAGCGTGGCGTCTCGCGCCGCCGGATCGGCCGGCAGGTGCGCCGCGAGGAAAAAGGGGCCGCGGCTGGTGCCGCCGCGCATCAGGACGCAGGGGATGCGGATCTGCATGGAGGTCGTTTCCGTATCGTTGCCCCTGTTCTGCGCTGGATCAGAGCCTCACTGAAGTGCAAAGATCGGAGGTATTCTTGCGTTGGACACAAGTATGGCCATCGATCTAGACCAGCTTCGCGCCTTTGTCGCCGTCGCCGAGGCGCAGAGCCTGACGCGCGCCACGGACACGCTGCACCTGTCGCTGCCCGCCGTATCGCGCCGCCTGTCGGCGCTGGAAGAGGAACTGGGCGTGGCGCTGCTGGCGCGGTCCACCCGCCGGGTGGCACTGACGCAGACCGGGCGCGAGTTCTTGCCCCGCGCCCGCCGCCTGCTGGACGAGCTGGAAGAAAGCCTGCTGGGCATCCGGGAAACGGCAGCGCGGCGGCGGGGACTAGTGACCATCGCCTGCATCCCGACCGCTGCCTACTACTTCCTGCCGGAAACCTTGGCCGATTTCGCGCGGCGCTTTCCTAACGTGCGTGTGCGAGTCATGGATCTTTCGGCGGATGGCGTGGTCGACGCGGTCGCAACCGGCGGCGCGGAGTTCGGCATCGGCATGGAAGGCGCTGTGCACCCGGAGGTGGAGTTCCGCCCCTTGCGGCGCGACCCCTTTGTTCTGGCTTGCCGCCGCGATCATCCGCTGGCGAAGAAGCGCGGCCTGAAATGGGCAGACCTGCACAACGAGACACTGGTGGGTGTGTCACGCCGGTCCGGCAACCGCCTGATTCTGGATCGCGCCCTGCTGCCGCGCGGCATCCAGCCCAACTGGCGCTATGAGGCCGAGCACCTCTCTACCAGTCTTGGCTTGGTGGAAGCCGGGCTCGGAGTCGCCGTGGTGCCGCGCCTGGCGCTGCCGCGCGAGGCGCATCCGGTGCTGGTGGCGCGTCCTCTGGCGGACCCGAAGATCGAGCGCGCGACAGGCGTGATGTTACGACGTGGCGCGGTGCCCGGACCAGCGGCGCGAGCGCTGCTGGACCTGCTGAAACGCCGGATGATTCGGGCTTGAGCCATACCCTTAGCGCTCGGGATGGCGCGGGCTGTGGCGTGAACCTAATCCGGTGCCGCCGTGGGTGTGGCGGCGTAACCATCACTAGATCTTAGCGAAAAGCGTTGGAAACGGGCAGCCATTGAAGGCTGCGCCCATGATGTCCGCTTTGTGCCCATCTCAGTCATCTGCATAGCGTCGCCGCCTTTCAGAGAGGGGACGCGACCGGCCGGCAGCGTATTGGCATGGTGCCTTTACCCACCAACGGACGCCGCCGTGTCCACTGATAGTTGCTGCATAATCACGGCCGCAGCTTCCGTTGTCGGGTGTGGTGCGCTTCTTCGACCAGACTTGGCGCCGGTGGATTGCGAGCGCCACCCCGCCATTTGTAGGTGCGGAGGTGGTCCAGGAAGGCTCGCATCGCAGCGCCGGTATGGCGCCGGTTCGGGTAGTAGAGAAACCAGCCTGGCAGCTTCGGACTCCAGTCGCGCAGCACCTCGGTCAGATCGCCGCGCTCGACATGGGTCCTTGCATAGTCCTCGAAAACATGCGCGATGCCTTGACCGGTGAGGGCTGCCTGTAATTCCTGGTGCGCAGAGCTGAGCGTCAGGCGTCCAGTGGGCGTGACTTCAAGCACCTCGCCGTCCTTCTCGAAGCGCCAGGTGGCAAGGGTTCCGCCCGGGAAGCGGCGGCGGACGCAGTCGTGCCGGACGAGGTCGTGCGGCGTGGCGGGCTCGCCCCGCCGCCGGAGATAATCGGGCGAAGCGACGATCGCGTAGCGCAGAGACGGCCCCAGCGGCACCGCGATCATGTCCTTCGCGACTTGCTTTCCGAAACGCACGCCGGCGTCGAACCCGCGCTCGACGATGTCGATGATCGCCGCGTCGCTGATGATCTCGACCTTCACGTCGGGGTAGAGCCGCATGAAGTCGAAGGCGAGGGGGCAGAGGACATGGTCCGCCGCAGGCCCGGGTGCGTTGATGCGGATGGTGCCCGAAGGGTTCTTCCGCAACTGGTCGAGGTCGGTGATCGCCAGCCTGATGTCGTCCAGCGCCGGGGCAAGTCGCTCCAGCAAGCGCTCCCCAGCCTCGGTCGGGGCGACGCTTCGCGTTGTCCGGTTCAGCAGGCGGATGCCGAGCGCCGCCTCCAGCGCGGCGACAGCTTGGCTCAGTGCTGACGACGAGATCCCGCGCTCCGCCGCCGCGGCCCTGAAGCCACCGCATCGGACGATTGCTGCGAAGGCGTCCAGGCTATCGAGACGAATGGGCTGCATTGCAAAGCTCTGCTTATCAAGCTGCTCAGATTAGAGCCGCTTATGCGCACACGTCGACAGGGTCATCTCAAGGGGGAGCAACCGCTCCATCTGCCGCCACGATGCCAATGTCGGCAGATACCGGAACACCAGGATCAACTGCCGCAGGCTTCGCATCGGTGCGGTGGCCGCGTGCGCGATGCAGGATGAAGGGAGATGCCGCGTGCATGACCTAACGGGCTACCGCCGCAGGACTGCGCTGACCGCTCTCGCCGGCGCGACGGCTCTTCTCTGTGGGGGCGGCTCCGCCCGCCGGGCCGTCGCGCAGCCCGTCGTTCCGTTTGGTGGCAGCGCCGGCCACTATCGCTTCCGGGTAGGCGAGATCGCCGCGACGGTGCTGAGCGATGGCCTGATCGGCGGCCCCCCTCGGATCTATGCCATCGACGCGCCAGACAGCGAGCTTCAGGACGCTCTCCGCCGCGCTTTCCTGCCGACCGACCATCTGACCCTGAACCTGAATACTCTGCTGATCGAGACGGGCGGCCGGCGGATCCTGCTCGAGGCCGGCGCGGGACAGACCATGGGGCCGAATGGTGGCCGCCTGTTCGCCAATCTTGCCGCCATCGGGTTGACGCCAGCCGACATCGACGCGGTGGTGATCTCGCACACGCATCCCGATCACGTCGGCAACCTGCGCGGGGCGGATGGGGGGCGGGCCTTCCCACGCGCCACGATCTTTGCCCCGCGGGCCGATTGGGAATTCTTCGTTCGCGGCGATCCGGACCTCTCCTACATGCCCGTGCCGGACGACTTCCGCCGTCGCTTCGCCACGGCCATCAAGCGCAGCGTCCAGCCGGTCGCTCGCGACGTGGAGCTCTACGAGGCAGGAACCGAGATCGTGCCGGGGCTGGCCACCATCGCCGCGCCCGGCCATACGCCTGGCATGGCCGCGTTCCTGGTCCACTCCGGGACCGACCAGCTCCTGCTGACGACGGACCTCGCCTATCACCCGGTGGTCAACGTAGACCGCTCCTGGCGGCCGGGCCCGGACCGCGATCCCGACGCTGCGTTGTCCGCGCGCCGGCGCCTCTTCGACAGGGCGGCGGCCGACCGAATTCCTGTACTGGGCTTCCACTTTCCCTTCCCCGGCGTGGGCCGCCTGCTGAAGACCGATGCGGGCTACGCCTGGGTCCCGGCGGCCTGGCAGTTCTGACGATCCGAGACCCGAACAGGAAAGGGGATCCCATGACCGATGAGGTTTCCCGCGCCGGCCGGCGCGGTTTTCTTGGGGCCGCGGCCCTCGGCGCGACCCTGGCCGGCGCGCATGGCGCGCTTGCCCAGGCCGGAGGCGGCGCAGTGCCCGCGGCGACGGCCACCGCCGCAGGTCCGGTGATCACGCGCCGGATCGGAAGGACCGGCCAGACGGTGACGGCGTTGGGTCTCGGGACCTTCCTGACCTACGACCTGAAGCCAGGCGACCGGCGGGACGGGTTGCGCGAGGTGCTCCGGCGCTACATTGCCGGCGGCGGCCGCCTGATCGACACCTCTCCACTCTACGGCTCCGCCGAGGTCAGCGTTGGCGCCTTCCTCGCCGGCACGCCGGAGCAGCCGGAGGTCTTCGTCGCCAACAAGATCTGGTCGACGGGCGAGTACCTCGGCGACGAGAGCCATGCGCTGGCGAGCCTGGAGCAGTCCAGGCTCCGGATCTGGCGCGCCTCGATCGACCTCATGCAGTGCCACACCCTCGTCAACGCACCGGTCATCATCCCCCTGCTACAGGCGTGGAAGAGAGAGGGACTGATCCGGCACGTCGGCATCACCCACCATGAAACGCAAGCGCAGGACGAGCTGGCGAGAATCGTCGAGGGGGGTGGCGTGGACGTCGTGCAGACGAACTATTCGATCTTCTCCCGAAGTGCCGAGAACCGGCTGTTGCCCGCTGCGGCTGACCGCGGCGTCGGGGTTCTGGTGAACCTGCCGCTGGAGAAGGCCCGCCTGATGCGGGTGGTGGAAGGCCGCCCCCTGCCGGACTTCGCGCGCGAGTTCGGCGCGACGACTTGGGCGCAGTTCTTCCTGAAATGGGTGATGGGCCATCCGGCCGTGACGTCCGTTCTCTGCGGCACCTCCAACCCGGACCACGCCGCCGACAACGTGCAGGCCCTGCGCGGACCGCTGCCGGATCAGGCCATGCGTCGCCGCATGGTGGCGCATATGGAGACGATCCCTGGCTTCGGCGACGTCGGCAGAATGCCCTGGTATCCTGGCAAGGATGGAATGTACCAGGGCCTGATCCGAGCGTCCCAGGCCCGAGCCAGGGCCCGGCTGACCCAGTAGCCGAGCCAGCGGCCATGTGCGGCCGGCGAAGCGGGGCCGACACCGCAGCGGTTCCAGGGCCAGCTAGACTAAGCCCAGCCCCACCTTCTCGTTACATTTCCGGCGACTTTCCTGAGCCAAAGAGTTTCCTTTCAGGACCGTCGCCATGGGTTTTTCGCGCGTTAAGCGGGCCGTGTGACGTTGCCGTCATGCTCATGCTCCGCCGCGCCTTGCTCGGTCGTCTCCATGCTGGCGCGGACGAAAGAAGGGCGGGGAGGCGGCCATGGCGGTCGCCGCTACCGTCGTATTCTGGTTCGGCCGGTGGCTCCCGCGCCTAACGTTTCTCCACATTCCAGAACACCATGATCGGTGCCGCCAGCACTGCGGATACATTGGCCCGCCGCGCGTAGGGCTGGTCGTATTGACCGAGCACCCGATAGGGCTGCATTTCTGCCAGCCGACGGTGCAGGGCCTCGGTGGCCGCTGCCCTCGCGGTGCTGTCGGGCGCATCGACCACTGCGGCCCGCAACCGCTCCGCCTCCGCATCGCAAGGCCAACCGACCCAGCCACGGGCACAGCTCATGTTGGTGCCGATGTTGGTCGCGGGACTCTGCATGGTGGCGCCGGAAGAGGAGGTGATGAACATGTCCCACCCACCCTTGTCATTGGTCTCGCGGTTCTGCAGCCGCGCCGACACCGCGCCCCAGTCGGTGAACTGAAGGTCCACATTGATGCCGCCGCGGGCGAGGGCAGCTGCCGCCACTTCCGCCATGCGGCCCATGTAAGGGATCTCATGGGTCGAGATCAGGACCACTTTCTCGCCGCGATACCCTGCTTCTGAAAGCAGCTGTCTCGCAGCCTCGACGTTGGTCCGGGCGAACCGCTCGGCGCCTGCCTCCGTGCCGTTGGGGCTGCCACAAACGAAATAGGAATTGCATCGCCGCCAGAACCGCTCGTCACCGAAGCCCGCGGCCATGAAGTCACCTTGGTCGGTCAGCAGGGCCACGGCCTGCCGTACCCTCGGGTCGTTCAGGGGCGGATGCAACTGATTGGGCCGCAGCATCGCCTGGTTCGGCAGACTGCTGTAGCTTTCCACCCGAACGCCGCGCGCGCCTTCGATGGTCGGAATCAGATCCTGCGCCGGCTGCTCCCAGATATCGATCTCGCCCGTCTGGAGCGCCGCGGCTGCCGTCGCCGGATCGGGCAGGATATGCCACTCGACCCTGTCAACCTTTACCACACGGCCACCTGCCAATCCGTTCGGCGGCTCCTGGCGCGGCACATAGTCGGGGTTGCGATCGTAGACGACGCGCGCACCTGGCTGCCATTCGCCCCGGTTGAACCGAAAGGGTCCTGAGCCAATGACGGTTGTCACCGGCTTCAGAGGGTCTGTCGCCGCGTCGGCTTCACGCATCACCACGGGGATGTAGCCCACGGCAGATCCCAGCGCGAAAGGCACCAGCCCCATGGGCCGCTGGAGCCGCAGCACGAAGGTGCGGTCATCGACCACGTCCAATGACGCGACGTATTCCTTCAGCTTGCCGCCCAGGGTGTCCCGCGCCATCCAGCGATTCAGCGAGGGAATGACATCGCGCGTGGTGACGGGCTGCCCATCGTGGAAACGAAGTCCGTCGCGCAGGTGGAAGGTCCAGCTCAGCCCGTCGGCCGACTGGTCGAAGCGGTCCACCATCTGCGGTTGCGGGTTCAGCTGCGAGTCCCAGGCGAACAATGTTTCGTAGATCATCAGCCCGTGCATGCGGGTAATGACGATCGAGGCTGCCACCGGATCGAGGTTCCGCAGATCGGCATGCGGCACAACGCGTAATACCCGTTGCGCCGCCGGCTGTGCAGCCAAGGGCAGCGTGGAGAACGCCGACAGACATAGCGCGATCCCAAAAGCGGCCTTTTTCATTTGCATCGGCTTCGTGCCTCCCCGGTATTACTCGAATACCAGCACTCATACGATGGATGACACAAGCCATATTGGGCAAACTGTCCCGAGTCCGGCGGGGATTCCAAATCTTGAAGCTGTCCGAGGCCGCTCTTCATCGGGCGAGGGGCCAGGAATGCTGCCTCACTCCCAGCGCTGCTGGTAGGAGAATGTCGGCAACTTCCATCCTCCCCAGATGGCCGAGATACGGAGTGTCAGGCCGCCGATAAAGCTGATGGCGAGGTTCAGGTCGGTGGAGACACCAAATTCGCGCAGGCAGAGAAAGAGCACACAGACGGCAAGCGAGACGCTTGCGTAGAGTTCTCGCCGGAACACCACCGGCACCTGGTTGCACAACACGTCGCGCAGGATGCCGCCGAAGATGCCCGTCATCATGCCCGACATGATGACAACGATGACCGGATATCCCATCGTCAGCGCAATGCTGCAGCCGATGAGCGAGAATGCGACCAGGCCCATTGCATCGAGTACAAGGAAGACGCGCTTCAGGCTGTGCATGAAGGAAGCGACGACAGTGGTCAGCAGCCCAGCCGAGATCACCAGGTAGACGTATTCCGGATGCTGGGTCCAGCCGATGGGGAAGTGGCCGAGGATCAGGTCCCGGATGGTGCCGCCGCCTAGCGCGGTGACAAAAGCAATGGTGGCGACACCAAAAATGTCCATGTTGCGACGGCCGGCCGCCAGTGCGCCCGACATCGCCTCGGCAGTGATCGCGACTAAATAAATGACGAACAGAACGGATTCCGAAGATACGCCTGAATCCACTGGAGAAGCTCCCAAAAATCCAGCGCACGCGTCTCCGCATGCCCTGGTGCGCCTCTCCCTCTGTCCTTTTGCCTGAGAGTTTCTGCTCCGGTCGGAGCTAGCCCCTTCGGCGGACCAGGCGCGCGCAGGACGGCGCCCCAGCCTCTCTCCAGACGGCACACACTGCCTTTGCGGTTCTGAATGCCTGAGCGATTATGGGAGTTTGCGCCTTCGGCGGAGGCAACCAGCCTCTCTCTCCCGCAAAGGAGATTGCGCTTATCGGCTGCGCTCCACGTCTCTGTCAATCGACGGGCCGCTCAAGGCGGACCTTGGCAGATCGGGGGGAGGACTGACAGCGGCCAGGACACGGGCCGTACCGTCCAGTTGTCGCTCCAGATGTTCTTGACAGACCATGAGGACCCTCAGCATCCTCTGAAACAAGGGGACATCCGCGATCGCCCCGTGAGGCTTCGGCTGAAGCATCGCGTCCGACACTCCACAATGATGGAGGGGACGCTCATGCCTGCACCTGACACCATCACCACAGCACAGCTTGCCCGGCTCGTCGGCCTGCCCGATGCACCGGTTCTGCTCGATGTCCGGATCGAGGAGGACTACGCGGCGGACCCACGGCTGTTCCCGGCCTCCCTCCGACGCGAAGCCCGCGACGTGACGGCCTGGATGGCCGACTATGCCGGTCAGCATGTGGTCGTCGCCTGCCAGCGTGGCCTCAAGCTCAGCCAGGGCGTTGCTGCCTGGCTGCGCCATGGCGGCGCCCGGGCCGAGGTGCTCGAAGGCGGCTTCGAGGCCTGGGCCGCCGAAGGGCAACTGCTGGTGCGCCCGGATCGCCTTCCGACGCGGGACGCGGAGGGGCGGACCGTTTGGGTTACACGCTCCCGGCCCAAGGTCGACCGGATTGCCTGTCCCTGGCTGATCCGGCGCTTTGTGGATCCGTTGGCCGTCTTCCTGTTTGTGGCGCCGTCAGAGGTAGGCGCCGTGGCCGAACGCTTCGGCGCCGTGCCTTTCGATGTCGAGGGCGTCTTCTGGAGTCATCGCGGCGAGGACTGCACCTTTGACGTCATGGTCCAGGAATTCGGGCTGAGGTCGGAGCCGCTGCTTCGGCTCGCGGAGATCGTCCGCGGTGCCGACACGGCCCGGCCAGACCTCGCGCCGCAGGCGGCAGGGCTGCTGGCGGCCTCGCTGGGCCTGTCCCGGATGCATCGCGACGATCTGGCCCAACTCGCGGCGGGCATGGACCTCTACGATGCCTTCTACCGCTGGAGCCGCGACGCCGTCGCGGAAACCCACAACTGGCCTGTGGGGACGGCGGGCGGCGCCGGGAGGGACGTGCGATGAGCGACGCCACAATGAGCCAGGCACGCTCCACCCCTGTGCTGGCGCCAGGAGTACATGTGGCGCTGCCGTCCTTCGCCGAGGCGGTCCGGGTCTGGCTGAAGATGGGCCTGCTCTCCTTCGGCGGCCCGGCCGGGCAGATCGCCTTGCTGCATCGGGAAGTGGTCGATGAGCGCCGCTGGGTGTCGGATGCCCGCTTCCTGCACGCGCTGAATTTCTGCACGCTGTTGCCTGGGCCGGAGGCGCAGCAACTCGCCATTTATCTCGGCTGGCTGCTGCACGGCGTGCGCGGCGGCGTTGTGGCGGGCACCCTGTTCGTGCTGCCGGGCATGGCCGTGATGCTCGGGCTGTCCGTATTATACGCGACATTGGGGCAGGTGCCCGCGGTCGAGGCGCTATTCTTCGGCCTGAAGTGCGCGGTGTTCGTACTGGTAGTCGAGGCGCTTCTGCGGGTTGCGCGACGCGCTCTGAAGACCAACGCCGCCTGGGCGTTGGCGGCAGCGGCCTTCCTGGCGCTCCATGTCTTCGGCCTGCCATTCCCCACCGTGGTGCTGACGGCGGCGCTGATTGGCTACCTCGTGCCTGGTGCCTTTCGGGGTGGCGGCCACGGCGCCGCCAAGGAGGGCCCGCCCGCGCTGCTGGACGCGGTGCTGGCGGCGGACCCCGACCGTCCAGCTCGGATGGCGGCCAGTGCCTGGTGGGCGGGCTGGGCTGCGGTCGCCGCCTGGCTCCTGCCTGTTGCCATCCTGATGTCCACGGGCGCGGGGGTCTTCGCGGACGTCGCGTGGTTCTTCTCCAAGATGGCGGTGGTGACCGTGGGCGGCGCCTACGCCGTGCTGGCCTATGTCGCCCAGCAGGCGGTGGAGCACTATGGCTGGCTGACCTCGGACCAAATGCTGGTCGGCCTAGGCTTGGCCGAGACTACGCCGGGACCGCTCATCCTGGTGCTCCAGTTCGTGGGCTTCCTCGCAGGTTACGGCCAGAATGGGCTGGCGGCGGCCATGCTGGCCTCGGTGCTGACGGTCTGGGTCACCTTCGCGCCATGCTTCGCCTTCATTTTCCTGGGCGCCCCTCTGGTCGAGCGGCTGCATGCCCATCGCAAGCTGACCGGTGCGCTCGCCGCGGTCACCGCCGCCGTCGTGGGCGTGATCGCGAACCTGGCGCTCTGGTTTGGGCTGCGGGTACTGTTTGCCGTTGTCCGGCAGGTGGAGTTCGGGCCTGCGACGCTGGACCTTCCGGTCCCGGGAAGCCTGGATCCGCTCGCTCTGGGGCTGGCCGCGGTCGCCACGGCCTGCCTGTTCGGCTTTAAGCTCGGCCTGCTGAAGACCCTGGGCGCCACCGCGGCTCTCGGGCTGGTGGCGAAGCTCGCCCTCGGCTGGGGGCTTGCTGCCTGATGTCCCGAGCCCGGATGCCGCGCCAGAAGGCGGAAAACGCGCTGTGGGAGATTACGCGCGAGCTTCAGCGTCCGTCCGCCGGATGAGATGCAGATTGTGGCCAAGGACCACCGGGAGGAGCTGGTGGAGGCCAGTTGCTACGCATACGCTAGCCGGGAGGCTTGGCTAAGCTAAGGCTCCGTCCAACACGCTCCTCATCGAAACCCACGCCAGTTGGAGGGAAGTGGCTTACTTCCGAGATAGAATGCTGGCCGGATACTACAAAAAGTCTGCCCTCACGATGAGTCTAGCGTCGGGAGACGCATGTGGGTCTGGCATTCCCTCCCTGGCGGAACCGAACTATGGATGGCGCCTTTCTGGCCTAGCGAGTTCCTATGTCTTCATATCGAGCCTCAGCGATGCAGTCGCCAAACGACGCCTTTGACCCTCCCGAACTCCTCCCCCTGGATCGCCTGGATCAGGCGGTGCTCGATGTGACGGCGAAGATGAAAGAGCTGCAGGCCATCGTTACGGAGCAGGCCCGGCGGATCGAGGCGATGGAGCGGCAGGCCGCAGATCTTGAGCGGCAACATGCCATCGCGGAAGCAAAGCTGGCGGTGGAGACGATGCACTCCGCGGGCCTGATGGCCCAGGCGTCCCACATCCTGGCCGTCGCCATCGAGGCCAACGTGCCAGCCCTGTCAGAGCTGGTCGAAGAGAACAAGGCGGGTGGAAAGAGTCGACTGGCGCAGATCTACGACGGGGCTTTCGATGCCAAGGCCGCCGAACTTGGGATTGAGGATCCCGCTCGGTTTCGGGAGGCCTGACAGGCGGCCGGCATCCCTTAATAAAGGCCGCTCAACCTCCATCCGAGTCATCTGGGGGCCGTGGCTAGCTGCCTTAGCTGCTGGAAAGGCGCGGCCAGTTGACCCTTCCCGTCCTGGCATGGCAGGCAAGGCTCATGCCCCAGTTCCACGCCGCCCAGATCCCGGTCACGCCCTTCCAGCAGAACTGCGCCCTGATCTGGGACGCGGAGACCGGGCGAGGCACGGTGATCGACCCGGGTGGTGACGTACCGCGCATCCTCGCCGCGCTGGATAAGGCAAAGTTCAAGGTAGATCACATCCTTCTCACCCACGGCCACCTGGACCATGCCGGCGGGGCCGCCGCGTTGAAGCGCGAGTTGGAGGCGCGGCAGGGCGATACCGTGCCGATCGAGGGACCGGACCGCCGCGACGCTTTCCTCCTGGAGAGCCTGGCCGATCAGGGCGCGCGTTTGGGCATCGAGGGGTTGGAGAACGTGACCCCTGACCGCTGGCTGACGGAGGGCGAGACGGTCTCCATCGCTGGGCAGGACTTCGCCGTGCTGCACTGCCCCGGCCATACGCCTGGCCATGTGGCCTTCGTCTCCACCGCCCTGGGGGTCGCGTTGGTGGGGGACGTGATCTTCCGCGGCTCTGTCGGGCGCACCGACTTTCCCTATGGCGATCATGCCGCGCTGATCGCCGCCATCCAGGACAAGCTGCTACCGCTGGGCGATGAAATTCGCTTCCTTTGCGGCCACGGTCCGGGCTCCACTTTCGGCGAGGAGCGCCGGTCCAATCCCTTCCTCGGAGGCCGAGGCTGAGGCGCGGCCCTTCTCGCCTGGTGCGGTGCTGGAAACTCACAGATCGGCCTGGTCGTTCCTTACGGCAGATACCGCCGCCGCGTCGCCCAGGAAGGAATAGCCCCATGCGCCAGTCGCTGATCATTTCGTCGCTATGGGGGGTGATGCTGCTCTCCCCCGCGGTCGCTCAGCCCGATCCCCAGCGCACTGTACCGCAACCGCCGACGCAAACAGTTCCCAATCCATCCAGCGGCACGTCCAATTCCAGCTCAGGCGTGACGCGTCCTGGCGGCAATGCAGGCAACTCGGCCAGTCAGCCAGAGAGCCAGCGTGGCCGAAGCGCGTCCCCGTCCGACAGAACCACCGAAGCCCCTTCGCTCGAGCAACGGGAAGTAAGTCCCGACCAGAGGCCCGACCAGCAGCAAAGGCGCTGAAGTTGTATCGCGGGCTCGTATGACATGGTCTGAGAAAGCGACCTGGGCGTTTGGCTGAGCGATGGCGTGAACGGCTTACCTGTGCTTCGGCTTCCATGCCAGCAGGCGGAGAGCGTTGAGGGTGACAAGTACGGTTGCCCCCGTATCCGCCAGGATGGCAACCCACAGGCCGGTGGTACCGGTGACTGTCGTCAACAGGAAGGCCAGCTTCAGTCCCACAGCGATGGTGACGTTCGCCTTGACGTTGGCCAAGGTGGCACGTGACAGCTCAACCAGCTCGGCAATACCCGTCACGCGGTCCTTCATCAGGGCCGCGTCGGCCGCTTCCAGCGCGACATCGGTGCCGCCGCCCATGGCAACGCCGGCGGTGGCGGCAGCGAGGGCAGGGGCGTCGTTGATCCCGTCGCCGACCATCACGACAGGCCCCCGCGCCTTCAGCGCGCCGATTTCTCGCAGCTTGTCATCCGGCAGCAGAGAAGCCTTCACTTCCAGACCCAGCGAATTGGCGATGGCCGCGCCGGTTCGGGGATTGTCGCCAGTGAGCATCACCGCGCCGACGCCGAGCTGCTTCAGCGCTGCAATACCCTCCGCCGCGTCCGGACGGGGTTCGTCACGCATGGCAATGATGCCGATCGGCGCGCCTTCTCGCGTCACGACGACCGCGGTCTTGCCTTCTGCTTCCCACCGCGTCACGGCCCCCGCGAATTCGGACGACAACTCGCCGGCGGCCCAGGAGGGGGAACCCACCGCGACCAGCGCGCCGCCGATGCGGGCACTGACCGCCTTGCCAGGGATTGCGACGGCCTCGCTTGTGGGAGGGGGGGTGAGGGCGCGCGCCTCCGCGGCCCGCAGAATGGCGCGGGCGAGGGGGTGGGAGGAGCTTGCCTCGACGCCGGCGGCCAGGCGCAGCAGTTCTTCTTCCCGCTGACCGTCCGCTGGCAGGATATCCGTGACACGCGGGTGGCCGGCGGTGAGGGTGCCGGTCTTGTCGAACGCGATGGTGTGAGCGCCGCCAATCGCTTCCAGCGCGGAGCCGCCTTTTACCAGCAGGCCGCGCCGTGCGCCCGCCGAGAGGCCGGAGGCCATGGAGGCCGGTACGGAGATCACCAGCGCGCAGGGGCAGGCCACCAGCAGCAGCGCCAGGCCACGATAGACCCAGGTGCCCCACTCGCCGCCAAGGAACAGAGGGGGGACGACGATGACCAGGGCCGATATGGCCATGGCACCCGGTGTCCAGACATTGGAGAAGCGCTCGATGAAGCGCTGGGTGCGGCCGCGCGAGGCAGTGGCCTGCTCCACCAGCCGGGCGATGCGGGAGAGGGTGCTGTCCGCCCCCGCCGCCGTCACTTCCACCTGCAGCACGCCATCAGTATTGATGGAGCCGGCGACCACTGGCTCGCCAGGCCCGCGCGAGACGGGCACGCTCTCGCCGGTGACGGGGCTCTCGTCCAGGGAAGAGTTGCCTTCGCGAATAGCGCCATCGCATGGCACCCGGTCGCCGGGGCGGACCAGCACGCGATCGCCGACTGACAGGCGGTCCGCTGGCACCGTCTCCGTCTCGCCGTTCGCGCGCAGGCGCAGCGCATTCTTGGGCATCAGGTCTACCAGCGCCTGAATGCCCGCGCGGGCACGGCCAGCGGCAACGCCCTCCAGCATTTCGCCTACCGCGAAGAGCAGCACGACGAGGGCCGCTTCCTCCGCCGCGCCGATAATGGCGGCGCCGAGGGCTGCGGTGACCATCAGCGTTTCGATAGAGAAGGGCGAACCAGCCCGGGCCAGTGCCACGGCCCGGCGGCCGAAGGGCAGAATGGCGATCAGCGTCGCGGTCAGATAAAGCGCGTAGGAGGCCGTGGGCAGCAGATGGGCCGCGATCCAAGCGGCGGCGACCACGGCGCCAAGGGCCCAGACCAGCCTGGCTTTGGAAGTGGCGTACCATGACCTGCCTTTATCGGCAGGGCGATCGTGACTATGGGCGTGCAGAGCGCCGTGAGCGTGGCCGGCATGGTCATGGTCGTGTTGGCCATGGGACTGAGGGGGCTGACTGGGCGCCATTTGTCCGGAGGCAAGCGGTGTAATTTTGTAGCCCAGGGCCTCTACCTGCCGCCTCACGGCCTCGGCATCGCCTTCCCGAGGGGCCAGGCTGACCGTCAACCTCTCACCCATCAGATTGACCTCGATGTCCGAGACGCCGGGCAGCCGCTCAACCGCCTTCGTCACCTTGGCGACGCAGGAGGCGCAATCCATGCCCTCTACGCGCCACGAGGTTCGGCTGACTGCATTCATGTCCCACACTCCTGATCTGGGCGCCATGACCGAACCCTTTTATGGGACCTCCAGTGACTGGAGCCTCAAGAGGGAAAGGCGGGAAAATGTGCGCTATCTGGGCGGGGGGCGAATGCCAAGGCCGCGAAGCTCCTTCCGGCTTGATCCTGCCTGGGCCCGCTGAGCGGTAGCGTAAAGGGGCGGCGTGGTTATGCTGGGCTTGGCCGCTCAGGGCGCTCCGCGGCGCCTCCATGCTGTCCTGGCGAAACATTGGGGCGCTTCTCCCCGGATCAGCCAGTTCTCGTTCGGATCAGCTTCCAAGGTCTCTCCCGCATGCATGGCGAATACAAGGTTCAGGGCGGCAAGCTTGTTGTCGTCGATCTCGAGGTCAGCGACGGTCATATACAAAACGTTCTGATCGCCGGTGATTTCTTCCTCGAACCTGCGGAGGCTCTGGATGACATCCGCGCGGCGGTCGAAGGGCTGCCGGCCCAGGCGAGCTTCGAGGAGATTGCGGCCGCAGTCAGGGCGGGCCTGCGGCCGGACGCCTCCCTGATCGGCTTCAGTGCCGAAGCCGTGGCCGTCGCCGTCCGCCGCGCATTGGGCGGGAAAGGAGGCTGGCGGGACTACGACTGGCAGATCATTGAAGCACCTGCAGTCTCGCCCGCCATGCATCTGGCCCTGGACGAGGTGCTGGCCCAGGAGGTTGCCGCTGGCCGGCGCCCCCCGACGCTACGCTTTTGGGAGTGGGAGAGGCCGGCGATCATCATCGGTGCCTTCCAGTCTTTGCGCAATGAGGTGGACCTGGAGGCCGCCTCGGCCCGCGGGGTCGAAACCGTGCGCCGCGTGACGGGGGGCGGGGCAATGTTCGTGGAACCTGGCAGCACCGTGACCTATTCGCTGTATGCGCCGGGCGAGCTCGTCCGTGACATGAACTTCGCCGATTCTTACGCTTTCCTCGATGCCTGGGCCTTGCAGGCGCTTATCTCCCTGGGCATCGATGCGTTCTATAAGCCGCTGAACGACATTTCGAGTTCCAAAGGCAAGATCGGCGGTGCGGCGCAGAAGCGCTTCTCAGGCGGTGCCGTTCTGCATCATGTGACGATGGCCTATGACATGGACGCCGAGAGAATGGTCGACGTGCTGCGGATCGGGCGAGAGAAGCTCAGCGACAAAGGGACGACGAGCGCGGTCAAGCGTGTCGATCCACTGCGTAGCCAGACCGGGCTCCCGCGCGAGGAAGTCATTCGTCGGATGCGCGAAACTTTCGTGTCGATGCATGGCGGACTTCCTGGCCAAATCACGAATGAGGAATATGCAGCGGCTGAGAAAATCGCGCGGGAGAAATTCTCATCGGAGGAATGGCTGCGGCATATTCCGTAACGGCGTGGGGGGATAGGCAGTATCGTCGGGGAGCCGGTGTGAGGAGAGGGGGGCTTCTCCTCGGACAGGCGAGGCGGGTCACGCAGCGCGAAGGGCGCGCAGATAGCATGGCGCGCCCTTGCAGCGGACACGGCTAACCCGCCGCGAACAAAGGCAGGAGGGACCGTGCGCGGCCATTGCCAATGCAGCTATAGGCAAAGCCTGCAGCCTCCACTTCTGTGCTCGAGTAGATGTTCCGCAGGTCCACCATGACTGGGCACCGCATTCCGTCGTGCAGTCTTTTGAGATCCAGCCTGCGGAATACGTCCCAGTCCGTGACAAGAACCAGAGCGTCCGTACCCGACGCTGCCTCGTAAGGGTCGCTCGCATACTCGACGTCGTTCAGGATCAGGGCAGCTTGCTCCATCCCCTCAGGATCATAAGCGCGGACCCAGGCGCCGGCATCCTCGAGTGCGCGAACCAGGGCGATGGCGGGTGAGTCCCGCATGTCGTCGGTGTTCGGCTTGAAGGTAAGGCCGAGGAGGCTGATTGTTTTACCCCGGACGCTACCACCGCAGGCCGCGATGACACGGCGAGCCATCGCTCGCTTGCGCCGCTCATTCACCTCAGCCACCGTTTCCGCGATGCGCAAGGATGCACCGTGATCATGTGCGGTTTTGATGAGCGCAGAGACGTCTTTCGGGAAGCAAGACCCGCCGAACCCCGGGCCTGCATCCAGGAACTTCTGACCAATGCGGGTGTCGAATCCAATACCCTTTGAGACGTCGCGGACATCTGCGCCGACCAGCTCGCAAAGATCAGCCATCTCATTGATGAAGGTGATCTTCGTTGCCAGGAATGCATTGGCCGCGTACTTCGTGAGCTCGGCGGTACGGCGTGTGGTGAAGAGCAAGGGGGCGTGGCCCGCGCTCAGCGGACGATAAATATCCGCCATCACCTCGCGGGCGCTATCGTCCTCAATTCCAATGATGATGCGGTCCGGGCGCTTAAAGTCCTCAATCGCCGCGCCTTCACGCAGAAACTCCGGATTGGAGGCGACAGCAAATTGAAGATCCGGCCGCGCCTCGCGGATCATACGCTCCACCTCATCGCCAGTTCCGACGGGAACGGTGGACTTCGTCACCACGACCGTATAGCCAGTCAGCGCCTGCGCGATTGCGCGGGCAGCCTGATAGACATAGGTCAGATCGGCATGCCCGTCCCCGCGCCGTGACGGCGTACCGACGGCAATGAACACAGCGTCAGCGCCATCAACGGCCCAGCCGATGTCACCGCCGAAGGCCAAGCGTCCCTCGGCCATGTTCCGGGCCACCAGATCGTCGAGACCCGGCTCGTAGATCGGAATCCGTCCTCTCTGCAGGGCATCGATGCGAGCCGGATCTTTGTCGGCGCAGCGAATGGAGTGGCCGAAGTCGGCTAGGCAGGCACCTGTGACGAGGCCGACATAGCCGGCTCCGATAATGGCGATCCTCATGTCAGGCCTCCTTTCCAAGGATATTTGAGCCGCAGGCGCGGCGGTTTGTGAGGGCGCAATTTCGGCTGCCCCTTTCCGACAATGCCGTAGGGCGTAGTACGAAACGGCCGGCCAGCTGACCGACGTCAACTAGGGTTTGGTAACCAGCGTACACTGCTCTTCTCCGGTCAGCTCGCTGGCGCCACATCTCGGGGCTGAGCCTCGCCCAGGCGCTCCGTCAGGCCCGCGTGGATATCCTCCATGATTTCGCGAATTCCGTAGCGGTAACGCCACTCGGGATACATGTTCTGAAACTTCCGCACGTCACTAATCCACCAGATATGATCGCCAGTGCGCGCGTCATCGCTGTAAGTGTAATTCATCGGCCGCCCAGCAATATCCTCGGCCATCGTAATGGCTTCCTGCATCGAGCAGTTTGCATGGCGGCCGCCACCGATATTGAAAACCTCACCGGATGATGGGCGGCGGAAGAAGCACCAGAAAGCTTCGGCCAAATCACGCGAATGAATGTTGTCGCGCACCTGCTTTCCGCCGTGGCCGAAAACGGTATAGGGAGTGCCGGTTACCGCACACTTCATGAGATAGGCGAGAAAGCCATGCAGCTGCGCACCGGAGTGCCCGGGACCTGTGAGGCAGCCACCGCGGAAACATGCCGTCCTCATGCCGAAGTACCGGCCGTACTCCTGTACCATAATATCAGCGGCGACCTTTGAGGCACCGAAGATGCTGTGCAGCGTGGCATCGACGGACATCTGCTCCGGTATACCGAACTCCGCCCACTCGTGATCCGACCGCAGCTCCATCCGGGTCGGAAGCTCGACCAAGGGAAGATAGTTCGGCCGGTCTCCATAGACCTTGTTGGTGCTCACGAAGATGAACACCGCATCAGGAGCATGCTTCCGTGTAGCCTCGAGGAGGTTCAGCGTGCCATTGGCATTGACGGAAAAGTCTGTCAGAGGCTCCCGTGCGGCCCAGTCGTGCGAAGGCTGCGCGGCGCAGTGAACAACAACGCCAATATCCTTGCCATATCGGGCGAAGACTGAATCCATACTGTCGAAGTCGCGGATATCCGCGTTGAGGTGGGTATAGTTCGGCTGTGCCGTGCGAAGCTGGTCGACCTGCCAGCGCGTGCTCGCGCTGTCACCGAAGAAGTATTTCCGCATGTCGTTGTCGATGCCCACGACATCGAGGCCACGCTCGGAGAATAGCCGGACGCACTCCGCGCCAACGAGCCCACCCGAACCGGTAATGATTGCGACGGTCATATCATGGACTCCGTTTACACGCCGACCTTGCCGGCGCCATTCCCATTCCTGAGAGGTATATTGACCCGACTCGTTTCGGCGGCTCCACCGAGCAGGAGATCTGCATTGAGCTGATGGGCCGTCCCTGGCGGCGCTACGATAGGGGTGCCCAGTGCAAGGGCGGCTTCGTAGATCCGCTTCGCCCGCTCTCCTTGCGCACCATTCTTCTCGGTGAGTTCCTCCTGGAAATAAGCAACGGTGCGGCGCAGGCCTTCATCGAGGCTCACCCTTGGTGACCAGTTCAGAAGATTCTGAGCGAGCGTGATGTCAGGGCAACGTTGCAGCGGATCGTCCTGCGGCAGGGGACGCCGTACAATCCCCGAGCTCGATCCGATCAACGCAATAATGCGTTCCGCCAGCGTGAGAACGGGAATCTCGTGTGGATTGCCCAAGTTAACGGGGCCGGTGACGCTGTCATCCGCTTCCATCATGGAAACGAACCCCTCGATGAGATCGTCCACGTAGCAGAACGCACGGGTCTGGCTGCCATCGCCGTAAATCGTGAGATCTTCGCCACGAATTGCCTGCGCGATGAAGTTAGAGACGACGCGGCCATCGCTGGGGTGCAGACGTGGGCCGTAAGTATTGAAGATCCGGACGACGCGGATTCTCACCTTATGCTGCCGAGCATAATCGAAGAAAAGTGTCTCGGCGCAGCGCTTGCCTTCATCGTAACATGCCCGCGGGCCGAGGGGGCTCACATTGCCACGGTAATCTTCCCGCTGCGGGTGTACCGTCGGATCGCCATAAACCTCGCTTGTTGAAGCCTGAAGGATGCGTGCGCCAACCCTCTTGGCAAGACCGAGCATATTGATCGCCCCGATGACGCTCACCTTCGTCGTCTGCACCGGATCGAACTGGTAGTGCACAGGTGAAGCAGGGCAGGCCAGGTTATAGATATCGTCCACCTCCACGTAGAGGGGGAAGGTGATGTCGTGACGCATCACTTCGAAACGTGAATGCCCAAGCAGATGGGCGATGTTGCTCTTGCGCCCGGTGAAGAAGTTGTCGACGCAGAGCACGTCATGGCCGTCCCGCAGGAGGCGCTCGCACAGGTGCGAACCTAGGAAGCCAGCTCCACCTGTAACCAGGACGCGCTTTCTAACCGACGCCATGTTTCTCTCCTTCGGTTAAACCAGTGTTCCGCATAGATTCAGGGGCCTGCCCTAGCGGGCGCCCCGCGCCTTCAGCATGGCGGGGATCGTGTTGACGACGATGTACAGGTCGAGCCAAAGCGACCAGTTTCGGATGTAGAACGTGTCGATCGCCTGCTGCTGCCGCAGGTCGGCGTCACTACGTTCCGATATTTGCCAAAGGCCCGTCAGTCCTGGCTTTACGCTTCCGCGCAGCGCTTGGAACTCCGCGTCGAACCGTTCGACGTGGTAAGCGGGAAAGGGACGGGGTCCCACAAGGCTCAGATCACCACGCACGACATTCCAAAGCTGAGGCAGCTCATCAAGGCTGGTGCGGCGCAGGATGGAGCCAACGACCGGCAATATGCGGGGGTCATGCGAGAGCTTGACGCATCGTTGCCATTCGCGGCGTGCCTCAGGGTCGCGGTCAAGGAGATCCTGCAAGCGCTGTTCTGCGTCCATGTGCATTGTGCGTAACTTGAAGACAGGAACGAAGCTCTGCCTCAGTCCCACGCGGCGCTGCACATAGAACGCCGGCCCACGGCTCGTTGCCTTGATCGCGGCCGCCAGCGCCGCAATCAGCGGTATGCTTACGAGAAGCGCCGGAACGGCAATGCACAGATCGAAAATTCGCTTTGCAAATGGCGCAATATTTCCCTGTGAGGCATTCGAAAACTCCACGCCCGACATCTCGCCAAATCCACGCGGGGAGAGCCCCAGAGCCGGAATGCCGCTCAGATCGGGTAGGACGATGACCCGGCGGAAAGGAAGGCTGGACGGATCGGGGGGTGAGAGATCCGGCGAGAGCACGATAATCGCCACATCTGCTGAGTCTGCAAATGCCCCGGCCGCGGCCGGTACCCCCAGATGGGTAAGGGGGTGGGGCTCATCGCTCGGCTCTGCGTCGGCGACATAGCCGATCGGGCGCAGTCCGAATTCCGGACGGGCAACCAGTTGGGATGCGAGTCGTGCGGTTGCGCCTCGCGAGCCGATGAGAAGAGCTGTCCGGCCCCAGGCTGCTTTCCGAATGAGATGCTGCCGAAGGGCCGCCTCTACGAGCAGCCACAGGGGAAGCGTCAGAATGCCGCCAAGAGCAAGTACCAGGAAAGTAGGCATGGCTGCTGCCCCGGCCAAGATAGCAAGAGCAAAGGCCAGCCAGGGAAACAGCGAAGCGCCTAACACCCGAAGACGGAATCGCTCGATGGGGCCGCTTCCCGCCGTGTCATAGACGCCGAGGATCAAGTTCGCGACAAGCGAAGATACCGCAGCCGATATAGCGAGGGCGGAGTCCCAGACCGTGAGCGGTCCGTCACTCGGATAGAGCGGCGTCAAAACGGCTGTCGCTATAAGAACGGCGATTTCGACCGACACGACGTCACCTGCTGCCAAGATCAGGGCATTACGGGTCGGTACTCGAGCGCGTCGCCAGAGTGACTTCTTCGTTTGGGGGAGGGGCGAGGGAATGGATGCGTCGAGCACCTTAGAGGATGCATCAGCCATGGCCCGGCCTCCGCCCGGCACCTGCGTAAGGCAGGCATAAGCCTAGCGGGCGGAACGCTACCAGGCGCTCGTACCGTACGCCTGCCGACGCGGCGTTTGACTTGCCTGCAACTGTACGGTGAGTCGATCCGTTCTGCGCCATTGCCATAGGGCTTTTCAGCCGCCTCCGCGTTCGTGACCCATTTGCAACGGGTACAGGGAGCACAGCGAAAGTCAGTAGGGCGCAGACGGATATGCTCCACTTTCGCCGCGGCTGCGGCAACGTTCCCCCTAATGGACAGGGGGATTGCGGGACATCGCGACGAATGCCGCCCGAGCTGGCGAGGAGGGAATGACAGGCTTGAGGCTGGGTATTTTCCGCCGACGCATGGCGCATTCCGCTTCTGTCGACTGTAGTGCTGACTAATCGTTGCTGCGTCTCCGTCGTCCGATCTGGATCCGCCGAGGTGACTCCTTGCCCGAGGCAAACTGCGCTGTTGCGTGGCAGAGGGGGCACGCTGTCCTCCAGCCAAGACGCCCCCAGGCGGTAGGCGAAAGGGTTCGCGGGTCGCACGCGAGTTGGGATGGCCTTCGCAGTGGAGCGCAAAAACACCCGTTCGCCCGGTAATCCGGAAGCCGCACGTATGGGGATGGCGGGAGCCTGCTGAACAGTTGCGGAGGTCCGGCGCTGCCTCAGCAACTTCGTTCAGATTGCGGCATGCTCGTCGCCCACGCAGATCTGCATGCGGCGCAGAAGTGGTAGAAGCCATCGGGCCTGCAGCGGCTCCTGACTACCTCTGAATTCCATTCGGGGCCGCGCCCCCGCATCCGCAGAATGCAGTCTCTGGGACAGGGCGACCGCCCGTCAAAGTTCGCAGCAGGGACATGCAACACGTGGATCGGCTCACCTTCGGCGCATCACTCGGGAAAATTCTGCCGGCACTGCCAGCCCGCGAGTATCGCGAGGGCGTCGCCGTAGCGACGATCCTGTCGCTGTGGCGCCGTCGCTACCTGATTCTCGGCGTTTCTGCGCTGTCGTTATTGGCGGCGGCGGGGGTACTGACGCAGCTCGAGAAAAGATATGCCGCGGAAGCGGTCGTGAAGCTCGACCTTCAACGGCCGGAAGGCGTATCCGGCGAGCAAGCTCTGGCTGTATCGATAGATTTAAATGCTCTTGCGCAGAGCGAAGCTCGTATCGCTCGCTCGCGCGCTGTTGCCAAAGCGGTCGTCGAGCGGCTCGGCCTGGCTACAGATCCTCGCTATGCAGGGGGTGAGTCCCGCCTTGCGGCCTTGCGGAATGCTGCCGCGGATCAACTGACGTGGGTTAGAAGCGAGCTATTAGGCCTCGGCCTGGCACCCGCTTCCGTACCAGATGAGGCTGACGCTGCGGGAGCGTCTCGCGCCGATACCGCCGAAGAGCGGGCTGTGCGCGACCTCATGAGCCGGCTGGCGGTGTCTACCGACAGCCGGTCCTACCTCATTACAATCACCTATCAGTCGCATGATCCCGCGCTCGCTGCCCAGGTCGCTAATGCCGTTGCACAGGAATATCTGGCCCGGCAGAGCCTGACCGTGCACGATCCAGCCCGCCAGCGCGCCGAATGGCTCGCCGGCCGCGTGAAGGAGATGACTGACGCCCTGCGCGCCGCAGAAGCCGAAGTGGCTGCCTTCCGCGAACGCACTGGCCTGATGGGCTCTGTTTCCGAATCGTCGAATGACCGCGAGGATGTGCTCCGCCAGCAGTTGCAGGAAGCGACGGCGCAACTTGGCGTCGCGAATATGGCCCGGATCAACGAGGAACGCCGGCTCGCCCGCGTTCAGGAGCTTCTGCGGTCCGGCCAGCTTCCTTCCGCAGCCGACCTGCAGAGCTCGCCACTGATCACCACGCTTCTCGAGCGCGAGGCAGTCGCGCGTCGTGATTTGGGTGAGCGGCAACAGCGCTTTGGTGCCCGCCATCCCAGCGTTCTTGAGCTTCAGGCGGGTATCTCGGACATCCGTTCCCGCATCGATGCCGAGCTGCGTAGAACCGTGCGCGTCATAAGCGGAGACGTTGCCGCGGCACGCGAGACGGAGGCGGACCTGGAGCGGCGCCTCGAAGAATTGAAGCGTACGGCTCTCGGAAACAAGTCTCATGAAGGCGAGTTGCGGGTCCTTCTGCGTGACACGCAGACCCTCAGGGATCGCCTGGCCACGCTTGAGCGCAGCTACGACCAAGCTCTGGCGGCGCGTGACCTACGGCCCATTGCTGCATCCCTGATCCTGCCTGCGGAGCCGGAGGGCATTCCCGTCTTCCCACGACCATTCCTGGTTCTGGCGTTGGGACTGGTGGCGGGCGTCGGCCTCGGCAGCACGGGAGCTCTACTCCTGGAGCGCCGCGACCAGGGTTTGCGTACGAGCGGCGATTTGCCGCCCAGCGCCGGCACGCGCTGCCTCGCGATGGTTCCGGAGGTAGCGTCCACAAACCGGCTCCTGGGGCGAGTGCGGCGGAGCTCGAGCGATACAACCTTTGAAGAGGCGATCTATGCGGTGGGCGCCGGGGTGGGGCTTTTCAACAGCGCCAGAGGCTGCCGAACCGTGCTCGTCACCTCCTCCGTCCCGGGAGAGGGCAAGTCCATGCTCTGCCACGCGCTTGCCCGCGCGCTGAGGGCGTCCGGTAAGCGGGTTCTGCTCATATCGGGCAGCCCGCTGCGCGAGCAGAGCCCAGAGGCCGTTCTGGAGGGGGCCGAGGCAGACCAGGCAGCCTCCAGCACTTCGGCGGGCAGGGGGGTGTTCGGGCCGCTGCCGCGCGACAGCGGCCTGGCGCCCGACGCCTATAGCTTCAATTCCGCGAATTTGGAAACGAAGCTCGAAGAGGCGCGGGAGCGCTTCGACCTCATCATCCTTGAAGGCGCTCCCGTCATGTTGGTTGCCGACAGCCTCGTGCTCGGCCGGGAGGCAGACGTCGTGATCCATGTTGCGCGTTGGGCCCATACGCCGCGCCGCGTGGTGGAGGCCGCGCTTCGCCGCATGAGTGAGAACTCCCTGGTAGTCGATGGCGTCGTGCTAACGCGGGTGAACCTACGCCGCCACAGCCGCCTCCATTTCTTCGACGACTGTTCCTTCTATGTGAAGGAGCGCCGTTTTTACGAACGCGCGGCCGGGCATTCCAGGCTGCGCCTGCCTTCCCTGCGCGAGAGGATTTAGCAGATGACGCTTGCACGCATTCTGGTTACGGGCGGCAATGGCTATGTGGGGCGACAGCTCACGCGCCGGCTGATTCGTACCAGCGAAGTCGGCGTGGCAGATAGCCTTCGCTACGGCGGATGGAGGTTTACCCCCGCGGAGAAGGCAGAGCTGCAACTCCATCGCTGTGACATACGGGAAGCGGACGAAGTCGCCCGGCTCATGGATGATTTCGTGCCGAACGTTGTCGTGCACCTCGCTGCCCTGCATTATATCCCCGAATGCGAGGATCAACCTTCCCTCGCGGTGGACACAAACGTCCTGGGGACGCTCAACCTGCTCATGGCATGTCCCCCCGGAACCCGCTTCGTCTTCGCGAGTACCGGCGCTGTTTATCGCCCGGATGAGCGTTCGCATAACGAGGATCATTCGGCCGTTGGCCCTAGCGACATCTACGGCTTCAGCAAGCTGCATGCGGAGCATTACGTACGTACAATCGCGGCTAAGCGTGGCTTGCGCGCCGTAATTGTCAGGTTGTTCAACGTCGTCGGCCCCGGTGAGACCAATCCTCATCTGCTGCCGGAGATCGTGGCTCAGCTGCAGTCAGGCCGTCGTGTCGTCGACCTTGGAAACCTTTCGCCAGAGCGGGACTACATCAGCGTTGAGGATGCTGCACGCGGGTTCGAGGCTGTGGCGCTGGGCAACGCGGTTGAGCCAGGCGAGACCGTGGTGGTTAATCTCGGGACGTCTCATGCTTACTCCGTCTCCGAGGTGGTAGAGAAGCTGCGCCAGGTCTCGGGAGCCGATTTCGAGATACGGCAGGACGAGAGCCGGGTCCGCAAGGTGGACCGACCGGTCCTGCGGGCGGATAATCGTCGGATCGGGGAGCTGTTCGGCTGGCGCCCTCAGCAGACTCTCGACGACGTTCTCGCGCAGATGTGGAAAAATCCAGACCTCGCGACATGGCTGCTCGATCGCTATCGCAGCACGGTGGCTTCGTGATCCGCGTCCTTGCCGCGGTGGTAGTGCCACCGCATCTCTCCGTGAGCGGCGGAGCGCGCGCCGCAGAGCAGCTTAGCGCGGCCCTGGCTCCTCATTGCGATATCACGGTTGCAAGCATGATGAACGGAGCCGGTGCGGGCACCGCCTCCTTCACGGCCGGCGGGGTGAAGCGGGTTGCTGTGCGGAGCTGGCGTCCGCGGGGCCTCCCGTGGTCACGCTTGCCGGACCGCTATAGCACCTTGTTCTACCGCTCCGACCTGGCTGAAATCGTGGCGCAAGGGCAGTATGACCTGGTGCATCTGCATAACCCGCTTCCGGCGCTGGAGATGGAGCGCGTGGCGCGGGCCTGTGTTGCGCGCGGGATACCTTACGTCGTCTCTACCCATGGCTTCAATGAGGTGGCCAACGGCAGTCGGATCTATGGCTTTGACCGGATTCGGCGCCTTGTCTGGGAACGTCTGGTGGTTGGGCCCGTGAGCCGCGTGGCGCGCCAGGCCAGCGGAATCTTCGCGCTGTCTCCGGCAGACGTGTCAATCGTTCGCTCCATGGGCTTTAGGGGAGAACCAGATATCGTTTGCAACGGCGTGCCGTTGCCGTCCTCCCCTGCGCCAGGCGTAGATGCGGAGGCGCTGCGTCGCCTGGGTATTCCGGTGGAGCGGCGGCCGGGCCAGATCACTTGCATGTTCCTGGCAAACCACACACCGAACAAGGGTTTGCCGCAGCTACTCGAAGCGATCGGCCGCCTTCGCCGTCCCTGTCTGTTGATTGTCGGAGGCGAGCGGCGCGCTGCGATCGATTATGAGCGCTATCTGCGCGCCTGCAAGCCGGGGCAGGAGATCATTGTGACGGGGCGCGTGGGAGACGATGACGTCGCGGCGATGTTCCGGCGGTCGGATCTTTTTGTGTTCCCGACGCTCGCGGATACCTTTCCGTTAGTGGTGCTGGAGGCGATGTCACATGGATTGCCCGTCCTGGCGACGCGGGTGGGAGGTATCCCCTATCAAGTCGACGACGGTTGCGGCGCCCTTGTCGAGCCTGATGACCCCGCTCAGCTTGCGGAAGCAATTGATCGCCTGGCAACGTATCCTGCTCTTCTAAGTCAGCTCGGCGAAAATGCACGCGCGCGCGTTACCGCCGAGTTTGTTTGGGAGCGCGCCGCAGAGAGGGCCATGGACGGCTACCGAAGGGTGCTAGGGCTGGAGGCCGCCGGCAGCCCGTCCCTGAGGCAGAGGGCAGTGGAGCGTGCCCATGCGGGGTAGCATCGTCCTGCACCGGGGGTCCTGGACGGTAGCCGACCAGCTCGTCGTCAGCGGCGGTACTTTCGTCGTCAATCTTCTCCTGGCGCGGCAGCTGCCTGCTGTTGAGTATGGCCTGTTTGCCGTGTTGTTCGGCGCCATGCTTACCATGCAGCTGCCGAGCGGCTCGCTGCTCCTTTATCCCCTTTCGATTCGCTTGCAGGCCATGGAGCGGTGGAAAGACCGCGCCGTGCTGATGCGTTCCACGCTTCTTCTGAACTTGATCCTTGCGGTAGTATTGGGCCTGGCGCTCGTTCCGGCGCTGGTTGTCTTCGGCCGGGCGGAGCTCGCGCTGCCGGCATTGCTGTGCTTCGTGCTTTGGCAGGTGCAGGAAGGGACGAGGCGCTGTCTGTTCGCTACCTTCCGCCACAAGTCAGCCATTCTTGGCGATAGCGTCAGCTACATCGGACAGGCCGTGATCGTTGCCACGCTCGCCGCTAATGGTGCGCTGACGCTGTCCGGTGCCTTCCTTGGCATGGCGGTAACGTCCCTTGCAGCCTCTGTCGTCCAATGGGCACAACTGAGGATTCCACTACGCGGTTCCCTTCCGCTGCGTCAGGTCGCGGCGGAATCCTGGGCGTTTGGGGGCGGCTGGTCGCTGGGTAATGGCATCCTTTCACAGCTCCGCGGGCAGGTCCTTGCCTGGGCGGTCGCGATCCACGGGGGGATGGCCGCGGCTGCTTCGCTGCAGGCTGCTCTTAATGTCGTCAATATGGCCAACCCGCTTCTCATCAGCCTTGGAAACATTATCCCGCAGGCCGCCGCTCATGCGCGCCGTGAGGGTAATTCCGAGGCCTGGCGTGCGGCGCGGGCCTATGCATATCTCGCGCTGCCTCTCTTCACGGGATATGCGGCGCTGGTCCTCGCCGTTCCGGAGCTGATCCTGCAACTCTTCTACGGGTCGCGTTCTGAATATGCGGGTCTGGCTACCGTCTTGAGATTGCTCGTCGCCGGGGCGTTGATTGGGTACATGGCTGACATTGTTGTTAGCTTTCTGCATGGTGTCGTCGCTCTGCGGCTCGCCACGCTCATCAATGCCGTAGGCTTGTGCGCCACCCTTCTTCTATCTTGGATGCTGGTCGGGAAATACGGCCTGATAGGCGGCTGCATCGCTTCCTTGGGTGCTAATCTGGCGCGCCTGGCCGTATCCCGAGGTGCGATGACGAAGGTGCTGGGCGACAGCGGTCCGCCGGTGGCATCTGCTCTCGCTACGGCTCGCCTTCGCGAATGAGGAGCTTATGACACAGGCCGAGGGGCCAAGGCTCGCGATCATCGGCTGCGAAGATGTTGTCGCGCATCACCTTCTCCCCTCGTTGCTCCGCATTGGGTGGCTGCCGACTGTCCTGGTCGATCGTTCCCGCGCGCGCTGCGAGAAGCTCCTGCCGCAGTTCGGCCCACGAGCGTCGGTAACGATTGTCTCCGACTGGGTCGAGGCTGATGGCAAGTTCGACGCAGCAATTGTAGCAACGCCCTCGGCAGCCCGCGGCACGATCGGCAATGCGTTGGCGGGTCGGGGTATCCATCTCCTCGTCGAGAAGCCACTTGCCTCTACTCTCGCCCAGGCCGAGCAAATGGTGGCTACTGCGGATGCGCAGGGAGCCGTGCTCGCGGTTGGCCTGCTACGCCGACATCTGATGATTGCACGCTGGACGAAGGCGTTGCTCGTGTCAGGCATTCTCGGACGCATCGAGCGCTTCGAGGCATGTGAGGGCTTCGTCTATAACTGGGCGGTGAACTCGCCGGACACGCTTTGCCCTGGAACCACCGGTGGTCGTGTCGCAGAGATTGGGGCTCATGTTCTGGATCTTCTTCTCTGGTGGTTTGGTGAAGTGCGCAAGGTGACCTGCCGGGGAGACTTCCGGCTTGGCGCAGAGGCAGGGTGCAGGCTCGATCTGGTGATGGAGTCCGGAGCGGTGGGAGCGTTTGATCTCGGCCGCAGTCGCAAGCTGCGCAATACGGTCCGTATCGTTGGCAGCGAGGGGCATGTTGAGGTCCATCTCTACACGAACAATGTCATCTCCGCCTCGACTAAGGTCCTCAGCTTTGTTCATGAAGGTGCATCGCCGCGCACGATGCGACCCCAGATCTTCCCGGACCTGTTTGACGCGGAGCTGCGGGATTTCCGTGAGGCTGCGGTGAAGCGGAGTGCTCCGGCCGTGGGAGGCCGCGAGAGCCTGCGCTCCCTTGCGCTGATCGAACGGTGCTTCACAAACTATGGCCCGCTCGCGCTACCCTGGGTCGCCCGGCCGCCCAGGCTTGGACCTTCAGCAATCCGAGGCCGGCCGGGAGAGGCGCCGGGCGCTTGCGGCTTTATCGGTGGAAGAAGCGGGGAGCAGCCCGACAGGAATGATGGCGCCGCCGGCCGCTGCACCTCGCGTAGCCTCGCCTAGTCGAGCTCGGGCCTGCGGCACTGCGGTCGAGACCATTCCGGCCGGATAATCTGAGAGCGTGATGGATAACGCGCTCACGGAGCGGGCTGCGCCCTCCACTGCGGTGTCCGGGCGGCTGGTGATGCTCCGCGGCTGCGGTTAACACGCGTCAGCGGGCCGCCTACCGAGTGCCGAGCTGTTGGTGCCGACGGGAGGGTGACCTGGCGGGGAGCGGCCGCTGCTGTGTGACTGCTGTGTACGGAATCTGCGAACTAATGGGGAGGCCGTTTGCTGCCCCGCCAGCCTGCCGTGTCTGCCACCAGAGCAGCGCAATTTGCTCAATGGGGTCCCGAGAGGTGCGTGGCCGTTCGTGAAGCGTTGTCGTGAATGGGCGAGGGCGGCTTTCGGCATTCTGGTTCGTGGTCCAAGCGTCTGCCACTCGGTCGCGCTGAATATCAGCAGGAGATCTCTGGCTCGCACCCGACCAAACGGCGAGGACGCGGGCCCGATAGCCTTCGGAGATTCCAGGGGTAGACGAATGGTAGCGGCCGATGGCGGTCTCCCAGTCTCCCGCACTGGCGCGCAGACGGTTCAGGAAACGAGCAGCGTATCGCGCGTTGGCGGCAGGGTCGAATGCCTCGGTGAGTGAGCTGAACGCATCCGGGTGGTGATGCAGATTGACCTGCATGCAGCCCACGTCGATCAATTGTACCTGGCGGGCGCGCAGTTCCTCGGCCGCGGCCACAGCCTCCTCCCGCGTGTCAAAGATCATCGGCACGCCTTCAGCGTTGATGGTCCAAGGCCACGGGATAGCGGAGGCTGATACAGGGTCCCATCGTCCTGACTCGACGCGGGCTATGGCGAGCAAAAGGCCCTGCGGCAGTCGAGCGTCGATCTCTGCGGCAGCGGCCGCGGGCCTGCACAGGTCGCCCAGCCTGCGTGACGAAGGTGATGCGGCGGGCGCGTCCCACTGATGCAGGAGCGTCAAGGAGAACACGACAAGGCCCAGGCACCGATTGGATATGGATACTTGTCTGAGCGCCCGCCTCATTGTCAGAACCGCCGCTCGAACACGTTGACGACGTCACCTGGCTGGAGGAGGGCGGATCGTCCGGCCCGATATTCACGCGCATGGCCGTCCTCGCCAATGCGGGTGAGGCTGACATAGTCGGTGACGGCACGATAGTTGAAGCCGCCAACGACCGCGACCGCCGAGAGCACCGTCATACCGGGCTGATAGGGCGTTTGCCCGCCACGTTCCACCATGCCCAGCACAAAGACCGGCCTGTACTGGAGAACTTCCAGCGCGACAGAAGGCTCGTTGAAGAGGCCGCTAGAACGGAGGGAGTTCTCGATCAGGCGTGCAGCTTCTTCGGTCGTGCGCCCCTGTACCGCGACCAGCCCCAGGAGGGGCAAGGCGAGGGTACCTGTGTCCGCCACACGGAAGTCACCCGTCAGGCGCGGGTCGTTGAAAACCGTGACACGAACCTGGTCCCCGGGCCCCAGGCGGTAGGGGCCGGCCGTCTCGGCCGGCAAGGGCGGCAGATCCGCGCCCGTCGTGGCGCATCCTCCCAGCACGACGGCGAGGGAGAGCGCCATGCGCAACGCCCCTCGGCGACCCGTCGGCTGGAGCGGCGGGATGCTGCGCTGGATGAGTCGGATGTGCATAAACCCTCCATTTGCCTTATCCGGACATGCAGTCGTCCCGCCGCAAGGTGAGAACTTGCCATGCGCGAGCCCTGTGTGGGACGGGATGCGCGGCGGGCTCAAAGCGAGACCCTCAACCGCAGCTGAAAGAGGTTCTGGTCAAACTCCGGAATTCCGCCCGAAGCGTCCAGGCGCTGATATCGCTGATAGCTGGCGAGCAATGACACCCGGCGATTGAGCATAATCTGGGCGGAAAGAATGCCGACGGCATCCGTCACGCTTTCGCTCGTCTGGTCATACTCGCGGTGCTCGCCTCTAAGTTCGGCCCGGAGAATGACATTGCGCAAAAACTCGTGGTCCACGTTCAGGCGAACGAGCGTGCGGGTGTAGCTGACATTGTCCGCCCGTATGGATTCCTCGATGCTGCGCTGCGCCGTAAGCGTGATCGTCGTGAGCTGGGTCGGCAGGTACAGAAGCTGCCCTTCGAAGGCCGGGCCCGAGACGCTCTTCAAGGCCGGGTCGTCGTAGTCGCGGTGCCTGTAGCCGATGGCAAAGCGGACCCCCCAGAGACCGGTGAGATCATATCGGACGCCGGCGAGGGCTTCCCAGGTGCGGGAATCACGACTGTTCTGCCCGCTCTGGAGGTAGGAGATATCGGTCACTCGCGCCAGTACGATGACGTCGCGCCCGGGAAGGAAGCTGTAGGAGGCCGAGACTTCCCCTGTTGTCCGGTCATAGTCTCGCCCGTCCACGCCTTGTTGAAGGGCAATCGCCGCATCCTCGTCATCGTAGCGGACGGTTCGGTATTCGACCGAGGCGCCGAGCGTAATCCTGTTGAAAGCGGCGGTTCCTGCGGCACTGACCACGTCGGAATCATAAGGCACCGGCTGGACCAGGCCACCTTGCTGGACGTCAAAATCCGTGACCTCCAGGTGGCTGCGGATGTGACGGTAGCCGATGCCCATGGAGGATGCGCGCCCGATGTCGTAGCGGCCGGAGAGGCCGACTTCGTAGTCTGTCCAGTCGAGCACTCCGTGGTCCGGATATCGCCGGGCGGCCTGGGACACATCCACATTGATGGCATGACGTGTCCAGTTGCTTCCGAGTGCGAGACGGACGGATTCTTCGAGGAAGCCGCCGGCCTCTTTCTGCGGAGCCGTAGGGGCGAGATTGTCGCTGTATCCAGCGCCAACCTCCACCGACCCATCAAGCCTGAATCCACCAAGCCGGACGCCATAAGGCTCGTAATCCGGACGCCAGCGGCCAACCACCGTGGGGGATTGTACAACCGCCTCGGGCAGTGCCGTCTGTGCCTGGGCCGGTGGAGACCAGTTCGAGATCAGCGTAGCTGTGACAACTATCCCAATCTTGTTGCAGAACGGCAGCGCCGGCTTGGTTCTCGGCGCACCGCTTGCGCCTGAATCGGGCGCATACCACATGCGCTCCGTGTCCTCGCGGTTATGGGACGTCATCGGCAATCAGGCATCCATCACCTCCAACCGAGACGCTGGTTCTTTGAGGGCCAGCTTCAACGGCGCGCCCTTCCTGTCTCAGTTCGCGTTCACGCCAACGCGGTGCCATCCGCCCCATATTTGTCCCGGCTGATAAGGCGAGGGTCTGGGGCCTCACAGGAACCTGTTCATCGCTGAGCCATGCGGGGCTGCTTTCCTCCTCGGCTTCTGCCGTGCAAAGCAGCTTGCTCTCCGGCGGATTGCTGAGGGCCCAGATGGCCGCCTGTGTCCTGTTTGCCAGGCGAGTCTTCCGGAGCAATGCCTTAACGTGAACCTTCACTGTCGCCTCGGAGATGTCGAGGTCGCGCGCAATGGCCTTATTGGTAAGACCATTGATGAGGCACTGCAGAATCTGATGTTCCCGGCTCGAGAGAAGAGCGCTGTCGCGCACGCTCGGCTTTGGCAGGGGCTCCGGTGGTGGAGGCGGTATGATCTCCGCTTCCGTGACATGCACCTCCTGCCTCAGCAGCGACTTTGCCAGTTCCGCAGGAATGATGCATTTCCCGAGGAGTACGAGCTCCAGCGAGCTTCGTAATACATCGATCGAAATGTCCCGTGACAGAATGGCCTCGATACCGGCCTGCATCACCTTTAACTTCGTGGAGATGCGACGGCAGTCAGCGAGAATGACAGACCTTGCGAGTGGAAACCTCGCATGGATAGCCTTGATGTTATCGAGCTCCTGCTCGACGTCATCGTCCGTGTCCAGGTTGTAGACAACCAGCGACAGCGGGCTGTCCGACGCCTTATCCTGAAGCGCCTCTTCAAGCGTCCTGCCGGCGCCGACGATGGTGTAGGCCGGCGACCTCAGCAGACGCTGTAAAGCGTCGAGATAGAGTTGCTGAGGGCTGACAACCGCGACCTGCGCTTGAGGCCGCATATTCGCGGCGCTGCTCTCGGTTACATGCACGACAATCTCCCTCCGCGGCTCCGAACGGCTGAAACCGATAAGAATTCCTAAGCGGCTTGCAAGAACCCCTGCTGCCAAAGCGTTTCGTTAAATGAAAACCGTAGTAAAATTTCCCGAAACCGCCATGTGACTTTGCGCTTCAGAGCTTTTTTCCAAATCGTGTCTTCGTAAAGTTCTGTGAATTGCATCACTGAGCCCAATCGATGCCAAGGCAAAACGTTAATGTGTCTCAAAGATCACGGAAAGGTGATGGTTCGGGATATGCCAACGCGGCGGCGTTTGGGCGGATTTCTCCATTGCAGGCAGCCGCTTGCAGGTTTGGGCGTCTGTGGGGAGGCAGCGGCTCGTCTCGTGGCTCGCTTAGCATGGCAAGCGGACTCACGCGGTCAGAATCGGCGCCGTGAACGAGCACCTTGTTCCGCTCTTCAAGCCGCTTCTTGCAGGGAGGAGTTTTCTTCCGACACGCGAAGCGTAATTTGAGATTGCAGATAGTGCCTACAAACAATCCGCTGAACTATAGATGTAATGCAGCCTCTTGCATTCGCGAGAGGGCCGCCAGCGGGAACACGCGTTCTCTGGATGGTTGCGCCGGGTTGGGGCAACCGGCCGCTAGGTCAGCACATGTCGGACAGGTGCTGCAGGGCGGCCAGCAAGCGACAAGTCGGATGCAAAGCAGTCCCAGGCCCAGTTATTCGCTGGAACCGCCTGGGATATGCGGAGCTGGCTCAGGCATATCCTAGATGCTTAGGGGCCGGCGCATCTGGAGTTGCGGGTCGTCGTAGTCCCGTTGCTTGCAATGCGAGCATTAGGACGTACAGGGGATTGAGGAACAGGTATCGACGCCAGAGGCGTCGAGGCTCACTGGCGAGACGGAACAGCCATTCAAGGCCACGCCGCTGCATGGCGGCCGGTGCCTGCGGCAGCCGTCCGGCGTGGAAATCGAAAGCCGCCCCCACGGCGAGCATCGGCATGGGAATCAGGTCGCGATGCTCGTACAGCCAGGCTTCCTGCCGAGGGCAACCAAGCCCGACGAACAAAATGCGTGCTCCGCTCGCAGATAGCGATGCTGCGATTTCCGACTGTTCAGCTGGATCAACCTGGCGGAAGCGCGAGGGGACCATGGTCACGATGTTTAGCCCAGGAATGCGCTGGAGGAGCTTTGTCCGTAGATCATCCAGCACCTCCTGCCGACTGCCATAGAAGGCCACGGGAAGACCTTCGGCGGCTGCCATTCTGCAGACCCTTAGCGTAAGCTCCGGTCCATAAACCCGATCCGAGAGGCCGGCCTTGAATAACAGGTTGAGTGCCCAGCGGACGGGCTGGCCATCGGGCACGACGAGGTCCAGTGCGTTGAGCCGCCGGCGATGTTCATCGTCGAGAGCGCCGGTCATGACACCATGCACGGCCAGCGCCGTCACTGTCAGCGGCTTCCTGGCGTGTGCTGACTGTCGGATCATGTTGCAGGCGTTATCGTAATCCGTCGCTGCAATCCGCACGCCAAGGACTTCGTGGCGTATCACCGCTCCAGCGGAAGCATTGTTTTTGGTTTCGCCGCAAAGCGGCGCAGCTATTCCGTGCATCGCTCGCTCCTCATCTTCCAGTTTCAGAGATGACCGCGAGCCTGTCGCGGCGTTGGGGGAGGGCATGCCGCTGTGGGCGCCAGCGAGCCGAACATCCGGCGCGGCAAGGAGCGTAACCAGCGAAGGTCGCATCGCTTCTCGCAGTCATCCGGCTTCATCACCACAATGCGTCTTCGTCCCCTTGACGTTGTGGCCTTAGCACGGGCGCGTGGTACGCAGGCATGTGCAATAGGGGTAGCCTTAACATGAGGGCCCGTGCTTCCGGCGTACGGACGGCGCCGCTTCCACTAAGTAGGGAGTAGCTGGAACACCTAACGCCATCACGCCTATACGCAGGCGGAGAGAACTTATCCCGAAGGTAATTTCTGTGGCGCCCAGCGAATATTAAGTCGCCGGGCGAGGGCGTGAGACCAGCGACAACGTCAGGCATGGCTGGCGGGACACGCCTTCCGGTTGGCTCATGCCGCCGATGGTGGGAGGAGTGCTCGCACGTATTCTATAGTGGCACGCCGCAGGCTTATGACCCTGCGGTAGGGCCGGGAACCCTGCGGAGTTACCTCTCTTGAGGGGTAGAGCTTAGGAAAATGAGGGGCAGTGGACGGTCTCGTCGAAAGCTATCGACAGCCTAGCTGCCACCGCTGGCAGATAATCATGATCGCCGGGAACTGACGCCAATCGTAAGAAAGCAGCGCGGGCCGACGGGCAACCTTGGAAGGCGTGCAGAACGCTCGAGAGGGCGCCTGCCGGCTTGTCGCCATGCCGTTCTGCGGCCATTGGCCTGGCGCGGCGCTCCGCGCCAGGCTTAGCATCAAGGCCAACTCACGGGGACCAGGCCCCTAGAGAACGGTGCTCGTGAGAGACTGATTTTGGCCCTCGAAAGGATCAGGCGAACACCAAAGTTCCGCCGGCTTCCTGGTTTGCTGCCTTGGTGAAGTCTTCAAAGGTGTAGAATTCGCCAAAAGCAAACTGGTCGTTTTCAACGTCCAAGACCTGATAGTCGTTGTTGTTGAAAACGTTTCCGCCGGAGAGCATGGTCTCTTCGTCGTAGTCTGCCACAGCCCCGACACCGCTCATGTCGGAAAGGATGAGCGTGTTGTCGTGCACGTTGTTGTTCACGGTGATCCACGGCCCATTGGCACCTTCGCCACGATCCTGCTGGATGAGGCCGATACCATTGCCGCCGCTGCTGGCATCAATGAAGTTGTTGAAGATCTCAACGTCCTGGCTGTTCTGGACCTGGATGGCGCTGCCCCACAGCCAGGTCAGCCCGTTGCCACCGTTGCCGACGAACGTGTTGTCGTGAATGCTGGCAGCGTAGCTGATCTCGTGGTTGATGCCGCCACCGGAGTTGTATTCGATCCGGTTGCCTTCATAGACCGTGTTGATGTTGTCGATATCGGTCCAGAGGCCATAGCCGTTGTTGTCATGCGAGTAGTTGTTCCGCACGACCAGCCCGTCAGTCTCCGTGAACTTGGCGCCGCCGCCTTCCCAGAAGACATCGATACCGGACCAGAAGCCGTTCGAGGCGATCTCGTTGCCTTCAACCAGGATATTGGTGCCGCCGGCATCCAGGCCCATCTGCCCGTTATCATGGACAAAGTTGTTCAGGATCTGGCCATCGGAGCCGACGCTGATTCCGACACCGTAGTTGAGGCGCACCTCGTTGTTGCTAACAATCCAGTTCTCGCCGCTGCCGGTGATCGCGGCAAACTGCGTCGGCGTCGCATACTTCTCAACAGTCAGCCCGCTGACGGTGACGTTGTCTGCAGTGCTGGCGATCGCATGGGTGCCGACTGCCGCTTCCACGGTCTGGCCGTTCGGGTCGTCACCGAAGTAGATGCGGTCTTCATCATAATCGAAATAGTAAGTGCCCGACGTCAGATCATCGAGCGATTCGACCGGCTTCAGGGGCTGATCGTTGACATACACGGCGTCGGGATAACCGGGGCGCTGGGCGCCTTCCGCGGCTTCGTCGACTTCCCGGCGTTCACCCTCCTGGGTCTGCCCTTCCGCCACCCAGTGTCCGTCAATCTGCGTAAAGTCGGTCAGCAGGCGGGACCCGTTCAATACAGCGCCGCTGGCACCGTAGAAGGATTGCCCATTCAGGGGCTCGATTTCCTGCATGCGGTAGACGCCGGCCTCAAGCCAGAATACCGCACCTTCGCCGCCAGCAAGCACTGCTTCCTGGATGTTGTCACCAGGGTGCAGAACGATAGCGTCTTCCGGCTTATCGAGGGTAATCAGGTCAGGCAATATTAGTCTCCGTATTTCTTAAGATCGATAACGGAGAATGCAAATATCTTGCATCAAACGAAGCATCGAGTAATTTTTTCTGATCTGATTTTGCAATGTCGTAGATTTAGATAAATATAGCTGTGCGATGGATTGATTCGATTTTTAGGCGATTATTTTGAATGTGTTGCGTTGAGCCGTTTGCACCTGCGGACAGGCGTAAAGGACCGAATTGGAAGGGGAATCGGATGTATTCCGATGCAGCGCTATGGCGCCGTGGGGACAATGAAGCCCCGGGATGCCGGCTCTCGACCGCTCTGCACGGATGGCGGCGGAGGATATCCGTGATCCGGTCCGTTGCGGCGGAGCAACGCCGCTAGAATGTGCTCAGGAGCCGCCGCCGACGGTCCGCAACGCAGCGGGGCTGAATTGCAGATTCAGGATGTTGACTGAGCCTGCGGTTGGGGAGGCATGTGGACGGCGAGCCAGAGTGTCTCCGCCGCGGGATCCGTCCAGGCAACCCGATGACGGCAGAAGGCGGGGAGAATGGCATAATCTCCGCTCTGCATGCGGCGCTCGCTGCCATCCGGAAAGGCCAGCACGGCGGCGCCAGATATCACCAGGACGAATTCGTCCCATGGTTGCTCGTACCAGAATCCCGGCGGACTTGAGGCGCCATTCGAAATGATGCGCTCTACCCGGGTCCCTTGAGGAGCGGCCAGCAGATCGAGAAAGCACTCCTCGCCGAATGCAGGGCGCGGCCCGCCTTCGGCAAGTCGGCCAAAGGATGGAGATTCTGCGGGCTTCATTCTTGTCCCTCTCTGCCGCAGGCGCACTGCCTAAGGCAGGAAGCGGGCCCGTATGGTCTTGCGCGAGTCAACCGTCTCCACGGCAACACCGTCACGCCTCTTCCAGCATGACCAGCAACGGAATGCCAGTGGGTCCGGCCCGGCGTGAAATTGACAGCGCACCGTCGCCGGTCAACCAGCGGAATAAAAGCGGCCTTCTTTATATAGAGGCAGTCCCGCAGAAGTCTGGACCTGCCTGCCCGAGACGAGTGCCTGGTCCCGAGCAGGCCATAGTCTCCTCTATGAAGGAACTAGAGCCGGAACACTTCCAGGGACGCGGGGTGGAATAGCTCTTCCGGCTGAACCAGGCGGGACGAAAGGCCTTGAGCGTGATGGGCCTTGAGAAAGGCGTCCAGGACATGGCGATTCGGTGCCAGACCGTAAGACCAGAAGTCCTCTCCCATGAGCGCCCGCGCATGCTGTAGCCGCTCTTCCACAAAGGGTAGGGTGACCTTGGTGGCCGCCGTGTTGGTCAGTTTGGCGAGGGCGGCGGCTTTCGCTTCCTCGAACGCTTTCACCAGCGCGGCAGGAAGGTAGGGATGCTGTGCCGCCACATCCTTGCGAACGCCCAGCAGGTGCATGATCGGAAAAATCTTATGTGTTCCGTACCATTCCGAAGCTGCCGCCACAGGATCTTTCCACAGCCGGCCGATCTGGGGATGGCCTCGCTCGAAGCAGGAGGGCGCCCGGGGGCCGATCACCGCATCGATCGTACCGTCTGCGAGTGCGGTGGATAGGGTGGCGCCGGCCGGAAGACTTTCCAGCCGGATCTCCGGCGGCAGTTGCAGGGCTATCTTCTCTTCCCGCCCGGGATGCTCGTAACCGCCACGCACCCAGGTAATGTCGGATGGGCTTACGCCGTATTCCTCCAAAATAGCTCGCACCCAGACATTCGCGGTGAGCTGATATTCCGGCACACCGACGCGCCGCCCCTTCAGGTCTTCGGGCCGACCGATGCCCCGATCGGTCCGAATGTAGACCGAGGTGTGGCGGAAGGCGCGGGAAGGGAAGACAGGTACTCCGATATAGGGGCAGCTGCCATTCGCCGTCTTCACCACATAGGAAGAAAGGGAGAGCTCACAAATGTCGAAATCAGCGTATTTGAAGGCGCGAAAGAAGATCTCCTCCGGATCGAGGATCGACATGACAGGATCGACGCCGTCAATTCGGACACTGCCGTCGGCGATGGGCCGGATGCGGTCGTAATCGCCGATGGCGAGAGAAAGACGCAGAGGGTTCAAGCCGTTTTCTCCTCGGGAACGCTACTGGCTGCCGCGGCCAGAATGGCTACCGCGTCATTCTCCGCAGCGGCGGCGGAGGCATAGCGGGGCTGTGTGGTCACAAAGGGCGCTGGCGCGTCATGCGGATTATAGATTTCGAGGTAATAGCGGCCCGTACGCTCATCGCGCACGGGCTCAATCCGGATCACAGCCATGGCAGATTCCTATTCCGGCTTGATGCCGGCGGCTTCGATGATGGCGGCATTCCGCGCCTGCTCCGCCACCTGGAGTTTGGCGAAATCCTCGGTGCTTTCGACGATGGGGGCGCAGCCAATGGCGGCAAGGCGGCGGACGATTTCGGGGTCCTTCAAGGCGTCCTCCGCCACACGATGCACTGTGGCGACACGCTCTGCCGGCAGGCCACGCGGGCCCCAGATGCCGCACCAACCTTCAAACAGCATGTCTGCTTGACCTGCTTCACCCATGGTCGGCGTATCCGGCAGGCTGGCAATTCGGTGCTCAGCGGTTACGGCATAGGCGCGGAGCTGCCCCCCCTGAATCATGGGCAGGACGGCCCCGACAGGAGCGAACATGAGCTGTACTGCCCCGGACATGACATCGTTCACCGCAGGTCCGCTGCCACGGTAGATCACTGGTGTCACCGGCACGCCCAGGCGCTGCCCCAGCGCCGCGGCACCGATATGGCCGACCGAACCCAGCGACGAGCAGGCGAAGCTGAAGCGGGCGGGCTCGCGCTTTACCGCGTCAATAAGGGCGCGCGGATCAGCGGGAAGTCCCGCGGAGGCGCTGCCTATAAGAACATAAGGAATGCTGACGGTGCGGGCCACCGGCGTGAAGTCCGCGATGGCATCGAAGGGTACACCACGCTGCACCAATTTGAGGATTGGATGTACTTCGTTGGAGTAGAGTAGGGTCTGCCCATCCGGCGCCGAGCGGGCGACCTCCTGCGCGCCGATTGCGCCGCTGGCGCCCGAGCGGTTCTCGATGACGCATGTGGAGCCAAAGCCTTCGCTCATCCGGGGGGAGAGAAGGCGGGCCGTGACGTCATTGGTGCCACCAGGAGCATAGGGCACCACGAGGCGCACCGGGCCTCGGCCGGGCTGTGCGCGGGCAAGGCCAGGCACGGCAGCAGCAAGCAGCGCCAGGCGGAGCGTGTCCCGGCGTTTCCAGGGGAATTGCATCGTCGTTTCTCTCTCCCGTGGCGTGCTTCATGGCGCGCCTTGTTGATGAAGGGCCACCTCTCGTCCCGTGCGCGCCGATTGCAGCATGGCGAGGCAGATCTCCACCGTGGCCAGTCCCCACTCGCCGGAGTGGAGGGGTGCAGTTCCACGCCGAAGGGCTGCGTGGAGCTCGTCGATAACTTCAGCACGGGGGATTTCGGGTGGCGGCAGGTGCTCAAGGTGGCGGAGGTCGTCGGCGTAAATCATCACGCCCCGAGGGGTGGGGCGCAGATCCGCAAATTCGCAGGAAGCGATAACGAGGCCAAAATGGTTGTAGGCGCCTGGCAGCGGCGCGGTTCGTGCCTCGGTAGCGCCCGGCCCGAGGCCATAGGTGCGCTTCTCCTTCAGCATCACTTCTTCTTCGCGAGAGGCAAGGCCACTCAGCACGTTGCGGGCTGTTCCGTACTCGGCCGGATTACGCTGCTGGCCCATTTCTCCGGTCCAGTCCTGGAACTCATCCGTGTCGAAATGGCCATGGCCGCTATAGGTCAGGGTGGCGGCGAGGCCATCACCAAAATCGAGCAGGGCGTTGTAAGCGCCTTCTGTTCCGCGCGACGGATCCCAGACAGTGGAGGCGGCGCGAATGCTGCGCGCTGGCCGCCCGGCCAGGAGTCGCACCACTTCGATCTGATGCGGCGCCTGTGAGAATATCGCACCACCACCTTGCGCCGTGTCCAGCTCTTCAGGCCGGCGAGGGCGATAGAGATAATCGGTGAAGTTCATGGCGGTGATCATGCGCACCGCACCGTGCGTACCGCTCTGTATGATCTCGCGCGTGCGGAGATAAGGCGCGTCAAAGGAATGGCTGTGGCCGACGATGAGGTGCACGCCGGCCTCGCGGGCGGCTTCCACCATTGCGCGACAGTCCGGCAACGTCAGCGCCATGGGTTTTTCCACGAGCACATGTTTGCCTGCCGCAGCTGCGGCACGCACATCAGCGACATGATGCTGATGCGGCGTGGCGACGTAGATCGCCTCGACGGCCTCGTCTGCGCATAATGCGCTCATGCTCTCATAAGTGCGCGAGCCGGGGAAATCGGCGGCGAAGCGGGCGCGGGCCTCGGGGCGAGGATCTGCGCATGCCAGCACCGCCAGGCGGGGATCGCGCGCCAGGGTCGGCAACATGAGCATAAAGGCCCGCCCAAGCCCTACCACGCCGAGACGGATGGGTTCCTCCGGCACGCCTAGAGGTCCAGCACCAAGGTGCCGCGGGCGCGAGAGACGCAGATCATCAGCGCCTCCTGTCGTTCGGCCTCCGTGAGGACCATGTCGCGGTGGTCCACCTCTCCCGAGAGGTAGCGGGTGCGGCAGGTGCCGCAGGTTCCGCTTTCGCAGGAAGAGGGAAGCGTACGGCCGTGAGCGCGCAGAACTTCAAGAATGGTGGTGCCGACTGGAACGTCCAGCGGCGCGGCTTCCGCTCCCGCGCACACGGTGAAGGGCTGGTCATCCGCGCGGGGGCGGACGAGGTCCGAACCGAAATCCTCAAAATGCACGGCGTTCTCCGGCCAGTGGCCGGTCATGTCGCGTACGGCGTCCATCAGCGGACGCGGGCCGCAGCAATAGATCTGCGCTCGCCCAGGTTCCTCAAAGACGGGCCAGAGATCATAGGCCTGGTCGGGATCGCCTTCATCATGATGAATGACGATGGAACCGCCGATTGCAGCAATGTCCTCCCGGAAGGCGGTGCTGGCGGAATTGCGCGTGAGATAGAACAGACGAAAGGGCTTGCCGCCTTCCGCCTGCAGGTAGCGGATCATGGCGAGGATCGGAGTGATACCGATGCCGCCCGCGACGAAAATGTATTCTGGCGCGCGCGTGTCCAGCTCAAAAAGATTGCGTGGAGCTGAGACCTGCAGCGTCGCACCTGGTGGCGTCCCATCGATCAGCGCGACGGAGCCACCCCTTCCGTTTTCCTCGCGCTTTACAGCGATGACGTAGCGGTCTCGCTCATGAGGATCGTTGCAAAGGGAATAGTTGCGCATGGCGCCGGAGGGCACTCGTACGGCGAGGTGCGAGCCCGGCGTGAAAGCGGGCAAGGGAGCATCCTCCGGATGTCGCAGCTCGAAAAGCTGTACGCCATCGGCCGCGGGCTCGGCGCGCGCGACACGCAGGGTCATCAGCTCCGCGTCAGGGGCGGGCAGGTCCAGCATCGCTCTTGGTTCGTCCTCCTGGCGCTTTGAAGAGGCGCCTCACAGATATTGTTAGGTATCTAAGTTACGTCTGCAAGGGGAATTGGGGATTTTCCCGCCTAATCCAGCACAGGGTGGAGCGGTTAAGGCCGGAATGAGGCCATTATCGATTCCACTTGACGCATACGAGCGCATAAATAAGTTAGTCATCTAATTAAATTCTGACCGCAAAGGTCGAGTTAGGAGCATTCGCCCATGCTGACCGCTCTGGAGAACGAAACTCTCTGTCGAATTGAGGGCGAAGCGCCGATGGGCCGCCTCATGCGCCGGCATTGGATCCCCGCCCTGCTCTGTGAACAGGTGGCGGAACGGGACGGTAGGCCTGTCCGCATTACCATCCTCGGGGAGAAGCTTGTCGCCTATCGCGACACTGAAGGCCGCGTTGGTGTGCTCGGCGAAATGTGCCCGCACCGCAAAGCTTCCCTGGCCTTTGGGCGAAACGAGAACTGCGGCCTGCGTTGCCTTTATCACGGCTGGAAGATTGACGTGGAGGGGAGGGTGACGGACATGCCCTCTGAGCCCAAGGAAAGCGGGTTCGCTGAGCGCGTGAAGCACAAGGCCTACCCGACGCGCGAAGCGGGCGGCTTCGTCTGGATCTATATGGGCGAGCCAGCGCTAATGCCGGAATTCGAACCGCCCCCCTGGGCGCCCACTCCCGAAGCGCATGCGGCCATTGTCCGCATCGATCTACCCTGCAACTGGGCGCAGATCATGGAAGGGCAGATCGATAGCGCCCATTCATCATCACTGCATTCCTCGGACATGCGGCCGGCCCGAGGGGAGGCCGAAGCGAAGGAAACGCACTGGGTGCGTCCGTCTACAGACAAGAATCCCCGCATCCAGGTACAGGTCACGAATTACGGCATGCGATATGCGGCGATCCGCCGCCCCATCATGAATGCGGCTACGCAGGATTATGTGCGCATCACCACCTTTGTTGCGCCCTTCACTGCGCTCATTCCGCCCAATGCGACCTACAATGTGGCGAGCGTGATCGTGCCGAAGGACGACACCAACAGCTATTTTCACTTCATTGCCTGGCATGAGAGCCGCGAGGCGATCTCCACGGAGACGTGGCGAAAGTTCTGCGTCGCCGAGGTCGGCGTCGATGTGGACGAGAACTTTCGCCCGATGAAGCGCCACGCCTGGAATGACTACTTGCAGGATCGCGCCTGGATGAAGACTGGCGATAGCTTTACCGGCATTCCTGGTATCCCGAACCAGGACATCGCGATGTGGGAAAGCATGGGTGCTATCGCCGACCGTACCAGCGAGCGCCTGGGCGCCAGTGATATCGCCGTGATCCAGTTCCGCAGGATCATGCTGGACGCCGTGGCGCGGCATGAGGCGGGGGCGGAGCCCATCGGCCTGTCGGTGCCACATCTGCCGTTGGCCAAGCTACGGTCATACCAGGGAGTTGTGCCAAAGACCGCGAATTGGCGCGTTTTGGGCGCCTCGGAGGAAGAAGTGGCTGCCCTGGCAGGGATCGAGGAGGAGGAGGACGAGAAGGCGATGTCGCGGGCGGCCTTGGCTTGAGGGCCACATTCCCGCCTCCTCCATTTCCATCTAGGCTGGCGGGCATGACAACGCCCGCCGATGCCCTTGCCGATCCTCTTCCATTCGATGACAGCGTCGGCTTTCTCGTCCGTGACCTGAACCGTGCCATTCAGCGGCATCTGCACTCGCGCCTCCAAGCCCATGGCGTCGCTCCAGGGGCTTGGTACTTCCTCCGCGTCCTGTGGCAGGAGGATGGGATCACTCAGCGGGAACTCGCACGCCGGGTGGGAATGATGGAGCCCACCGCCGTTATCGCCCTGCGAGGCATTGAGGAGCAGGGCTGGATTCATCGTGTGCGCTCAGGCACCGACCGCCGGAAGGTCCATATTTTTCTCACGCCGGGCGGGCAGGCCCTGCGGGAGGAACTCATGCCTGAAGCTCACCTGGTGAACGCCCTGGCCGTTCAGGATATGTCCCCTGACGAGCAACTCATGTTCAAGGCGCTCCTCCGCCGCGCTCGCGCGAATTTCCCCACTTCGGATTGAACTGAGGCTCACGGCGCTTACGTGCCTGCGCGGTGCCCAGATGGAGTTACCCATGCACCGCAACCGTGGGGAAGGGAGGCACGAGGCCAAGTTGGTCCCGAAGCAAGGATACCATCCCCTTGGCCCCGTCGCCGGTTATGCCGGCTGGATATTCCGTTCTTCGATGAGGCGCCGCCAGCGCGCTGTCTCATGACGAACGAATTGAGTGAACTCGGCCGGTGTTGTGCTCACCGCCATTGCCCCGAGTTCCTCGAACCGCGCCTGTGTGGCGGGGCGCTTCATGAACTCAATGATCGCCCCGGAGAGGCGGTCTGCGATGGCTGGCGACGTTCCCTTAGGCAGGAAGAAGCCGTGCCAGGCAACAGCCTCGAAGCCCGGCAGGTACTCGGCGATCGCGGGCAGGCTCGGGTCGAATGCCGGTCGTTCCTTGGTGGCGCTACCCAGCAGTACCAGCTTCTTGTCGGCGACATATGGCAACAGCAGCGGAATGTTATCAAAGGAGAGGTCGATGGAGCCGCTGAGCAAATCCACCACCATGTTGCTGGATCCGCGATAGGGCACATGCACCATCGAGGTCCCCGTCATGGCCTGGAACAGCTCGGCAGCAAGGTGCTGGCTCGTGCCGACGCCCGGGGTGCCATAGGTGACCTTGCCGGGATTGGCCTTCAGATGCGCAATGAGGTCGGGCACGCTCCGCGCCTGGATGGTCCTGGGGTTGACCACCAACACATTCGGGATGGCGGAAACCTGGCCCAGCAGCACCAGTTCCTCGACATTGTAGCTGATGGGGATATTGCCGAAGGCGGGAATGATGGAGAGGCCGGAGACGGCACCGATACCAAGCGTCTGGCCATCCGGTGCCGCGCGTGCGACCTGAGCAACGCCCAGCGTGCTACCGGCGCCACCAACATTCTCGCAAACGAAGGGCTTGCCCAACGCCTGGGTGAGGTGCTCGGCAATGAGACGGCCAAAGATGTCGGCCGAACCACCGGGGGAAAATGGAATGACGACGCGTACCGGCCCGGTGGGATATCCGTCTGCCGCCAAGGCGGGCGTGGCGGCGAGAGCCAGCGTGGCGGCACAAAGGCCGCGACGTGTGATGGACATTTTTATCGTTTCCTCTTCTGGACGTCGGTTGCGGGCGCTCAGCCCGGATGAGGTGGGCCTTCGGGCAGCACTTTCCCGGGATTCATCAGGTTGTTCGGATCCAATAGCGTCTTGAAGCGCTGCATCAGTTCCATCTCGAGCGGTGAGGTAGCGCGGTGCAGACGAGCGCGGTTAGAGACGCCTATGCCATGTTCCGCGCTGATGGCACCGCCCAGCGGCACAAGCACGTCGTCCACTGCCATGGAGATGGCCGCCGCCTTCTCCCGCAGCGCTTCCGGGGAGGTAAAGAGGCCAGGGTCGAGAATGCCGAGGACGTGGATGTTGCCGTCGCCTACATGGCCGTGCATCACCACCGTGGCGAAGGGCTCGACAGCGAGGATGGCCTGCTCCACGCCGCGGATAAATGCCGCCTGGCTTTCCAGCGGCACGACACTGTCATGGCTGACCACATAGCCATGTGCCTTGCTGCTTTCGGAAACGCTGTGCCGGATGCGCCAGAGCGTGGCGGCCTGGGCCTCGCTGCTGGCGACGATGGCATTGGTCAGCAGCCCCGCCTCCAGCGCCTCTCCCAGCAGGGACTCCAGCAGTGCCGGCAGTGTGTCGGTGGTCAGGGTATCGGTGATCTCGACCAGAACATACCAGCCCGCATCAAGCGGGAAGGGAATGGCGACATCGGGCATGTGCTGCGCGATCACTTCCACCTGGCGGCGAGACATCACCTCGAAGGAGAGCAGCCTGTCACCCAGATGCGTGCGTGCCAGGGCCAGCAGGTCCAGCACCTGTTCCGGCTCTTCAGCCATGGCCATGGCCAGCGCGGAGACCCGCGGGCGCGGGAAGAGTTTGAGGACGGCGCCTGTGATGATGCCGAGCGTGCCCTCCGCGCCGATAAACATCTGCTTGATGTCGTAGCCGGTGCTGTCCTTCCGGAGCGCCGTCATCATGTCGAGCAACCGCCCGTCGGGCAGCACCACCTCCAGCCCGAGGCAGAGCTCGCGCATGGTGCCATAGCGAAGCACGGCGGTACCTCCGGCATTGGTGGAGAGGTTGCCGCCGATCTGGCAGCTTCCTTCCGCCCCCAGGCTGAGAGGAAAGAGGCGCCCGATCGCTTCCGCCGCTGCCTGAACATCAGCCAGGACACAGCCGGCGTCGACAGCGATGGCATCGCCCAGGCGGCTGGTCCAGCGGACGCGGTTCAGCCGGTCTAGCCGCAGCACCACGCTGCGGCCTTCCGCTGCCGGGGTGGCCGCCCCGCACATGCCGGTATTGCCGCCCTGCGGCACAATGGCGACGCCCTGCGCCGTGCAAAGGCGCACAACAGCCGCCACTTCCTCTGGCGAACCGGGCTTCACCACCGCCTCGGCAAGGCCCCGATAGCGGCCGCGCCAATCAGTAACGAACGGCTCTTGGTCGTGCCCCGGCGGGATAACGTAGCGTTCGCCAACGATGCGGGCCAGCCCGGCGAGGAGGTCGGCGGGTGGGGGAAGGGTATCAGGCATGGCCTTGTTCAGTAGCCTGGGCGCGGCTGCGGCGCCCCCGTCTCGCGCTCCAGCGCCTGCATCAGCAATTGCGCCCCGAAGCCGAACAGCCTGTTCTCGTTGGGCGCCGTCACCATGTCGAAGCCCCGGCCCCACATCTTCGCGCAGTAATCGATGGCGGAGCTGTGCATGCCGACCTTCTTGCCATGCCGGTGCGCGGCATCACGGATGGCATCAATTCGGGCCAGCATCTCCGGATGTTCCGGCCCGTTCACCGGGTCATGGCCATGGGTGAAGCTGAGATCGGAAGGGCCGATATAAACGCCATCCAAGCCGGGTACGGCGAGGATCTCCTCCAGGTTACGCACCCCTTCAGCGGTTTCGATCATGGCGAATGTCAGGATGGTTTCATTCGCTTCGGCCATGTAGCGTGGCCCGGCATAAAGCTGCGCCCGCGTGGGCCCGAAGGAACGGTTGCCCTGCGGCGGGTAACGGCAGGCGGCAACGAAGGTCGCGCACTGCTCCGCGTTATCGATCAGGGGGCAAATGATCCCCATAGCCCCCGCATCCAGGATCTTCATGATGGCGCCGGGGTCCAGCGCCGCAACCCGTGCCAGTGGCGTGACCTCGGTGGTGGAGAGCGCCTGAAGCATGGCCAGGGCGTTGTCGAAGGAGATCAGCCCATGCTGCAGGTCGAGCGTCACGGCGTCGAAGCCCTGATGCGCCATGGCTTCGGCCAGGAATGGGCTGGGAATGGCCATCCAGCCATTCAGCGCCCGTTCCGATGCACGAAGCATCTGTTGAAGCCGTGTACCTCTCATGGCAATCCCCCTCCAATTGATTTATGGTTATCAGAAGACTTGATGACTTGGCAATCCGTTGCGGCAGCCGCCCGGTGCGGCCGCTGTGCTAGAGTGCAGATCTGAGGGCAAAGGGCGGAGAAGGATGGCTGAAACGATCGCAAGGCCCAGTCTCGCGGATCATGTCGTCGCGTCGCTGACGCGCAGCATCAGTGACGGGCGGATGCCGCCCGGCGCGCGGCTGCCTACCGGTCAGCAGTTGGCCGAGCAGTTCGGGGTGAGCCTCGCAGTCATCCGGGAGGCCATTTCGAGCCTCAAGGCAGAGGGGCTGATTGAAACACGGCAGGGCGCAGGCGCCTTCGTAGCGGCCCCCAGTGCCAACCGCCCCTTTCGCATTCAACCGGAGCTGGCCAGCGCACCCAATGCAGCGCGAATGATCTTCGAGCTCCGCATGGGCGCTGAGGTCTCGGCGGCCGCTCTGGCCGCCGCCCGCGCCACACGTGGCCAGCTTGCCGAACTGCGGCGCGCGCATCGTGAGATGGAGAAGGCCATCGCCGCTGGAGGCAATGGGGTGGAGGAAGACCTTCAGTTCCATCGTGGCATTGCCGAGGCAGCGAACAACCCGCTCTTCGTCGCCTTCGTCGGCTTCCTTGGCCATCACATCCGGGACAGCATCAGCCTTTCCCGCCCCACCGGCACGCCATGGGAGGCCGCGGAGGTACTGGGCGAGCACGAGGCTATACTGGAGGCAATCCTGCGGCGGGATGTCGAGGCGGCGCAGCAGGCCGCCTGGAACCACATGAACAACTGCCTGGCCCGCTGCGCCAAATAGGAGGCGAGGGCAGGTAGCCCTCAGCCCTTCTTACCGATGATATCCTCTGGCCGGATGTTATCCACCTGCCCGTAAATGCAGGCCGCATCAATAAACCCACCCTCGCCATATTCGAAGATGTGCCATTCCAGCTCGTCGAAATGCAGGATCGTGCCGGCTTGCACGGGGACGGTCTCGTCCAGATTGTCCTTGCTGGGCCCCTTGCGGATCCAGCCATCCTTTGCATCGATGATATAGACCGTTTCCTCAGCATGGTGGTGCGGCTCCATCGGGCCGCTCTCCTTGGAGTACCGGCAGAAGGAGACAGTCATTTTCTGGCTGGCTGAGGCCGAGTTCTTGCCGACCGCACGTTGCAGCACGCGCCCGGGCAAGGGTTCGCGCGCCAGTTCATCTCTTTGCAGCACTCTCATGGTCGGGCTCCTGTCTTGGACGGCCGCGCGGCTGAGGCAGCGAATCCGCTTCCCCACACCGCTGCGCGGCACCCCGTACCACAGATTTCAGGTTATCAGAAGACTTGGGGCGGCCCGCCCGAAACCAGCCTCAGCGGAAGCGTTCGGCGCGGTAAGGCGCGGGGTCGATAAACGGTTTCTCCCCGTCCATCATCTCGGCCAGCAGCCTACCCGTGGTCGGGCCCAGCGTCAGGCCCTGATGCGCATGACCGAACGCCCCCCACAGAGTGTCCTGGCCGGGAATGCGGCCAATGATCGGAAGCATATCCGGCGTGCAGGGCCGCGTGCCCATCCAGGGCTTGTCTTCAACCTTCTCGGCAAGAGGTAGCAACCGGCGTGCGATCGGCTCCGCCCGCTCCAGCTGGACAGGCGTCTCCGGCGCGTCCGGCCTGGCGAACTCCGCGCCAGTGGTCAGGCGTATGCCGGCACGCATCGGCACGAGGCAGAAGCCGCTTTCCTCATCGATGAAGGGGTGGTTGAGCACGGCATTGCCCTGCATGCCGAAATGGTAGTGATACCCGCGCTTGCCGAAGAGCGGTGGCGCGTAGCCAAAGCGCCGCGTCAGATCACCCGCAGCGGCCCCGAGGGCGATGACCGCCTGTGCCGCTTCCACCGGACCGTCCGCGGTTTCCACACGCCAGCCCTGGCCGGCTCGCCGGAGCGAGGCCGCATCGCCCGTGGCAAGGCGGCCGCCCTTGGCCTCGAAAAGCCGGGCATAGGAGAGGGTGAGGGCGTGCGGGTCGCTTACCGAATACGGGTCCGTCCAATGCAGCGCGCCTTTTCGCTGTATAAGGAGATGCGGCTCCTCCGCCGCCAATTCCTTCCCATCGAGCATACGGTAGCCGACGCCATAGTCCCGATGCGCGGCTTCGGCCTCCTTGCGCGCTTCCTCCAGCTTCGCGTCATCGTTGAACAGACGCATCCAGCCGATGGGGCGCAGCAATTCGGCGGAGCCGGCCTCGCCGGCCACCACCATATGCTCGTCCAGGCAGGTGACGATAAGGCGCGCATAGGCACGGGCAACGGCCTCATAGCGTTCGGGCGCGGATTGCCACCAATAACGCAGCAGCGGATAGGCCAGCCCCGGCAAGGCGCCGGCATGATACACGGCGTCCACCGAACGGTTCCCGGCAATACGCGCGATCTCAGCAAGGCGGCGCGGGAAGGGGTGGGGGTGTACCGCCTCACGCTGGATCAGCCCGGCATTGCCGAAGGAGGCACCTTCACCCGGCCCTCGCCGGTCCACCAGCGCCACATCCCAGCCACGTTGCCGCAGATGAAGGGCGATGGAGACGCCTACCATCCCCGCCCCGAGCACGATCACCGATTTGCTCATGAATTGCCTCTCGCGGCCCACCGGCCCAGCCTTACCAAGATCATTCTTTCGGAGTCTTTCGCGGTTGGCCAGCGAGCAACGCGATCAGCGCCGCATCCAGCTCCGGGTCTACTCCGGAACAGACGACAACGGCGCGGGCCGGCCTATCCCCGGCATTGAGGTAGGCGTGGCCCATGGTGCTGTCGAGGTAGATGCCGTCGCCCGGCTCCAGCACGTCCGGCGCATAGAATTCGGTATGAACCTCCACGCGGCCCTCGATGACGTAGAAATATTCCTCGCCTCCATGGCGGATCAGATCGCCGAATTCCTCGATCGTGCGGGCATGCAGTTCCGCCATGATGGGGATCATGCGTTTCCGGGCGAGATCAGTGAATTGGTAGAGATACTCATACCAGTCCGTATGCAGCCTTTGTCCTTGCCCCCGCCGGCTGATGCTGCGGCGCGCCATGACGGGACGGGCCGGAGCGCTGCCAGGCGTCTCGAACAATGTGGCCACGTTCACCCGCAGCCCCTCGCTGAGCGCGAGCAGCTTGTCATAGGTGAGGGACATCTGCCCGTTCTCCACCTTGGACAGGGTGGAGACGGCAAGCCCCGACCGCGCGCTAACCTCCTTTAGCGTGAGGCCCTGAGCCTGACGCGCGGCGCGGACAGACTCCCCCAGGGACGGACGGCCGATTGTCGAGTCGGGAAGCTCACCCATGTTGACGCTTTCGCGAAGGCAGTTTCACTATAGGTCAACTTTTGATCGATCCTGCTACCGTGGCTGTAGGATGCCGGGGCGCATTGAGCAAGGGAGAAGGCGAGTGAAGATTTTCATCGCGGGGCTGGCGACCGAGACCAACACCTTCTCTCCCATCCCCACGGGATGGGCAGGCTTCAAGGACGGCCGGATTTGGTTCCGCAACGACGGCAGCCGCCATCCCGCCGTCTCCGGCAATGTCCCTCTCATCACCTGGCGCCGCCTGGCGGAGGCCGATGGCCATGAGGTGGCGGAGAGCCTGTGCACCTTCGCCCAGCCCGCCGGCACCACGCTGAAGCATGTCTATGAGGGCCTGCGGGACATGCTGCTGGACGATCTGCGGCAGGCAGGGCCCGTGGATGTGGTGCTTCTCTTCATGCACGGCGCCATGGTCGCCCATGGCTATGACGATTGCGAGGGCGACACCCTGGCGCGGGTGCGGGAGGTAGTCGGGCCCGGGGTCAAGATCGGCATAGAGCTCGACCTGCACTGCCATCTGACGGAACTGATGCGGACAAGCGCCGACGCTATCATCACCTATAAGGAATACCCGCATATCGACATGGCGGAGCGGGCGGAAGAGCTCTACGCCCTCTGCACCCGCGCCGCACGGGGCGAGGTGAACCCCGTCACGGCCTACCACGATTGCCGCATGATCAGCATGTGGCGCACGCCCCAGGAGCCGATGAAGTCCTTCGTCGCCCGCATGCAGGCGCTGGAAGGCAAGGATGGCATCCTCTCCGTCTCCTTCGGTCACGGTTTCCCCTGGGGAGATGTTGAGGAGGTCGGAGCCAAAATGGTCGTCATCGCCGATGGCGACGTGTCGAAGGCTGAAGCTCTGGCAAAGACGCTGGGCGAGGAAGTCTGGGCCATGCGGGAGGCGACCTCCACGCGCCATGACACGATCGACGAAGGGATCGACCACGCTCTGGCCGGCACGGGCGGGCCGATGGTCCTGGCCGATGTCGCCGACAACGCCGGCGGTGGCGCGCCCTCGGACAATACCGCCATCCTCCGCCGGCTGGTTGACCGGGGCGTGAAGGGCGCCGTTATCGGCTGCTTCTGGGACCCGCAATCGGTGGCCTTCTGCCAGGAAGCGGGGGAGGGCGCCAACTTCCTCCTGCGCATCGGCGGCAAATGCGGCCCCTCTTCCGGTGATCCGGTGGACCTCATGGTGACGGTCCGCAAGGTCGAGAACGACTTCTTCCAGACCGGCTTGAGCGGCGGGCGGGCGAGTTTCGGCCCCAGCGCCTGGGTCTCCGCCGATGGCATAGACATCGTGCTCACCAGCAAGCGGCAGCAGACCTTCGCGCCGGATGCCTTCACCGGCCTCGGCATCACGCTGGAGGACAAGGCGCTGGTGGTCGTCAAATCCACCCAGCATTTCCATGCCGCCTTCGCGCCGGTCGCGCGGGAGATCCGCTACGTGGCCGCGCCCGGCGCCATTCCGCCGGACTATGCGAACATCCCCTTCACCAAGCGCACGCGCCCCTTCTGGCCGCGCGTCGCCGATCCTTTCTCTGCCAGCAACAGCCTCTGACGCCGGAGCCTGACGCGAATGACCACCACCCGCCGCTCTCTCCTGGTTGCCTCCGCAGCGCTGTCTCTCGCACCTGCTCTTGGCCGCCCGGCGGTGGCGCAGGGCGCGAAGGTCCTGCGCTTCGTGCCGCAGGCCGACCTTTCGGCCCTCGATCCGGTCTGGACCACGGGTTACGTGGTCCGGAACCACGGCTACATGGTCTATGACACGCTCTACAGCATGGACTCCAAGTTCCAGCTGAAGCCCCAGATGGCCGAAGGGCATGAGGTGACGGATGAGGGCCTCACCTGGACCATCCGCCTGCGCGAGGGGCTGAAGTTCCACGATGGCGAGCCGGTGCGGGCCCAGGACTGCGTGGCCAGCATCCGCCGTTGGGCGGCGCGAGATGGCTTCGGCGCCACGCTGATGGCGCAGACCAACGAACTCTCCGCCATTGACGACCGCACACTTCGCTTCCGGCTGAAGGCGCCTTTCCCGCTGCTGGCCGATGCGCTGGGCAAGCTCTCCAGCCCTGTCCCCTTCATCATGCCGGAGCGGCTGGCCAGTACATCGCCACAGGAGCAGATCCGCGAGGCCATCGGCTCCGGCCCCTTCCGCTTCCTGAAGGATGAATGGGTTGCAGGCAGCCAGGCGGTCTATGCGAAGTTCGATGGCTATGTGCCGCGCAGCGAAGCTGCCGACGGCGCCGCGGGCGGCAAGCACGTCCATGTAGATCGCGTGGAATGGAAGGTGATCCCGGATACCTCCACCGCCGTCTCCGCCCTGGCCACGGGGCAGGTGGACTGGCTGGAGAACGCATCCGCCGACCTGCTGCCCATCCTGCGCCGTTCCAATGACATTGTCGTCACCACGCGCGACCCGCTGGGGATCTATGTGCTGCTGCGCTTTAACGCGCTCTACCCTCCCTTTGATGATGTACGCGTACGCCAGGCAGTATTGTATGCGCTGAACCAGCCGGACTACCTGCAGGCGATGGTGGGAGACCCCGCGCTGTTCAGCGAGTGCAAGGCCTTCTTCCCCTGTGGCACGCCGCTTTCCACGGGCGCCGGCGGAGAGGCGATGGAAGCCAATCTCGCCAAGGCGCGGGATATGCTGAAGGCCAGTTCCTATGATGGCCGTCCGGTTGTCATCATCTCGCCGACTGACATGCCCTTCCTGGCCCCTCTGGGAGAGGTCACGGCCGATCTGCTGAGGCGGCTCGGCATGAATGTCGGTTTGGTCTCGACGGATTGGGGCACGGTGCTGGCACGCCGCGCGTCTCAGAAGCCGCCGGCAGAGGGAGGGTGGAACATCTTCCACACCACTGCCGTGGCTGCCGAATTCATGAGCCCGGCCTCCCATCTCGCATTGCGTGGCAATGGGCGTGCCGGATGGGCAGGTTGGTTCACAGACGCCAAGCTTGAAGAGCTGCGCACGCGCTGGTTCGCCGCGGAAGGCGAGGCCGCGCAGAAGGCCATTGCCGCCGAGATGGAGCGCGAAGCTTTCCAGAGCGTGCCTTATGTCCCGGTCGGCACCATTCAATCCCCCACGGCCTACCGCCGAAATGTGCAGGGCGTCCTTCCCGGCACCGCGCCTGTCTTCTGGAATCTGCGTAAGGACTGAGCCGATGTACGACCTGATCATTCGCCGCGGGCGACTGCTGGACCCCGAGACCGGCCTGGACGCAGTCGGCGATGTCGCCGTGCGCGGTGGCGAGATCATTGCCACCGGGCAGGTGGAAGGCAGCGCGGCGCGTGAGATCGATGCCACGGGCCTTTGCGTGGCGCCGGGCTTCATCGATCTGCACGCGCATGGCCAGTCCATTCCGGCGGACCGGATGCAGGCCTTCGACGGCGTGACGACGGCACTGGAACTGGAAGTCGGCGTATTGCCGGTGGCGGGTTGGTACGAGAAGCAGGCTACCACTGGCCGCGTGCTGAACTACGGCACCGCGGCGGCCTGGATCTCCGCCCGCATCGCCGCCATGACGGGCATGGAGCCCGAACCCGAACTCGGCTTCATGGGCCGCGCCACCCGCCAGCGCCGCTGGATGGATGAGGTCGCGAGCGATGCCGAGGTAACAGAAGTGCTGCGGCGCGTACGGCAAGGGCTGGACGAAGGCGGCATCGGCATCGGCCTGCCGAGCGCCTATGCCCCCGGCACCGGCGTGAAGGAAATGTCGCTCATTTGCAGTCTCGCGGCCGAGCGCGGCGTGCCGACCTATACCCACATCGCCTATATGTCGAATGTGGACCCGAAGAGCTCGATCGAGGCCTATACGCGCCTTATCGGCTATGCCGGCTCCACCGGTGCCCATATGCACATCTGCCATTTCAACAGCACCAGCCTGCTGGATGTCGAACGCTCGGCGGAACTGGTGCGTAAGGCGCAGTCCCTGGGGCTGAAGATCACGGTGGAGGCCTATCCCTACGGCTCCGGCTCCACCGTTTTGGGCGCGGCCTTCTTCACCGACCCCGCCTTCCCGGAACGCACCGGGCGCGACTACGGCGCGGTGCAGATGGTCTCCACCGGCCACCGTTTCACATCCCGTGACGAGTTGGTGGCAGCGCAGGAGGAACAGCCAGCTTCGCTCGTGCTCTTCCACTTCCTGGATGTCGATGTGCAGCCCAGGCACCAGGAATTGCTGGATGTCTCCGTCCTTTACCCTGGCGGTGCCATCGCCTCCGACGCCATGCCGTGGACGCTGCCCGACGCCTCGGTCTATCTCGGGGAGGAGTGGCCTCTGCCGGCGGATGCATCCTCCCACCCGCGTTCCTCCGGCACCTTCACCCGCTTCCTCCGGCAATATGTCCTGGACCGCCAGACGATGCCGCTGCTCGACGGCATCGCCAAATGCACGATCATCCCGGCGCGCGTGTTGGAGGAAAGCACGCCGCAAATGCGCCGCAAGGGCCGCCTGCAACCCGGCAGCGACGCCGATATCGTCGTCTTCGATGCCGCCACGCTGACCGACCGTGCCGATTTCCGCCAGATGAACCGCCCGGCGGAGGGAATGCGGCATGTGCTGGTGAATGGTGAGGCGGTGATCGCCGATGGCGAGCTCGTCACCACTGCCTGCCCCGGAAAGCCGGTCCGCCGCTGATGCCTGTTCCTGTCTTGCTCGTCACCGGCTTCCTGGGCGCGGGCAAGACGACGGTCATCAACCACTTGCTGACAGCCCCGCATGGGCGGCGGCTGGCAGCGGTGGTGAACGACTTTGGCGCCATCAATATCGATGCCGAGCTCCTGGCCGGGAACGCGGATGGAATGGTGGCGCTCCAGAACGGGTGCATCTGCTGCACCTTGCAGGGCGATCTGCTGCGCACTCTCTCGCTTTTGCTGCGGCAGGAACCGGCGCCAGAGGGCATCGTTATCGAGACGAGCGGCGTATCAGACCCGGCAGAGATCGTGCGCAGCCTGCTGGATCCGGTGATCTGGCGGGAGGCTGCGTTGGATTCCGTTCTTTGCGTGGCGGATGCGCAGGCATTGTCGGCGCAAGCCGCGCTGCCTGAGGACACGCTGTGGTTGTCCCAACTCCGCGCGGGGGACTTCATCATCCTCAACAAGGCCGATGCGGTGACGCCGGCGCAGCTGGCAGAGCTGCGCGTCCGGCTCAGCACGCTCATACCCGGCCGCACCATATTGGAGGGGCATCATGGCCGGGTCCCCGCCGAGCTGTTCTTCACCGACGATCTCCCCGCTGCGCCGAACCGCTCCGTGCCTGCGGTACCGCGCTTCCCCACCCCCAACTTCGAGAGCCTGAGCTGGACATCTGAAAGGCCGCTCTCCCTGCCGCGCTTCCAGGCCGCGGTCAGTCGTCTGGCGCCGGATCTTGTCCGCGCCAAGGGAATTCTGTGCTTCGACGGGCAAGCGAGGCCGATGCTGTTCCAGATGGTAGGGCAGCGCGCCACCTTTGGCGCCGCGCCTCCTCCATCGCCGGGTGCCGCGCCGGTGCGGTTGGTTTTTATCGCGGAGATCGGGCGGCTCCAGCCCGACAGGGTACGTGAGATGCTGGAGCAGTGCGTGGCCTGACGGTTCCCATCCCCGGGTAGAGCTTCTATCGCCAGTCCCGGCTGCTGCGCCATGCGCGAGGGCCGGGGCGGGCCACTTCATCCGCATGGGCCAGAGGCGGTTGCAACGTCCCTGGCCGCTCCAAATGGTGCAACCCATCCAAAAGCCTGGAATGGTCCTCCAACCGCCGGGCGATGAGGTGCAGAATGGGAACCTCGGTGGTATCCAGCCGCTCCAGCCGCCCTTCCACCAGCAGAAGCCGGGCACTGAGCACAGCGGCGCGGTGCGCCTCCGTGACGGCGCGGTAGAGCACGATATTGGCGCTGCCGAATTCATCTTCCAGCGTGAAGAACACCACGCCCTTGGCGCTGCCCGGCCTTTGCCGCACCAGCACCAGCCCAGCCAGACGGACCTGCTGGCCTTGGCGGGCTTCCGCCATTTCGCGAGTGTCAATGGTGCGCAACTCCCGCAGCCTGGGCCGCAACAGGGCCAGCGGGTGGTCGCGCAGCGTCAGGTCCATGGCGCCGTAATCCAGCACCGTTTCCTCTCCTGCCGTCGCTGCAGGCAGGCGGGGCGCGGCTTCGGCCGCGGCGAAAAGGGGCAGGGGCGGTGGCGCCTTCGCCCGGTCCAGCCCAGCCGCTGCCCAAAGGGCGTGCCGTCGCCCCAACCCCATATCCCGGAAGGCATCGGCTCCGGCCAAGGCCTCCACCGCGCGGCGATCCAGCCCCGCACGCCGCACCAGCTCAGCCAGATCCTTGCAGGGGCGGGCAGCTACCAGCGCCTCGGCCTCCTCCTTTTTCAGCCCCTTCACCAGGCGCAGGCCCAGGCGTAGGGCCAGGCCCTGCTCCGCTGGTTCCAGGCTGCAATTCCAATGGCTGGCCGTGACGTCGACAGGGCGGACGGGTACGCCCTGGCGCTCCGCTTCCCGCACGATCTGCGCGGGGGAATAAAAGCCCATGGGCTGGCTGTTGAGCAGTGCGCAGGCAAAGGCGGCGGGGTAATGCCGCTTGATCCAGGCAGAGCTGTAGACGAGCTGCGCGAAGGAAGCCGCATGGCTCTCCGGAAAGCCATAGCTGCCGAAACCTTTGATCTGCTCGAAGCAACGGGCTGCGAAATCGGGGTTGTAACCGTTCCGGATCATGCCTCCGAGGAATTCATCCTGGAAGACGGGCAAGGTTCCGTCATTGCGGAAGGTAGCCATGGCACGCCGCAGCGCGTCCGCGCGCGTGGGGGTAAATCCGGCGGCGATGATTGCGATCTGCATCGCCTGCTCCTGAAAGAGGGGGACGCCGAGTGTGCGCTTCAATACCGCAGCCAGCTCAGGTTTGGGGTAGGAGGTTACTTCAATCCCATCCCGTCGCCGCAGATACGGATGCACCATGTCGCCCTGGATTGGTCCCGGGCGCACAATCGCAACTTGGATAACGAGATCATAGAATTCCCGCGGCTTTAGCCTCGGCAGCATGTTCATCTGTGCACGGCTTTCCACTTGGAACACGCCCAGGCTCTCGCCGCGGGAAAGCATGCGATAGGTTTCCGGATCATCCTGCGGGATGTTCTGTAGATCGAGGCGCGGACCGCCATGAGCCGCAATCAGGTCCAGCCCCCGGTGCAGGCAGCTCAGCATGCCCAGGCCGAGCACATCGACCTTCAGCATCCGCAGGATTTCGATATCGTCCTTATCCCACTCCAACGTATGGCGGTTCTCCATCGCCGCCTTGGTCACCACCGCCAGCTCCGTCAGCTTGCCGCGTGTGATGATGAAGCCGCCGACATGCGTGGCCAGATGCCGGGGAAAGCCAATCAGCTCCTCCGCCAGATCCATCGCCATGCCGAGGCGCATACTGCCATCCGGGTCCAGCCCTTGCTCGCGGGCCACGGTGCGCAGGCTGTCATCGCCATGGTGCCAGGTCGCCTTGGCCAGACGTGCGGTAATGTCCTCCGACAGCCCCATCGCCTTGCCGACTTCCCGCACAGCGCTGCGGTGCCGGTAGCGGATCAATGTGGCGCAGATGGCGGCACGATCGCGGCCATAGCGCTCATAGATGTGCTGGATGACATCCTCGCGCCGCTCATGCTCGAAATCGACATCGATATCGGGTGGTTCATCCCGTGCCTCACTGATGAAGCGCTCGAACAGCAACTCGTTCTTGTCCGGTGGAACGGCGGTGATGCCCAGCACGAAGCAGATGGCGGAATTGGCCGCCGAGCCACGCCCCTGGCAGAGAATATCCTGCGATTGGGCGAAGCGGACAATCTCATGCACCGTCAGGAAGTAAGGCGCGTATCCCAGCTTCCGCACCAGCGCCAATTCATGCGCGATCTGCTTCCGCACCTTTTCCGGCACGCCTTCAGGCCAATGGCCAGCAGCAGCGGAGGCAACGCGGGATTCCAGAATCTCCTGGGCTGATCGGCCTTCTTCCAGAATTTCGTCAGGATATTCATAACGCAGCTCACGCAGGCTGAAGCGGCAGATGGAGAGAATATCCTGGCTGGCATCCACCGCTTCCTCGAAGCCCTTGAAAAGCCTGCGCATCTCCTGCTCGGACTTCAGATGCGCCTCGGCATTCTGGGTGGCGGCCAGGCCCAGCGTGTCAATCGTGGTACCGAGCCGGATAGCGGTGAGCACATCTACCAGCGGGCGACGGTCCGGCGTGTGGAAGCGTGTGCCACCCGCCGCCAGCAGCCGCGCACCTGCCGCCCCAGCCATGCCCGACAGGCGCTTCAACCTTTGCCGGTCATCGCCGCCGAAGCGGTGGGCTGTGGCGCAGAACAGCGGCAAGGCCAGCGCGCGCTGGAGGGCCTGCGCATCCCGCCGCAGCCGGCTGGCAAAAACGGCATCCGGGACTTCGGGCGCCAATAACGCCATCACCTGGCCTTCGGCGGCGGCGAGCAGCGCGTCCCTGCTGATGCGCTCCTCGCCTTTCTCAGCCACCATCCGTGCGGCGGAGAGCAGGGAGGTCAGCCTGCCATAAGCCGCGCGATCGGTAGGCCAGACCAGATATTCCAACCCATCTTCCAGCGCTACGCGGCAGCCCGGCACGAAGGGGAGTTCACATTCCTCGGCCGCTGCCATGGCGCGCACCACGCCTGCGAGAGAATTACGGTCCGCGATGCCGATGCCTGTGTGATTCAGCAGCTTTGCGGCTGCTACCAACTCCTGCGGGTGAGAGCCACCTTCGAGGAAAGTGAAGTTCGACATTGCGCCCAATTCGGCATAGCCCATGACACGGCCACCTCAGGCGAATGCGCCGTGCAGGAACCAACGTGGCGCTTCATCCGCCAACCCGGCACGGCATATCCACAGTCGCGTGCCATCCGCGCATTCCACGCGATAATAATCGCGCAACGGCCGGTCCGGCCGGTCCCACCACCATTCCGGCTCGAAGCGCTCCGGCCCCTCGGCGGCGCTGACTTCAATCCAGTGGCCGCGCCAGCGCAGGCGGCGGGGTGGTGCATCCGGCAGCAGTGCCATGACTTCGATGGGCTCCGGCTTGCGCAGCAGGCGCAGCGGGCGCGGCCGGGCTGCCCAGCCTGGCGGCGTCTCAATGGCGGCGAAGGGTTCCACACGCATGGCCTGCCGCTCCGGCCAATGGCTGGCACGGGGCGCCAGGCGCCAGACAGGCAAGCGCTGTCCCAGCCGGTCGATCAACTGGGCCAGGGCGGCTTCTTCCACGGCCTGGGTGGCGGCGCCGGGCATGCCGGATTGCAGCGCGGCCAGTGGCTCGGTGATCTCCGCCAACAAGTCCAGCCGTTCAAAGCCGAAACGCGGTTCCAGCGTATCCAGCCGCCGTTCCAGCAACTTCGCCAGATGCGCCGCATCCCGGCTGGAGCGGCCGAGACCCAGCACGATTTCCTGCATGGTGCCGTCTCCGCGATGCGCGCGGAGCACCAGCCGCCGAAGGCCGCGCCCGGTATCCTCCAACTGCTGGCACAGCAGGGGCAGCAGGCGTGACAGCACCGCGTCAATGCCGCCGCGTGCTATCAAAGGTTCCAGAAATTCCCTGGTGACATGGAAATCCGGCGGCGGACGCAAGCTGGGGAAGGGCGCCGTGGCCTCACCCAGCGCACGGTCCAGCGCCAGGATCAACTCGGCACCGAAGCGGTGGGCCAGAGGTGCGCGAGGCTGTGCGAGCAGGTCCCCCAACCGCTCCAGCCCCAGGCGCCGCAGGGCGGCCAGCACCGGGAGGGGGATGCGCAAGGCAAAGAGCAGCAGCGGGGCCAAGGCAGCCCTTTCCTGCCCGCTAGGGGCGATTGTACCGGGCGCAGCCTGGGCCAGCGCTGCGGCCAACGGCCCCGTACCCGCGATAGCACCCAGCGCCGCATGACCATGGCGGCGCAGCGAGCTTAGCACCCGTTCCAGCAACGCGGCTTCTCCGCCGAACAGGGCCTCAACACCGGTAATGTCCAGCAACAGACCCTGGGGTGGGTCCAGCGCTACTAACGGGGTAAACCGCAGCGCCCAAAGGCCCAGCGCCTGCAGCCGCGCCCTCTCGGCGTCCGGTTCCTCCGGGCGGGGCTGCACGCCGGGGGCAATGGCCTGGGCATCGGCCAGGCTCTGACGCGGCGCCACGCCCAAGGCAGCGGCAGCGGCATTCACCGCCAGCACCTCCCGGCGGGGGCCATTGGCCCGCCAGACCAGAACGGGACCATCGGCAGGGCCTGTGGCTTCGATCGCCAGCAAGGGAAGATGGATGGCCAGGAAGCGCCGCGCGGGAACATTCTCACCCGCCGGCAATGGCAATGCCTGGGCTGGCGCCTCGCTGGCCGAAGGGGCTTCAAGACGCGGCGGGCGGCAGAAACGGCGCCTCATCCCACCCTCCGCCGGACAGGCCTGGCGGGAAGGGAGGCTTCATCCAGCAGCTCGCCCGCAGCTTCGTTCCAGCGGAGGGGCCAGTTGCCGCCGGCACCGCCACGGCTCCGCAGCAATTCCACCTGCCAATGCGCTTCGGAAGGAGCACCACCGGGGCGAGGGGATATCCGCCAGCGCGTCAGCGCCACGGCAGGGCCAGGGTGAGGGCTGTCTGCCCGCAGCAACAGGCCCAGCGCGCCTCCAGCTTCCGCTGCCAGCATCAGCCTGCGCCCAGCCGTCAGCCCGATGCCTGGCGAGGCCAGCAATGCGGCGGAGACGGCCGGGCAGCGCAATGCTTCTTCCATCGCCCACAGGGCATCGGCAGGCCGGGAGGCCCGCACCAGCACCAGGCGCGCAGGGTCCAGCCCAAAGCGCACCAGCCCTGGTGGCCAGGCCTCGGGCTCCGCGCCGATCCACAACACCGTACCGCCGCTGCGGGCCAGCACCAGAGCGCAGAAGCCAAGCGCCGCGCCTGACAATGCCGTGGTGCCCAGAATCTCATGAAGAGCGGCGCGGGCCAGGCCACCCGCAGGCAAAACCTGATCCACGGAAGGGCATAGCGGCACAGGGTCCTGCCGCGCATGGTCCGGCCGCGTGCCTGCATGCTCCAGCACGGCCACCTGGCGACGCAGTGTGGCCATGAGAGCGGGCCTGTCGAGGGGGGAAGGGGCTGTGCTCATAGTTCCTATTTTGTTCTCACACTGCTCCGCTTGCCTGCAAGGGCAAACGACAGCGTGGCCGGGAAATTTAATGATTGACGAACCTGCAACCATTCTGGCGCCAAGCCATCCCCGCCAGCACGCGTGGCACTGTTGCGATGCACCCGCGCGCTGTTAGGCTGCAAGGCAGTTGAACGGAGTGACGCGATGGGCCGCTATGCCAGCGACTTCCGGGGGGAACGCCACATATTCCGGGACCTGGCCGATCTGCTGGCCAAGGCCTCCCCGCCCCGTTCCGGCGACGAGCTGGCCGGGCTGGCTGCGGAAAGCGACGCCCAGCGCGTGGCTGCCCGTGCCGTGCTGGCCGACCTGCCGCTGACCCGCTTCCTGGAGGAGCCCCTCATCCCCTACGAGGAAGATGAGGTCACGCGGCTGATCCACGACACCCACGATACAGCCGCCTTCGCCCCGGTCCGGCATCTCACGGTAGGGGGGCTGCGGGACTGGCTGCTATCCTATGAGGCGACGAGCGAAGCGCTGGCCGCCCTGGCGCCAGGGCTGACCCCGGAAATGGTCGCCGCCGTCTCCAAGCTGATGCGGAACCAGGATCTGATCTCGGTTGGCAGCCGCTGCCGCGTCGTCACAGCCTTCCGCAGCACCATTGGCCTGCCGGGGCGGCTTTCAACCCGGCTGCAGCCCAACCATCCAACCGATGACCTGCGCGGCATCGCCGCCGCGACACTGGATGGGCTGCTCTACGGCACCGGCGATGCCGTCATCGGCATCAACCCCGCTACCGATAACGTGCCGAACTGCATCGCACTGCTGGAAATGCTCGACGGGCTGCGGGAACGCCACGACATTCCCACCCAGACCTGTGTGCTGACCCATGTTACCAACGCCCTCCGCATCATGGAGCGTAGTGCGCCGGTCGATCTGGTCTTCCAGTCCATCGCGGGGACGGAAGCAGCCAATGCGGGTTTCGGCGTCAGCCTCTCCGTGTTGCGGGAGGCACATGAGGCGGCGCTGGCGCTGAAGCGGGGCACCATCGGCCAGAACGTCATGTATTTCGAAACCGGGCAGGGCGCTGCCCTTTCGGCCGATGCGCATCACGGACTGGACCAGCAGACGGTGGAAACCCGTGCCTATGCCGTGGCGCGTGCCTTCTCGCCGCTGTTGGTGAATACCGTCGTCGGCTTCATCGGCCCGGAATATCTCTATGACGGCAAGCAGATCATCCGCGCGGGGCTGGAAGATCATTGCTGCGCCAAGCTGCTTGGCGTGCCGATGGGCGTGGATGTCTGCTACACCAACCATGCCGAGGCCGATCAGGACGACATGGACAGCCTGATGACGCTGCTGGTCGTTGCAGGCACCAGCTTCATCATCACCGTCCCCGGTGCGGACGATGTCATGCTGAACTACCAGAGCGGTTCCTTCCACGATGCGCTGTATCTGCGCTCCGTGCTGGGCCGTCGCGCCGCGCCGGAATTCGAGGCGTGGCTGGAGCGCATGGACATGACTGACCGCAGCGGCCGCATCCGCCAGCTCGCGCCACAGCATGGCGCGATGAAGCGTCTTCTTGCCCATGAGGACAGCAACTTTGCCGGCTGACCTCCCCGAGAACGACCCCTGGCGCGGCCTGCGCCGTTCCACGCCCGCCCGCATCGGCCTGGGGCGGACAGGCGATGCCATGCCGCTCAACGCGGTGCTGGATTTCCAACTGGCCCATGCCCGCGCCCGCGATGCCGTGCACACGCCGCTGGATGCCGATGCGCTGGTGGCCGGCCTGGAAGGCTTGCCCCACTTACAAGTGCGCAGCCGGGCACCGGACCGGGGCACTTATCTCCGCCGCCCGGACCTTGGGCGGCGGCTCGACCCGGCCTGCCTCGAATTGCTGCCGCAAGGCGGATGGGATGCCGTGTTCGTGCTGGCGGATGGGCTCTCGGCGACTGCCGTGCAACATCACGCCGTTCCGCTCTTGCATGCCGTTCTGAAGAAACTCCCGAATTGGCGCATTGCGCCGGTGGTGATCGCCAGCCAGTCCCGTGTCGCCCTGGGCGATGAAATCGGTGGCGCGTTGGGAGCGACACTTTGCGCCATTCTGATCGGCGAAAGGCCAGGTTTGAGCGTAGCCGACAGCCTGGGCGTCTATCTGACCTATGGCCCCCGCCAGGGGCGGCGGGATTCCGAGCGGAACTGCATCTCCAATATCCATCCTTCGGGCGGCCTGACCTATGAGATGGCGGCAACGAAACTCGCATGGCTCATGACGGAAGCCCGGCAGCGCCGGTTGACCGGCGTGGACCTGAAGGACGATGCCGCCGCCTTGCCCGCTGGCCCCCCGGTCGCAGAAATCGAAGGTTAGGCTTCCGGGAGCGCTTTTTCCCACCGGTAGAGCACATCCGGCTCTCGTTCTTCGTTGCCTTGGCCGTCGGTTTCCTGGATCGCGATAAAGCCGCGCGCCTCATAGAAGCGCCTTGCCGGTCCGTTCTTCTGAAAGGTCCAAAGCTGCAGCGTATCGAAGGTGGCCTTTGCGATATCCAGCAACGCAGCGCCGATACCGCGGCCTTGATGGCCGGGCAGTACGTATAGCTGGTCGATCCAGCCCTGCCTGAAAGCAATGATGCCGAGAAGCCGGTCTTCCTCCGCACCCCAGACCTGGCAATCGGAGAACAGAACGTTCCGGAAGAAGGCGCGATCTTCCGCCGGGGTATGAAGCCCCGCCAGCCAGGGCAGGCGCTCATCGAAGGAAGCGCGCAACACCTTGGCTGCCGCGTCCATGTCTCCCAGTCTCAGGCGGCGCAGGGAAGGGGCCACGTCACGCATCCATTGGCGGTTCGCGTGAGGGTGGCGAAGGGCGCGGCTAAAAACAAGAAAGGCCGGGGCAGGGGCCCCCGGCCTTTTCGCGGCATCAGGCCTTCTTCTGGTCCGGCGCCGCGTCGCTGTTCAGGCGAATGAAGTCCGAAATGCCGATCTGCTCGATCAGCTTGAACTGCGTGTCGAGGAAGTCGGCATGATGCTCCTCATCCGCCAGGATGCGCATCAGCAGGTCGCGGGAGACGAAGTCGCGCACGGCCTCGCAATGGGCAATGCCGTCGCGCAGGTCGTTGATGGCCTTCTCTTCCAGCTTTTGGTCGCACTTCAGGACTTCGAGCACATCCTGGCCGATCAGGATCTGGTTCAGACGCTGAACATTCGGCAGGCCGCCGAGGAACAGGATGCGGGCGATCAGCTCGTCCGCATGCTTCATCTCCTCGATGGATTCCTCGTATTCGTGCTTGCCAAGCTTGGTCACGCCCCAGTCGTCCAACATACGGGCGTGCAGGAAGTACTGGTTGATCGCCGTCAGCTCGTTGGTGAGCTGGGTGTTGAGAAATTCAATAACCTTCGGGTCGCGCAGCATGGAACACTCTCCGTCCAATATGGGCGGACAGTGGAGAACTGTGCCTTCTCCGTCAAGTCGTTGTTTTTACTTGAGAATGCGACTGCGAGACGGTCTCAATCGCCGCCAGAGGCCTGGTCCGCACCGGCCGGTTGCTCCCGGATGATAGAGAGCATGGTGCCCGTGCAGCACCCGCACTGCGCATTGCAGTTGCAGGCGGCATAGACCTCCTTGGGTCGCTGAGCCCCTCCGGCGATGGCATCGCGGATCTGGGTGTCGGTCAGGGCATTGCAGAGGCAGACATACATATCGTCGGGAGCCGCATCGCTGATCGGGATGCGACTGATAACGGCTCGCAAATGTAGTTGCAACTGGTTCTTAGTAACAAAGGGCCGGAATCACGCGGCGCATTCCCGCAGAACCCGCAGCACGTCCTGCCCGTAGCGCTCCAGCTTGGTGTTGCCGACGCCGGGGATATTGCCGAGTTGCGCAAGGCTGTCCGGCTGCTCACTGGCGATCTCCGCCAGGGTTCGGTCCTGGAAAATGACGTAAGCGGGCACCCCCTGGGCCAGTGCCGTCCGCTTCCGCCACTCTCGCAAGGCGGCGAAGCGGGGGTCAGAGGGGGCCTCGACGCTCGCGCGGGTCCGCAGGCTGCCCCTTGGGGGAACCGTTACCAGCTCTTCCCGCAGCATCACCGGCTGCTCGCCCTTCAGGATGGGACGCGCCGCCTCGGTGGGGACCAACTCGCCATGGTTCTCCACCGCCACGTCCAGCGCGCCCTGTGCCACCAGCTGCCGCGCCACCCCGCGCCAAGCGGATTCGGGCAGGTCCCGCCCCACGCCGAAGGTGGGCAGCGCGTCGTGGCCGAATTGCGCAACCTTATCCGTCGTCTTGCCCAGCAGCACATCCACCACATGGCCAAGCCCAAATCGGCGCCCTGTACGGAGAACGGCCGAAAGCAGCTTCTGCGCGGCGATGGTGCCGTCGAACAACCGGGGCGGGGTCAGGCAGATATCGCAGGCGCCGCAGGGCTCCGGGGCTTCCTCGCCAAAGCAGCGCAGCAGGATCTGCCGCCGGCAAGTGGACGCCTCGGCAATCCCGACCATGGCCTCCAGCCGCTGGCGCTCCACGCGCTTCTGCTCATCCGGCGCCGTGCTTTCCTGAATGCGATGGCGGGCCAGGGCGATATCGCCGGCGCCATAGAGCAGCAGAGCCTGGGCTGGCAGGCCGTCGCGGCCGGCACGCCCGATTTCCTGGTACCAGCTCTCCGGACTGCGCGGCAGGTCGGTATGGGCGACAAAGCGCACATCCGGGCGGTCGATTCCCATGCCAAAGGCAATGGTGGCGGCCATGACCACCGCGTCTCCGCCGGCAAACCGCTTATGGGCCTCTCGCTTCGCAGCCGGGTCCATCCCCGCATGGAAGACGAGGCTGTCGAGGCCATCCTGCCGCAGCCATTCGGCGGTCTGCTCCGCTTTGCGCCGGGTGCCGCAATAGATCAGCCCGGCGCCCGTGCCGTCGGAGGCCGCCTTGATGAAGCGCCGCAACTGCCCGCGCTCCTGCTCCCGCGGCTGGGCGGCGATCTGGATATTCGGTCGGTCGAAGCTGGAGCGGAAGACCGGGCAGTCCTCCAGCCCGAGCTGGCGCTGGATGTCGGTGACAGTCCGGGGGTCCGCCGTCGCGGTCAGGGCCAGGCGCGGCACCATCGGGAAGCGCTGCGCCAGAACCGGCAGGGCCCGATATTCCGGGCGGAAGTGATGCCCCCACTGGCTGACGCAATGCGCCTCGTCGATCGCGAACAGGGCGATCTTCATCTCGTCCAGCCGGGCGAGGGTGCCCTCCGCCGTGAGCCGCTCCGGCGACACGTAGAGGAGCTTGAGCGAGCAATTGTCGAGGTCCCGCCAGATGGCGCGGGCTTCGTCCGGTGGCAGCTCGGAATGGAGGGCGGCGGCCGGGATATCCTGCTGCCGCAGGGCCGCCACCTGATCCTCCATCAGCGCGATGAGGGGCGAGACGACCACACCCAGACCCGGCCGGCAGAGGGCCGGAATCTGGAAGCAGAGGCTCTTGCCGCCGCCGGTCGGCATCAGGATCAGGCCGGAACCGCCGCCAAGGGCATGCCGCACCACTTCTTCCTGCTGCCCCCGGAAGCCAGTATGGCCAAAGACTCGGTGCAGCGTTTCAAGCGGGTCGGCATATCCAGTCATGCCGCGAGGTATTAGCGCGTGGGGGAGGCTCCGCCCACGCGAATTTCCACACGGCGGCTCTCTAACGGCATCATCTCGAACGGCACGGGGCCGCGTGGGGAGACGACGATTCGCTGCGGCTCCACGCCATCCTGGCGCAATTGCTCCGCCACCCGCTGCGCCCGCGCCTCGGACAAGGCCCGGTTATAGGCGCGCCCTCCATCAGGATCGGCGAATCCCATGACCAGCACCGGCTGGGTAGGGAAGTCCTTCGCCAGGGCCGCTGCATTCGCCACGACACCCAGCGCAGGCTCATCCAGCGCGGAGCTGTCCTCTGTGAAGAACACCACACGCGCCGGCTCGTCGGCGAGGTCGCGGGGCATGAGGGCGCAGGCCGATAGCAGCGGCAGGACAGCCAGGGTGATGAGGAAAGGACGGCGCATCGCGCACTCCAACCGATGATGAAGTGAAAGCAATGCGCAGAGCGGCGGGTGGCGTCAACTTGGCGTTAACGGCTTGTGATCAAGCGCGGGGGCTCGGGACACCTGCCAGGAAACGAAGCGCAAGCGTTGAAATTTCGCTCAGGAAATGACCTTTGGCGTAACCGAGGCCGATTCGGTGGTGCGTCTTTATAATCAATCGCTTATCCGATTGGACTGGCCGAGAAATGTCTCCCTACGCAAATTTGTAGACTGGGATATTTTGTAATGGTTACGATTTGTCGCTGGACTTTACGGCTAATACACGACCAATTCCGCGCCTGCGAAGACCGGAAACGGCATTGCGTTTTCACCCCGGATAGCGCCCGACGTTAAGATCGTATAACATCTTTTTGCCTTACTCGATTGATATAATGAGTTAGGCTACCGAAATGCAGTTCGCTATCGGCTGGCCTGGCCAGCGTGGCGAGGCACGATGATCGTTCACCATACGTTACGAGGGTGGATGTATCAGATCCGTGATTTGGGCGTTGTGCCGGACAAGCGGGCCTTTTCCAAAAAGGCCAGCGCGTTTTGAAATATTCATGGCCGCGCAGGCAGTATGCGGCGGGGTTATGATTTGCTGAGGGAATTCTTGTGATGGCCGTTCAACATACCCCGGACCAGCTGGTCGGCATCCTGCGTGACACGGTGGTCGCCCTGGTGCGTCGGGATGGACACGACCTCTCTGCCCGCCAGCTCGGTGTCTTCCTGACTGTCTATCTGAGCGAAGGGCCGCATACTGTTCGTGGCTTGGCTGCCGCGCTGAACGTCTCCAAGCCCGCCATTACCCGTGCGCTGGACCGGCTCGGCGAGCTGGACCTCGCCCGCCGCAAGACCGACCCGCAGGACCGCCGTTCCGTCCTGGTGCAGCGCACGGTGAAGGGCACCGGCTTCCTGCGCGATATCCGCGGCGTGATGGTGGAGGCTGATGCGACCGCCCGGGCCACCCCGGTTGCTGCCGTGCTTCCCGCCAACACGGAGAGCGCTGCTCGCCGCGCTGGCTGAGGCCAACCGTCTCCCGCCTGCTGGTCAGCTCCGGCCTTCTGTGGCCGGGGCAAAGAAAAACGCGGCCCGGATAATCCGGCGCCGCGTTTTCTCATGCTTGGGCTTATGCCCTCATTCCTCGGGCTTCAGCTCGCCTTCTTCCATCAGCTCGAACCACATCGCGTTCAGCACGGCGAAGGCACAGGCCAGGGGCAGGCCCAGCATCCAGGCGAAGTACCACATCTGCGTGTCTCCTCTCGCTCAGTAGACGTTGTCGCTGTTGTCGTGGATGGCCTGCTCCTCGACCTTGCCCCACAGCACCTTATAAACCCAGGCAGTGTAGGTCAGGATGATCGGCAGGAAGATCACCGTCGCCACCAGCATGATGAACAGGGTGAGGTGAGAGGACGAGCTGTCCCACACCGTCAGGCTGGCGTTCGGGTCCCGCGAGGACGGAAGCAGGAAGGGGAACATCGAAACACCCGCGGTCGAGATGACGCCGAAGATGGACAGCTTGCTCAGCAGCAGCGTGCCGACCTCACTGCGCCGGCGCATCCCGATCAACGCGCCCAGCGCACCGATAAAGCCCAAGGCAGGGGCGATCATCATCCAGGGGTAAGCGCTGAAATTGCTCAGCCACGCGCCCGGTTCCCGCACCACCGTCTTCAACAGCGGGTTGGAAGGGCCATCGGTCACGATCGGGCTGGTAATGCGATACCCATCCAGTAGCAACCAGACGACCAGGCCGCCCAGAGCGAAGAGAACGATGACGGCCATGGCTGCGATGCTGCCATATTGCCGGCTGCGCTCCGCCATCGGGCCGCTGGTCTTCAGCATCAGCCAGGCGCCGCCATGCATGATGACCATGCTGAGGGAGAGCAGGCCGCACAGCAGCGGAAAGGGGCCGAGCAGGCCGAAGAAGGAGCCCGCATATTGCGGCACCATCTCCGGCGTGAAGTAGAAGGGCGCGCCCACCAGCGCATTGCCCACCGCCACGCCGAAGACGAGCGAGGGAACGAAGGCCGCGACGAACAGCGCCCAGTCCCAACGCTGGCGCCATTCCTGTTCCGGTCGCTTGCTGCGGTACTTGATGCCGACGGGCCGCAGGATCAGCGCCGCCAGCGTCAGGAACATCGCCAGATAAAAGCCGGAGAAGGACACGGCATAAAGTGGCGGCCATGCGGCGAAGATCGCACCGCCACCCAGGATCAGCCACACCTGATTGCCTTCCCAGACAGGGCCGATCGCATTCAGCGCCACGCGCCGCTCCAGATCCGTCTTCGCGACGAAAGGTGAGAGCACGCCGACGCCGAGGTCGAAGCCATCCGTCGCGGCGAAGCCAATGAGCAGCACACCGATCAGGACCCACCAGATCAGGCGCAGCGTGGTGTAGTCCAGCAATTCATGCAGGATCATTCTGGCTTACTCCGCAGGGAGAGGCTTGGCGCCTGCCATGCCGGGGCCCGGCAGGCTGGCGTTGGGTTTGGGATGCGACTTGTCGAATTGCGGACCTTTGCGGATCGCCTTCAGCATCAGCTTCATCTCGATGATCGCCAGCGCGGTGTAGATCACGACGAAGCCCAGGATAGTGATCAGTACATCACGGATGCCGAGATGCGAGACGGCCGCGGCAGTGGGCAGCACGCCTTCGATGATCCAAGGCTGGCGGCCAAACTCGGCCACGAACCACCCGCATTCAACGGCGATCCAGGGCAGCGGGATGGACCAGACGGCCACCCAGAGCAGCCAGCGATGCCGATCCAGTTGGCGGCGCGCCGAAAGACAGAAGAACACCGCCGTCAGCACGATGAAGAAGATGCCGAGGCCCACCATGATGCGGAAGGTCCAGAACAACGGCGCCACCTGGGGCACGGTATCCCATGCCGCCTTCTCGATCTGCTCCTCCGTCGCCTGGCGCGGGTCGTCCACATAGCGGCGCAGAAGATAGGCGTAGCCGAGCTGCCGGCCATTCTCTTCGAAGGCAATACGCGCATCCTCAGGGATCGGCGCGCCGGTACTGCCCGCCTCCCGGATGGTCTGCAAGGCGCCGAAGGCCACTACGCCCTGGCGGATGCGCTCTTCGGCCAACTCCACCAGATCGCGGATGCCCGATACTTGCGTATCGAGGGAGCGGGTGGCGATCAGGCCCATCGCCCAGGGAATGTGAATGGCGAAATGGGTCTCACGCGCTTCCTGGTTGGGGAAGCCGAAGGCCGTGAAGGAGGCGGGGGCAGGCTCGGTCTCCCACATCGCCTCGATTGCAGCGAGCTTCATCTTCTGATGCTCGGTGGTCAGGTAACCGCTCTCATCACCCAGCACGACGACGGAGAGGGAGGCAGCAAGGCCGAAGGAAGCCGCGACGGTCATGGAGCGCTTGGCCAGCTTCAGGTGGCGGCCTTTCAGCATGTACCAGGCGGAGACGCCCAGTACGAACAGCGCCGCCGTCACATAGCCCGCGGAGACGGTGTGAACGAATTTGGCCTGCGCCACCGGGTTGAACAGCACTTCCCAGAAATCGACCATCTCCATCCGCATGGCCTGCGGGTTGAAGGCGGCACCGACCGGGTTCTGCATCCAGCCATTGGCAATCAGGATCCAGAGCGCGGAGAAGTTGGAGCCCAGCGCGACCGCCCATGTGGCGGCGAGGTGCCCCAGCTTCGAGAGTTTGTCCCAGCCAAAGAAGAACAGACCGACAAAGGTGGCTTCCAGGAAGAAGGCCATCAGCCCTTCGACGGCCAGCGGCGCGCCAAAGATGTCGCCCACATAATGGCTGTAGTAGCTCCAGTTCATGCCGAACTGGAATTCCATCGTCAGGCCCGTTGCCACGCCGAGCACGAAGTTGATGCCGAACAGCGTGCCCCAGAACTGCGTCATCTGTCGCCAGATGGTACGGCCAGTGGCGACGTAGACCGTCTCCATGATCGCCAGGATCATGGACAGGCCCAACGTCAACGGGACGAACAGGAAATGGTAGAGGGCTGTCATCGCGAACTGGAATCGCGATAGGGATACGACGTCGAGTTCCATCCGATCCGCGCCGTGCCCGGCGTCCTTTCGGTCTGCGGCGCCTCTCAGAATGGGGGACGCCTAGGGTGGAATGATTTCAATCCGATCGCAGCTTTTCGAGCAGCGAGGAATGATCTGGATCACCCCGCCGCGCTTCTCCTGCCACACGGCCGTCACGAAGCAGCAGGATGCGGTCGGCAAGCGCCGCCTCCCGCCGCAGATGCGTGACGATCAAGGTGCCGTGGCCGGCGAGACGGGGTTGAAGTCGCTTCAGCAGGGCCTGGGCGGTGTCCCGGTCCAGCCCCTCGGTGGGTTCGTCCAGCAGCCAGAGCGGAGCGGGACGCAGCAAGGCGCGCGCCAGTGCCAGCCGGCGCGTCTGGCCGGAGGACAGGCCGAAGCCGCCTTCGCCCAGCCGCGTATCCAACCCTTCCGGCATGGCCGCCAGCACAGGTGAGAAGCCAGCGGCATCGAGGGCGGCGACCAGTTCGTCGTCGCCCGCCTCCGGTGCGGCCAGTTGCAGGTTGCCGCGCAGGCTGTCCTGGAACAGGGCAGGGTGCTGGCTCATCCACACCGTGCGGGGGGTGCCGGCAGCCAGGGAAACCTGCCCGGCCTCCAGCGGTACCTCACCGGAAATCAGCGCCAGGATGCTGGATTTCCCCGCGCCGCTTTCCCCCACCAGCGCCACGCATTCGCCCTCGGCAACGTGCAGGGTGAGGTCCCGCAACACGGGCTCGGCCGCGCCGTCATGGCGCAGGGTCACACCTTGCAGACGCAATGCGGTGCCTGGGGCGGAGGCCGGCCATTCCACAGGCGCTTCTGCCGCCGCCTGCAAGCGCGGGCCAAGGCGCCGTGCCGCCAACAGGGCGCGGCCCAACTCCAGCGCGCTGCGCCGCAGGGGAGCAAAGGCTTCCAACCCCGCGAAAGCCGCGAGCAGCGCGAAGGCGGCGACGGCGGCCGAGATGGCCTGTTCCTCCACCAGCGTGGCGGAGATCAACAGCGTCACCACCAGCGCGGCCTGCCCGGCCAGGAACAACAGCGCGCCGCTGCGTCCATCCAGCCGGTTCAGCGCATCTTCGGCCTCTGTCAGCTTCGCATCGGCCGCCATCACGGCCTGGGCCTGCGCATGCACACGCCCAGCCATCACAAGATCCGTCTGCCCCTGCGCCAGATCGACGACACGGGCACGCAAGGCCTCCAGCGCCAGCGCGCGGCGACGATTGGGCCGAAGGGCGGCACGCGCCACCCACCAGGGCAACAGAACTCCGGCGGGCACCAGCAGAAGCATCACCGGCCAGGCGAGAGCGGGGTGCACCAGCCACAGCGCCAGGGACAGCAGAATGGCCACCGCCACGGCGGCAGCAACCGGCGCCAGCACCCGCAGGTACAAGCTGTCCAGCGCATCGACCTCGGTGGTCAGGCGGAACAGGAGCCTGGCCGGGCGAAGCCGGAGAGCGCCGGCGGCGGCTGGGGTGGCATATCCCCGGAACAGGCGCTCCCGCAGGCGGGCGAGCACGCGCAGAGTGGCGTCATGCGTCACCAGCCGTTCGCCATACCGGGCAAAAGTGCGGCCCAGCGCGAGGAAACGGATGGAAGCGCCCGGCAGGAAGATATCGAAAGCCAGCGCGGCGCTGCTCAGCCCGGCAATGGCCGTGGCCGTGATGAACCAGCCCGAAAGACCGAGCAGCGCCACGCCCGCCACGAGTGTCAGAGCCATCAGCACGGCCCCGCCGATCAGGGCCCGGCGGCGCTCCTGCCAGAACAGGCGCAGGACGGGGGAGAGATCCTTCATGGCAGCCTCACCACGCGGTCCATCCGCGCAGCCAGCGCGGGGTCATGCGTCGCAACCAGCAGCGTGCGGCCCTGGGCGAGGCGCAGCAGCCCCTCCGTGACAGCGGCGGCGCTTTCCCGGTCCAGATGCGCAGTGGGCTCATCGGCCAGGATCAGCCCTGCCTGCGGCGAGAGCGCAGCGCGAGCCAGGGCAACCCGCCGCGCCTCGCCGCCCGAAAGGCCAAGCCCGCCTTCACCGACATGGCTCCGCAGGCCGCCCGGGCGGCGCGCGACAGCCTGATCGGCCGAGGCCAGGGCCAGGGCGGAAGCAAGTGCAGCCGGTGCAATATCCGGCCGCCCAAGCGTCAGATTGCCTTGCAGGGAGCCAGCGAAGAAATGCGGCTTGGCGCCCAGCCAGGCCGTGCGGGCCCGTATCTGGCCAATGCTCTCGTCGTCCAACACCAGGCCATCGGCCAGGATGGCACCGCCTTGCGGGCGGAGAAGGCCCGCCACCAGCGCGAGCAGGGTAGATTTGCCCGCACCGCTCGCGCCCATCACCGCGACCTTTTCGCCGGGAGCGATATCGAGGCTGAAGTCGGCCAGGGCATCCTGCGCGCCCTCGCCAGGATAGCGGAAGGTCAGCCGGTCCAGACTAAGAGCAACCGGCGCGGCGGTGGCGGAGGATGCCGGAACAGTGGAAGACAGCAGGATGGGGGAAGCCGGTTCCTCCAGCAGCGGCGCCACGCTGGCCAATGCGGCCTCGCCAGAGGCGCGGTCGTGATAGGCAGCGGCGAAATCCCGCAGCGGCTGGAAGAACTCCGGCGCCAACAACAACATGAACAGGCCGGAAGCGAGATCCAGCCGCCCGCCCCAGGCGCCGAAGGGCATCTGCCCCAGGAGATGCAGGCCGATATAGGTGGCCACCATGGCGACACCCAGCGCCGCGAACAGTTCCAGCACCGCGGAAGACAGGAAAGCGACGCGCAGCACCGCCATGGTCCGCCGCCGCAGCCGCTCCGCGGATGCCCGCAACTGACGCGCCGTCAGATTGACCGCCCCAAAGGCACGCAAGGTGTCCAACCCGCGAAGCCTGTCGAGCAGAAAGCCGTTCATGCCGCCCAGCTCGGCCATCTGCCGATCACTGGCGTCACGGGCACGCAGGCCGATCAAGGCCATGAAAATCGGAATAACCGGCGCCGCGACGAGCAGCGTCAGCGCCGCCACCCAGCTCTGCGACAGTACAGCGAAGAAGATGACGGTGGGCACGATGGCCATGCGCAGCCGCGCCGGATGCCAACGAGTCAGCCAGGGCAGGAGCGTGTCCGCCTGCTCGGCCATGACGCTGGCGATATGGCCCGAGGCCGGCCGCTCGCGGTCGAAAGGCGAAAGCCGGGGGAGGTTGTCGGCTGCCGCCTGCCGCAACTGGCTGACGATAGCCCGTGCCGCGCGGAAACCCCGGCGGCTGGCAGCCATGTCCAACCCGGCGCGAACCAGTGCCAGCGCGCCAATGCCGACGGCGGGCCATACCGCCTCCACAGCCGGGGCGCCTTGCATCATGCCATTCATGACCCCGGCCAGCAGTGCGGCCTGGCCGATCCAGATCAGGCTGGAAGCAGCCTGCATCATGCCGGACTGGCGGATGCGGGCCATCTCGCGCGGGAAGCGTGCTTCCAGCTTCAGGGCTGCGGGGGGCTCCATGTCATTCCCTGGCTGCGTCGTCGGTCTTGCGGCGGCGGCCCTTGCCCCCGGGCAGCAGGGTCAGCTTGTCCTTCATCTCCAGCAGGCGGGTGACGCGGCTGCCGAGCTTCATGAGCTGCACCAGCCTTTCCGTCTCCAGCTTCTGCACCTCATCGGCCCAGCCGGTCAGCAATTCGATCAGCTCGTGCAGCTCTCGCATGCGCTCCTGCGCATGGCGTTCCTCCGCGCTGCCCGGTGTTTCCATCAGCACGCTGCGCAGCAGGCTGAGGGTGGGGTCCACCTCCCGCTTACGCCGCTCCTCGGCCAGGATGCGGACGATCTCCCACACATCCTCGGGGGTGGTGAAATACTCCCGCCGATCGCCAGGGATGTGCTGCAGCCGCACCAGCCGCCAGCTTTCCAGCTCCTTCAACCCCATGGAGATATTGGAGCGGGAGAGGCCGAGGGCGTTGGTGATTTCCTCCGCGTTCAGCGGGCGGTCGCTGATGAACAGCAGCGCGTAGATCTGGCCGACGGTGCGGTTGATGCCCCATCTCCCTCCCATCTCGCCGAAATGGAGGACGAAGGTGCGCGCGAGGGGAGGAATGTCCATGGATACAGTTCGTTCAGTAATTTCTGAAATCACAGTAAGTGCTGACACCGCTCCTCGCAAGAGCGCTCCGGTGCCGTACCTGCGAAATGGGGCAGGGGGGGGTCGCCTCAGCCCCGATATGCTTCTACGCTTTCCCTCAACGTTCCGTTCTCCCCCTGCCACGGAGAGGTCCCATGCCGGATTCCCTGCCCCCTGATTCGAGCCGCCTGAAATTCGGCATCGGCCAACCGGTGCCGCGCAACGAGGACCCTATCCTGCTGCAGGGCAAGGGCCGCTATACCGACGACCTGCAACTGCCCGGCCAGCTCTGGTGCGTCATGGTGCGCAGCCCCTACGCGCACGGCACGCTGAACGGCATCGACATTTCCGCCGCGAAGGAAGTGCCGGGTGTCGTCGGCGTCTATACCGGTGCGGACCTCGCCGAATATGGCACGCTACACTGCATGATGCCGGCACCCGGCCTCACCGATATCCAGCGCCCCGTGCTGGCCATGGACAAGGTGCGCTTCGTGGGCGACCCGATCGCCTTCGTGGTGGCCGAGACGAAGGAAGCCGCCAAGGACGGCGCCGAGGCCGTCTTCGCCGATATCGACCCGCTACCGGCCGTCACGGAGGCCTCCGCCGCCGCCGCGCCGGACGCGCCGCTGCTCTATGACGACATCCCCGGCAACCAGGTCCAGGATTTCCACTTCGGCGACAGTGCCAAGGTGGCGGAGGCCTTCGCCTCGGCCGCGCATGTCACGCGGCTGGACATCCGCAACAACCGCATCGTCGTCTGCGCCATGGAGCCCCGTAGCGCCATCGGCGAATACGACCCGGAGAACGGCCGCTACACGCTGCATCTGGGCAGCCAGGGCGTGTTCGGCATGCGGGCCGCCATCGCCAAGGAACTGCTGAAGGTGCCGGTGGAGCAACTGCGCATCCTCACCGGCCATGTCGGTGGCAGCTTCGGCATGAAGGCGGGCGCCTACCCGGAATATCTCTGCCTGCTGCACGCGGCGAAGGTGCTGGGCCGCCCGGTGAAATGGACCGATGAGCGCACAGGCAGCTTCCTTTCCGACTATCACGGCCGCGACCATGAGGTGAAAGCGGAGCTGGCCCTGGATGCCCAGGGTAAGTTCCTGGCCGTCCGGCTGACCGCCTTCGCCAATATCGGCGCCTATCTCAGCCCCGTGGGCCCGCTGATGGGTACCTCCGGCTTCATGCGCAACGTGCAGAGCAACTACACCACCCCGCTCATCGAAATCGCCACCCGCAGCATCCTGACCAACACGCCGCCGGTCACCGCCTATCGCGGCGCTGGCCGGCCGGAAGGCAACTACTTCATGGAGCGGCTGATCGAGGCCGCGGCGCTGGAGATGGGTCTGGACGCGGTGGAGCTCCGCCGCCGCAACCACATCAAGGCAGACCAGTTCCCCTACGACGCCGCCTCCGGCAGCAAGTATGACGGTGGCGAGTTCACCGCGCTGATGGAAAAGGCACTAAACGCCGCCGACTGGCAGGGCTTCGAGGCTCGCAAGGCGGAGAGCAAGGCGCGCGGCAAGCTGCGTGGCCGTGGCATCGGCAACTTCCTGGAATGCACCGCGCCTCCGGCGAAGGAGATGGGGGGGCTGCGCTTCAACGAGGACGGCACCGTCACCATCATCACCGGCACGCTGGACTACGGGCAGGGGCATTGGACGCCCTTCGCCCAGGTGCTGCACCAGACGCTCGGGATCCCCTTCGATAAGATCAAGCTGCTGCAAGGCGATTCCGACAAGCTCATCGCTGGCGGCGGTACGGGTGGCTCGAAATCCCTGATGGCCTCCGGCGCCGCCATCGTCGAAGCCTCCGCCAAGGTGGTGGACAAGGCGCGCATCGCCGCCGCCCACATGCTGGAAGCCGCCGAGGCCGATATCGAGTTCGACCCCCATGCCGAAGGCGGTGGGCGCTTCAGCATCGCCGGCACCGACCGCGGCATCGGCATCATGCAACTCGCGGCGCAAATCCGGCAGGCCAGCGACCTGCCGCCCGAGGTGCCGGATACGCTGGATGTCGACCATATCTTCGACCAGGCGCCGATGGCCTTCCCGAACGGTTGCCATGTCGTGGAGTTGGAAGTGGACCCCGAGACCGGCGTCGTCCAATTCGACCGCTATGTCACCGTCAACGACTTCGGTACCATCGTGAACCCGATGCTGGTGCAGGGTCAGGCCCATGGCGGCATCGTGCAGGGCATCGGCCAGGCACTGATGGAGCGCACGAATTACAGCGAGGACGGCCAGTTCCTCTCCGGCTCCTATTCGGATTACGCCGTGCCCCGCGCGGTGGATGTGCCGAGCTTCGAGTTCATCAGCCATGGCGTGCCCGCCAAGACCAACCCGCTGGGTGTGAAGGGCTGCGGCGAGGCGGGTTGCGCCGGCTCCCTGCCAGCCGTCATGAACGCGCTGGTGGATGCGCTGAGTGAGTTCGGCGTGAAGCATATCGACATGCCCGCGACCCCCGAGGTCGTCTGGCGCGCCATCCAGCAGCACCGTCAAGGATAAAGACTGATGCCCAACCCGCCGACCGGCTTCGCTCCCGGCCTCACCCTCGCCAATGCCCAGAAGATCGTCGAGGTGGCTCTGGCCAAGGGGCGGGAGCTCGGCCTCGCACCGCTGACGGTGGTGGTGCTGGACCAGGCGGCGCAGCTGAAGGCCTCCGCCCGTGAGGACGGCGCCAGCCTGCTGCGGCCCGACATTGCCCATGGCAAGGCCTATGGCGCCATGGCCATGGGCTTCGGCGGTGCCGAGCTCGCCCGCCGCGCCGCCAAGATGCCAGCCTTCATGAACGCGCTGTCCGACCTCACGGGCGGCCGCGCCGTGCCGGTACAGGGCAGTGTGTTGGTGCGTGCGGCCGATGGCACCGTGCTCGGCGCCGTCGGCATCTCTGGCGACACCTCGGACAAGGACGAGATCTGCGCGGTGGCGGGCATCGAGGCGACGGGCCTCGTGGCTGACACCGGCAATCCGGAGTAAGTTTCGCTTCAGCGTAATGTCCCGCCCGGCCGGGGGGCGGCGGAGACGGACACACTGAATGCTGTTTGCCCTGTATGAGTGGATCCTGCGCCTGGCGGCTCACCGCCGGGCCGGGCTCTGGCTGGCCGGCGTCTCCTTCGCGGAGAGCAGCTTCTTTCCCATTCCCCCGGATGCCATGCTGGTGCCCATGTGCCTGGCGCGGCCGGATCGCGCCTGGCGCTACGCCACCATCTGCACCGTGGCATCCGTCCTGGGCGGGCTGCTCGGCTATGCCATCGGCTACTACCTGTTCGAGGCGGTGGCGCAGCCCATTCTCGCTGCTTATGGGCATGCAGAGGCGTTGCAAAGCTTCCGGGAATGGTTCGCCCGCTGGGGCGCCGCTGTCATCCTCATCAAGGGGCTGACACCAATCCCTTTCAAGATCGTCACCATCGGCGCAGGCGCCGCGGCGTTCGACCCCTTTCTCTTCCTCGCCACCGCCGCCATCACGCGCGGTGCGCGCTTCTTCCTGCTGGCGGCGCTGCTGCTGCGCTATGGCGCGCCAATCCGCGAATTCATCGAGAAGAGGCTGACCCTGATCACCACCGTGGCTGCGGTGGCGATCATCGGCGGCTTCCTCACCCTGCGTTATCTGTGAGGCCGGGCTTTAGCGCTTCCGCACGAATTCGGTGCGCAGGACAAGGCCTTTGATGGTGTCGTGCCGGCAGTCGATCTCTTCCTCATTGTCGGTGAGGCGGATGGAGCGGATCACGGTACCCTGCTTCAGCGTCTGGCTGGTGCCCTTCACCTTCAGGTCCTTGATCAGGGTGACGGAATCCCCATCGGCCAGCACATTGCCCGCCGCATCCCGCACCACACGCTGCTTGGCCTGGGCGGCCGCAGCGGCCATTTCAGAGGCCGACCGCCATTCACCGGTCGCTTCGTCATAGACATATTCGTCGTTATCGCCGGCCATCTGGGCCTCCATTCAAAAAAAGGCCCGCCGGCTGGTTTCAGCGGCGGGCGTTCGTGGCGTTCCGGTTCGTGCCACGCGGGCGGGGGCCGCACCTGTGGCGGGAAGCTTCAGCCGAGGGCCTGGGCGGCCTTCAGCACATCCTTGGCGTGGCCGGGCACCTTCACCTTGCGCCAGATCTTCGCCACCTTGCCGTCCTTGTCGATCAGGAAGGTCGCGCGGTCCATGCCCATGTACTTGCGGCCATACATCGACTTCTCGACCCAGGTGCCATAGGCCTCGGCCGTCGTCTTCTCCGCATCAGAAGCCAGCGGGAAGGTCAGGCTGTACTTTTCCGCGAACTTCTCGATGGGCTTCATCGGGTCGGGCGACACGCCAATCACATCCAGGCCGAGGCCGCCCAGCGCTGGCAGCGCCTCCTGGAAATCGCAAGCCTCCTTGGTGCAGCCGGAGGTATCGGCCTTCGGGTAGAAGTACAGAATGAAGGGCTTGCCCTTCATGGCCGCCAGCGAAACGCTCCGCCCGCCGCTGGCCGGCAGTTCGAACGCCGGTGCCGGCGCGCCTTCCTCGATGCTCATCCTGTCGCTCCGTTGGTGTCCAGCCTGCCCAGATGCCGCTCAAACAAAGCGCGGACCTGGGCGGCCCGTTCCTGCATCTGTGCGTGGAAATCCGGCAGGTCAACCGAAGGCCGGTCCAACAGGGGGCCGGTCACGCGCAACAGGGCGGCGGCGGTGGCGGCGGGCAGGGTGGGTTCCTTCCACCGGCCCACCGTCAGCCGCAGCAGGCTCAGCGTGGTGCGCCAGAGCCGGTCCGCCGCGATCAATGCCTCCGCGTCCTGCTTGGGCAGAATGCCCGCGCGGCCGAGATTGGTAAGAGCCACACGTGTCGTCGGCGCCAGGATTGCGGGCTTACGGTCGCAATGCGCCAGTTGCAGCGCCTGGGCGATGAACTCCACCTCGATCAACCCACCCGGCATCGCCTTGACATCGAAGGGCCCCTCCGCCGGCAGGTCCCTGAGCATCCGCGCCCGCATGGTGACGGCATCGGCCACGGCCTCCGGCCCCGCATGCTCCATCAGCGCCGTCCTGATGGCAGCGCCAATGCGCCTGCGCAGCGCGGCCGGGCCCGCGACGCAGCGGGCGCGGGTCAGTGCCATGCGCTCCCACGTCCAGGCATTCTCCGCGTGGTAACGCTCGAAGGCGGAGAGGGAGGTTGCCACAGGCCCTTTATTGCCGCTGGGCCGCAGGCGCATATCCACCTCGTACAGTTTGCCCTCGGCGCCGGGCGAGGTGATGGCCCCCACCACCTGCTGCGCCAGCCGGCTGAAATAGGTACTGGCGGGCAGGGCGCGCGGGCCGCCTCTGCTTTCCGCGGCCTCTTCCGGGTGATCATAGATCAGCACGAGGTCGAGGTCCGAACCGGGCAGCATCTCCCGCCCACCCAGCTTGCCGAGCGCCACCACCGCCAGGGCCCCGCCCTTCACCTTGCCGAAGCGGGCGGCGAACTCAGTCTGCACGTAAGGCAACAGAGCGTCGATCGCGCCGTCGGCCAGGTCGCTGCGGGCACGGCCGGCGGCATCGGCGTCGACAATGCCCTCCAGCGCAGCCGCGTCGATCTCGAACTTCCCTTCAGTGACAAGCCGCCGCGCGCCTTCCAAAGCTTCCTCGAAATGACGGGATTGCTTGACGAGAGCGGGCAGACAGGCGCTCGCTCCATCCAAAGCATCACCTGCCAGCAACCCGTCGAGCGACGCGGGGTTCAGGGCAAGGTGGTCCGCCAGGGCAGGAGCCGCACCGAGAATGCCGGCGACGCGCGCCAGCAAGGCCGGGTTGCGCTGGAACAGCGAGAGCATCTGCACGCCCGCCTGCAGCCGGGAGAGCACGGCGTCAAAGCGGGCGAAGGCGGCATCCGGTTCCCGCTGCCGCGCCAGCGCTGCCAGGAGCTGCGGCATCAAGGCCCGTAGCAGATTTCTGGCCCGTTCCGTCCGCGTGGCACGGGTCTGCCCCTGGTACCAGTTGCGGACGATGCCGGCGATGTGGGCCGGATTCGCAAACCCCATGGCAGCCAGCGCCGCCAGGGTCTCCGGCTCATCCCTGTTGCCCTCGAAGTTCAGGCGGCTGTCCGGGGCATCCTCCGGCGCCTCTGCCGGCAATTGCGCGCCGGCTTCGAAGAGTTGCGTGTAATGGCGCTCCACCCGGGACAGATGCCGCAACAGGGCGGCCTCGAAGGAAGCGGCCTCCGGGAAGCCCATGAAGCTCGCGATCCGCGCCAGGCCACCGGCATCTTCGGGCAATTGCTGGGTCTGGCGGTCCGCGACCATCTGCAACCGGTGCTCGACGTCGCGCAGGAAAACATAGGCATCGGCCAGGTCGGCAGCGGTGCGGCGGTCGATGCGCCCGGCACCGGCCAGGGCTGCCAGCGCACCCAGAGTCGTGGGGTCTCGCAGCCCAGGGTCGCGTCCGGCCCAGATGAGCTGCAGCACCTGTACGGTGAACTCGATCTCGCGGATACCGCCACGGCCCAGCTTCACATTGTGGCCAGGAACCTGCACCTCGTCATGGGCACCCCGCGCGCCATGGGCCGCATGGATCTGCCGCTTGATGGCGTGGATATCCGCCATCATCGCGAAATCCAGGTGCCGCCGCCAGATGAAGGGCCGGATCTCACCCAGGAAGGCCTCGCCCGCCGCGCGGTCGCCGCCCACTGGCCGCGCCTTGATCATCGCCGCGCGTTCCCAGTTCTGCCCGGTCGACTCATAATAGGTGATGGCCGTCGCCAGGCTGACCGCCAGCGGCGTCGCCGCCGGGTCCGGCCGCAGGCGCAGATCGGTGCGGAACACATAGCCATCGGCCGTGCGCTCCTCCATGAGGCGCACGAGATCGCGCGCAATCCGAACATAGAGCGCGCTGGCGCGCTCGGTGTGGTACGCTGCCGCCTCCGGGTCGTAGAGGACCATCAGGTCGATGTCGGAGGAGTAGTTGAGTTCGCGTGCCCCAAGCTTGCCCATGCCGAGTATGATGAGACCCGACCCCTTCGCGACCACCTTCGGATCCCGCGCTCCGGCCCGCGGCAGGCGCAACTCTCCTCGCGCGGCGGCCTCGCGCAGCAAATGGGCACAGGCGTAGTCGATTGCTGCTTCCGCCAAGGCCGAAAGAGCGCCCGTCACCCTGTCCAGCGGCCATTGCTTCGTGAGATCCGCCGCTGCGATGATCAGCGCCGCCTGCCGCTTGGCTTGCCGCAGCAGGGCGGCAACGGCCGGGCGCGCCGCATCCGGGTCGGCCCGCCCCAACGGGTCCAGCGCCAGGGCGAAGGCGGCCTCCGCGCCCCGCTCGGCAAAGCGCAGCAGCGTGGCGCTCTCCCGCTCCGCCAGATCCGCGAGGTACGGGCTGTGACCGCCCAGCGCCTCCAGCAACGCCTTGCCGCCGACGCTTTCCGCGAAGGCGCTCTCCTGCGCCCCTTTGGCGGCGAAGGCTTCGAGGGTTCGCGCCGCCGCCTCCATGTCGAAGGGGCGCGGCAACCGGGTAAGGTCGGGCAGGGCGTCGGGCATGATGGTGGAGCCAATCCATGCCGGGCATGAGCGGTCAAGCCCTTCGTATGGGAGGACGCGCATGCGGAATGGTAGTGCGTGCGCTCATGGCGCTTGCCATCCTGGCCGGACTGGGCGTCAGCGCCCTGGCCTGGCGCCTTGCCGAGGGTCCGTTGCACGTTCCCGCGCTGAACCGCCTGGTGGAGCAAGCGCTCGCCCGCAGCGGCATGGAACACAATGTCAGGATCGAGGATATCGTCCTGGCATGGGACGGCTTCCGTGGCAGCGGCGGCTCACCGCTGGGCATTCGCGTCTCCGGCGTGCAGGTCTTCGATGAGGCCGGCGCGCTGCGGCAGGAATTGCCGGATGTCTCGGTCTCGCTCGCCTTCAGCCGCCTGCTGAGGGGTGAGATCGCGCTCCGCGACATCACCTTGCGCAACCCACGCATCGTTCTGGAGCGGGCGGAGGATGGCAGCGTGTCCCTTGCCATGGGGCGCATCAGCGGTGCTGAGCCCTCCGGCAATGCAAATCGCGATGTCATGGAGGAATTGCTGGGGCCGGACCGTCAATCCGGCCCGCTGAGCGTCTTGCAGCACATCATCATCACCGACGGCACCCTCTCTGTGCTGGACCGGCAGCTGGGGCTGACCTGGAACTTACGGGATGTTGGCATCCGGCTCCGCCGGGAAGGGCGCGATACCGCCAGCGGAGAGGGCACCGCCTCCCTTCTGCTGCCGGACCAGGGTGCGCCCGTACCGGTGCGGCTCACGGGCCGCGCTGGCGCCGCGGGGGCGGTGGAAGGGCATTTGTTCCTGCCCTCGCTGGAACCGGTGCGCATCGCGCGGCTGATGCCGGCGCTCGCCCCGCTCGCGCAGGTGAATGCGCCGGTGTCCCTGGACATTGCCGGGCAATTCAACGGTGCGACGGATACTCCGCCCGCCCTGCGGCTGGGGCTGCAAATGGGTGCCGGCACTGTCAGCCTCCAGCCCGGCCGACAGATGGCTTTCGCGGGCATCACGCTCGACGCCAGCGGCAGCCCCCAGGCCCTGCGGCTGGACGCGCTGCGCATTACCCTCCCCAGGGCGACGCCGGGCGCCCAAGGAGCCTCGCCGGCCAATCCGGTCATCTCCGCCACAGGTCAGGCAGCGCTGCGGGACGGCCGGTGGCAGGGCCAGATCGATATCGGGCTGGACCGGCTCGATGCCTCGGAAGTCGAGGCCTATTGGCCGGAGGAGGCAGCGCGCCATGCCCGGGAGTGGGTTATCCAGAATGTCACGGCCGGCATCTTCAGCGGTGGGCAGTTCTCGCTGAAGGCAGAATCGGCGGAGGACCTCTCCGGCTTCCGGATGACGGACCTCACCGGCACGCTGAAGGTGGAGCAGGCCACCATCCACTGGCTGCGCCCCATCCCGCCGCTGGAGAATGTCGCGGCGACGGCGACCTTCGGCCTGAAGGACATCGTCATTCATGCCGAGTCCGGGCGGCAATCCGGCACCAATATCCAGTCGCCCAGCACCACAGTGCGCTTCTACGACCTCGATACCGACCAGGAGCAAATGGAGCTGACCACGCGCCTGCGCGGCCCGGTGTCGGATGCCGTGGCGTTGATCCGTCATCCACGCCTGAAGCTGTTCGAGCGTCGGCCACTGGATCTCACCAATCCCGGCGGGCAGCTCGACGGTACGCTCCGGCTTGCTTTGCCCCTGCTGCGAGATATCCCCAACGAGGCCATCCGGGTCAGCGCGCAGCTCAAGCTGACGAACCTGCGGCTGGACGACGTGGTGGCTGGCCAGCGGTTGGAGCGGGGCACGGCCGATATGACGGTCGACACCTCCCGCCTGCGCGCCACGGGCAATGCGCAGCTCGGCGGCATTCCCCTGCGGCTCGGCGTGGAGATGGATTTCCGCTCCGGCCCCGCCAGCCAGGTGGTGGAGCGGATCCAGGCCAATGGCCGCACCGAAATTTCCAACCTTCAGCGCTTCGGGCTGGATCTTGAAGGTCTCGCCGAGGGGCCGGTCGCGGCCGATGTGACGGTGGAGACGCGCCGCTCAGGTGAAACGCGCGTGGCCCTCCAGGGGGACCTGCAAGCCGCGGAGATGACCTTGACGCCGCTGGCCTGGCGCAAGCCGCCCGGTCAGCCAGCCTCCGCCCGGGCCGAGCTGCGCGTTGTGGGAGATGCGCTGCGCTCGCTGGAGGATCTCCAGGTGGACGCGCCGGACATGTCCATGCGCGGCAGCGCCGCCTTCGCCAATGGCAACCGGCTGGACCACCTCACCGTCGCCAGCGCGACCATCGGCCGCAGCCGGTTGAGCGGGACCATCCGGCCCCCACGTGGTCCGCAGGGGGCGTGGCAGTTCCAGGTTACCGGCCCCGTGCTGGATCTGGTGCCGGCGCTGGAAGCACCTTCGGCCGAGGATGCGGCCAGCGGCAGCGCCGCTCGCCCTTCGGCGCCAGACAGCGTTGTGGATGCCACCTTCGAGCGCGTCCTGCTCGGCGAGCAGGGGGTGTTGACCGGAGTGCGGGGCCAGGTCCGTGCCGATGGCGCCGGGATACTGCGGCAGGCGCGCGTCACGGGCCGCGCCAATGGCACCGCGCCCTTCGATGTGGCGGTCTCTCCCCGCGGTGCCGGGCGGGATTTGCGCCTGACCTCGGAGGATGCGGGCGCGCTGCTGCTGGCCTTCGGCGTGATGAAGACAGTGAGAGGCGGACGGCTCTCCGTGAATGCCAGTTGGGCCAACAACAGCCGCTCCGCGCCCTTGTCCGGCACGGCGGAGTTGAACGATTTCTCGGTGGTCGATGCCCCTGGCGTCGGCAAGCTGTTGCAGGCGCTGACGGTTTATGGGGTGTTCGAGGCGGTGCAGGGGCCGGGCCTGACCTTTTCCAGCATGGTCGCCCCTTTCACGCTGACGCCGAGGACACTGACCTTCCGGGAAGCGCGAGCTTTCTCCGCATCTCTGGGGCTTACCGTACAGGGACAGATCGACCGGCAACGCAACACGGTGGATGTGAACGGCACCATCGTGCCGGCCTATGCGCTGAATACGTTGCTGGGCCGAATTCCCCTCATCGGGCGTCTGTTCAGCCCGGAGCGGGGAGGCGGGCTGTTCGCCGCGACCTATCGCGTGAATGGCCCGCTGGAAAATCCGAATGTCTCGGTGAACCCGCTATCCATGCTGACACCGGGCTTCCTGCGCAATCTGTTCGGCGGCAGCGGTGCTCCGCCGGCCGAAGGCAACGAGGCCGCGCGGTAACCCACGCGGCCTCTCGCCGAGAGCTTCAGCCCGCCAGCCGCACCAGCACGTGGCGCTTCTTGCCGGCGGAAAGCTTGGCGGCACCGTCACGCAGATCGGCCTCGCTCACCACCGCCGCCTCGTCACTGACGGCCTCGTCGTTCAGGCGCAGGCCGTTGCCGCGCACCAGCCGGCGCGCCTCGCCCTTGCTGGCGGCAAAGCCCGCCTGCACGGCCAGGTCGATCACAGCGGCCGGCAACGCCGCTTCGATGGAGGGCAGGGTCTCGGCCGCCTGGCCTTCCTCGAAGGCGCGACGGGCGGTCTCGGCAGCGGCCTCGGCTGCTTCCCGGCCGTGCAGCATCGCCGTGGCCTCGGTGGCCAGGATCTTCTTGGCCTCGTTGATCTCGGCGCCACCCAGCGCACCCAGGCGCCTCACCTCATCCATCGGCATCTCGGTGAACAATGCCAGGAAGCGGCCCACATCCGCATCCTCGGTGTTCCGCCAGAACTGCCAGTAGTCGTAGGGCGAGAGGCGGTCCGGGTTCAGCCACACCGCGCCACCGGCCGTCTTGCCCATCTTGGTGCCGGAGGCCGTGGTCAGCAGTGGCGTGGTCAGGCCAAACACCTCGGCGCTGTCGATGCGCCGGTTCAGCTCCACGCCCATGATGATGTTGCCCCACTGGTCGGAGCCACCCATCTGCAGCCCAACGCCATGGCGGCGCTGCAACTCCAGGAAGTCGTAGGACTGCAGCAGCATGTAGTTGAACTCGAGGAAGCTGAGCGGCTGCTCGCGGTCCAGGCGCAGGCGCACGCTGTCCATCGTCAGCATGCGGTTGACGCTGAAGTGGCGGCCGACATCCCGCAGGAACGGGATGTACATCAGCTTGTCCAGCCAATCCGCGTTATCGACCATGATCGCGTCGGACTTGCCCTCACCGAAGGTGAGGAAGGAGGCAAAGGTCTTGCGGATGCCGGCCTTATTGAACTCGATCTGCTCGTCCGAGAGCAGGGGGCGGGCATCGTCCCGGAAGGAGGGATCGCCGATGCGGGTGGTGCCGCCGCCCAGCAGGGCCACGGGCTTGTGCCCCGTCTTCTGCAGCATCCGCAGCATCATGATGGAGAGCAGGTGCCCGACATGCAGGCTGTCCGCCGTGCAGTCGAAGCCCACATAGGCGGGCAGCGGTCCCTGCTTCATCCGGGCCGCCATCGCCGCCTCGTCCGTCACCTGGTGGATGTAGCCGCGCTCGCGCGCGACGTGCAGGAACTCGTCCATCGCTGCCTAGACCCATTCTTTTCGCCGGTGGGACTTCCACCGGGCACGCGGCCCTAGCACAGTGTGGGCATGCTGCGAACCATCGGGCTGATGAGCGGCACCTCGCTGGATGGCGTGGATGCCGCATGGGTGGAGACGGATGGCGAGAGGATCGGGCGGCTCGGCCCCAGCCTGACCCTGCCTTATGAGCCGTCCCTGAGGCGCGACCTGCGCCGTTTACTGGACATGGCCGGCGATGTGGCGCCGGACGATCCCTTCCTGCTGGAATGCGAGGCGCGCATCACGGAGCGCCATGCGGAGGCGGTGATGAAGCTGGGGCTGGAGGCCGACCTGATCGGCTTCCACGGCCAGACCATCCTGCACCGGCCACGCGCCGGGGAGCCAGGAAAGGGGCGTACCTGGCAGATCGGGGATGCCGCCGCCCTGGCCCGGCTGACGGGCATTGCCGTCGCGCACGACTTCCGCACGGCGGATGTGGCTGCGGGCGGGCAGGGCGCCCCGCTGGTGCCGGTGTTCCACGCCGTGCTGGCGGCGGAGCTGCCGAAGCCGCTCGCCATTCTGAATCTCGGCGGTGTCGGCAATGTCACCTGGATCGGCGAGGATGGCCGGCTCATCGCCTTCGACACAGGCCCCGCGAACGGGCCGCTGGATGACTGGGCTCGCCGTTCCACAGGCGAGGATTATGACCGGGATGGCCGTCTGGCGCTGTCCGGCCTGCCGGATGGGGCGGTGCTGGGGCGTATGCTGGCTCACCCCTATCTGGCCGCGCCGCCGCCGAAATCGCTCGACCGGCTGGATTTCGACCGTGCGCTGAAGGAGGCGGGCGCCGGCGAGCTACCCCCCGCGGATGGCGCCGCGACCCTGGCTGCCTTCTGTGCCTGTGCCGTGGCCGCCGCCGGCCGTCACTTTCCGGCGCCGCCGAAGCAGTGGCTGGTGGCAGGGGGAGGGCGCCGTAACCCTGCGCTGATGCGCGCCTTGGGCAGTGCCTTGTCGGAACCCGTGCGCCCCGTGGAGGTCGTGGGGTGGGATGGCGATGCGCTGGAGGCCCAGGCCTTCGGCGTGCTGGCGGCACGGGTGTGGCACGCGCTGCCACTGACTTTCCCGGGCACGACGGGAGCCCCTCAGCCGCTCAGAGGTGGGCAACTGACGGGCGCGAACCGGCCTCTCATCCCCGCCTGAGAGGCAAGACACAAAAAAAACCGGGTGGCTCGCGCCACCCGGTTCACTCTTCGAAACCGTCGCCGAAAATCAGTCGGCCGCCATGGCCATCCGGGCGCGGTTCAGCATGGTCTGGACATGGTCCTCCGCCGCATCGGCGACCTTCTCGGTCTGGTCCGGCGTGAAGACATGCCCCGCACCCTCCAGCACGCGGTAGTCGATGGCGATGCCACGCTGGGTGTTCAGCTTGTCCACCAGCTTGCGCACGGAGGGCTCCGGCACCAGCTCGTCATCCGCCCCGTGCATGATCAGCCCGGAGCAGGGGCAGGGCGCCAGGAAGCCGAAGTCGTAGTGGCTCGCAGGCGCCGCGATGGAGACGAAGCCACCCATTTCCGGCCGCCGCATCAACAGCTGCATGCCGACATAGGCGCCGAAGGAATAGCCCGCGACCCACAGCATGGAAGCGTTGGGATTCACGGCCTGCATGAAGTCCAGCGCCGCGGCGGCATCCGAAATCTCACCGATGCCGCCATCATAGCGGCCCTGGCTGCGCCCCACGCCACGGAAGTTAAAGCGCAGAACGGAGAAACCCATGTCCTGGAAACGGGAATACAGCGCGTGCACCACGCGGTTGTTCATCGTGCCGCCGTGCAGCGGGTGCGGATGAAGAACCAGGGCAACCGGAGCGTTGGGCTGCTTCGAGTGGTGGTAACGACCCTCAAGCCGGCCGTCAGGCCCGGCGAACATTACTTCAGGCATCGTCCCCTTGCATCCAGTGGTGGGCGCGGCAGCGCCCGTTTGGGAAGCCGTGCGCCCGGGGCGTGTCATGCGTCCCATCAGCGTCACCTGGACCATCTCTGCGTCACGGTCAGCCATCGGGCCAGCACGGCATGCGGGCCGAATGGTTGACTGCATCAGTCAGGATCAATAGCGTCCCCCGAAACGGCGGAGATCGCCGGGAGCTGCTCCTGAAATGGCCTTGGCGCCCGGGGACAGGCTTCCTCCTCCCCCGGGCCGGCCCAATATAGGCATGCAGCAATCGAATTCATAACAGATTCATGGCCTCGCCGGTGCCTGAGACGGCGAAACCCTTCGTGACCGGGGCGCTACCCCCGAGACCTGTCGCTATGAGGAAGAAATATCAGCCATGCGGCTGTCTACACGTGGTCGATACGCGGTCATGGCCCTGGTCGAGCTGGCGGCCCGAACGGATCCGTCCTGCCGGTTGAATGACAGCCATGCGTGTAACGCAGAGGTTCATGCTGACTCGCTCGATGGACGTCCGGTAAGCCTGACCGAGATCGCCACGGCGCAGATGCTCTCGGTCGCTTATCTGGAGCAGATCTTCGCAAAGCTCCGGCGCGCCGGGCTGGTGGAGTCGGCGCGGGGCCCGGGTGGCGGGTATCGCCTGGCGAGACCTGCGCAATATATCCCAATCGGCGCCATCATCGATGCGGTGGATGAACCCATCACGGCCACACGCTGCGAGAACGTGACGCCCGGCTGCCTCGCCGGGCAGAAATGCCCGACCCACGATCTGTGGTTCGAGCTGGGAGAGCAGATCCGGCTCTTCCTGCTGCATATGTCGCTGGCGGATGTGCTGACCGGGCGCGTGCTGGGCCGCGCGATCCCGCCGGCCCCGGCCAACAGCCACCAGGATGATGTCTCATGAGCGCCCTCTATCTCGACGCCAACGCTTCCGAGCCGCTGCGGCCGGAAGCCCGGAGGGCGATGCTTGCGGCGCTGGACCTGCCTGGGAACCCGTCCTCCATCCATGGCGATGGCCGCGCCGCCCGCAAGCTGCTGGAGCATGCCCGCACCCAGGTGGCGGCCCGCTTCGGCTGCCGGCCGCGTGACGTGGTGTTCACCTCCGGCGCCACGGAGGCCAACGCCATGGCGCTGCACGGGTTCGGGCTGGGGCAGGGGCGCCGCATCCTGGCGGGCGCCACGGAGCATCCTGCGGTGCTGAAGGCCACGCCGGGCATCGATACTGTTCCGGTGCATCCGAATGGGCAGATCGACCTCGGAGCACTGGAGGCGGCGCTGGAAAGTGGTCCGCCCGCCCTCGTCTGCGTCATGGCGGCGAATAACGAGACCGGCGTCCTTCATCCGTTGGAGGATGTGATGCTGCTGTGTCAGCGTCATGGCGCCTTGCTCCATGTGGATGCGGTGCAGGCTGCCGGACGTGTGCCGGTCTCCCTGGCAGCGCTGGGCGCCGATTCCATGGCGCTCTCCGCGCATAAGATGGGCGGCCCCAAGGGCGCCGGCGCGTTGCTGCTGCGCCCCGGCCTGGACCTCTCTGCTCTCCTGCCGGGTGGAGGGCAGGAGCGGGGGCGCCGTGGCGGTACGGAAGCCCTGCCGGCCATTGCGGGCTTCGGCGCCGCGGCGGAGGCGGCCGAGCCGGAGGCGTGCGCGCGACTCGGTACTATCCGCGATGCCATTGAAGCCGGGGCGGGAGTGACAGTGCTGGGCGCCGGTGCACCGCGCGTGCCCAACACCACCAACCTGCTTCTGCCGGGTGCTCCCGCCGAAACCCAGGTCATCGCGCTGGATCTCGCGGGCGTGCGGGTTTCGGCCGGTTCGGCCTGCTCCTCGGGCAAGGTCGCGGCCAGCCATGTGCTGCTGGCCATGGGGGTTTCTCCTACCGACGCTGCCTCTGCCATTCGCGTCTCGTTGCCCTGGAATGCGCCGGAGGATACGGCAGAGCGCTTCCTGGCGGCCTATGCTGCGTTGCGGGCTCGCCTGGCCCGCCACGCCGCCTGATATAAGGGACGCCGCGCCCATGCTGGCCAACCGCCCCGTCTATCTCGACAATCACGCGACCACGCCGCTGGACCCGCGCGTCCTGGCCGCGATGCGCCCGTGGTGGGAAGAGAACTTTGCCAATCCCCACAGCGTCGAGCACGTGCTGGGCCGCGCTGCCGAGGCGGCGGTGGAAGAGGCGCGGGCGCATGTGGCCGCGCTGGTTGGTGCCGAGGCGCGGGAGATTGTCTTCACCTCCGGCGCCACCGAGTCCAACAACCTGGCAATCAAGGGCGCTGCCCGCTTCGCTGCTGCCCAGGGCGATGCCCGCCGCCGTATCGTTACCGTCGCGACTGAGCACAAATGTGTGCTGGAAAGCGTGAAGGACCTTGCGGCTGAAGGGTTCGAGCCGGTCATCCTCCCGGTAGGACCCGATGGAATGTTGGAGCCCGAGACGCTACGCGCGGCGCTCGCGGAGCCGACCTTGCTGGTCTCCGTCATGGCGGTGAACAATGAGATTGGGGTCGTGCAGGACCTCGCCGCCCTGGCGGCCCTCACCAAGGAAGCTGGCGCACTCTTCCATACGGATGCCGCCCAGGGCGCCGGCCGCGTGGCGCTCGATGTGCGCGCGCTTCCAGCCGATCTCATTTCCGTTTCCGGCCACAAGATCTACGGGCCGAAGGGCATCGGCGCGCTCTATGTCCGCCGCCGCCCGCGCGTCCGTCTGGCGCCGCTCTTCTCCGGCGGCGGACAGGAAAGGGGGCTCCGCTCCGGTACCCTGCCTGCACCGCTCCTGGTCGGACTCGGAGAAGCCGCCCGGTTGGCCACCGCCGAGCGGGAGACGGATGCCGCCCGCATCGCCGGGTTGCGGGATCGCCTATGGGCCATGCTCGGCGCCGAGGTGCCCGGTGTGGCGCTGAATGCACCTGCCGCGCCGCGCGTGCCCGGTAATTTGAACATCGCCTTTCCGGGCGGCGCCTCCGCCCTCGCCATCATGAATGCGGCCGCGGAGGAGCTGTGCGTCTCCACCGGCTCCGCCTGTTCTTCCGCCGAGGTGGAGCCTTCTTACGTCCTGCGCGCTATCGGCGTGCCGGACAGCCTTGCGAGGTCGTGCTTGCGGATCGGCATCGGACGCTTTACCTCGCCCGCCGATGTGGAGCTTGCCGCGGCCGCCCTGGGCCGCGCGTGGCGCCAGGCCCTTTCCGAAACCAGAGACGCGGCGGAGTAGAGAGACGGCGATGCCGAAGATGACGTTTATCGAGCGCGACGGAACCCGGCGCGAAGTGGAGGCCCCGCTGGGCCTCTCCGTGCTGGAAATCGCGCACCGCCACGACATCGATATCGAGGGCGCCTGCGAGGGCAGCCTGGCCTGCTCCACCTGCCACGTCATTGTCGACGCCTCCTGGTTCAGCAAGCTGGAGGAGCCGACGGAGGACGAGGAAGACATGCTCGACCTTGCCTTCGACCTGCAGGAGACCTCCCGCCTTGGCTGCCAGCTCATCATGAGCGAGGAGCTGGATGGCCTGGTGGTGAAGCTGCCCGCCGGTACCCGGAACGCCAGCTGACATGATATTCGCTGCGCCCTATGGCGCCCCGGGCGGGCTGGGCCAGCAGCTCCGCGAGGCCTCGATCGCGCGGTGGGATGCCTATTGCTGGCACCCCTTCGTGCAGGGGCTGGCCGAGGGCACACTGCCGCTGGCGTGCTTTCAGCGCTATCTGGTGCAGGACTGGCTGTTCCTCATCCAGTTTGCCCGCGCCAAGGCGCTGGCGGCCTTCAAGGCGGAGAGCCTGCCCGCGCTCCGCAACAAGGCCTCGGGGCTGAACTCGCTTTTGGCGGAGATGCAGCTGCATCTGGGCTACTGCGCCGAATGGGGTCTCTCGGAAGCCGATGTGCTGGCCGAGACCGAGGCGCCGGAGACCGTCTCCTACACCCGCTGGGTGCTGGACCGCGGCATGGCCGGCGACATCCTTGACCTGGAGGTCGCGCTCGCGCCCTGCACCATTGGCTATGGCGAGATCGCGCTCCGTATCCTGGCCCACCCTGGCCGGAAGCGGGATGGGAACCCATATCAGAGCTGGATCGATACCTATGCCTCGCCCGATTATCAGGCGCTGGCAAGGGGTGCGGCCGAGCGGCTCGACGAGCTGGGCGTCAGCCATGGTGGCGAGGCGCGCTTCGCGAGCCTGTCCGCCACCTTTGGGGAGGCGGCTCGGCTTGAGGCAGCTTTCTGGCAGATGGGATTGAACGCAGCATCATGAGGGTACTTGTCGCCATGTCCGGCGGGGTGGATTCCTCCGTCGTCGCGGGGCTGATGAAGGAGCAGGGGCACGATGTCATCGGCGCCACGCTGCAGCTCTACGACCATGGCGAAGCGGTGCAGAAAAAGGGCGCCTGCTGTGCCGGGCAGGACATCCACGATGCTCGCAACGTCGCGGACAGGCTGGATATTCCCCACTATGTGCTGGATCGCGAGAGCCGCTTCCGCAAGGCGGTGATCGAGGATTTCGCCGATGCCTACGCGCGGGGCGAGACGCCCGTGCCCTGCATCCGCTGCAACCAGACCGTGAAGTTCACCGACCTGGTGGAGCTGGCGAAGGATCTCGGTGCCGAGGCCCTGGCCACCGGGCACTATGTGCGCCGCGTGGAGGGCCCCAACGGGCCGGAGCTGCGCCAGGCTGTCGATCCGGCGCGGGACCAGTCCTACTTCCTCTTCGCCACGACGCCGGAGCAGCTGGCTTTCAGCCATTTCCCGCTCGGCACCTTCCCCTCCAAGGCGGAGGTGCGGGCGGAGGCGGCGCGGCTGGGCCTGGACGTGGCCGCGAAGGCGGATAGCCAGGACATCTGCTTCGTGCCGCGCGGCAACTACCATGAGATCGTGGCGGGCATCCGCCCCGATGCCGTGCAGCCGGGCAGTATCGAGCACGTGGATGGCCGCGTGCTGGGCTCCCACCAGGGCATTGCCCGCTACACGGTGGGGCAGGGGCGCGGGCTGGGCCAGGCCTCCCGCGATGGCGAGGAGCCGCTCTACGTCGCGGAGCTGGATGCCAAGCGCCGCCGCGTCGTGGTGGGACCGCGCGCCTCGCTGGCCGTGGCCGAGGTGGTGGTGGGCGAGGTGAACTGGCTCATCACCCCGCCGGAGGAGAGCTTCGCCTGCACCGTGAAGCTGCGCGCACGGGAGAATCCGGCCCCTGCAACCGTTTCCTGGGACCCGGCATCCCGCCTGATGCGCGTGCGGTTGGAGACGCCGTCGATTGCCGCCCCGGGCCAGGGTTGCGTGTTGTATGATGGCGACCGCGTGCTGGGCGGCGGCTTCATCCGCAGTGGTGTGAGAATGCCAAGCGGGACAGTTGACAGCAGCGGCAAGGCAGCCTAATTCGCGCCACCGCCGGGAGCGATCCGGCGATTTGGTTTGGCGGTGTAGCTCAGCTGGTTAGAGCACGGCACTCATAATGCCGGGGTCGGCGGTTCAAGTCCGCCCGCCGCTACCAAACCTCTCCTCCCTCAGCCCCAGGCGCAGTCACCCAGAGAGTCCAGCGGGATTTTCAGGTAGCGCCGGCCATTGGCTTCCGGCGCGGGCAGTTCTCCCCCAGCGATATTCACCTGCAAGGCATGCAGGATCAGCTTCGGCATGGGCAGGGTACGATCCCTGGCTTCCCGCATGTCGACATAAGAAGGCTCATCCTTGAATTGCGAGATGTGGATATTGGTGGCGCGTTGCTCGGCCACCGTGCTTTCCCATGCTGGCGGGCGGCCTTTCGGGCGGTAGTCATGGCCGGTGAACAGCCGCGTCTCGGCAGGCAGCGAGAGAATGCGTTGTATGCTGTTCCACAAAACCTTCGCGCTGCCACCTGGGAAATCTGCCCGCGCGGTGCCTGAATCGGGCATGAACAGCGTATCGTGGATGAAGGCGGCGTCACCGATCCTGTAGGCGACGGAGGCCAGGGTGTGGCCGGGGGTGAACATCGTCTCCACCGGCAGGGTTCCGATTTGGAAAACCTGCCGGTCCTCGAACAGCCGGTCCCATTGCGAGCCATCGGTTCGAAACTCGCGGGGAAGGTTGTAGAGATCCTTCCACAGGCGCTGCACATCGACGATTTTGGCGCCGATCCCGGTGGGGGCACCGGTTTTCCGCTTCAGGTAACCGGCGGCGGAGAAATGGTCGGCATGGGGGTGGGTATCCAGCACCCACTGTAGTGTCCAACCACGCGCGGCGACATGCGCCAGCAAGGCGTCGGCGGAATGGGTGGCGGTAGAACCCGACTTCTCATCGTAATCGAGCACGGGGTCGATAATGGCGCAGTGCCCGCTTGCGGGGTCCGCCACCACATATTGGATGCTTCCCGTGCGTTCGTCGTAAAAGCCGTCGATCAACGGAGAAGGTGTCACCCGTTCGCCTCCAGAAACGCGAGGCTTAGCCTGCGGTGTCTCGGAAAGCTCTGCAAGGGGCGTTCAGCACCAGTCCAGGGGCTCAGGATACTCGGCGCGGAGGAAGGTCAGGCCATCGGCAGGCGCAGTTTGCCCGGCACGGGTCCGGTCCGCGCCATCGAGGATCTGCCTCGGCCATGTCACGGCCTTCCGCCCCAGCCCGACCTCGACCAGGGTGCCCACCATGTTGCGCACCTGATGATGCAGGAAGCTACGGGCAGCGGTGTGGATATGCACCTCGTCGCCCAGCCGCGAGACATCGAGCTGGTCCAGCGTGCGCATCGCGTGCTTCGCCTGGCAGGTCGCGGCGCGATAGGCGGAGAAGTCGTGCCGCCCGAGCAGCATCTGCGCAGCCTCATGCATGGCCGCCGCATCCAGCTTCTGCGGCACGTGCCAGACGCGCCCGGCTTCCAGCGCTGGCCGCGCCCGCCGGTTGAGGATGCGATAGCGATAGGCGCGCCCACAGGCGGAAAACCGGGCCGACCAATCCTCCGGCGCGCGGGCAACGCTGACGACCGAAACGGGGTGAGGGCGGCTGCGGACATTCAACGCCTCCCGTAGCCGCTCCGGCGGCAGGTCCAGCTTCAGCTCTATCTGGACGACCTGCCCCTCGGCGTGGACGCCGGCATCGGTACGGCCAGAGGCCACCGTCTCCGGCGTCTCGCCCCCATTCAGGGGCGCGCCAGCTTCTTCCAGCACCTGTTGCACGGAAAGGCCGTTCGTCTGGCGCTGCCACCCGACGAAAGGGGCGCCATCATACTCGACCAGGAGGGCGTAGCGCGGCATTCAGGCCAGCACGTCGCCCGGCCGCAGAGCATAGCCGCGCAGGAAGGCCTCCGCCGGCATGGCTGCGCGGCCTGCACGTTGCAGGCGCAGCAGCCGCAGCGCACCCTCGCCACAAGCCACCAGTGCGGCCTCGTCCAGTACCGCGCCGGGCGTGCCACTGGCGCCCAAGACCGGCTCGGCCTCCAGCACCCGCAGCGTTTCCTCGCCATGGCGGAAATAGGTGCCGGGCCAGGGATTCAGCGCGCGCACGCGGCGGTCCAGGGCTGGGGCGCTCTCCGCCCAGTTCAGCCGGCCATCCTCCTTGCCCAGCTTGGGGGCGTAGGTGACACCGTCTTCCGGCTGCTGCACAGGCGCCGGCTGCTCCGCCAGAGCGCGCAGCACCAGGGGACCGCCTATAGCAGCCAGGGCATCATGCAGCTTGGGGGTGGTGGTGTGGGGGCCGATCGGCACCGCTTCGCGCAACAGCATGGGGCCGGTATCCAGCCCCTCATCCATCCGCATGATGGTGATGCCGCTCTCCCTGTCGCCAGCCAGGATAGCTGCCTGGATCGGGCCCGCGCCGCGCCAGCGGGGCAGCAGCGAGGCATGGATGTTCAGGCAGCCACGCTTCGGCGCCTCCAGCATCTCTCGCGGCAGGATGAGCCCATAGGCGGCGACCACGGCCGCATCCAGCTCCAGCGCGGCGAAGGCGGCATGCTCCGCGGCATCCCGGCGCACACGGGCGGGGGTGCGGACAGGCAGGCCCAGTTCCAATGCCGCGCGGTGGACGGGGCAGGGGGTTTCCTTGTGTCCCCTGCCCGCCGGGCGCGGCGGCTGGCAATAGACCATGGCGATCTCGTGCCCCGCCTCGTGCAAAGCCCGCAGCGCCGGAACGGAGAAATCCGGGCTACCCATGAAGGCGAGGCGGAGGCGCTGCATCAATCGCCGCTCCGGCCCTTGCTCTTCAGGTCCTTGGCCAGCTTGCGGAGCAGCATGTTCCGCTTCAAGGCCGAGATGTGGTCCACGAACAATACGCCATCCAGATGGTCCAGCTCATGCTGGATGCAGGTGGCGAGCAGATCGTCCGCCTCCAGCTCCTTCCGGCTGCCGTCCAGTGCCGTCCAGCGCAGCTTGATGCGCGCCGGGCGCGTGACATCGGCATATTGATTAGGCAGGGAGAGGCAGCCTTCCTCCCGCGTCGACAGCTCCGTGCTCTGTGCGACGATCTCGGGATTGATCAGGACCATGGGGTCCTGCTTGTCATCCTTCTGGATGTCGACCACCGCCATGCGCAGCATGACGCCCACCTGAGGCGCGGCCAGCCCGATTCCGGGGGCCTTGTACATGGTGGCCAGCATGCGGGGCGCGAGCTCCCGCACGGTGTCCAGGTCGCCGGGGCCGACCGGGCGCGCCTTGGCGCGCAGGCGCGAATCGGGAACCAGCAGGATGGGGAGGAGTGATTCGTCGGACATGGAAGCCGTGCCATAGCCCCCCGCCAGGGGCTGGCGCAACAGCCACCTCCCCTTGCAAAGCAGGGCAAAGCGAACAAGATTTCAGCACGCGGCGGGGTGCTTCGGGCTTCGCCGATGTCTCGCTCTCGGATGAGGAGGCCATACCGCCTATGTCACGTTCTTCGTTGTTCGGCTCGCCCCTGTTTCTCGGTTTCGATCATCTTGAGCAGATGCTCGACCGTGTGGCGAAGAATTCGGACGGCTACCCTCCTTATAATATCGAGCAGACTGGCGACAGCCGCCTGCGGATCACCCTGGCCGTGGCCGGCTTCACCATGGATGACCTCCAGATAACGCAGGAGGACAACCAGCTGGTCGTGCGTGGCAAGCAGAAGGATGATTCCGAAGGCCGCATTTTCCTTCACCGGGGCATTGCGGCGCGCCAGTTTCAGCGCGCCTTCGTGTTGGCGGAGGGCATCGATGTGGAAGGCGCATGGCTCGATAACGGCCTGCTGCATATCGACCTGAAGCGTCCCCTGCCGGAAGTGCGGGTGAAGTCCATCCGCATTGGTACCAAGGGAGCGCAGGGTGCTCGCCCTCTGGTGAACGGTACGGCGCTGGATGACAGCGTTGAGACCTGAGTGTTTCCAACGTGCCTGCAAACATGACGGCTCTGCTGCGTTGGCTTGAAGAGCGACGCCTGAAAGAGCTTCACCGCGGCGTGGCCTGAAGGGCCAGCCGCCAGCGGCCGGGCCAGTTGGCCGGCCACAGGAGTCACGACTATGAACAAGGAATTCACGTCTCGCCCTTCCGATGCCGCCAATGCGCTGCGGCATCTGAGCAAGGCCGACTGGGCCCGCTTCGGGGCTGAGCAGATCGCCTATATCCGCCCGGTGATCATCGATGGCGCCCATGTCGTCGCCATTCACTCGGCAGACGGCACGCAGATCGGCGCGGCACCTGACGCATCTCTCGCCACGGCCGCTATCCTGCAGCACGAAATGGTGCCAGTGCTGGTGCACTGAGGAGCAGCTGGTTTCAGCGCAAGCAAGACCGGGGGAGATAAACTCCCCCGGCAGTTCTACATCGACCGGATGCCCAGGCTAGGAAGCATCGGCCCGGACTTGGACGGCGGTTCAGCTTTCCGTTGGCATCTCGCCCAGTGTCACCTGGACATCGAGGGTTGCCGTAGCCCGCTTCACCGCCAGCTTCAGCGGGCTGCCAGGGGCGTGCTCAGCCACCCGGCGTGCCAGCGTGCGGCCATTCTGCACGGCGCCGCCATCGGCCTCCAGGATCACGTCGCCAGGCCGCAGACCAGCGCGGGCGGCCGGGCTCAACCGCTGCACCGCCACCACCTGCGCGCCGTTCTCGGCATCGCCATTCGGGCCGAGTTCCACGCCGAGCCAGCCGCGCCGCACCTGCCCGTGCTCCTTGAGTTGCGCCACAACCTTGGTTGCCAGTTCTGCCGGGATGGCGAAGCCGATGCCGACGGAACCGCCCGTCGGAGAAACGATGGCGGTGTTTACCCCAACCACATTGCCGCTCATGTCGAACAGCGGACCGCCGGAGTTGCCGGGATTAATTGCCGCATCGGTCTGCAGGAAGTCGTCATAAGGACCAGCGCCCAGGTCACGGCCATGGGCAGAGATGATGCCGGAGGTCACGGTGGCGCTGAGCCCGAAGGGGTTACCCACGGCGATGACCACGTCGCCCACGCGAGGCTCGGCGCCAGGCGCAAAGCTGACAGCCTGCAAGGGCTGCGGGCTTTCGACCTTCAGAAGCGCAAGATCGGTGCGCTCGTCACGCCCTATCAGCTTGGCCGGCAGCTCCTTGCCATCGGACAGCGTGACCTTGATCTGCGAGGCCTGGGCCGCGACGTGGGCGTTGGTGACAATGTAACCGGCCGGATCGATGATGAAGCCGGAGCCGAGCCCCATGGGGCGGTGCGGCTGCCCGCGCCGCTGCTGCGGCGTGGCTGGGCGCTTACTCGGCGCCGCCGCTTCGTTGGAAGCCGCGGACCCGCCTTCCATGACGCTGATGCGAACGACGGAGGGGCTTACCTTCTCCACCAGATCGGCGAACCCCTGCGGATGGGCCGCAGCCACCGCAGGCGAAAGCGCCGCTCGGGCCTCATAGGGCATGATTTCGGCCACGCCGAGCGCGGTGGTGGCCAGCAGGGCAAGCGCCAGGGCACGATGGCGAGGCCGGGACGGGAAGCTGAGCCGCATGATCATCGATCCTCCAAATTGCGACGCGATGGAGGGAAGATGACAGGAGCTGCATGTACGCAGACCCGGCGGCGGGCTTAATCTTGTTCCATCACAAATTACACGCCCGAAACGGAGCCTGTTACAATTCTCGTGTGCGAAGGCGCGAAGGGGAGTTGCTCTCCGGCGCGGACGCCGCTAGATACCCGCCCGCCAGCCGACGTAGCTCAGCGGTAGAGCAACTGATTCGTAATCAGTAGGTCCCCGGTTCAATCCCGGGCGTCGGCACCATAATTCTCCTGCTAATTCAGGATGTTAGAAGCGCGCCACACTGGCGCGCTTTTGCATTTCAGGGGCGTTTGCAACACCCTGTTGCACTCGTCAGCGGCGCTTTTTCGCCAGCATGACAACCCTGTCCCCGCCCGCTTCCCATTTTTCAATTCCGCCCAGCGCGACCTCGCCACGGCGGGGCAGGTAAGTGTCCAGGATCTTCTGCACCTGGTCGATGGCGTGGCCGGAGAGGGCGGCGATCTGCGGGGTGGTGGCACCAGCAATCGCAAGCTGAACCATGCCGGTGCGGCGCAGATCGCGGCGCTGAAGGTTGGTCAGCATGCGGCCCCGGACAGCCGCCTTGGCCTGCTCCCGCGCCTTCACGGCTTCCCGACTGGGGAGGCCTCCGCGCGCCCGGATGGCTTCGCGGGCGAGCCGCCAATTGGCGATGCGCAGCACCCGGTCCCATGCTCGCGCAAAATTGCGATAGCTCCAGGGTCGCCCCTTCGGGCTGCTGACCAGAAGCATAGCAGGCGCGCCCTCGGTGGCAGTCAGCTCCGCTGCCAGCCGCTCGTGGCACGGCACGTCCACCAGCGCCCCCGTCTTGCTCTGGCGCAGTCTGATCCAGATGCGCCCCTCCCGCTCGAACACCATCGGCCTGGACATGGCCAGCATGTCGCTGGGCCGCTGCACAGTATAGAGCAGCAGCGCGAAGGCGCGCCGAAGGGCGGGGTAGGCGCTGGCGGCGTCCATGAAGGCGTCGATGCGGGCTTGGTCCCATATCTGCTCACGCGCCGGCGTCTCATACAGCGATGGACGGTCAGCCGGGTTCTTCGTGAGCCCGGGCGTCTCCAGATCATGAAGCGCGAAATTCATCAGCAGGCGCAGGGTGCGCAGCACCGCGTTCCCCTGCCATGGCCGCTCGGCATACTGCGCGTGCAGGTGGCGGACCACCTTGCGGGTGATGCCGGTGACAGGCACCGTTTCCCACATGCCCCGCAGCAGTTCGATATGCTTCCGATAGTCGCGCTTCGTCTTGTCCGCGAGCTTCTGGAACTTGGGGTCGGCCATATAGAGCGCGCACAGCTCGCCGAAGCTCCCGGCCGGCGGGCCCGCCTTCGGGACCTCCGCCTCCAGGGCGGCCGCGCGCTCCTGCGCAGCTTCCTTCGTCCAGCCATCCCGGCTCCTGCCGATGAGATGGCCGGTTTTCCGGTGATACCAGACGTACTCGACCGAGCCGTCAGACTTGCGCCGGCTGACCGTGTTTACGCCGGTGGCGGGGCGGGGCATTCGTGATCCCTCGTAGGGCTGCGGCCTCGGCCGTCAGCGTGGGCTGTTGCGTGATGGGGGTGACAGTCGCCTCGACGGCCTGAACCGGTGGCGGCGCCGTCATGGCATGTGGCGGTGGCGCGGCGATGCCGGCGGCCTGGTCCGCGAAGGCGTCGAGAACCTTCCGGTCCCAGGTCAGGCGGGCGCCCTTGCTGCCCCGCCGCCGCGCCGCTGGCCACATGCCGGATGCCACCTCATCGTCGAAGGTGTCCGGGGAGACGCCGAGGTAGGCGGCAGCCTCCTCGCGGGAGAGGTAGCGGGGCTCCATGCCGGGCGGGAGGCGGAGGCGGCGGGCTGGCTCTTGCTGGGCCATCACCGGTCCATTTGCATCGCCTCGGACACACGGCCGGCGTTGGTGCGGAACCGGACGGCAATGGCCTGAAGGCTCTTGTGAGGGTGGGCGCGCGCGTAGCGGCGGATGGCCGCCGCCGTGGCTGGATCAACGGCAGCGCTTTGGACCGGTGACCGAGGGCGTGCGACTTTGCGCCTCCAGAGCATGCTTTCAAGCTGCTCCAGCTCCGCCGAAAGGCCGGCCAGCGTCTTCCTGATCTCCGCCAAGCGGCGGCGGGCGAGAGGCACGTTGCTCACTGTCCCTCTCCCTTCGCCCGCTCGATGGCGGAGAGGGCTGTTGCCAGCTTGTGCGCGACCCACGCCGCGCTCATGGGGAACCGGTCGCAATTGGCTGCCCGCGCATCCTGGCGCAGTTCCTCCAACGCCTTCCTCGCTACCTCCAGCGCGTCCTCTGGCTTCTCATCGGACAGGAGCCCGGCGCGCTTCGACACCTCCAGCACATTCGCCACGGCTTTGGTGGTGTGAATGGTGAAGCCATAAGGGTCGGTGCTTTTCCCGCCGAACCGGGTCGGGGTTGTGTCCCGCAACCCCTCCAGCGCCGTCTTCAGGTCGGTGAGGCCCGCAGGCCCCGCCTCCGCCAGCACGCGGGTGCGGTCGGGGTCGGGCTTGATGATGGCATTAGCCTCATCAACGCACCCATTGCAGATGAACGCAGAGCCGCCCGCTAGGAGCTTCAGCACCTCATGCTGCGATTTGTCGCAGAATGAGCAGCGCATCGTGCGCGTCATGCGGCACCTCCAGGATGCCTTGTGGCAGGATCACTCAGGCGCTTGACCTCCGCAATCGCGTGAGAGCGAACCGAGGCCATCCAGCTCCTCAGATCGGCGGGAGCGACGAAGGCACCAGCCTTCTCGATCTCCTGGCCAAGGCTTCGCACCAACTGGCTAATCTCGCGGTCATAGTCGTGATCGGGCAGGAAGGACGCCTTGCGGGCCATGGCTGTGCCGGTCTGCTTGGCGGAAGGCAGGCAAGAGAAGGTGGTCATGCCAGCGCCTCCAGGTCAGTCTTGATGGCCTCCAGCGCGCCGTCTGGCAGGTAACTATCATCCATGGCGGCTTCGACGCGGAGCAATACTTCCCGGATATCCCGAGAGCGGAGGCCAGTCCAAAACAGGTCCTCGACAATGCGGCGCCGCTCCTGGGCCGCGAGCGAAAGAACCTCATCGCCACCGTCAGGGCCATGGAGCGCATGAAGGTCTAGCGCCCTTTGGTCCCAAAAATCTTTCTCCAGTTTCGCGGCGTCCACTGTGGCAGGCAGTGGATAAGCTTCCGACACCGCCTTCACCACTTCTGGCGGAGAGACGCGCGCCATGGTCCAGCCCGTCCAACCCGCGAGACTGTCGGTCCAGAACGTGCCGTTGAAGTACTTCTTCCGCACCCGCTTCTTCAGGTGCTTCACAGCGCGGTCGAGCAGCGCCTCATTGACGGTCGGCTCCCCCACCGCATCGACGCTGCCGTACTTCTCAACGAGCGCGTTGAGGCGCTGAGCGCGCCGAACAGCGTGTTCCTCCGCACCTTTGGAGAAGATATCCGCCAGGGTTGGAGCCCCCGCCCGCTGCGTGGTCTGAGACAGCAGGGCGGGCACATCGTCTAGGGTCTTGCCATCCGCAGCAAGGATGACCTTTGCCTTCTGCATTGCCGCCGCTGCCTCGTGGACGTTCGTGCTCTTGGTCATGGCCCAGATTTTGGAGAAGCGGTCTAGGTTGATCATGCCGCACGCTCCGGCCGCTGAAGCCAAGAAGGCACGTGGATATCGGTATGGGACACGAGAGCCGCCAACTTCCGGTAATCGGGCCGATCCTTGATCCAGTCGGCAAGCCACGTCTTCCGCACCGGCATCAGCCAAGACCGCCCGGCGTGGCTCCACTCCTCGTGGGCGGAAAGGGCGTAGAAGGCTGCGGCCTCCAGGCAATCAATCTCATTCTCGCCCAGGTTCTCAAGGACAGCCGCGATGAGGATCGACATCGAGCGTCCCCTGATGGGCGCCGGAACTGAATTGCCGACGCGGCTCTGCACTTCCATGAACGCCAGAAGGGCGCTTGCGCGGTCGCACCAACGATGATGGTCCGAGACGCCGGTAATCAGTTCGTCCACGACATCGCGTAGGCTGGCGCCTGGGACACTCGCCCCGCCTGGAGAGGTCGGGACACTCTCGTAGGCGTAGCGAACCGGCCTCGGCAGCGGAATGCGCAGCACGGGGGCGCCGCCAAACTTCGCCAGAAGCTCAAGGAAACTGCGCCCTTCCTGAGCGGCTATCGACGCCTCCGCACAGAATGCGGCCCTGCGCTCCGGCTCATAGATGCCAGCAGCAACGGCGGTTGCTTCGAGGGAGAATAGGAACGCCCCTTCCTCCCCATCCACCGGCTCTGGGCTGGGGTGAACGGGCACCGAAACACCGTAGTTGGTGGGATACACGAACTGCGAGGGCAGATGCTGGTCAGTCATGGCGCGGACCTGTGGATGCCGGCGTCTCGCGCGGCGGTGGCGGGGGAGAAAAGGGGGAGGTTCTCCCCCTAGAGGGGGAAAACTCTGGGCTGGTGTCGCCGCTGGCCTCGGCCATCTTGTCGATGACGCCAGCCAGGACGCGGGCGATCGGGGCGCTGATGTGCTCCATCAGGCAGTCTCTTCGTGTTCGTTGATGACTGCTTCGACGTGCCGAGTGCTGGTCTCCAACGGATCGAGTTCTGGCGGAAGGAACCGGTCACGGAACTCGATGAGCTCCGGGGTGGCGTTGCCAGGAAGGAGCGCATGAACCGCGGAGTAAAGGCTCATAGAGATCATCCGGCAGTACTTCTCCCGATCGCTATTGGAGAGCCCTTCGCAATCGAGGTAGTCAATGATGCGAGCGGCGTTGATCAGGCAGAACACTCCTTCAGCCGGGCTCGTCGCCCGCAGCGCCGTGGCGGCGTCGAGGAGATCGAACTCTCTGTGAACAAGAGTATCTCTGACCCTGTTGAGATGGCTCTTAAGTAGATGATGCTCACAGGTGAGAGCCTTGGTCGCGGCGTCATCGTATAGATGCGCCGCGGCGAGAGCTTCCTGCATGAGGTGAGTGAGGAACCCTCCGCGCTCCTGTGGAGCGCCTGCGGCCGCCTGAGGGGCATCAAGACCTCGGCGCACCTCATCCGGCACTACGCCGGTCAGATGGCACACGTCGCGGAGAAGGATGTCAGGCAGCCTGCGGTTAACGTATTCATCCGGATCGGCGCCGCGCTCGCCGGGGATCACGTCCGGCATGTAAAGCAGGAAGGTCCTGGCCCGTGCAGCAAGGCCGGCCAGGGTCGTCGCACGCCGAGAGGCCATCCGGTTTAGAAGCCGCTTCTGCTCGGCGTCGATCCGGCGGAGTGCTTCTAGGAGGGCGTCATCATCCTTGATGTCCGCATGCATCTGATTGGAGCGCCGCTCCAATTCGTCAAAGGCGGCATGATCGGCAAGCAATTCGGCATCGCCCTGCGCCGGCAGCGATCCTTGTAGGCGGATGATGTCGCGAGCGAGCTGCCAAGCCCAATCCGTGCCGATCGTGCCGGACGGCATGAACGAACCGTCTGGCATCGTCGCGTCTGCGAGAGCAACGCGGGCCTTCGCCGCCATGCCGTCTATGGTCAGAGGAGTGGCGTCGCTGACTTCCGCGCAGGCAGCCTCGAAGGCCTGCCACAGCGGGCCGTCCTCCCGAGTGTTGCCTTCCTCGCTGGCGAGGTAAGCCGCTTTTGTCGCTGACCAGTTCGCGCAAGCGGCAATGACGTGCGCGTCCGGGTGTGCGTCGCAGACGGCCTGCAAGGCCGCCGTCTCAACTGCAACGGGCGAGGGCGCAGCGAAGGCCTTCGCCGTCCTGCGGCGCTTCGTGGCGGTGGCGCTCATGCCACAACGCCCAGGCGACGGCCGAAGAGACCGAAATGGGTCAGGAGACGAGCAATCAGGCTGGGCTGATGGCTGGGGTGAGCTTCAACCGCGGCGCGCTGCTCGGCCGCATTGGCGGCGCTGCGCCAGTAAGCGGCTTCCAGCGTTTCACCGCGGGCCGCAGCCTGGATGGCCCGGGTCAGGCAGCGCGTATGCGCCGCAGAGAATGAGAAGCGGGACGGGTCGCCCGGTGGAATAGCGAGGCGCGTTTGCATTGGGGCCTCCGGTTAGGGTGCCCCTTAGCATTGGCATTTTGGCTAATGGTGCGCAATAGCTATTTTGCTAAAATGCTAACAGCGCTGGCGCCGTGCTAGACGCCCATGATCTCCTCCCACTCCAGCACGCGGTGAAGCTCCTTCACCCGCCGGGCATCCATCACCAGTTCACAGACCGGGTTGTACTGGCTGAGCACTAGCTTCTCGGCGGTCTGCTTCTCGAGGCGCTTGAGATAGGAACGGGGCCGCTCTCCGTGCTCGGGGCCATCCATAACAACTACGACATGGTCGCCAATTCGGGGCTTGCGGGCGGGGTCGATGTAAACAAGGCCACCTGGTCGTCGCCATGGGAACATGCTGTCCCCCTCCACATAGATTGCATAAACCATCTTCGCGTGAGCTATCCCAGGTCCCCGTCTCACGAAATCCACTGGCTCCCCGTCGTTCAACTCGAATGATCCATCGCCAAGGCTGCCAGCGGCTGTACCCATGACTGGCACATCGCGGGGCATGTCGTGGCGGTCGATGGGTTCTGGCTTGACTTCCGCGGTGGCGTTCTTGTGCATGCCGCGCGCATACTGGAGCGCTCTCATCAGGGTTTGCTCACTCTTTCCGCCTCCTGTGGGGAAGGCCAAGGTGAATTCTCGTGACCCAGAATTCTCTGCCCGGGACAGGAAAGAGATCGCAGGCGCTGCGCCAGCATCCCGCCCCGCCTCAAGCGATTGCTGGCGCATCTCGTCCGAAGGTAGCGCCTCGAGTAGCTTAGTGATTGTGCGGTGGGAAAGCGTGTGCTTGACCGGGTGATACAGGAACCTGGTCAGGGTGGACGGGGTTAGACCGGCAACCCGAGCATACTCGGTGGGCGTCCATCCCGTCAGCTCGAGGGCGCGCTCGACGAGAGCTTTAGTCGCGACCCGAGTGATATCAGCTTTCTCATCCATATGTGCATTTTCGCACATTTATCGTTAGCGTGCTGTGCGCATTAATGCACTTGCAAGATGAGCAGAATTGCTCATATGCTAACGTCATGACCGACCTCCTGACCCCCGCTGATGTTGAGCGCTTGGCCTCCCAGGCCGGCCGCTCTATGGCCAGCGTCTGCCGCGAAGCGGGGATCGCGGCGTCCACCTTCTGCCGCTGGAAGTCCGGTCGCACCGGCGTTTCGGTGCGCGTCTACCAGAAGATCATGGACGCGCTTCGGCCTTCCGGCCCCGGCGCGTCCGCAGGCGAGGGCGTGAGGGAGCAGCAGTGATCCGCTCCACCTCCTGCTTCGCCACCGCCGTACCAATCCAGCCAAGGCCAGGGTGGTGCACGCACAGCCGCGCGTTGGCGCCGTCGCCGTCCATCTGCCACCCGTCTGCAACCACGATGCGGCTGGCGGGGAACAGCACCGGCCGGCGCTTCGGGTTCATGGCAGCCCTGGCGGCGACCAACTGCCAGATCGCTTCCTCCAGTTCGGCGGGGCCGAGGGTCACAACCTCTTCCCCGTCCAGGCTGATCCGGGCGTGCAGCCCGTCTTTGCTCACGCCCACTTCCAACATCGCTGATTTCTCCTCTGCTGTCTCAGTTGCTGCTCTCGACAAGCGCAACCATGACGGCGGAGGCGTTCGAGGTGTCGAACAAGGTGTTTCAGCGCTCGAACAAATCGTTCGAGGGGGCCGAGATGTCATGCACTGTTCCTGAAGAAATTCAGCAAATCGTCAGGCAGGCGGCGGAGCCATCGCAGGCCGGCGAAAGCGTGAAGGCGGCCATCGGCCGTGCCGCGCGCTCGCTCGGCCTGTCCTACAGCCGCGCCCGTGCTCACTGGTACGGGCTGGCCCGAATGGTCCCAGCGGAAGAGGCAGACGCCCTCCGCCGGGCAAGGATCCAACTCATTCGCGAGCGAGCGGCGCGGCTGCGCGCAGAGCTCCTTGCGCTCGAAATCAAGGAACGCGCCCATGAGCTGGGTTTGGCGGAGGGCATCGGATGCTCTCGTCTGGATGGGAACGCTCCTGATCAACTGGGGCGAGTGGTGTCTGGAGAAGGCTGCCGAGCGGCGTGAGGGAGATGCGGAATGACCGCCCCCCTCCGCACGCATGATCCCGGCAAGTTAAGGGAGCCTTGGCCTTGGGTTGAGGGCAGGGTTCGCCGATACCTGGACCGCGGCGCCGTCGTCACCCGGCAGGGTGAATGGGTACAGCTGGAAGTCCCCGGCGGCGCCATCGCCTGGGCACGCGCCGAATACTTCGACCGCGCCGCCGCCACCGGTGCCGATGTGGCCGCCGAGATCGCGGTGCTGCCGCCGGCCCCCTTTGATCAACCGATCCGCCCGGTCACGTCTGCTGCGCTGGCGGACTTCCTGAACCTCGCGGCCACTGGTCGCTCCAACATGAAGGTGGGTGCGTGAGCGATCTGCCTGAGCCGATGACGCCGCCGGATTGCGATCTGCGCGGTTACGATTTCATGCCCTTGCTCGGCCACCGGCTGTTCAGCAGCGATTTCGACCTGCTGGCTTCGGATGCAGAGTTCCGCGCGGCCATGCGCCTCTGGTGGGCTTCCTGGCAGCAATGCCCGGCGGCGAGCCTCCCCGACGACGAGCGCGCCCTCTGCCGGCTGGCCGGTCTGGGGACCGATATGCGGAAGTGGCGCAAGATTGCTGCAACCTCGCTGCACGGCTTCCGCAAGTGTGCTGATGGTCGGCTGTATCATCCGATCCTGGCCGAGCAGGCCAAGTTCGCTTACGCGAAGCGCGCCAGCGAACGCGAGAGAAAGCGTAGGTATCGGGAAAACAAGGAAGTTGCCCCCTCCGGTCACGCGGGACAGGACGCGGACAAGACGCGGAATGCGATGGGGACGGAACGCGGACAGGCACGGGGACAGGACGCGGACGTCCCGGCTGACAGGACAGAACAGGACAGGACAATAGGATATATGTCCGATCTGCGATCGGACGTGTCCGCTCCGGCTTCCGCCCAGGATGACCTCATCGAGCCGCAGCCTGTGAAGGCGGTGGCGGCCAGGGCGCGCACCCAGAAGGCTGATCGTGGAGAGCCCGAGGGCTTTGCCGAGTTCTACGAGGCCTATCCTCGCCGGGATAAGCGCGTCGCCGCGGCACGGGCCTTTCCGGCCGCTGTGAAGGCAGCGGGCGGCGTCGAGGCCCTGATGCAGCACCTTCGCGCATTCGAGTTCTCGCCCGAGAAGCGGTTCGTCCCTCATCCCGCGACATGGCTGAACGAGCGGCGGTGGCGAGACCGCGAAGGCGTTGCCGAGAGCACGTCGCCGAGCTCGACCGCGCCTGCCTATGACGCCCGTTATTGGGACCTGCCGCTGGAGGAGGTAGCGATGCTCCCTGCGCCGCGCCCGGGTTCCCCTGAGTTCAACGCCTGGGATTACGCGCTGCAAGGCATGCGTTGGCCGCGCCCAGGCAGCCGGAGCAACAACCTGTGACGACCCATCCGCAGCACCTCTCCGACCTCCTGGCGGAGCACGGTATCCCACGCCTGCGCAGCCAAGCGCCGGGCCACTCGGAGAAGCTGATCTGCCCGAAGTGCGGCGGCGGCCGCAGCCGGGAGCATTCCCTCAGCGTGACCATCGACCCGGACGGCGAGGGCGTCGTGTGGCGGTGCCATCGCGGCAACTGCGGCTGGCAGGACGGTGCTCGGCTGCCCGCCCGGGACGGAAGCCGATCAGCGCCAGCCGCCCGCGCCGCCGCGTCCTTTCAGACACCCCAGCCGCATCCCGAGGAACAGCAGGACAAGACGGCCTGGGTGTACGAGTGGTTCGAGAAGCGCGGCATCAGCGCGGAGACGGTGGACGCCTTCGGCTGCTACGGCGCGGCTCATTGGTTCCCCGCCGGCGGCAACCAGCCGGCCATCGTCTTCCCGTACTTCTACGAGCGGAAGCTGGTGAACCGGAAGTACCGCTCGCTCGACAAGCAGCTGATGCAGGACAAGAACCCCCTGCCGACGCTGTTCAACATCGACGCCATTGAGGTCAGCGAGGCGGCGCCCGAGCCCGATCTCGTGATCTGGGTTGAGGGCGAACCCGACGTGATGGCCCTGCATGAGGCGGGGTTCCGCCAGGTTGTGACCCTCAAGGATGGGGCGCCCGACAAGATCCGTGCCGAAGACGATCCGGCGCGGCAGGACGACAAGCGCTTTGCGGCGCTGGCGACCCATGCCGACCTGCTGGGTGGGGTGAAGAAGTTCATCCTGGCCGGGGACATGGATGAGCCGGGCAAGATCCTGCGGGAGGAGCTGGCGCGGCGGCTGGGTAGGCACCGCTGCTGGCTCGTGACCTGGCCGGAGGGCTGCAAGGATGCCGGTGACACGCTTCGCCTCCACGGGGCAGACGCCGTGCGGCAGGCGATCGATGAGGCGGTGGCGTACCCGATCGAGGGCATGCAGCGCCTGGAGCCGGGAACCCTTCTGGCGCTGCGCCATGGCGAGCCGCCACCGCTCCTTTCGACGGGCGCGGGTGCAACTGACCGCATCCTGAAGCTGCCGGGCGAAGGGCGGCTGATCGTGGTTACCGGCATCCCGAACCATGGCAAGTCCAGCTGGGTGATGTTCGTGAAGGTGCACCTGATGAGGGAGCATCGGCGCCGTTTCCTGGTGTTCAGCCCCGAAATGCAGCCATGGGAGAGCTACGTCGCCCAGTGCGCCGCCGTCCGGGCAGGCAAGCCCTTCTGGCCGATGAAGGACGGGCAGGGGAGACCACTTCCGGGCCTCAGCATGACGGACGAGGAGATCAAGGAGGCCGAGGCGTGGTTCCGGCCCCGGCTTGTCATGCTGGTCAGCGATGCGGAGGACGTGGCGCCGAGCCTGGACTGGATACTGGAGCGCGCTAAGGCCGCTGTGCTGCGGGACGGCACGACCGATCTGGTCATCGACCCTTGGAACGAGGTGGAGCACCAGCGCGGCGACATGACCGAGACCGAGTATGTCGGCCGGTCACTCCAGCGCCTGCGCTCCTTCGCCAACCGGCACGGCTGCAATGTCTGGATCGTCGCGCATCCGACCAAGCTGCGCCCCCTGAAGCCGGGCGACAAGATCGAGCGGCCGGTCATGTACGACATCAACGGCGGCGCCAACTGGGCGAACAAGGCGGACCTCGGCATCGCGGTCCACAGCCCTGACAGCGTCACGGAAATCCACCTGCTGAAATCGCGCTACCAGCGCTGGGGCAGGCGGGACAGCAAGGCCGAGCTCGAATTCAACAAGCAGAACGGCCGCTACAGCACACCGATGGGCCAATAGGAGGGCCGCATGACCGAAACGAGTAAAGGCTTTTTCCCGGCGCGAGAGGCGCTGATTGCCTTCAACACCAACGACAAATTTCAGGTTACTGAGGTCTATGTTTTCCAGGATCTTCGGGGAAGCCCGGCCTGGTCTGAAGGGCCTCCCTGGGAGTTGGAAAAAGCTCATTTCACCTATGGGGCATTCTTCACAAAGTGGATGAACGGCGACCACGACATGACCCCCGAGTGGGTCTTTTCCAACATCATTGCCTTCAATGGCTGCGCCGATAGCCTTGTGCTGGAACGGGCCATCCGGGAGTTCGCCAAGATCGAAGAATGCGGCTGGGCACGGGCGATGCTGCCTGATCCACGCCCAGTTAAACCCTCCTGGAGGCTGTCCTGATGGTGCCGGTGACCCTGGCCCAACTGGAGGCCGACCCTGTCTCCGTCATCGAGCACTATCGCGATCAGGACCCGATGCTTTGGCTGGGCGGCCGCGCGACGCTCGTGCACCTGAAGCGGTGGCCGGAGGGCCGCCTGCAAGAGTACCGCGCGGCGATGACCGGGGAATGGGGCATCGCCCAGGTGACCCGCGCCGCTCAATTCATCGACCAGGCTCCGCGTACCGCTACCGTCAACTTGCGGCATGGCACCTATGGCTGGAAGCACGACGCCGAGCGTTTCCACAAGCAGCGCTTAGGAGGTGTGGGCGACTACTACGTCGGCGAAGGTAGCTTCCTGATCGCGGCGCAGGCTTTGGGGCTCAAGGTGATCCGGCATCCGGTTCGCGGCCACTTCGTCAATCTGTCCATGAAGGCCTCGCGGGCGGTGGCGGACGTGCGGGGTGTGCATTGATCGCTCCGCCGGTACTGAAGCGCCCCCGTGGCCGACCGAGGAAGGTGGCGGTGGCGGAGTTCCCACCGACGCCTGTCATGCATCGCCGGCCGATCGTGCCGGAGCCGGAGTGCCCCGATCCAGGTCGGCGGGAGCGGATGCGTGTGAGGACCATGCGGCTGGTCGAGCTGATGCTCGCCCCCGCGCATCAGGAGGCGGCAATGGCTGACGTCCGGCGCGTGCGTGAGATCGCGGCATCCGTGGAGCCGTTGGTGGAAGGGGCAGCCGACCGGGGAGCGACGGGCCCCGCAGCTCTGGCTCGGCCGCGCGGGATCGAGACCATCCAGGACGATGTGTGGGACGATGCCCGGGGCCGGCACTACAGCCGCACGGATGTCATGCGCTTCCGGGACGGTGTGCTGGAGCATTACGCCGAGGCGGGCATCCTCACGGGGCACCTGCTGGATGCAGCAATGGAGCTCGCTCGGCTGTATCGCTTGGCCCGCGCCACCATGGACGTCCCCGGCGCGGCGCTGTGCCAGTACGGCGAGCAGGCCGGCCGCAGGCCGTCCGAGAGCCAGGAAGAGTTCGAGGCCAGGGTGTGGAAGGACTTCAACCGGGCGGTTGACCATCTTCCGCGCGGTTCACGACCTGCTTGCGTGGATGTGGCGCGTGGGCTGTTCCCCACCGGCCACGACGCGGTTCACCACATGCGGTGGGGCTTCGAGGCGCTGGCCAAGCTTTGGAAGATGACCCCCAAACTTAGGGGTTGACGGGCTGGGCCATCGCAAAATATGGTCCCTGCGGGATGCGGGTGAAGTGCGTCTAGTGTGCTTCACCCCCCGAATTATTCAGCCCCGCAGGCATCAGCCGAGCGGGGCTTCGTCGTTTCAGCGCTTCTTCTCTGGGACCGGCCACACATAGGGCTTCGGCAGCTTGCCGTGGTCCAGCCAGTGGTCGATCAGCATGCCGCAGTGTTCTGGGTTACCGAAGTTCTTCCCGTGGAAGGGATGTTCCGGCATCTCCAGCCTGTTGTGGACGCCGGAGGATAAGATGCGAGCGCCCCGGTGCTCGTAGATGGTCCATCCGTGCTCTGTGGTGCCCGCGACACGGAACGGCGGCGGTGTGGCTTCAATGCTCATGGTGACGGTTTAGGAGGTGCGGATGGCGCGGACCAGGGCCCGGCTTTCGTTCATGCCGTCCCGCATCCAGGCCATGGACCTGCGCACCGCGCAGCCTGCCCCGAAGCAGGCCGATCCGCATTACCTCACCCCCGAGCACCGGGCCTGGAGTGCTGCGGTGATCCGCCGGGCTGGCGGCGTGTGCCAGGGCTCTGGCTGTGGCCGCACTGGCGTCCGCCTCTTCGCCGATCACGTCATTGAGCTGCGCGATGGCGGGGCTCCCTTCGACCCGGCCAACGGCCAGGCACTGTGCGGCGCCTGCCACACCCGCAAGACCGCCGAGGAGCGGCGCAGACGGCAGGCGGAACCGTACCGGCGGCCGAGGCCTTGCGGGTTGTGAGGGCGGCTCTGGCGGCCGCCTGACGGGCGGTGCGGGCCAAGCCAAGGGGGAGGGGGGGTCCGATCTCTGGCCCGGGCAGGGGGTCGGAACCGCACAGGGGGTCACGCGCAGAATTTTTCCTCCGGGAGCGATTTGAGGTGCGAACCATCGGGGTTCGCAGGAGAGGTTCATGGCCAAGCCCGGCAAGACGGACTGGAAGGCCGTCGAGGCCGAATTTCGAGCGGGGAAGCTGTCACTTCGCCAGATCGCCCGGCGGCATGGGATCTCGGACACCGCCATTCGGAAGCGAGCCAAGGCCGCCGGCTGGGTTCGCAGCGATGGGGACCAGAAGGCGGGTGCGAACCTGCCGGCCAAGCCGCCGCGTCAGGCCCCGGTCGCGCGGCAAACCATCATCCCGCCGCGGCCGCCAGCCGGTGGGCAGTCGTCTGACGCGCCGGCCTCGATCGATCTGGCGAAGGACCTGGCGCATCGCCTGCTGGGCGAGCTCGACATGGCCACCTCGCGCCAGGACGAGATCGAGGACGCGATCTACGAGGAGACCAGGGAGGACGAGAACGGCCGCCGCCGGGCCATGATGCTGAAGGCGGTGAGCCTTCCGGCGCGCGCCATGACCCTGAAGACCCTGGCCCAGGCCATGGCGGTGCTGAAGGAGGCGGAGGAGGGCGCGGCCCAGGGCAAGAAGGCGCAGCGGCAGCAATCCGCCCAGGCCTCGGCGTCCGGTCGCTTCGCGCCGCCGGCGCCGCCTAAGCTGGTGGTGAACAACCGCGAATGACGGAGCCGCGCTGGACCACGGCCTGCCCGGACTGGGCGAAGCGGATCGTTGAAGGCCGGTCGCTGATCGCCTCGCCGCCGCTCTATCCGGACGAGGCCGAGGCGGCGCTGGAGGTGTTCAAGTCGCTGAAGGTGGTGGACGTGGCCGGTACGCCCACCTTCGGCGAGGTCGGCGACCAGTGGCTGTTTGATTTCGTGGCCGCCATCTTTGGGGCCAGCGCGCCGGACGGCCGCCGGCTGATCCGCGAGTTCCTGCTCTGCATCTCGAAGAAGAACGGCAAGAGCACGCTGGCCGCCGGCATCATGCTGACGGCGCTGATCCGCAACTGGCGGCTGTCGAATGAACTGCTGATCCTGGCGCCGACGATTGAGGCCGCGCAGAACAGCTTTAAGCCGGCCGCCGACATGATCCGGCACGATCCGGAGCTCTACGCGGCGGATGGCGGGTTCCTGCACATCCAGGACCACATCCGGACGATCACGCACCTGACCACCAAGGCCACCCTGAAGGTGGTGGCCGCTGACAGCGCCACGGTGGTGGGCAAGAAGGCCGCCTTCGTTCTGATCGACGAGCTCTGGGAGTTCGGCAAGAAGCCGAACGCCGACGCGATGCTGCGGGAGGCGACAGGCGGCCTGGTGTCGCGGCCGGAGGGCTTTGTCATCTCGATCACCACACAGGCGGACGAGCCGCCGGCCGGGGTGTTCAAGGACAAGCTGGACTATGCGCGGGCCGTCCGCGACGGAAAGGTCAAGGACCGCAAGTTCCTGCCGGTGATCTACGAGTTCCCGCCGGCGATGGTGGAGGGAAAGGCTTACCTCGATCCGGCGAACTTCTACATCACCAACCCGAACATCGGGCGCTCGGTGAGCCGGGAATGGCTGGAGGACGAGCTCCGCAAGGAGATGGCCAAGGGGCCAGACACCCGGAACACCTTCCTGGCCAAGCATCTGAACGTCGAGATCGGGATGCGCCAGGGCTCCGACCGCTGGGCCGGGGTGGATTTCTGGCCAGCCGCGGTCGAGCCCGTGGCGAGCCTGCAGGAGCTGATCGACCGGTGCGAGGTGATCGTGCCGGGCATCGATGGCGGCGGCGCCGACGACTTGTTCGCTGTCGTCTTCATCGGCCGGGAGGTTGGCACTAAGCGCTGGCTCGCCTGGGGGCATGCCTGGGCGCAGCGGATCGTGCTGGAGCGGCGCAAGAGCATCGCCTCAAAACTGCGGGATTTCGAGAAGGACGGGCATCTGACCTTCATCGACGAGCCGGGACCCGAGGTTGAAGCCGCCGCTGACATGATCGCCGAGGTGGATGAGGCGGGGCTGCTCGGGCCCGTCGGGCTGGACCCGATGGGCATCGGCGAGGTGGTGGACGCGCTGGCCGCCCGACAGATCGAAGGCAATGACCGCATCCTCGGCGTACCGCAGGGCTGGCGTCTGAACCCCGCCATCGTGACGGTGGAGCGCAAGCTGGCCAACGGCACCATGGCGCATGCAGGGCAGTCGATCATGACTTGGTGCGCCGGCAACGCGAAGGTGGAGCGGCGTGGCAATGCCGTCGCCGTGGACAAGGCCACGGCTGGCGATGCGAAGGTTGACCTTCTGGTGGCCCTTTTCACCGCGGCGGCCGTGATGATGCGCAATCCGGAGCCGGCGCGCGGCCGCTTCGAGTACACAGGGATCTGACCATGGGATTGCTGCAGCGTCTGGCTTCCCCGTTCCGCGGGGCGGCGCCGGCCGCACCTGCGCGCGTGGAGCCGACGCTGCCGGCTCCGGCAGCTGCCGCAGGTCAGCCGCCCAATAGCGGCGTGCATCATCCGGAGCAGTGGCTGGTCGGTTCGTTCGGCCGGGCAGCCAGCAGTGGCCGCCGGGTGTCTGAAGCGGATGTGCTGACCCTACCGGCGGTCCTGCAAGCCTTGCGTGTGCTGTGCGGCGTCTTCGCCATGTGCCCGTTGCACTATTATCGCGAGACGGCGACAGGTCGGGAGCGGGCCAAGGATGACCCGCTGTATGCGCTGTTCGCGTCCAACCCGAACCAGGTGCAGACCGCCTTCGGCTTCAAGGAACTGCTGCTCGGCGACGTGCTGTTGGCGGGGCGCTTTGCAGCATGGACATCGCGCGATCGTCTGCAGACGCCCACGGCGCTCACGCGCCTGGACCCGTTGCAGGTGGTGCCCGCACAGTTCTTCAGCCGGTCGGAAGGCGTCTCGATGTTCTTCGACGCGACCCTGCCAGACGGGACGCATGGGCGCTTTCCTTCTCGCGATGTGTGGCATGTGGCAGGCATGGGCCGCGGACTGACCGGGCTGAACCCGGTGGAGTTCATGCGGGACGCCTTGGGTTCGGCCATTTCGACCGGCGAGTATGCTGGCAAGTTCTGGGCGAACGACGCCAAGCCGAATGTGGTCCTCACCGCGCCGAAGGAGACCAAGATCTCCCGCGAGGACAAGGCGGCGCTGCGCCAGGATTGGGACGCGCTGCATGCGGGATCGGGTCGGGCGCATGGCACCGCGGTACTCGACCAGGGCCTGGAGCCGAAGTTCCTCTCGCATGACAACCAGGCCAGCCAGTTCCTGGAGACCCGGACATTCCAGGTGCTGGAAGTGGCGCGGATCTGGGGTGTACCGCCGCATCTTCTGTTCGAACTGAGCCGGGCCACCTTCGGCAACATCGAGCAGCAGAGCCTGGAATTCGTCATCTACCATCTTGGCCCGCACTTCGAGCGGATCGCGCAGGCGGCCACCAAGGCCTTTGCGGCGCCGGGCCACTGGTACGAGTTCCTGCCGGACGCGCTGGTCAAGGGCGATCTCAAGAGCCGCATGGAGGCCTACTGGCTGCAGCGGCAGATGGGGATAGCCAACGCCGACGAGCTGCGGGCCCGCGACAACCAGAACCCGATCGGCGGCGCCGCCGGCACCGAATACTGGCGCCCGTCGAACATGACGCTGGCGGGTACGCCGCCGGTGCCGCCCCGTGCGCCAATCACGCCTCCGGAGACCTGATATGCCGAACCGCATTCTGGCGGCCGTCCGGGCGCAGCCCTGGGCGATCCTGCCCGAGTACCTGGAAGCCATCGAGGCCGTGGCCGTGCGCTTAATGACGGCGCCCTCGCTGGAGGCCCTCAAGATTGACGGCCACGCGGAACGCCATGAGGCGAACCTACAGGCGGTCGCCGCGATGGGCGCACGGCTGGACGGGACGCGCGGCGGCATGATCCGCAACGGTGTTGCCGCCCTGCCGGTCTTCGGGCCGATCTTTCCCCGCGCCGCCAGCATGTCGCTGTCCAGCGGCGGCACCAGCCTGGACCGCCTGGCGGCCGACTTCCGCACTGCGCAGGCCGCCGAGGCCGTGCATCACATCCTGCTGGTGATGGACACGCCGGGCGGGGTCGTCAGCAGCGAGCTCAGCGGCATGGCGCGGATGATTGCGGGCTCCAGCAAGCCGGTGACCGTCTACGTCGCCGGCGCGGCAGCCTCGGCCGGCTACTGGCTGGCCAGCCAGGCTGGCGAAATCGTCATGGACGAGCTTTCGGTGGTGGGCTCCATCGGCGTGATCTCCAGCCTGTCCCGGCAGGAGGTGCCCGACGCCGCGGGCCGGCGCGGTCACGAGATCGTCAGCAGCAACGCCGAGAACAAGCGCCCCGACCCGTCCACGCCCGAGGGGCGGGCGGCCATCCAGGCGCTGGTGGACAGCCTGGAGGTCGAGTTCATCGACACCGTTGCGGCGGGCCGGCGCGTCAGCCGCGAGGCGGTGCTGAAGGACTTCGGCCGCGGCGGCCTGAAGGCGGGCCGCGATGCCGTCAAGGCCGGGATGGCCGATCGCCTCGACACTCTGGAAGCAACCCTTTCCCGTCTGGAGCGGCCTCTGCCGGCCGGCGGAAACCGCGCGCTGGCCCAGCGCGACCACGACATGCGGCAGCGCCGCGCGAGGAGCATTTGAAAATGGACCGTATCACCGCGCTGCGGCAGCAGCAGGCGCAGAACCTGGACGCGATGGAGGCCATCCTGGCCGCCGCGCATGCCGATGGCGAGCGCGACCTGACCGCCGAGGAGCAGGCTCGCTATGACGAGATGAGGGCGCTCGATGACCGCCTGACGGCGCAGATTGCCCGCGAGGCGGACGCGGAGCGCCGCCGCGCGGCGGCCGCAAAGCCGCTGCCCGGCCTGCCCGGCGGCCCGCGCCTGCCGGCCCCGGGTGTTCCCGCGGCTGTGGAGGAGAAGCTGGAACCCGGCATCGCCTTCGCCCGCATCACCCAGGCGCTCGTCATCGCGGACATGGACCAGCGCCAGGCCGCCAGTATCGCGGAAGAGCGCTGGGGCAGCGGCTTCGGCGACATCGTCGGCAATATGGAGCAGTCCACCGCCGTGAAGGGCGGCTTCCTGGTGGACACCCGCTATGCCAGCGACTTCATCGACCTGCTGCGCCCCGCCGTGGCGGTGCGCCGCATGGGCGCGCGGGAGATCCCGCTGCCGGGCGGCAACCTGACCACCCGCAAGAAGACGCAGGGCACCTCTGCCAGCTACATCGGTGAGCGGCAGAACATCCCGCTGACCGACGTGCAGGTTGGTCAGATGACCCTCTCCGCCAAGAAGCTGGCGGCGATTGTGCCCATCACCAATGAGCTGCTGCGCCGGTCCTCCCGGCAGGTGGATGAGATGGTCCGCGAGGACCTGCGCGAGAGCGTGGCGGTGACCGAGGACCAGCAGTTCCTGCGCGGCACTGGCTCGGCGACGGCGCCGGCCGGGTTGCTGAACCTCGCGGCGGCGGCGAACAAGATCAACGCGACTGCCATTCCTGCCGATGCCACTCCGGCCGAGGTCATCCAGATCGTGCGCAATGATCTGGCGGCGCTGCGGCTGCGCCTGCTGACCGCGAACATTCCCATGACCCGGGTTGGCTTCATCGTCTCCCACCGCACCCAGATCTTCCTGGAGAACCTGGTGGATGGGAACGGCAACAAGGCCTTTCCGGAAATCGCCGATGGCCGCATCGGCCCCTATCCGTTCGCGGCCACCAACTCGGTGCCGGACAACCTCGGCACAGGAACGGACGAGAGCGAAATCTACTTCGCGGACTTTGCTCAGGTGGTGATCGGCGACGAGATGCGACTGACCATCGCCGCCTCTGACGTCGCCACCTACGTGGACAGCGAGGGCGAGGTGCGCAGCGCCTTCCAGACGGATGAAACGCTGATCCGCGTCATCGAGCACCACGACACGGGCGTGCGCTACGACCGCGCCATCGCGGTGCTGCAGCAGGTGCGGTGGGGCGCGTAAGCGCCTCGCCCTTCGATCCCTCCAACCGAAGGACGCTATGCCGTGAAGACGGTCACATTCCTGGTGCCGACACGGGTCGGCACGCTCTACAACGCCGGCGATGTGGCGGGCTTCGAGCCCGAGGTTGCCGACAAGCTGGTCAAGCAGGGCTTCGCTGTCGCTGGCAGCAAGAAGGTGGCGGTGCCGGAAGGCAAGGAGCCGCAGGACCCGCCGCTTCAGTCCGACATCGTTCCCGGCGAGGTCTCGCCTGACACGACCAGCCCGGTGGACGCCACGGTTACCACGCCGGGCGTGCAGGCGGGTCGCGCGCGGCCGAAGGCCTGACCATGCTGACAGTCATCGAGCCTGCCGCCAGCTTTGATCTGACGACGCTCGACGACGTGAAGGCGGAGCTGGGCATCACCGGTACGGCCGAGGATGCCCAGCTGCAGAAGCGCATCAGCCGGGCCTCAGACCTGATCGCGCGTTACTGCGACCGGGTTTTCGCGCGCGAGCGCGTGCGCGAGACCTTCGTCATCGGGCGCTGCTCCCGGCCGCTGCGGCTGGATCGCAAGCCCGCTCAGATCCTGATCGTGTCGGTGGACGACGCGCCGCTGGAGGACGGGCAGTGGGCGCTGGATGACGCCGGCGGGGTTGTCCGGTTGAGTGGGGGCGTGCCGGGTCCGTGGTGGGGAACAACAGTCGCGGTGGAATATTACGGCGGCTACGTCCTGCCTGGCGCTGAGGACGTCCCTGACGCACCCAAGATGCCCGCGGCGCTGGAGCAGGCGTGCGTCACGCTGGTGACGGCGCTGTATGCGGGCGCGGGCCGTGATCCGATGCAACGCTCCCGTACTGTCGAGGGGGTTGGTTCCACCTCCTGGGTGGCGACGGCCGATATGGCCGGCCTGCCGCCCCAGGTGAGCGGCATGTTGGAGGCGGCGGGCTTCGTGCGCCTGTCGGTGGGCTAATGTCACAGCTTCTGCGTGACCGGCGAGCCGAAATCCGGCGCAACGGCCGGGAGATGGTGCTTCACCGGACGGGCGCCACGCCGCCCAGCGTGACCTTGCTCGGCTTCCCGCGCTCCTACCGCCCGGATGAACTGGAAGGCGGGGTGGTGCAGGGGGATCAGCAGGTGGAGACCCTGAATGACGAGCTGGCCGCCGCCGGCTGGACGCAACCCGCCACGCCCGACCGGCTGGTGATCGATGGCCGCTCGACAACCGTGCAGGGGGCCCGGGCCGTCTATGACGGGGCGCTGCTGATCGGCTGGAGCCTCTGGGTGCGCGGCCGATGAGCCCGGACGTCTGGGCGGACGCCCGCGCGCTGATCGCGGACGGGGCGGCCCAGGTCATCCCGCCTCTACCGGTGGCCTGGCCAAACGAGCGCTTCGACGATCCCGAGCCGCCCGTGCCGTTCTTGGCCGTCGAGGGCATGGGCGACGGCGCCGAGCCCTATGAGTTGGGCGGCGGCGTCTGGGTCGAGGATGGCGCCGTGGTGCTGCACATCATGGTGCCCGTGGGAAGCGGGGTCTCCGCCGGGCTCGAACTGCGCAAGCAGGCGGCGAACTGGTTCCGCGGCCTGCCGGAGCGACCCGTGGTCTACGACCGCTTCGTGCTCGATCCCGGCGGCATGGATGAGGACGGCAACTGGTACCGCCTCAGCCTGCGGGTTCTGTACCGCTACCAGGACATCAGCGTTTAGGAGGGCCCGATGGCCGAGAAGACCAAGACCTTCGTCATCCGTGGTGCCGACGGCAAGAAGGCCGGCGAACAGACGCTGCAGGAGGCCTTCGCCCCGATCCTGGGCCAGGGCCAGACCGCCGAGCTGGCGGAGAAGCCCAAGCCGCCCGCGAAGCCCGACGCGGCCTGAGCCGCAACCCCATCACGCCAACCAGGCCGCCTCCGGGCGGCCTTTTTCATGGAGGGGCGCATGGCCGCCACCACGAACTATCAGGCCGGCGTCGAGAGCAATCTCGTTCGCCTCGGCTATGTGCAGGAAACCGCCTGGGGCGTCGCACCGAGCCCTGCTGGCAAGCTGAAGGCCCTGCGCTTCACGAGCGAGAGCCTGCGCGGTCAGAAGACGCGCCAGCGCCCCACCGAGATCAACACGACGCGTTCGGCCTCCGCTGCGATCACGACGGAGGAGACGGCCAGCGGCAACATCGACTTCGCGCTGAGCTATGGCACCTATGACGACCTGCTGGCCGGCCTGCTGAAGGCGGACTGGAGTTCGGACGCGCTGGTCAACAGCGACGTCTTCAAATCCTTCCTGATCGAGAAGCGGCTCAGCGCCAACACGCTGCTGCAATACCCCGGCTCGCAGGTCACTGGCGCCACGCTGAACATCCAGCGCGGCCAGTTCCTCTCCGGCAACTTCTCGTTCCTGTCGAAGGAGGAAGTGCCCGTCACCGTCTCCGCCTCCACCGGCGGCACCTATGACGCAGCGCCGACCGGCCGCGTCATGGACCCGGTTGGCGGTGTCCGCGATGTGATGTGGGACGATGCCCCGATGGGTGCGGTCTGCAACCTGATCACCCTGAACATCACCAATGATGGTGCGGGGGCCGATTACGGCCTTGGATCCTCCGCGGCGCAGGGCATGCGCATGGGCACCTTCCTGGTGAGCGGCGCGGCCGAGTTCTACTTCCGCAGCTTCGAGATGTACCAGCGGTACAAGGACGAGATCGCCGGCAAGTTTTCCGTTCGCACGCTCGACGCCGCCGGCAACGCCTACAAGTTCATCCTGCCCGTCGCCACGCTGATGAACCCGACCATCAATGCCGGCGGCCAGAACCAGCCTGTCATGGCGCGCTACGAGCTGGAGGGGAACCCGGACGAGAACGGCGTCCATCTCCGCATCGAGCGCACGCCGGCCGCGACCGGTCCCTGATCGCCAGCCGGTGCCGCGGCGCCGGTGTGCGACGGGGCCGGTCTCGCTGCGGGGCAGGACCGGCCCCACCCCTCCCGCATGCCCCGCAACCCTCCCGCAAGGATTTCCTCTCATGGCTACTCTGGACATCGTCACCGCCGCCGAACTGCCGCCCGAGGGCGAATGGATTGCGCCGGGCGGCGACATGGATGACATCGAGTTCCTGACCGTGGGCTTCACGGACGCTTACACCGATGCGCAGAACCTGCGGCATCGGCGCCTCGCCCGCGCCTATGGCGGCGATGTCGGCGCCGTGCCGGTCGCACTGCTGCGCAAGGCGAACCTGGAATGCCTGCTGGAAAAGCGTTGCGTCACCGGCATCCGCAACCTGCTCGACGTGAACAAGCAGCCCATTTCCTGGGACGAGGTGAAGGTGATGGTCTTCGATCCGAAGTACCGTCCGCTCGCCGATGGCCTGTTCGCCGCCGCGCGCCTGGCCACGCTGCGCCGCGAGGCTGACCTGGGGGAGGCGGAGGGAAACTCCGCGAAGTCCTCCGGTACCAACTCGAATGGGGCGCCTACCGGGAACTGATCGACGAGGAGCCAGAGGAGGACCGGCCGCATGAGCCGGTCCTGGAACCCTGGCTCGCGCCGGCCATGCGGGCCTTCTGGCGGTTGAACGAGGAGCGCTCGCATATCATCACCGGCTTTGCCGCGCCGATGGGGGCGATGGTGCTGAAGCCGAAGCCGCAGCGCATCCCGTGGTCCGCCATCGTGCGCTGGTGCGAGTGGCATGGCCTGCCGCCGCAGGAAGCCGCCTTCCTGGACCGCTGCATCAGCGCCTTGGATACTGAGTTCCTGGCTTGGTGGACCTGGAAGGAAGGGCAGAGGGGCACATCATGAGCGGATCGGCCTTCCGCCAACAGGTCCGGGTCTTTGCGGACCGGAACCTGACGCCCGAGGCGCAGTCGCAGCGACTTGCCGCGGCAGCGCGCGCGGGCCGGGACGAGCTGATCCGCTCCGGCCGGGCCGCGCCGCACTATGCGACCTGGGTCGATGGCCGGCGGGATGCGTCCGAGGATACCGTTAAGCCGGGTGGCGCCATCGTCTACCGCTTCCAGCTGCTGGGCGAGGCGGCCGCCTTTGCCATGGCGTTCCTGCGGGGCCGGGCGCCGGTCAAAAGCGGCACCTATCGGGATGGCTTTGCCTACGCGATGAGCGCGGGCGGGGACGGCACCGCCAGCCGCTACATCGGTTCGCGCATCGTGCGGCGGGAGAGCTTCGACCCGCAGCGGGTGGGCGCCGATGTGGACGAGGTGATCCTGTTCAACCGCGAGCCCTACAGCCGCAAGGTGGATGTGCAGCTGGTCGGGCAGCGGCGGCTGCGCTTTGAGGTGCCGGCCGGGCTGTTCGATGACGCGGCGACGGCGGTGCGGCGGCGCTTTCCGACGCTGACGGCCCGCCGGGTCTACACCATGAACTTCCCGAACCAGTGGATCCTGAAGACGGGCCAGAGGGCAGGGAAGCCGGTGGAGAGCCCGGCGCTGGTGATCGGAAGGCGGTAGGCGTCAGCCGCAACGTTCGGCGTAATACTCGATGCCGACCTGGCGGGCGAAGAAGGGCACCGTCGCGAAGGTCTGCCCGACCGGGATCATCTCGGCATAGAAGAGGTCGGCACCAGCATAGCCCCCATAGGCGTTCTTGGCGTTGACCGAGCCACACAGGGCGTCACGGCCACTCGGCGCCTGTACCACCCGAAGGCTGCCAAAGCGGGCGCTTTCGGGATCACGCAGGCTGTTGGCGACGGCCTGACGGTACTTCGTCAGCATGGCAGCCGGGCGACGAACTTCTGGGAAGGGTGTCCCGGGATGCGCATCATCCGACGTGACGGATTGTTCGATTATCGGGGCAGGGGTGCAGGTCGGGCAGATGGCATTGATCTGCGCCGCCGTCATTGGCTTCCCAGTATCTGGCGCAGGCGTATTCGTTACCTGAGAAGGCGCTGATGGTGCGGCGCAGCTGCTCATCGCCAACAGCGCCAACGTGGCGAACTTCAGCTTCATGCGTGTCTCCTCTTGAGCCCACGTAACGCTACCAGCCAGCGGCTCAGCGAGAAACCTAGCTGATTGACCTCTAGGCCATCCTTTGGGGTGGCCTTTTCGTTTGGAGCACTCCATGGCCACTCTCAGCCAGGTCACCGAGGCGGTGTTCACCAGCCGCTTCGACGACCAAACGACGGCGGGCGCCAGCGCGGCCGCGCGTTCGCTGGACCGGCTGGGTAATTCCGTCGAGGTGGTCGAGGAGCGGCTGACCCGCAGCCGCCGCACCGCCGAGCAATGGGTGCGCAGCGCGGACCAGATCACGCAGGCCGAGAGCCGGCTGACCAAGGCGACGCGCGATCTGGAGAATGCGCGGCGCGCTCTGGCCTCGGCGCCGGATGTCTCCGACGAGCAGAGGGCCCGCACGCTCGACGCGCTGAATGCCAAGGTCACCCAGGCGGCGGCCCGGCTGAACGATCTCCGCGAAGCCTATGCCGCTTCCGCCCAAGCTGGCGGCAGCGCCGCCATGGCCGCGCAGCAGATCGCGGGCGGTATGGACAGCGCGGCCGATGCCACCCGGCGTGCCGCTGCCGCGCAGTCGGCCTTCAACGAGGTGCTCGGTGTCCGGAATACCGGTGCCAACGAGTATTCACGCCGCGCGGCCGAGATCGCCGGCTTCGGCCAGGAGCTGGACCGCTTGCAGGCGAAGTTCCAGCCGCTCGCCCTGGCGCAGGCCCGGTATCGCTCGGAGCTGGACGATCTGGCCTTGGCCACCCGGTCTCTGGGCCTCAGCGAGGCGGAGGTGGCGCAGCAGCGCGAGCGCATCAAGGCGGGCTTCGCGGAGCAGGTGCGCACCCTCAACGGCATGAAGGCCGCCGAGACGGAGGCGGCTCGCGCGGCGCAGCAGCACGCCAGCGAGATCGAGAAGCTGAAGGCCTCGCTGGACGGCTACGTCCTGGCGACAGACCCTATTGCGGCCTCGCTGCACCGGGTCGAGCAGGCCGAGCGCGAGCTCGCCCAGGCCCGGGCCCGTGGCGTCACGGTGTCGGACGCCCAGGCGGCCGCTGTACGCCGGCTGCGGGCGAACCATGACGACATGGTGGCCTCCACGCGCAACGCGACAGGCGAAATCCGCCTTCAGGCGCATGAATGGACGAACCTCAGCTACCAGCTGCAGGATTTCGTGGTGCAGGTGGGCTCGGGACAGGGCGTGTTCCGGCCACTGTTGCAGCAGGCGCCACAGGCAACTGGCGCGGTGGGCGGTGTCGGCAATGCCATGCGGCTGGTCACGCAGGCGCTGACCCCGCTGCGGGTGGCGACGGGAGCGGCGGCTGTTGCTGGTGCGGCTCTCGCCATCGCCTATAACAGCCAGGAAGGCGCGCTGGCGCGCATGCAGACGCGTTTGCGCGCGGTCACCAGTGACTACGAGGCGATGGGCCGGCGTGCCGAGGCCGCTGCCCGTGCCGCCGCCATCACCGTGCCGGGCCTGTCGCTGGAGAATGCCCGTTCGGCGCAGATCGCGCTGGCGACGGCCGCACCGCGCGGCAGCAGCTTCGATCTGGGCGCGCTGACCGCGCAGGCGGCGGATTTTGCCGCGGTGATGGGCATCGAGGTAACGGCTGGCGTGGAGCGTTTTGCGCAGGCGATGCGCGACCCTGTCGCGCTGGTCGATGAACTCGCCAAGCAGAACTTCCCCGGCATGAACGAGCAGCTGCGCCTGACCGCGCAGCGCATGGTGGAGGGCGGCCAGCGCGCCGACGCTTTCGCGCTCGTCATCGGCCGGTTGCGGGAGCAGACGGAGGGCGCGGCCGAGAGGGGGATGACGCCTTTCGGGCGAGCCATGGATGCCTTGTCCAAGCGCCTCGAAAGCCTTGGCCAGGAGATCGGGAGCTTCCTCGCTGAGCCGGGGCGCAAACTCGTCGAGTGGCTCACCCAGCGGCTGGATCTGAGTGGCCAGAGTGTCGTGTCTCTCCTATCGCTTGCCACGCCCAGCGGCCTCGCATCCGCCATCACCCGCGAGTTCTTGGGGGGCAGCCAGCCAGCCCCGGCAGCAGCCCCGGACGCGGCTTCGTCCGCAGCGATCCAGCAGATGATCCGGGAGGAGGCGGCACGGCAGGGGGTGCCGGTTGAGTTCGCCCTGCGCATCGCGCGTGGCGAGAGCAACTTCCGGCAGTTCGGCGCTGATGGCAGCGTGCTGAACAATGATGGCGCCATCGGCGCCTTCCAGCTCCGCACGGCGGCCGCGCAAGATGCGGCCCGGGCGCTCGGCATGTCCGGCTTTGACCGGCTGACGACGGAAGGCAACATCCGCATGGGTGTCTGGTATGCCGGGCAGCGTCTGGCGGCGGCTGGCGGCGACCAGCGCGAGGCAGCGTTCCGCTACAACCAGGGTGACGCCGGATACCGCGCGGCCATGGAGGGCCGCAACCCGCGCGCGCTGGTGGAAGGCCGGGCCTACCAGGCGCAGTTCGACCGGCCGCTGACGGTGACGGCGCAGGCGGTGACGATCGAGGGCCCAGCGGGCGCAACTCCCGCCGTGTCCGGCGCTGCTGTTCCGGCTTCCGTGCCTTCGGACAGCCAGGCGGTAAACCGCGTGCTGGCGCTGGCCCGTGGCGAAGGCACCATTCCGGGCCAGACCGGCACGCTGGCCACCCAGCGGGCGGGGCTGGAGGAACTGCTGAGCCTGTCGGAGCGCGCGAAGGCGCTGGTGGCGGGGAACGCCGAGCAGGTCGATGTCATCACGGCCGCGCAGCAGCGCTGGCGCGCCTCGCTGGAAGGGCTGCGTGATCCGCAGGAACAGTTCCTGCGGGACCTGAGCCGGGCGACGGACAGCGCCAACACCTATGACCCGGCGCAGCGCGCGGTGAACGAGGCGGTGCGCGCCTACGAAGACCGCATGCGCGCCGTTGGGCAGATCCCGACCGATGCCGGCCGCGAAGCGGTGCGCACGCAGAAGCTGGCTGAGCTAAGTGCGGCCTATGTGAATGCCGGGCGGGATGCTGCGCGTTCGATCGAAGGGCAGGACCGGCTGGCCGTCGCCTGGGGGCAGGGCACCGAGGCCGTGCGCCGTCTCGCCGCCGAGGAGCAGGCCCGGGAGGTGGTGCGGCAGTCCGGAAACCGAACAGAGGAGGAAGCAGAGCAGAAGGTCCGGGCTCTGGCTGACGCCTACGAGGCCTTGGCCGCGAAGCAGGCGGACAATGCGCTGCGCGCATCCAACGAGGCGGCGGAGCGGAACCTTCAGTATCTCGACCGTGAACGGCAGCTGATCGGCGCGACGGCTGATGAACGCGAGCGTGAGCTGGCAGCCTACCGCGCTCGGCTGAACGCCGAGGCCAGCGGCGCCAGAGATGCGGCCGCCATTGCCCAGGCCGAGGATCTGGCGCGGGCCACGGTCGATGCCACGAACCAGACGCGGCAGCTGAGCAACAGCTGGCAGGCCATTCCATCCTTTGTGGAGGACACCGCCAGCACCATCAAGGGCGCGCTGGTCAGCGCCATCGCGTCCGGCGAGCAGCGGGCCATCAACTTCGGCAATGTCTGGCGCGCCGTGCAGGCCTCTGTGGTGGCCAACCTCGCCGAGCTGGCCGTCATCAACCCCGTACTGAACACAGCCTTTGGCGGCACGCGGGCCACGCTGGGCGGTATCAGTACCGTCATCGGCGGGGGCGGAGCGGGCGGCACAGGCGCCGCGAGCTACACCGACGCTGGCAGTGGTCTGCTGAAGTTGCTGCGGGGCGGTTCGGGCGGGAGCATCAACACTGGCTGGGCTTGGCTCGACAGCGGCCTCAATTCGACGGCCTATGCTACCGGCACGCCTGCCGCTGGCTGGGCCTCGGATATGTATGGCCCGTACAGCGCGGCGAACCCAGCTGGCGGCCTGAGCAATGTCTCCTGGGGCCAGGCCGGCATGGGTGCGCTCGGCGTGCTGGGCGGCCTGTATGGCATCTATTCCGGGGCACAGCAGGGCGGCGCGAAGGGCTGGGCCACCGGTGGCGCAGGCGCGTTCGGCACGCTGGCGGGTATTTCCAGCCTGGCCGGTGGGTCCGCGGCTCTGGGCACAGCCTCGGCCGGCCTTCTTGGCGCGGGCGGTGGCGCGATCCTTGGCGGTCTCGCGGCGGTGGCGCCCTATGCCGCCGCTGTCCTGGCCATCGCCTCGCTGTTCCTGCCCGGCCAGAAGCCGTCGGACATGACCGGCGTCTACCGTGCCAACCTCCACACGGGGGTGTCGGACGTCACCGGCCTGACCGGCGACCGCTACAGCGCGGAGAACCGCGACACCGCGACGCAGATCGGCCAGCAGGTGCAGACCCTGGCCGAGAGCCTGAAGTCGGCGCTCGGCGTCGATGCGATCCCCTTCAACTACGAGATCGCCATCGGCCAGCGGGACGGGCTGAACGCCTCCTATGGCGGCCGGGTGCGGAACTACACGGCCGACGAGGCCGGCTCGCAGCAGCTGATCCGCGACATCACGCAGGGTCTGGTTGAGAGCATGCGCGGCCTCGCCTCGGCCGAGATCCAGAGCATCATCGGTGCGTCGGGCGGCAACACCGAGACGCTGCTGGCGAACCTCGACTGGTACAACGGCACCTACAAGGCGATGACGGCGCGGGCTGATAGTCCGATCAGCGCTTTCGGTCAGTCGATGGATGCGCTGAACCTGGAGTTCGACACCGCTGTCGCCAAGGCTCGCGAGTTGGGCCTCAGTGAGGGCAAACTCAACGAGGTGCGTCAGGCGGGCATCCAAGCCCTGTTTGACCAGCGCAACGAGACCCTGCGTGCCATCGAGGTCAACGACCGGCAGCGCCAGGTGATGGCGAACGGCACCAACACCCTGGCCGAGCAGATCGCAGCCTTCAACGAGGCGGCGCTGGCCGAGGCCGCGGCGCTGCGCCAGCAGCTGCGCGATCTCGGCCTGTCCGATGAGCAGATCGAGCCGACTGTGCTGCGGCGCTGGGAAACGCTGGAGGCCGAGCGGCAGAACCTGGTCTTCCAGGACGCCATGGCGCGGGGCACGAACACCAACGCGCTGTATGACCGCATCCGCGGGGCCCAGGCGCATGACGCGACGCTCGACGAGCAGCTGTGGGATTATGACCGCAAGGCGTTGCTGGAGTACCAGCAGGCGCAGCGCGACGGCATCACCGACCTGACCCTGTTGGCGCAGGCGCAGGCCGCCGAGCGCCTGGCCATCGAGCGGAATTATGCCGCGGAGGCAGCGGCGCTGGCGGAGCAGGCGGCGGCGCTGGAGCAGCAGCAGTGGCAGACCGCGCAGCAGACCGTGGCCTCGGTCATCACCTCCCTGACCGATTACGCGCGGGGCCTGCAATACGGCGAGACCTCGGCGCTGTCCTGGCGGGACCAGTACAATCTGGCGGCCAGCGACTTCAGCAACACGGCGGCGGCCGCGCTCTCCGGCGATTGGGCCAGCATCCAACAGGCGCAGGCCTTCTCGCAGACCTTCCTGGAAGCCAGCCGCGCGGTGAACGGCTCCGGCGCGCAGTACGCGGCGGATCAGGCGCGGGTGATGCAGCTGATGGCGGACATTGCCGGGCTCGGCGAGGACCGCCTCACCGACAGCGCGCGGCTCTACCAGACGAACCTGGACCAGCTGAGCGAGCTGCGCGGCCTGCGCGACCTGCTGCGTGATCTGTTGTCGGTGACGCGTCAGGCAGCCACGCAGCCCCGGAGGTTCGTCGGCCGATGATGCACGCCCCTCGGCTGATCGGACCTCGGCTGGCCCTCGGCCCGCCGGGCGGCACCGGCGTCGTCCCGGCCGCCGGCCAGGACGCCGGCGCCTGGATCGTGGCGCTGGAACTGGAAATCTACCGGCCCGGCGGCGTGACAGCGGCGCAGGACGGCTGGCTCAACCGCCCGCGCATGGCGGCGCGGCCACTGGCCCAGCCTCTGGAGAGCACGGACATGCTGCGCGCGTCGGATCTCGGCTACCGCACCGAGGCTGGCGTGGCCTATCCGCCGACGCTGGAGCAGTCCCTGGCCATCGATCGCCAGACCAACCTGCACCCCTCGGCGCCGGCTGCCGCGGTGAGCTGGGGCACGCTGCGCCTGGCCAATCTCGGGCGTCAGTATGATGGCCTGGCCAGGGGCCGGAACAGCGATGGCCGGCCGCTGCGCATCCTGATGGGGCGTCGGCGTCGCGACGAGGCGCGCGGCATCGAGCTCGACCCGCCCTATGCCTCTCTGGCGCCGCTGATGACCGGCGTGGCCGAGCCGTGGTCCATGGCGGAAGGCGCGCTGTCGGTGCCGGTGCGCGATGCCAGCTACCTGCTGGAACGGCCGCTGCAACAGAGCGTCTATGCCGGCACCGGCGGGCTGGAGGGTGGCCCTGATCTCAAGGGCCGTCGCAAGCCGCGGGCCCGGGGTGGCGCGAACGGCTTCCCCATCCGCGATGTGTCGCCGGTCTGGGTCGATCGGGCGAACGGCATCCTGCAGGTGTCGGATGCTCCCGGCGTCATCGTGTCGGTGTCCGAGGCGGGTGATCCGAACCAGCTCGTCAACATCGGCGAGGTGGAGGACTTTGGCGATCCCTGGCCGGCGGGCACCCCAGGCGGACGCTGGCGCTTCATCAGCCGCGCGGACGGCCTCTGGCTGCAACTGGAAAGCCCGACCACGGCGCAGATCACAGCGGACGTCATCGCCAACTTCCCGAGCGGCGTGTTGGTCTCCACGGCGGCCGGCATCGCGCGGCAGATGATGTTGGAGGATCTGGGCCTGCCGCTGTCGGCCATCGATCTCGACAGCTTCGCCGGGCTGGATGCCGCCTATCCCTGGCAGGCCGGGGACTACTGGGACGGCAGCAGCGCGGTCACTGGCGACGACGCCGTGGGGCTGATGCTCGCCTCGCTCGGCGCCAAGCTGATCCCGGCCCGTTCGGGCCGCCTGCGAGCCTGGGCGCTGCGAGCGCTGCCAGTGGGCGCGCGGCCGGCGGCGACCTACACCACGGCGCATCTGGTCAGCGTCGAGCCCAGCACCCGCCTGTCGCAGGCGGGCCTGAGCCCGCCGCCCTACCGCTGGCGCGTGGGCTGGGGCCGCAACAACACGGTGATCGGCACCAGCGACGTCGATCCCGATGTCGCCGGTTACCGGCTGGACTTCATCACCAGCGAATACCGGCAGGTGACCTGGCTTTCGACGACCCTGGCGGCGGCCTGGCGCAAGCCGAACGACCCGGATGTGGTGCCGACGCGGCTGCTGGATGCTGCGGACGCGCAGGCTTTGGCCGATGCGCTGGGCGCGCAGTGGGGCGCCGCGCCCAGGCTCTACGACTGCGTGCTGCCGCTGGAATACGGGCTGCGCCACGAGATCGGCGACGCGCTGGTGATTGCCTATCCGCTGGACGATCTCGACGGCGGCCGCATCGGTCAGGTGGTGGGTGAGCAGACCGACCTCCAGACCGCAACCTCTCGACTGACGGTGCTGATCTGATGGGCATTGCGACGTTCGGTTGGCCAGCGCTGAACCATGTGCTGGCCGCGACGGCCCTGGCCGCTGGCTCCCGGGCCGGCGATCTCGGGCCGGAGCAGGTCCAGAACGACCAGGGCAGCCCCAGCACGGCATGGCAGACGGCCGGCGGGGTGCTGACGCCAGAGGCCGGCGCGTGGCTGCAGTTCACCACGGCCTCTGCACAGGACTGGCGGATGGTCAGCCTGCACCAGACCAACCTGACCCCGGCAGCGCGCTGGCGCGTGCGCATCGGCGGTCTGGCCGCCATGGACGCGCCGCAGGCAGTGAGCACCGACACCGCGGCGGGGGCGACGCGCGGTCCCAACACCACGCGGACGGGCAGCGTGGCCGGGCCGGATGGCGCCGGCGGCACGGCCTACAGCAATGCCGCTGGCTCCGCCTATGTGCGGCCGGGCGTGTTCCCGGTGGTGGCAGGGTACACCTATGAGATCGCGATGTGGATGCGCCGCGCCTCGGGGCCGAGCACGGCGGGCTGGATCTACAGCATCGTCTCGCCGGAGCCGGCCGGCGGCTCGGTCTTTGTCCGCCTGCCCATGGCGAACACGCAGCAGGACGCGGGCTGGCATCTCTACGTCCACCAGTGGACGCCCTCCGCCACGGGCATGGCGACCATTTCCACCATGGTGAACACCGGCCCGCTCGACTTCGAGCTCGGGCCCGCCAGCCTGCGGCAGGTGCCGGCATTCGACAGCGGCCTGATCCCGACCAACGTCCAGCCGGGATACCGCCAATGCGTGCTGCCGCTCCCGTCTTCGGAGCACGGCCAGCTTTGCCGCATTGATCTCAGCGACCCGTCCAATCCCGATGGCTTCCTCAACGTGCCGCTGCTCTATGCCGGCGACAGCTGGACGCCCCAGCGGAACATCGGCTGGGAGAGTGCGCCGAGCCTGACGGCGGAAGTCGATGAGGCGACGACACGCGGCGGGCAGGAATTCCCGCAGATCCGGTTCGCCCGCAGGTCGTGGGAGATCAACCATCCGGCGCTCGGCAAGGGCGAGGTGCGGCCGCGCCTGTTCGAGATGCTGCGCTCGGCGTTGCGCGGGGGGAACTGCCTGTTCGTCCCCAACCCGGAGGACGCCGAGATCAACCGCGAGACGGTCTTCGGCCGGCTGTCCTCGGCCAGCGGCGCCACCTTTCCCTACCAGACCTTGGAGCGTCGCGCCTGGCGCGGCACGATCACGGAGCGCCTGTAATGCTCAGCAATCTCGTCGAAGAGACGACGAACAGTCCCGGCAGCAACCTGACGATTGACCTGCTGGGTGCGCCGCAGAACCGGCGCGGCTTTGTCACCGCGTTTGGTGATGCTGCCACCTGCTATTACGCCCTCAGCGACGGCGTGCAGACCGAGTGGGGCATCGGCACCGTCCATGCCGGTTCGCCGAACAAGCTCGACCGCACCACGGTCATTGGCAACACTGCGGGCACCACCGCGCGCCTGACCTTCAATGGCGCGTGCCGCGTCTACAACGAGGTGCCTGCGGAGCGGCTGCCGCTGCTCGGCTCCGATGGCGCCGTGCTCAATGCAATGCTGCGCAACATCCGGACGCTGTCGGACAGCTTTTACAATGCCGGCTTTGCCATCGGCACGACCGAGGTCGATTTCGTGTCGCTCGACGTGCCAGCCGGCACGCGCCGCATCCTGGCCGGCGGCGGCTTCGAGATCGGCAACAGCAACGCCACGACGGTCGGTGTCACAGCCACCATGGTGCTGCGACAGGGTGCGACCGAGGACAGTCGCCGTCCGATCCAGACGTTGCGGGCGGGCAATTCCGCCGGCGCCTCGATTTACGCCAATGGCTCGGGCGGGGCCGACTGGGAGTTCGGTGGGCCGCTGCCGGCTGGATACCGGGTGGTCTGGGTGGCCCGGACCGGGGCGGCCGTCTCGGGCGTGAACCTGCTGGCGATGAATGCCTGGATGCTGTGTGTGTTGGAGGGCTGATGATGGCGCACGCTGAGTACCGCAATGCCGACGGCACGGCCGTCGCGCTCTACACCGACGATGGGCCTGTTCTGGCCGTCGCGCCGGACGATCCGCGGCTCGAAGGCCTGGACATCGCGGCCTATGAGCCGCCGCCTCCGCCGCCAGAACCGAGCTTGAGCGATCTGCTGGCGCAACTCGACACCCTCCGCGCGCAGATCGAAGCGCGCCTCGCCGCCGAGAGCTGACGCTCTCCTAAGCCTCCCACAATCTGGAGTTTGCCATGTCCGGTAGCCTGGGCGTGATCCCCGAGGCGCGCCTGACGCCCGTTCGTGTGCGCCGCACCGATGGCGGCGGCGTCGGCGTCTATTTCCAACTCGTCAGCCTCGGCACGGGCGCGCTGATTTCCGGCGCGTTGGGGCTGTCCGCGCGCTACTGGCCGCCCGGCACGGCCTATGCCGCCGATGCCGCACAGCCGCTGACGCCGGTGCAGATTTCGGCCGGCACGTGGCTGGTGATCGTGCCGAGCCCGCGGCCGGGCACGACGGTCGTGCGAATGTCCATCACGGCTCCGGTCACGCAATCGATCGAGGCCAGCTTTGACCCAGCGGCGCTGGAGGCGGCGGAGCAGCGTGCCAATGCCCTGGTCCTCGACCTCAATCGCGAGATCGCGGCCATTGTCGGCACCGATGCCGCGGCCGCCCTGGTCGCGCAGCGCATCGCGGAGCTGAACGCGTCGGTGGAGGACGCGCTGCTGCCGGTGGCCACCCTGGCGCAGCTGAACACCATCGAAGGCACGCGCGAGGGCCAGCGGGCCGAGGTCTACGCCGACACCGACCCAGCCAAGAACGGCATCTACCGCTGGAGCACGTTGAGCGACGCCTGGGTGTATTCGGGTCCCTCGACCCAGGCCTTGAACGCCAAGGTGGAACAGCAGGGCACAGCCCTGGATGCCCAGCAGCAGGCGATCGAAGGTCAGGCGCAGACCCTGGCGCAGCACGGGCAGAGCCTGACCGCGCTGGAGCAGACGACCTCCAACCAGGAGCAGGCGATTACTGGCCTGGGCCAGACGGTCACGGATCAGGGCACCACCCTGGGCGAGCACGGCCAGAGCCTGGAAACGCTGGACCAGCGGACCATCACGCAGGGCGAGCGGCTCGACCAGCTCGCAGGAAACGACTTCCCCACAGAGGTAGAAACGCGCCGATCTCTGATCGACGACAACGGCTCCGAGACCACGGCGATCACCGACAGCCAGGGCTTTGAAGTAGCCGGCTTCAGCGAGGATGGCGAGCTATCCACCCCTCTCTTCGAGATGCTGAAGGGCGTGGACGGCGGCATGGTTATGCTCGACGGCCAGAACTTCGAGGTCTTCGCGCTGCTGGCTGGATTAATCCGCTCCGGTGACTTGCATATCCGTGAGCGCAATGGTGGCGGCATGGACCTGCTGGGTCGGGACGAGGGGGTCCTGTTCAGCGTCTTTGCGAATGGCACCATTGCCTTCCCCGGCGTGGAGATTGATGGCTATGGCGATGATGTCGAGCTGGTGGACGGGCAGGGCTTCGCTGTCTCTCTCATCCCCGATCCCGATGCATCGGGAGGCGGCGCCCCGTCCGAGCCTTCGGATATCCGGCCGTTCTTTTCGAACACGCTGTACGGCATGGAGGGGGAGCCGCTCACGATCCATCTGGACGGCCTGCTCGCGGACCGGGCGGATGTTCCGCTTTGCCAGGTCACCGTTGCGTCTGCCGCACCTTCTTCCTCGGGGAAGGACGGAGCGTTCACGGGCCGGGACAAGGTCGATGTCGATATCTCGCGCCTGACGGCGGCATCGCATCTGATTATTCATCCCCAGACCTGGAGCGGGGGAACGCGGGCTGTTCTACCCTTCACAGCGGGCATGGCGCCGCGCAATCCCTCGCCTGTGCCGGCCTTCACAATCCTTCCACTGGGCGACAGCATCACCGACCGCGCGGGCGCGGCACTATTGCAGCAGTATCTTCAGTCTTGGGGCTACAGCCCTTCGTTCAGCGGTACGCTGCGGGGCATGGGCCTGGAGGCGACCAGCACCAACAACACTGATGGCCCTTATGGCGAGGGCCGCGGCGGCCACCAAACAGAGGATTTTGATTACTCCCGGACCACCCGGTCACTGATCCTGGCTGCCGGCCGGGAAGCCGAATACCTTGCGATGCTGAAGGACACGACGCCGACGACCAACGCGGCGAAGTTCTATGCGCCCTGGCTCCGGCCTGCGACCGGCAGCGACCCTACCGAGGACAGGCGGAACGGCTATGTCATGGACTGGCTGTACTACCAGTCCCGCTTTGCCGGCTTGCTGAATATTCCCACCCCGGATGTCGTCGTGCTCGGGCTGGGCACAAACAATGCGTTCTATTCCGCCCCGGCCAGCCTGTTCGACACGATCTACGCGGCCGACATGCTGATGTATCGCCGCCTGAAGCTGGCGTGGCCGAACGTGAAGATCGTCCGCATGCTGCCTGGAACCTCGCGTGACCCCCAACGCGATGCGCTCTGGAAGTCCGCCTACATTCCCATCATCCGAGCGATGCGCAAGGCGGTGGACGACATCGCCAATCCGGACGTGACGCTATGCGCCTCCTGGTGCAGGGCGCCACAGGACGCTGGGTACACCTTGGTGACCGCAGCACCAGACGCGGAGACGGGCGCGCTGCTGACCGGCGTCAATGACGGGACGCATCCCATCCACGCCAGCCGCGCGCGCACGTGGAAAGCCGTCGCTGAGCACATCGCCAAAGTCATCACGGCCTGACCGCAGGAGATTTCCTATGCGCTTTCGTAATCAGAACGCCAATGTCGAAGCAAAGGCGAAGGTTTACTATCCGACCGTCGCCGATGGTTGGGACTATTGGCACTTCACCAACGGCTCGGTCGAGAAGGCCTGCCGCAATCTCATTAAAGGCGGCACCAATGCCGCGCCCATCGGGGCGCCCACGCCCGAGGCCAACTATCTGAGATGCAAGGGCCTCGCGGGATATCTGCAGACGGCATACCTGGAGCAGGCGGAATTCACCGTCTACTTGGTCGGCCGAACGACGGACACGCTCGTCGATAATCCCACCCGGCCGATGTTCTGGGGCACGTTCAACGGCCCCGCTGCGTCTGATCCCTCTGCGACATCACCAGGCGCGTCGCTGTACGTTCCGTCAGCGGGCAACCTGACGGGTGGTGCTGGTCGAAACAACGGGACGCCCAATGGTACGGCCGCCTCAGCCACGGTGAGTTGGACGCCCACGAACTGGACCTTGTTCTCCCTGCGGGTGGATAACGCGGAGACCATTCTGCGCAACGAAAGCGCCGGAACGGAGGCCCGGTTTGGCCCTTCCGCCTGGCCGCGCTTCATCACCAGCAATATGGACCGCATCGGCGTCAGCTTCGGTTCGTACCAGGGCACGTGTGATATCGCGATGGTGTCGCGCGCGCGGCTCAAGCACAGCGAAGCGCAGCGCATGGCCACCCTGGCTGATATCCGCCGATACATGCAGCCGCGCGACATCGCCGCCTGATCGCCGCCAAGGCAAGGAGACAATCTGATGCCCACGCCGGTGAAGCGGGCCTTCAGGGTCTTCCGCTACCTGTTCCAACATGAGCCGTGGGTCTTCGAGGTGATCTTCGGCTTCTGCACCGCCATCTTCTTCTGGCTGCTGTGGGTCGATTGGCGGGAGGGACCGATGTACGGCTCCATCCGCATCCTGTCGGAGGCGCGCTCCGAAGCTTTCTGGCAGTGGCTGGGGTTCGGCGGCGGGGCCGTCCAGTTCACCGCCGCGCTCTACAACAAGCCGGGCCGGACGGCGCTGAAATGGGGCCGCTGGCTGACCGCCGGCGTCCTGACCTGGCTGTGGGGGGCGATGGCCTGGTCAGGCTGGATCGCCTCGGCCTGGTCACCGGTGCCGATCCTCTATGTCGGCATGGCCGTGGCCAATCTGTACGTGGCGTTTCACGTGCTGTGGGAAGACGAGTTCCGGCGCCTGCGCCGCGTGGGAGGGTAGGCGGTGGATCTGGTCCAAATCCTGGCGGCCATCCTGTCCTCTCCTTCCATCGCTGCGTTTGGGCCCACGGGTGTCGTCGTCATCGCCATGTGCGTGATGCTGCTGCTCTGGCTGCGCGGCCGGGAAGAGCGGCAGGCGAAGATCAACGAGGAGGTGGCGAAGTCCCTCCGCGAGGATCAGCGCGAGATCTTCGAGCGGCAGAGCTCGGAGATCGATGACCTCAAGGCCGACAAGACCGCGCTGGAGGCCCGCCTGCATGCGCGGGAGGCCGTGCTGGGTTACTGGCGGGCGCAGGTGTTTCTTCTCTACGCCATGGCCCGGGACAACGGGCATGCAGCAGCCGGCGCGCGCCAGATGCTGATCGCCGCTGGCATCAAGCAGCCGGAAGACTTCGAGCACTTCCCGATCTCGATACCGGAGGTGCCGCGGCTGGATCGCGATCCAGGCTGAGGGGAGGGGTGGTGGAGTGGGGCCACCCGGTGCGTGCAAGCATAACCGCCCAGGCGGCCCCGCCGCTTCGTCGCCTCTGGGGAAAGTAGCGGCAGCGCGTGATGGCAGAGGGTCCGTTGGGCGTCAACGGCAGCAAGGCGGGCCATCCAGGGGGCATGGGCTGGCATTACCTGGATGGCCCTGGCCGGCCGGGTTTCGGACTGCGTTAGCCGGTTGGCCCTAGTTCAGCACTCCGCAGTGGTGGGCACCATAAACAGCTGCTTGAGGATCAAACTCGCTCTGGAGAGCCGAGATTGAGGCCACCCGAGCGGACACGCGATAAAGCCCGCCGGGTGGCGCCCGCCAAACCAGCGCTACGGGGGGCGCACGCTGGTATGACGGTGTCGCTTCTAGATCGCTGCGGATCAAAAACAAGTCACGTTTGCTGCGATGCGGGAGAAGGACCATCCAGGCGGGGAGTGGGGGAATGCCTGGATGGCCCTTCAGCGAGATGCACCGGCGCGCCGGGTGGGGGAAAGGGCGCGCCGCTCGCCAGAAGCCAAAAGCCAGCAAAGTGAACACACTGCAATGAAATAGCGTGTGCTTGGCAATTTTTGCTGGGAAAGCTGGGCAAAAAAAGCCGCTCAAGACGGGTAAGTCTCTGAGCGGCCGAGGTTTGCTGTCCTGCCACGGCATAGTCAGGCCGTCATGGATGCCGAGGGGCCGATGGGAGGTGCCGCTCCGGCAGCACAACTTTCGCCAAAGGCGATTGGGGCAGGCAATCCACATTCTGCTGCGCCGCAATGAAGAGGCCGCCCGGGAACGGAAACACGGGAACCCACCCGGGTGGCCC
>JH599961.1:151817-158846 GCA_000245075.1 Acetobacteraceae bacterium AT-5844
GGCGCAGCAAAGAGCATTCTGCGGCCGGGCAGATCCCGGCACCCCCTGACAATCTGGAGAGACCCATGGACACCCTTCTGGAAGGGATGGTGGCGCTTGCCTGCGCCGTCATCTCTGCGGCCGTGCCTGTGCTGCTGCCCGGTCTGGTGACGCAGATCCGCGCAAACGTCCACGACAAGCGCGTGGCGTTGATCGCAGAGGCCGCCGCGCGGGCCGCTGGCCGCATCGTCGTCTCCGTCGCCGGGCAGGCGCCGAGCTCCGGTGTTCAGGCGGCGATGCGATCGGCGCTCAACGCCGAGGTGGCCACCCTCAAGCGGCAACTGCCGGAGACCATTGCCAAGGTCGGAGCCTCCGATGCCACGCTGACACAGATGGTGCAGGGCGAGCTGGGCAAGCTGCTGGGGCAGAAGGAGGTGGCTCCGCTGGCTGTACCGCCCGCGCTGCGTGAGTTGGTGATGGGCGGCAGCACGGCTGGCAACCCGGTTCCGCCGGTCCAGTCCTGGGCGGGGCAGGGGTCATGACCCCCGGTGAATTCCGCCGTACCATGATCGAGCCTGGCGCGGCATGGACTGAAGCGGTCTGCGGCGTCACCTCCAGCACGGCAGCCAAGCGCTTCCTGCTGGCCGTGGCGGCGAAGGAAAGCGACCTCTCCCACCGCTACCAAGTCCTCAACAGCGGCGCGGCTGGCCCGGCCCGGTCGTTCTGGCAGGGCGAAGTGACAGGGGGAATGGTGCGGGGCATCTTCCGCTTTCCTGCCCAACGCATCACGGACGCCGGGCGCGCGCTCTGCGCGGCCGCACATGTCCAGTGGAACGAGCAAGCCATCTGGCGCGCCATCGAGGGCCACGACTTGCTGGCCTACGGGCTGGCGCGGCTGCTGCTGCTCACCGACCCTTACGCCGTTCCCGAGACGGAGAGCGGGGCCTGGACTTGCTACATGGATCGCCTCTGGCGCCCTGGCGCTCCGAACAAGCCGAAGTGGGCGCCGAGCTGGTCTAAGGCGCTGGGCGAGTACCCGCTGGGGTAGTGCATCCGCCGCCTGCTTGGTGAACCAAGCACAGTCAGATTGGCCCGCTGGGGGAACCCGGCGGGCGTTTTTTGTGCGTTAAGGCTGCGGGTGGTACCTCCCGGCCATGCTTATGCTCCGCCGCGCCTTCCTCGCCTCCCTTTACTGGGCGGCGCGAGTTCAATGCCTGTGGCGGAACTCGTTCAGCACGCTGTCAAGCTCGGTGGCGACCTGGGCGCGGTTCTGCTGATCGGCCGCCATGGCGCCGGGAAGGGCAGGGGTGGCGCGCAGGACGTAGAGCAGGGACTGCCGCAGTTCCTCGAGTTTAGCGTCGTCGACAGGAGACGTGCCGAGTTGCTCGCGGATGGCCCGGCGCAAGGCTTCTCTGAGCGCGGTGGAAGGTTCTCGCATCGGTTCCATAGGCCCGTTTTGGATCAAACAAGGGCGCTCTGCGAGACGGAAATTAAGAACTTACTCGCAACAACTTCGGATTACAAAGTTTACATGAAATAGATGCATCGATCGGACAATGGGGATTTTCAAAGGTTTGTGCGGATCGGCTTATTTTGCCGTCTGAGGACTATCTCAGGAGAAGAGACGCTGTCTCGTTTGTCGTCATTGCTTGGGCCAAGTTTATCAACCAGAAGGTGGGTGTTCACAAAGATGTGAGCGCCGACAAAAGGTTGGGACCCTGAACATGACTGCCATGCAGCTGAACGCCGCCAAGCTCTATGATGATGTGGGGAGCACGGTCGAGACGCTGGAGCATCTGGCTGTCGAGGCCGCCTATCTGGGCGAGCCCTGCGCGCAGATCCTGCTGCGGACGGCCGAGCTTCTGCGCGCCACTGTGTTGCCGGCGGGGATGGTCCCTTCGAGTGAAGGCCAGGTGGCGTGGCACGAGCGCGATGCGGATCAGCCGGCTCTGTGAGGGTGACGGCCGGGAGCGGTGGAACTCGCGGCAAGTAGGAATTCTAGGCCATGGTTAACCGTCGTGTCCCCCCTGCGCGGACCATCCCTGTTGCCCGGCTGGTCGACGGCGAGGTTCGCTCGCTGGTCGGGAGCCATGTCGCGCCGCAACGTCAGGCGCGCGATGAATTGGTGGCGTTGTGGGACCAGCTGTCGCCACAGGGCCGCAAAGCCCTGCTGACAGCCGCGCGGCTGACCGCCAAGGAGGAAGGTCTTCTGCCAGAAGGCCAAGGCGTTATTGCGCAGGATGGCGAGGTCTCATGACCAGGATGGCCGGGCCGGTGGACGTCAACGCGGAGATGGTCCGGCAGGGCATGGCCTGGGTCTATACGCGCTACAACCGTGACCCCGAACTGCCGCGCCTTCAGGCCGAAGCGAAAGCCGCACGGCGCGGGCTGTGGCGTGATGCCAACCCTGTGGCCCCGTGGGACTGGCGGCGCAATCGTCGCTGAGCTGGCGCTAGTGATCCGGCGGGACAGACCCGCCGGATATTGAGGGTGGCAGTGCGCTGTTGCGAAATGACCTAAGAGAACATAAAGGTCTCGTCGCCAACCTTTAGTCCCTTGGCTGATTGAGGAAAGTGGAACACTGCCACCCCCGCCTGGTGCGTCAGCGCCATATTCACAATTCCATCGGGCTTCTTGGCAATAAGATCAAAAGACCAAATGCCATCTTGCGGCTTATCTGCATGTAGGGCGGGCACAATTCTGGGGCCTGACCACCCACTTGAAGGGAAAACCCCTACTGCCAACACCGCGTAGGCCGGAGATATTAAAGCGCCAGGCGGTCTGATCTTGATAGCATCTAATTGAATAATTCTAGATGCCTTCTGGTATTCTCCTGGGCCCTCTTCAGTATTCCGCCTAGCTTCCTTTATTAGGTTCTCGATCGGGTCGGAAATTTCACCCCTTCGCAAAGGGAATGGCACTTCTGGACCTGCCATGGGGAACGGACAATCGCGACAGGCGGTATCGAGCTGCTCGGTTTCTGTCTCGCTTGGCATTCTAACCTCCTCCCTGAGATGTTTCGCGCGTCTACTGGGGCCGCCCCCCCATACGCCCCCGGATACGCCCATTTCAATGCTATGTCGAAACAAATAGAGCGGCAACATAGTCAGCGGGCTGCCCCGTGGCTAAGGCCTCCTCGAGAAATTGGCTTAACTGACCGCACGGCCTCTCCCGATCAGAGCCGGGCCTGCCTCGCGTTGCACTCTCCGGCGGGATCATCTTTTCGCATCGAAGCTGTGGACGGTCCTAAAGCAACCGGAGGCTTGATTTCTAACGTATTTCCGACACTTCGTAATCAGTAGGTCCCCGGTTCAATCCCGGGCGTCGGCACCATTCTCCTTATTATTCAACGTCCTCCAGGTCCCTGACTTTGGGGAGTTTCCCTGTTGAGAGAGCGGTTTCCCTGGCCCGATTCTGGGCTGCAAGCCGTTTCTTTGCTGCCCCCTCGGCCTGGGCAGCCGTCGGCCGGGCGTACCTTCGGGCCATTTTGACGTCCCGATGGCCCGTGTGACTGCTCATCTCGATGACGTCAGCACCGCCATCCGCCATCTCTGTTGCCGCTGTGGCTCGTAGATCTCGGAACTGGAGCGCCTCAGGGATGCCAGCCTTCGTCGCTAGCTCGCGCCATTCGTGGCCGAAGGTATGACGTTGATAGGCGCGACCGGTCGATTCCTTGCGCACCACGGGCCCGCCGTCCTGCCGAGCCGATTCGAGGGCGACCGCGAGCTCTGGATAAACGGATACGGCGAGCGGGAGGGTCGCCCCGGTTTTGCTGGTGACCTTGTGACCTGCCTCGATGTCTTCCCAGGTGAGGCTCAGGATGTCTCCCTGCCGATGACCAAGCCAGTACGCTAAAAGGGTAGCGAGACCGAGAGAGGGGCGATTCGCCTCCTTTGCGGCCGCCACGACAGCTATGACCTGCTCCGGTGTCCATCGCGCTCGCCGCGCCGGGAGGCTGGGCAACTCCATTCCAGACCATGGATTCACGGGGCCGACATGCTCTCTGCGAGCTGCCCACTTCCATACCCTGCGGGCGTACCGGCAGGCGTAATGAGCCGCATGGTGCCCGTTGCTCTGAAAGAGTTCAGCGAAGATCCCATCGGCGTGCCTTGGCTTAATAGCCATGGCGGGAAGGCGACCTAGCGTGGTGTTCCCCACCGGGTGGGCTTCCAGCAGCTTCGCCAGCCAGCGGTAGTCGCGCTGCGTTCCGTTCGCGAGCTTCCCGAATCGGTCAGATGCCTCAAACTGCCGGAACAGCCAAGCCACTGTGCCCGGAACAGGCTGGTCGTCTCGTAGCTCAAGGTGACGCTTATTGAGTGCCCTGGCCGCGTCCCAGGCGGCCGACTGATCGGCGCCGAGCGACACGGTTTTAGCCCCGTGGCTGCGGCGAAGCCGGTCCGGTGGGTCCCAATACCAGCGACCCTTTACCAGCTTGACGTGCGGCGGCCTCTCAGACACGCGCACCCCCAAACTGGCGATCCAGCAGGCTCACAGCGTCGTCAAGGGAGGATGGCACGCTAGATGCAGCATCTAGCGCGCGATCCACGGCCCGCAAATCCCAGCGAGCGTCCCTATCCGTGGCCTCCACGCCCCACATGGGGCGGGGAAGGCGTCCCGCCTCGATTCTGCGTTGCACCTCGAGCCAGGGAATTCCGCCAAGGTAGGCACGCAGTTCAGACCGCGTGAGCAGGCGAGGGGTGCGCTCACCCATCACTGCCTCCCTCCAGCACTGCGCGGACCTCGTTCCCCAGGGCCGGCGATAGGGACCACGCCGTGAGGCGAAGCCCGTCACTCTGCCAACGCATGGCCAGGCCAAGGTGGACCAGAGCCATTAAGACCGGCCAGCGCGGGCAATCGCCCATCCAACTCGCCTTGAGGCGCGGATTGTTATCCTTCGGCAGCCAGAGCAGCGCGCGCTTCTGCGCCTTCGTCAGCCGCTTCGCGATCTCGCGGGGGTCAGGGCTCGGCATGGGTGGCCTCCAGCATGGCGGGGCGAGGTGTCGTCCGGAACAGTGGTCCATCCGGCAGGGCAAACTTGCCACGCCACGTCTGCCACGCGCGCTCGACGGCGCCTGTGCCGGGGAACATATCATCCACATCGTCATCGGGGCGGGCGCCGACCAACTCCAACGCCCAATGCACGACCGCTTCAGGCTTCGCGCCGGTCAGCCCCCGCTTGAGCGTGATGCTCTCCTGTATCCAGTCGCGCATGATTAAACGCTTGCTGACCATAGGCTTGCGGGCCGCCTTTATGATGACTGGCTCCCAAGCGTAGGCGACAGGGACGTTGCGCTTGAAGGCCGCGAACCCCTTGACCCAAGTGCACCAGCGGGCACCGGCCTTTTCCACCAGCGGGGCGAGGACTGCCATGCTGCGCGGCGTCGCGGCGGCATGCAGAACCCAGCCGTCGTACTCGCTTTCGAGACGGTCTATCAGCGCAGCGTGGTCAACTTCGCCAGCATAGTCGGGGTGGTCCTTGTACAGGTGCGCGCAGCCGATGTACGGCGGGTCCGCGTATCCGATCCGCATCACGCGCTCTCCGAAGGGGTGGGTTGGGTGGCGTCATTTCCCGCTTGCACGACTAGGGCAATTCGCCCTATATCCAGGTCATGAGCACGAAGCGCCAGACCCCTCCCGAGACCATGCCGGCGGATGCCATTGCCTTCCTGGCCGTGCGCCCGGATCGGCCGGAGCGTCTGGCGCTGTTCCGTCCGGACGGCGCGCTGTCCAACACCTTCGGCGCCGACGAGAGCCGCGAGGAAATCGCCGCCATGCTGGCGCGAAATGGGCTTCGTCTGCTGACGGACGGCAGCGTTGTCCCCTAAAGAGTTCCGCGAGGCGCTGGCGCGGCTCGGCATGAGCCAGCTCCAGGCCGCCAAGGTGCTGGAAACCGATCCAAGAACGGTGCGGCGCTGGGCTCTAGGCGAGAGCACCATCCCAGGCCCGGTGCGTGTGGCGTTACGCTGCATGGAGCGCCTCCAGGCCCTCGGCGCGGAGTATCGCTCGGCCAATTAGTTCCGGGATCTGCGGGACGACGCTGTTTCCCAGCGCCTTCAGTCGGGGGCGTCGGTTGGGGTATCCAGGCGGGACGACGCGCGGCGTGTTACCTTCCCAGGCTTCCACTGGTCGTGTTCCGTCCATCCAACGGGATAGCCCATTAGCTTCTCCACCCAGTCCGGGTTGAGCACGCCCCCAGATACGCTGGGCGGCCGCGTCGCGGATGTCGGAAGCGGAGATGACCTGGCTTCTTGCTGGATCACATGACAAAGCTGGACTTGCGTCTTCCCCGTCGGGGCTGACCGTACTCCGCCCTTCATGTCCACCACGTTCGGCGTTGGCCAGAACCGCACAGCCGTCGGCAGATTGTCTGGCTTGCGGGTGGCGAGCCTGGCGGCGCTCATCCCCGTGCTCTCGCCGTCCTCCGCTCGCGGGGTGGGCCACAATCCAGACGCGGTCTCTTTGATGAGCAGCGCCGATGGCTCCAGCGGGAATACAGTGCCACTCCGCATCATACCCGAGCGCAGCGAGCCCCCGGAGCACGATATCCAATCCACGAGTGCGAAGGGCGCTGACGTTTTCGGCGACGACCCAGCGCGGCTGCGTTTCCGCGATGACGCGGAGCATGTCGAACCACAGCCCTGACCTGGCCCCGCCAAGACCTGCTCCACGGCCGGCAACGCTGATGTCCTGGCAGGGGAAGCCTCCGCAGATGACATCCACGGAAATTCCGTCTGCCGCCAGGCGCTCGGCCGTGAGGGTTCGCACGTCATCGTAGCAAGGCACCTCCGGCCAGTGCTTTGCGAGCACGGCTCGCGGGAAGGGCTCGATCTCGCAGAAGGCGACGGTCTTGAAGCCGCCAGTGCGCTCCAGTCCGAGGCTGAAGCCGCCAATGCCGGAGAAGAGGTCAAGGACGCTGAGCATCTCACGCCTCCTGCTGGGCCGGTGGGGGAGGAAGGGGCCGCCAGTGGGTGGGGTTGGTTAGATCACATTCCAGATCGCGCCCATCGGTTGCATACGGGCGCCAGCCGTCCTGATACCAAAACATGACTT
>JH599961.1:158866-172163 GCA_000245075.1 Acetobacteraceae bacterium AT-5844
TGCCCCTCCAGCGCCTGCCGGGCGAGGGCGCAGAGGGCCTCAATCTCAGGGCCGGCGTGGTACAGCGCGCTCATGTCGCCATGTCGTGCGAGTTCAGCAATCTCCGCGATCCGCTCCAGCGTCAGTGGCGTGCTCATGCGCTCTTCTCCATCGCGAGGCGGGCGCGGAGAGCGGCTGCGCGGGCGCGCGTGGCGGCGCGCTCCGCGGGATCTCCGCGGCGACGAGCAAAGGCGGCCATGGCTGCGGCAGATGCGATTGCGCCCTCGGCGAGGTCCTCGACCGTGCGTCCGGTTTCGGCGCTGGTGGCGTGCAGCTCGGCGAGGGTGTTCTCGTCAACGTAGCAAGAGAGGACCGGCATATCGGCTCCTGTCAAACGGGGGTTCAGGCTGCGAGCTGGGCTTCGCAGTCGCGCAGACGCGCCTTGGCTGCGCAGCAGGACGGCACGCCGCCAACCTTGAAGGTCATCGCGCGGCTGAGGCGCTTCCGCACTTCGGCGCGGTCGGCCATGTCGTGCAGCGCGTCGTAAGTCAGGCCGATCAGGCATTCCGCCTCTACTTCAAAGTCGATGGCGGGATCAGGGTGATGGCCGAAGCGTCCAAGCTGTTCCATGGGTCTGCTCCAGATACGGGGGTTCAGTCTTCGTCGGCGCCGTCGTAATCGACGTCGTCGTCATCCTGATCTTCGTGCTCTTCGATGCCTTCCGCGCCCTGATCCAGCGCTGCGTTGATGCCGGCGTCGAAGAGCTTGTGGATCGGCGTGGTGCCCTGCTCATCCTCACAATTGAGGGCGCTCAGCAGTTCCTTCGCGAAGACGCGTGTATCGGTGACCTTGTAGCGGGTCTCCAAAGCGCCCAGCGCCCACGCGCCTTCCACGACCTGGGGCAGGTTCTCCAGCGGAACCCGGATGATGATCGCGCCGTCCTCGATGACGGCCTGGCCGTTGTCTTCCATGGTGTCTCTCTTTCGGGAGTTAGCGGGGCGCGCTAAGAGGCGCGACGATGAAGCCCTTGAGGGTCATGCGGGCTCTCCGGGGGTGGGGGCTTCGATGATGCGAGGACGGACTGCGATCTCGCTGTAGACGTGGGTGTCATCAGCGACGATGGTCTTCCCGATGAGGGAGGAGCGCTCGATCTCGTCGCTGAAATCGCTGTCCGTGAAGAAGTCCACGATGCGGTGACAACCATTCTCATCCGTGCAGATGAAGTCCTCGCCGTTCGGGTGTATCGACTTGACCAGGAACACACAGCTCATTCCCCCGCGCTCCCCTTGGCATTGCGCATCTCCCGCGCACGCTCCATCGCGTGGCAGAAGCACCGCTGCTCATCGCCCACGCGAACCGCGATCTCGTCAGTGCAGCCGGGCACGTCGCAGCGCAGGAAGGGAGGGGGTAACCGGTTATCGTTGGCCGGGCTCATGCGTCGGCTCCTTCGCTGGCGGCCAGGCGCTCCAGGCGATCCTTGATGGCGTCACGCACGGCGGACACGGCATCGGGGTACTGGTTCCAGATGGCGCGCAGGTGCGGTTCCATTGCGCCCGCCCATCCTTGGACAGCCTCATAGCTCTCCAGCTTGCCGACGGCGGCCATGCACCAGCGTTCCCAGCGGTCCACGTCCGGGGCCTCGGTAAGCCCGCCGTCCGGCTTCAGCATGGGCAACCCGGCGGCCCGGGGAGTCTCCTGGCGCTGCTGGGCGGGTGGTGCGGCATCTCCAGCCGTCTCGCCGCGCGCCCAGGCCGCCAACGCCGCGCCGTGCGCCTCGCTGATGAGGTCGCCGTTGCGGAACATCGGCTTGTGCGCGCCCTCCATCTTGTAAAGGTCGGGCTGCGAGAGATCGATCACGCCCTTCTTGTCCGCCGACAGACGGAAACTCACGGTGACTTCGAAGAGGAAGTTGCGCTGCACCTGCGCCTTGAAGGCCTCCTTCTTCGTGTCAGGGTCCAGCGTCACTTCGCCCCGGATCGCGAAGATGATGGGAATGCGCAGGCCGAGGAAGCCAGACACCATCAGCTTCCATGCCATCTTCGGGCGGATGCTGGCCGACATCTTGTTGGAGTTACGAGCGCGATGCTCGTCGAACTTCCAGTTCCGATCGTCGGCGTTGGCGCGCTGCCGCTCGACAGCCGCTTCCAGTTCCTCGTCGGTCCAATCCAGAACGCCGCCTATACCGCGCCATGCCGAAGTGAAACTGTCGATGACCAGGGCATCATAACCGCCATCTTGCGCGCGCTGGGCCACCTCCAGGTACCGTTCGGGGCGGTGCGGCGGCGCCATCACCATGACATCGAATTCGAACTGGTCTTTCAGGTGCAGCGTGCGGCCGCCCTCGGTGTCGAGGACCGCGATCTTGCCGGAGGGACCGGCAATGCCACGTGCAAGACGCATTGCGGAGAAGGTCTTGCCGGAATTAGTGCCGCCCACCAGCGCGACGAACAGGCCGTGGCGCTCGGTGAAGGCAGACGCGGGCATGAAGAGGCTCACTTGCCGATCCCCAGCCGCTTGCTCATCTCGGAGGCGGCGTACTGCATGGCCTGCGCGACGAACTGCGCGTTGACCTGCTTGCCGAACTCGACCTTGAAGGCGTTCACGTTCTCGGAGATGACGCTATCCACTGCCTTGGTGAAGGCGCTGGCGTCGTTAGAGAAGTTGGTCTTCTTGTAGACCATCTGCTCCTGAATGGCCTTGATCAGCTCATTCCGGAACGTCGTGGGCGCCGCTCGGGAGCCATAGCGATCCACCGGCACGTACTCGGCATTCATCAGGTCGGCCAGGAGGGCCGGCATCTGTTCCTTTACCGCCTCCTGGAGCGTCTCATTGATGACGCGAGAGGTTTCCTCATCGATTTTCTTCTTGAGGCTATCGCGTGTGGACTTCACGAGTGCATCGAGGACTTGCCTGCGGATGCTTTCCTGAATCGTCTCGCCGGGCTCGCCGGGCTCGCCGTACTCGTCGCCGCCCAAGACATCGTTAAGGTCGATTTCGATCTTCATGGTTGCTTCCTCAGGCCCACGGGGTGGGCGATTGGGTCACGCGCGGGTCGGAGGCGAGGCGGCGAGCCTGTTGCTCGCGGGCCTTCTTCTCTTCCCAGCGCAGGGTCAGGTATCCGGGGGCGTCCAGGCGGGTGACGAAGGGCGGGTATCCGCTCCACTGGTTGTCCCGCAGGCATTGCGCCCACAGCTCGCAGGCGATGCGCATCCGTTCTTCGCCCAGCAGCACCAGCTCGGGGCCGAGGGCGACGATGGACAGCGCGTGAGGCGGATCACGCTCGATGCCGACGAAGCGAACGCCCTTCGGCGCCTTCCCGCGCAGGGCTGCGGAGCCGGCGCAGTTGAACGCGTGCTGAAGGGGCGCGCCCTTATCCAGCAGGCTTTTCGCCCAGGTGCTAGGCGCGGCGCTGGTGCCGACGGTCTTGAGATCGTCGATCCACCACCCGGCGTCATCAGGCAGCCAGTCAATGCGAGAGCGGCACCAGATCGGGCCGAAGCGGGTTTCCTGCTGCCACAGCAGCGTTTGCTCGGGCCGGCCCTTCGTGAAGGCGTCCGGCGCCTGCTGGTGCGTGACGAGCTGCCGCCGCAGGGCAGGGGCCACCTTCTGAAGCTCGGCCCAGCGCGCCGTCAGGACAGGAATCTTGCCCGCCCGCCGCGCCTCATCGCGTGCCTGCCGCGCAGCCGCCGTCTGGTAGCTGTCGAACTCCAGCACCGCGACGATATCTTGATGCTCCAGGAACAGTGCATGCAGGGCGGTGCCTTCATCCTGCTCGCGGCTGCTGTCGCCTTCCTCCCATTCCGGGTTCAGCTTCGGGTGGGCGTGCCAGGCGTGCAGTGGCGACTGCTCCAGCAGGATGGTAGCCATGCTGGCGGAGAGGCTGGGCCCAGGGCAGGGGTCGCGGTGGTAGGCGCCCGCCGGGAGGTCGTAGATGCCCGGCTGCATCAGGCGAGCCTCCAGATGCGGATGCCCTCGATGCCGTTCTTTACCACAGCCCGGGTGGTCAGCTTCCCACCGTCCTTCCGGGCAACGTTTGCGGCTGCGGCCTGCCACAGACGCCTTTCGCCCTCTCTGGCTGGAAAGAACGCGCTTTGTCCCAGCGGGATGGCGCGCACCTGGCCCAGCTTGGTGGTGGGGTCGCGCTCGTTCACGGGCTCGGGGGCGGGAATGCCGGTCTCCAGGTCCATCAGGCCGCTACCTTCCCGCGCTTGCGCATCTCCGCGCGCAGCACCGCAATGGCCACCGCCCGCTGCTCGTGCGTGTAAGTCGGCTGGGGATACCGCCGCATGACGGCGATCTCGGTGCGAATCTGGCGATCCAGCATCCGGCGGGCGTGGTGGCGCGAGATTTCCACCAGGATGGAAGGGCGGTGCTTCATCCCATCACCATGCTGGCAAGGTCGGAGAGGTGGCCGCAGGCCATACCGATGCCCAGCCAGCCCACAGCGGCGAGGCTGAGGATGGCGGCCGCGGCGCGCGGCCAGGACCAGCGCAGGTTGGCCGGCACGGGGTCACCGTTCCGCTGATAGGCAAGCCGTGCCTCCAGCGGCGACACCACGATGGTCTCGGGGCGGCGCCGGCTCACGGCAGCGCCCTCTCGGCCTCGGCCAGCACGGCATCAATCGCGCGGGCATCGTCCAGAATCGCGCCATCGAAGGTCCCAGCGTCGAGGCGCTCCTGCATCTGCCGGCGCGCGTCGTTCAGCTGGTCCACCTTCGCGTCGATGTTCGCGGAGCGGCGCTCGATGCTGTCGAGGATGTCTTGGAGGTCATCGCTGCCCTTGGGGCGGATGATGGAGACGCCGCGCAGGCCCGGCGTGATCTCTCGGAAGTAGGCGGTCATGCGCCGTTCCTCCCCTGCTTTTTGGCCTGGGCGGCAGTTCCGCCCTTGCGGCCGGCAGCTGACGCCAGCTCCGCATCGCGGGCGAAGGAGCGCTTGCCGGGCGCGACATTCAGGCCGCCCTTGCGACCAGCGTCGGCAGCCACCTTGCGGTTGACTGAGAAGGCCCGCTTCTCGGCGGGGATGGACTTGCCGCCGAGGGAGGCGATCTCTCGGCGCCGCTCGGGCGTCATGGAGGCAAATCCGCGGCGCTTCACCCCGGACAGGGCGGCAGCCGCTTCGTCTACGATAGGTGCTGGCATCGGTCTCTCCACACGGGGTGTGTGGAGAATATGCCGAAATGGCATTGGTTCAGTCAATACCGAATTGGCATAAAATGGAAGCGGGCAAGATTGCGTTGCTGGTCGGGGGGCGGAATCGACTCGCAGACCGCCTTCAGTTTGTTCTATTTATGTTCGCGTTACGACTCAGGAGGCGTGAATGCCAACCTTCTTCCTGTCCCCCATCAAGGATATGTCCTGGCACGCGAGCTGGGCAGCCAGCGACTTCCAGGGGGCGTGCTTGGTCGGGGCACGGGATGCCGAGGATGCGCGACAGATCGCCGCCGCCGAGTTCCGGAAAGACGGAGTCTATCCGGAGTTTGGGGAGCCGTGGCTTCGGGAGGATCTGGTCGTAGTCAGGGACGTCAGCCCCGACAGCAATGTCCGCCTGCTTCCTGGCCACGTCTTTCCACTACGGGGGCAGGGCGCGAAGATCCAGCCAGCGCGGATGCGCGCAGCCCTTCACTGAGTGATCGTAAGGCTACCTAATATAGGTGGCGACTGCTTAGCTGGAGGAGGGTAAAGGCCGCCAAAAGCTACGTCTCACCCCATTGAATAGAGCAGGGCGAGCAGCATCAGCGTCACGACCGTGGACAGGAGAAACGGGTAAGCCATGGCGCGGCAGTGCAGCATTGCATGCTTGGTCTGACCAGGGGGCGGGCTCTCACAAGGCCGCGCGTCAGAGCGGGCGGAGGCTCAACTGGAGCAGAATGAAGGCCGCCATGGTCAAAGCGCCGGCAGCCAGGACGATAATGGTCGTGCCTCGCATAGCTGTGTTGTAGCGCCCGTTGCCGGGCAGAAAAGGGGCACAAAAAAGCCCGCCGGGTGCGGGCTTGGTAGAGGCTTTAGATCATCGGGAGGGTTCGGGCGGCTTCCTGGGCGTCCTGCCATCAAGCCACTGCTGGATCCGGAGACTGGCGAACGCCAACGTCAGCACGAAGATAGGCAGGATGACCGAAACAAAGAGCCAAAGAGCATTAAAATTATCCACGTAGGCCTCCAAGCGCTTTGCGGGCCGCAAGATGACAGCCTACTGCAACGATGGACCATCCGGCAAACGTTAGAGCCATTATGCCTGCTGACAACCTATAGGGCACTGTTCCATCGTTGAATACATAAGACGCTGCCGGAGTTGCTATCCCAACGGACATGCACGCCGTAGACATCCTATCCAGTGCCGCAGCTAATAGCTTTACCCGTTCATTCCAGACAATATCCGAGACTGCTTTTCGTTCTGCCTTCGCTTTACTGGTGCTTGCGGAATATTTAACCGGCCAAAGAAAGCTAAAACCGCATCCAATTCCCAATACCCCTAACGCAAATTGAAAAATTATTGACCCTTTTAAGCCAAATAGGTCAACATCAGTCAGTATAAGAGCTAAACTAATACCATTTACTGCGGTGGTTATCGCGAGCGCCAAAATCATCGCGATGATGCCAAATGAGTTAAACAAATTTCTTACAAAATAACTTAATGATATTCCCGATATAAACATTAATAGTATTTGATACATAGTATTCAGGAAGAAATCTGCAAAATTCATATGAGCGCTTGCTCCAGAATTTGATTGCTCGCCCCGCAGACTTTCTGACTAGTTCGGAGGCTCGCTCACCCGCCCACGTTTCGGCTAATCCAGACCATCACTTCACCTCTCTCCAATGCAGCGCGCGCCACATCTCCTTCACCTGATCCCGGGGGAGGGTGACCTGCTGTTGCGGATTGTGCTGTTCGAGCACCACGCGGTTGTTATCCCGGCGGCAGAAACGCTTCAGCAGCGAGGCCGGCTGCTGGCCTGGGCCGCGCTCGATCTGCACCACGACATAGTCGCCGGGCTTCACCGGCCGGCTGGGGACCACGTAGACGATGTCATCCGGAATCCAGACAGGGTCCATGGACGTCCCGTGGACCAGGATGGCGAACACCTCTTTGACGTTCGCCAAGGACGCCGGGCGCTCCACGTACTCCAGTGGCCCTTCGGCAAGGTTAATCTCGAAAAATCCATCATCGCCGCCCTGGGCGCGGCCGTAGACAGGCACGTCCATCGCTCCCATCGGTCGTGACTGCAAGCTCACCGGCTCGGGGATAATCGTGGCGTTCGGCTCTAATGCCCCAAGGTCGCCATCGAATCCGACATTCCCCACGAGAAGGTCCTGGGGTTTCACGCCGAGTGCTCTCGCTATCGCTACAGCCTGATCAACCTTCAGCCGCCGAGTTCCCGTTTCCAGGCGGCTGATTTGAGGCTGTGACATACCGACCTCGCGCCCCAGCTTAGCTGCGGACCAATTTAGGCGGTCTCGAATCTCTCTGATTCGGTTGGGGAAAGCAGGCGCGCTCATACCAATATGGTAGCGCGGCGCAGCTGGTTTGGTCTCATGCCAAGATGGTATTGTCTTGACTGATGCCAATATGGCATATTCACGGAATGACGCTGCGCGAATGGATGGCTCGCGAGGGCCTGAGCAACCAAGACATGGGCCAGCGCCTGGGGCGCGCGGCCAATTCCGTAAGCCGCTGGCGGAACGGCACTCGGCTGCCGCGCCCCAGCGATCTGGTCGCGATCGCCCGCGTGACGGGTGGAGAGGTAACGGCCAATGACTTCTTCCATGCGCCTCGCTCGGGCAGCATCCAGCCCGCACAGGTGGCGTGATGCCGACCCTCGCGGCGGTAGTAGGGTTCCCAATCCGGCTGCTGGTTCTGATGTGCCTGCGCTGGCCGGCCTTCATGGATGCTTTGGAGAAGGAGCAGCAGCGCCGGACCGATGCCTGGTTGCGCGAGGTCTTCGGCCCGGATGCGGTGTCGTGATCTCATTCCCGCATCAGGCGCTGGAGATGGCGCCAGCCGGAGCTGTTCCCGATTGCGGCGAAATCCGGGCCGAGTTCGGTCACCAGCACGAAGCCGCGGTCTTTTGTGGTCATGCGTTCGTCGACTGCCGCACGGATCTGAGCTGCTGCCAGCCTGGCCTTGACGTAGATGCCTATGAAGCTGCCGTCCTGACTGGAAAAGGCCAACTCCGCATTGCCGTTGGAGCGGTGCTTCAGCATAGCCACCACACCTGCGGCAGTCGCAGGATCAAAGGCTTTGTCGGGCCGCAGCACGACCAGGAACACGCGCTCAGGCTGATCCGTGTTCAACATTCAGGTTTCTCCGTGGGTTTGGTTGGCGCCCCCATGGTGAATGGCTCCGGCCGTTCCGACAACGGGACGGTCGGAGCCGCCCTGAACGGCGATGGGGGAGCGTTGGCGCGCTCCCCCATCAATGCCGTTCGTTCCGAAGCAACCAGTCTCCATGGCCCGAACCATGGAGCAGAACCGTGCGCAATTCTCGGTGGAATTTCCCCCGAAAGTTTCAGGGCGAGCAGATGAGCGCGACCCTTTCCAGCCAATCCCGCAGCGTGAGCCGGGTGGTGCATGAGGTGCTCACCAGCACCTATGGCCGCCTTCGCCATGGCGCCGAGTTCCTGGCGCGCGACGCCCAGGGCACGCCGCGCGCCGCGCAGAACTGGTTGGACGGGGCGAACACTCCCAACGCCGAGAAGCTCGTCAACATCATGCGCGCCTGCCCCGAGCTGCGCGCGGCCATCTTCCAGCTCATCGAGGAGGGCGAATGACTCGCCGCATCCGCCGCTTCTTCAGCTTCGGCTTCATCCTGTCCTGGCCGCCGACCTGGCGTTCGATCCGTCTCTTCGCGACGCCGGGCGATGTCACTCACGAGATGGCCGAGAACAAGCGCGCGCTCGAGGCGGCCGAGAAGGCTCTGCAGGCGCGCCGTCCGGACAAGCAGCAGTGACCGGCGAGATCGCAATATCCCTCCTCGCGGCAGCCATTATCGCCGCTATCGCATTCGGCGGCGACGACCGCGAAGGCCTCATGTGATGGCCCGGCGTCGCCGCAAACCCCGCTTCCGCAGCGTCCCCCGGCACAAGCGCCGGACGCGCGGTTGAGAGCCAGAACCACGCCCCAGAGGTAGCAATGCCAGATCCCACACCGGCCGCCGGCCACAACGGCATCTCTCCCGCCATGTTCCTCGACTTCTACCGCCAGCTGCGGCGCGAGAAGCGTGCAGTTGACGAGGCGAACGGCAAGTATCGTGCAGCACGGAAGCGCGCGGAGGCCGCCGGCGTCGATCTGAAGTCGCTGGCCCTCATGGAATCGCTTTCGAAGCTCGACGAGGCCGAAGCGACGACGCGGCTGCGCACGGCGCTTCGTTACGCCGGGTGGGCGGATATGAAGATCGGCGAGCAAACCGATCTCTTTGCCGCCGATGGCCAGGCTGTGCCGGAGAAGGCCCAGGCCGAGTGGCGCGAGGGTGTGGCGGAAGAAGCGGGTTATGACGCCGGCAAAAGCGGTCAGAATCGCGATGACAACCCTTACCCCTTGGGCACGCCACACGCTGCAGCCTGGGATCGCGGCTGGTGCGCCGGCCAGGCCGTCATCGCCGCCGAGATGGGCCCGGATGGCACCGGCCCGAAGAAGAAGCGCGGCCGCAAAGGCCGCGGCGCCGAGATGGGGCCGCAGGAGTAATGCCGTACAATCCCGTGCCCCGCAGCGTCCTCGCGCTCGATATCGCCTCTCGGACGGGTTGGGCATGGGGCGTGCCCGGCGGCCGGCTCTCGCATGGCATTATCGATCTGCCGCCACCCGGTATCGACCTGGGCGCGCACGGCGCCGCCTTTGCCGATGGCCTGGCTGATTTGCTCAGCGTGCACCAGCCGGCACGCATCGTGGTGGAGGCGCCATTCTACGCCTCCGCCGGGTCGCCCATCACCATCGAGGCCTTGCTCGGGCTGAACATGATGGCCCACACCATCGCCTGGCGGTGGGACGTTCCCATCGAGAAGATCGCCAGCCAGACTGTCCGCGCGAGCCTTATCGGCAAGATCGCGAAGGGCGAAAGCAAGGCCGCTGTGATGGCCTGGGCGCGGGCGCAGGGCCACACCCCCAACGACCACAACGCAGCCGACGCACTGGCTCTCCTGACCTATGCGCTGGGGCTGCGGAAGGCCGCTGCATGAGCTTTCCCGCCATCCGATGGGCCCGCTCCGTGCGCGGCATCAGCAGCACGCAGAAGCTCGTTCTGATGCTGCTCGCCGACACCGCAGACGAGAGCGGAGAGGCTTGGCCGAGCGTTGATGGCCTCGCGGCGGACGCATCACTGTCCGACCGCGCAGTGCAGCAGGCGCTCCGCGACATGGCCGCTTGCGGGCTCCTTCGGGTGGTTGCGGGGGGCGGCCGGCGCCGCACCTCGACCTACTTTCTGTCGATGGAAACGGTGAACGTGACGACCGAAAGGGCGAAGGACGTTCACCGTAAAAGGAACGACGTTCACCCTTTCCAACCCGAAGAAACGGTGAACGTGGTTCCTGAAACGGTGAACCTCGTTCCAGAAACGGTGAACGTGGTGCGCGAAACGGTGAACGACGTTCGCCCTAACCACCAAGAACCACCAAGAACCATCAGGAACCCTCAAGGGGGGGTGGGCGCGCAGGCGAGCCTCCTGCCGGTCGAGCAGTCGTCCCGAGAGGTCGACCCCATGCCGGCGGCCGTCGACGCGTGGAACTCGATTTGCGGCTCGACCAACGGCCGGTGCTCGAAGCTCTCCGACCAACGCCGGACCCTGCTCAAGGCCCGCATGGCTGAGCTCGGTGGGATCGAGGGATGGGTTGCGCTGTGCCACCGCATCGCCGCCAGCCCCTTCCTCACCGGCGACAACGACCGCACTTGGCGCGCCGATCTCGACTGGTGCCTCAAGGCCTCCAACGCACTGAAAATTTCGGAGGGCAAGTACGACCGACGCGCCTCCGCGCCGAAGTCAGACGACAGCCCGTGGTGGGCCGACGAGATGTTCGGCCGCAACCGTGACCCGCGCGAAGACGACGACTTCCGTGGGACCATCATCGAGGGAGAATTCCATTGAACCAAATCGCCCCTCGGCACGCCGGCAGTGTCGTCGCGATCCCGCCCATGCCGCGCACATCGCCGCTGCTCACCGCCGCGGTGGATCACCTGGTGCGGGACGACAGCGCGCCCCCGCTCTTCATCCCCGCCGCCCACCAGGGCACTATCGCCGCCGAGGCTGCGCGTGCCGCCGAGGTCGTGCGGAGCCGGATGGAGCCGGCCACGGCCGATCGCTGGCGTTCGTTCCTGTTCCCGCTGATGGCCGCGGTGACCAAGCCACCGGCACGCGAGGCGTTCGACGCCTTCGTCGTCGCATGTGCGGCCAGCTTGACGAACATCCCCGCCCATCTGCTCACCAGCCCGCGCCAGGCTGAGGCCATCCGTCGGTTCAGCTGGTGGCCCGCCGTTGCCGACATCGCGAAGTGGCTGGAGCCGGAGGCACGGGAGGAGCGTGCCATGCTGGCCGCGTTGGAACGCATCGCCGCCACACCCGAGCCCAGCGCCCAGCAGCGCGAGGCCACGGCCGAAGCCATCGCCGAGGTGAAGTCGAAGTTCGCTGCCTTCCGGCGCGAGATGGCCGCGCAAGAGCGCGCGGCCGCGCCCGAGAAGCCCCGCCCGATCTACCTCTCCCCGGCGCAGGAGCTGGCGGAGTGGAAGGCCATCGCCGCGGCGCGCCCCGGGCCAGATGGCGACGGCGCTCGCCGGATGGTCGCCGTGCTGGGAGGCCTGCAGTGAGCGAGGGGCGCCCTCGTGGCCGCCCGCGCAAGGCGGCGTCCGTCTTCCCGCCGGCCGTGGTCATGCACCGCCGGCCGATCGAGCCGGAGCCGGAGTGCCCCGACCCAGGCCGCCGGGAGCGTATCCGGGTGCGGACGATGCGCCTGGTCGAGCTGATGCTCGCCCCGGTGAACCGCGAGGCAGAGCTGGTGGACAGGCGCCGCGTGCGCGAAATCGAAGCGGGGGAGGAGCAGCTGGTGGAAGGCGCGGCAGATCGGGGACCAACCGGGCCGGCGGCCATGGCGAGGCCACGCGGAATCGAGACCGTGACGGACGATGTGTGGGTCGAGGCCGGCGCTCGGCGCTACAGCCGCACGGACGTGATGCGCTACCGCGACGGCGTGCTGGAGCACTACGCCGCAGCAGGGATCCTGACCGGCACTTCGCTGGATGCGGCGATCGAGCTGGCGCGGCTCTACCGGCACGCCCGCGCCACAATGGCGGCGCCAGGGCCGGCGCTCTGCCAGTACGGCGCGCCCCATGGTGGCCGCCGCCCGTCTGAGAGCCAGGAAGACTTTGAGGCTCGCGTCTGGCGCGATTTCAACCAGGCCGTGGACCATCTCCCACGCGGTTCGGTCTCCGCCTGTGTCGATGTGGCGCGCGGCCTGTTCCCCACCGGGACGGATGCAGTGTGGCACATGCAGACCGGGTTCGAGGCTCTGGCCAGCTACTGGCGCCTGCGGAAAGCAACGCAAAACGCTTGACGGCCGATTCGGCTCCGACTATGTGCAGAAACAGCGGGGGGTGAAGTGCGCCCACCGCCCAATGAGCCAAGTATTTTCCAAAGCCCCGCCGGCCCCCGCCGCGGGGCTTTGGTCGTTTCAGCGCTTCTTCTTCGGGCCGGGCCACACATACGGCTTCGGCAGCTTGCCATGGTCCAGCCAGTGGTCGATCAGCATGGCGCAGTGCTCCGGATTGCCGAAGTTCTTCCCGTCGTAGGGATGGCCCGGCATCTCCAGCCGGTTGTGGACGCCGGAGGACAGGATGCGGGCGCCCCGGTGCTCGTAGATGGTCCAGCCGTGCTCTGTGGTTCCCACGACACGGAACGGCGGCGGTGTGGCTTCAATGCTCATGGTCAGAGTTGTAGCAGGAGGGTTGGCCGGTTGGCGAAGCAGCGCGAGCCCTTCTACGTCACACCGTTGTGGCGGACCCTGCGGCAGCAGTGCCTGACCCGCGATGGCTACCGTTGCACCGTCCCCGGATGCCGGACCCCGACGCAGGAGCTGACGGCCGACCACATCCAGCGCCGGCCGCGTGACATTTCCACCCCCACTGCCTTCGACGTCCTGGCCAACCTGCGGACCCTCTGCGGCCCCCATGACCGATCGGTCAAAGAGACCTCGACCGGGCGGCGGCGCAACGATGGTAGGCTGGCTGTGGCGGGCTGTGACGCCTCGGGCCGGCCTCTGGACCCGAACCACCCCTGGAACCGGAGGCGGGCCCCAGCGGCCTCCTAGGCCGGGCCTCGACCCCAACGGCAGGGGGGGGGGG
>JH599961.1:172183-194597 GCA_000245075.1 Acetobacteraceae bacterium AT-5844
GGGGGGGGGGGGAGGTCAAAAGTCCGGGGTCGATACCCCCTCAGACCGACCGGGGGGTTCCTTTGCGCTGACACCGAAAACTGGAGGGGGGGTTTCCGGGCTAAGCCCCCGGGAAGGTCCAGCTAACGACCGAACTCGGCGAGCTCACATTAGTCCGATTGCGTACATGACGGCGAATGTCACCGCCGTCATAACAGCGACAGAGGCCCCCGGATGCCTCATAAAATCCCAGCAGGTGCTGAAGAGCGGGCGCAAGCGTGCTGATTTATTTTCCATGAACGACACTAGCACACCTGCATGCCATTCACGCGCACGTTAACGGCATCCACGAACCAAGGCCCCGCCATCTGAGGCGCAATATCGGCCGCAAGGCAAAACTGGCGCGGACCGCCGTGCCCTGGAGAGGACAATGGCCCTTGATGTGATCGCGGGGCCGGGCGCGGACGTCGATGAGCCTGACTGGGAACTTCTCATCCCCGAGCGCGAGGACGGGCTAGAGGAAAAGCTCCGGATGATGGCCCATCGCGAATGGGTCCGGATCAGCTCCGAACTGCGCGACAGCCAGACGTTATCGCCCGTCAACCGCCACGCTATGCAGCGCCTGGTGCTGGCTTATCTCCGGTACGATATGGCGGCGGCCATGGTGATGAAGTTCGGTGCTGTGGTGGCCGCGAAGCGCACGAAAGTGCCGCAGCTGAACCTCTGGCAGACCGAGATGCGCGCGGCGGACGCCGATGCGACCGGCGCCGAGATGGAGCTCTGCCTCAACCCGCGCCGGCGTGGCGCGGCAACCAAGGTGCAAAGGAAGGCCAAGCGTGTCACGGCGGCGGACAGCTACCTCAAGCGCACGGGCGGCTGATCCGACCACCGCCTGGGCCGAGGATGTGCTCGCGGACAGGATCGTGGCGGGTGAACTGGTCAAGCATGCCGCCGAGCGGCACATGCGCGACCTGCGAGACGGGCCGGCGCGCGGGCTGCACTGGAGCGTCGAGAAGGCAGCGCACGCCATCGGCTTCTTCCCGGCGGTGTTCAGCATCACGGCCGGCGCGAAGGCGGGCCAGCCTTTTACGCTGCTGCCCTGGCATTTGTTCACGGTGGGCAGCCTGTTCGGCTGGCGCCGGGCGGACGGCCAGCGCCGCTATCGCACCGCCTGGATGGAGACCGGCAAAGGGCAGGCGAAATCGCCGCTGATGGCAGGCGTCGGCCTCTACCTGATGGGCTTCTGCGGTATTCCGCGCGCCGAGATTTACGCCATCGCGGGCGACAAGGACCAGGCCAACGTCCTGTTCAAGGACGCGGTCGCTATGTGCCGGGGTCAGATCCCGGGCGAGGAGGAAGGCGACAGCCTGGAGGAGCGGGGCACGGTGGTGATCCGCGGCACCGGGGACATGGCCTGGAAGATCGAGCACCCGGAAAGCCGGTCCATGTTCCAGGCGTTGGCCAGCGGTGAGAGCGTGTCGGGCCCGCGCCCGGTGGCTGTCCTGGCCGACGAGATCCACGAGTTCAAATCGGCGGCGCCTATCGAACTCTGGCAGGCCGCCATTACGAAGATGCCCGGCGACCCGCTGATGATGCTGGGGACGAATACCCCGGCGGCCGACCAGATCGTTGGCACCGAGCAGTCAGAGTTCTATCAGAACGTCGCCAAGGGCGAGTTCAAGGACGATACCAGCTTCTCCTTCATTGCCCGCACCGATCCGGGCGATGAGCCGTTCGAGAATGAGGCCTGCTGGCCGAAATCGCTGCCGGCGCTGGGCATCACCTATCCGGTCGAGAACGTGCGGAACGAGGTGGCCAAGGCGCGCGGGCTGGCCAGCAAGGCGCTATCGGTGAAGCGCCTGTTCTTCGGCATTCCGGTCGGGTCTTCCGAGTACTGGATCGACGAGGATCTGTGGGACAGCACCCTCGGTAAGGTCGATGACGAGGAGCTGATCGGGCTGCCGTGCTGGCTGGGCATCGATCCGTCGCAGCGGAACGACCTGACGGCGCTGGCCGCCGTGTGGCGGACCCGGATCGGCCGATACAAGGCCAAGATCTGGTACTGGAAGCCGCGCGAAGGGCTGGCGGACGCCGAGGCCAAGGACAAGGCGCCCTATGCCCAGTGGTGGGAAGAGGGCGTTCTCACCGCCACACCGGGTCGCGGGATCAAGATGGGGTTCGTGGTCGCCCGCGTGCAGGACCTGGTGGCGCGGCACGAGGTGGAGGCCATGGCCTTCGACCTGGCGCACTTCCAGACCTTCCGGGACGAGGCGGACGCGGCCGGCTTCGAGACCTGGGAATACAAGGGGCCGGATGAGCCAGAAGGCTCCGGCCTGAAGATGATCCGGCACGCGCAGGGTGCGCGGGGCCTGCATTCCGAGCGGCAGCTGTGGATGCCCCGTTCCGTACAGGCGCTGGAGGATCTGATCCGCGCCGGCAACCTGACGGTGGATGACAACGGCCTGACCCGCTGGTGCTCGGGCAACTCGACGCTGAACGAGGACGGGCAGGGCAACCGGTTTTTCGACAAGAAGCGGTCTCGTGGCCGCATCGACGGCATGGTCTCGCTGGCCATGGCGGTGGGCGCGGCGACCTCGGCGCACAAGCCGTCCCGCGAACCCGAATACCAGATGATGTTCGTCTAGCCGCGAGCCGGCTCGGAGGATCCAGACATGAACCGCGCCTACTCGCTCTTGACCGTGAAAGCGGTCGAGGAGGATCAGCGCGTCATTCGCGGCGTGGCGACAACGCCCAGCGCCGACCGGATGGGCGATATCGTGGAGCCGTTGGGGGTGCAGTTCCGCAATCCCATGCCGCTGCTGCACCAGCACGATCATGACCGGCCGGTGGGCACAGTGGTCTTTGATCGCCCCACCAAGGACGGCATCACTTTCGAGGCGCGGCTGCCGCGCATCGATGAGCCGGGCCCACTGAAGAACAGGGTCGATACCGCCTGGGGCGAGGTGAAGGCCGGGCTGGTCCGCGCCGTGTCCATCGGCTTCCGGCCGCTGGAATATTCCCGCCTGGAAGAGGGCGGGCTGCGTTTCCTCAAATCTGAGGTGATCGAGCTGTCGCTGGTGACGATCCCGGCCAACAGCGACGCCACCATCACCCTGATCAAATCGGTTGACCGCGATCTGCTGGCCGCGACGGGCCGCAGCCAGAGGTCGGTTGAACCGCCCACCAGCCCCGGCGCTTCGGGCTCCCTCAACCAATCCACCCCGAAGAAAGGGGCCAAGCATATGGCCAAGACCATTGCCGAGCAGATCTCGGCGTTCCAGGCGACGCGCCAGGCCAAGGCCGCGCGGATGACCGAGATGATGACCAAGGCGGCCGAGGAAGGCGTGACCCTCGATGCCGAGCAGACCGAGGAATATGACGGTCTGGAAGCCGAGGTGAAGTCGATCGACAGCCATCTGGCGCGTCTTTCCACGCTGGAGAAGGCGAACAAGGCTGCGGCCACGCCGGTGGACAACGTCACCGACCCGGCCAGCGGCTCCGCGGCGCGCGGCGGCGTGCGGGTCGAGGTGAAGGGTCACAATCTGCCCAAGGGCACGGCCTTTACCCGCTACGCCATGGCGCTGGCCCGCGCCAAGGGCAACGTGGTCCAGGCGGTGGAGATCGCCAAGGCCTGGCACGACAGCACGCCCGAGGTCGAGACCGTGCTGAAGGCGGCAGTCTCCGCCGGCACGACCACGGACACCGACTGGGCGAAGCCGTTGGTGGAGTACCAGAACATGGCCAGCGAGTTCGCGGAACTGCTGCGGCCGGCGACGATCATCGGCCGCATTCCCGGCCTGCGCCGTGTGCCCTTCAACATCAAGATCCCGCGCCAGCTGACCGGCTCGACGGTGAACTGGGTGGGTGAGGGCGCGCCGAAGCCGGTCGGCGAGCTGTCCTTCGACCAGATCACCCTGGGCCTGACCAAGGCGGCGGGTATCATCGTCCTGACGGACGAGTTGGTGCGCTCCTCGAACCCGGCGGCCGAAGGGCTGGTGCGCCAGGACCTGATTGCCCAGATGGCGCAGTTCCTCGACAAGGACTTCGTCGATCCGAGCAAGGCGGCGGTGACCAACGTCTCGCCAGCCTCCATCACCAACGGCGTCACCCCGATTGTCGCCAGCGGCACCGATGTGGACGCGCTGCGGGCCGACCTTCAGAAGCTCTATGCCGCCTTCATCACCGCGAACATGTCCATCGCGGATGCCGTCTGGATCATGCCGGAGACCCAGGCGCTGGCCATCTCCCTGATGCGCAATCCGCTGGGGCAGCGCGAGTTCCCGGAGATCACCGCCACGGGCGGCAGCTTCGAGGGGCTTCCGGTGGTGGCGACGCAGAACGTGCCCGCCAACCCGGGCTCCGGAGAGCCGGTGACCGGCGCGGGGTCCCGGATCGTCCTGGCCAAGGCCAGTGAAATCCTGCTGGCGGATGACGGGCAGACCATGCTGGACGTCAGCCGGGAGGCCAGCCTCCAGATGGACAGCGCGCCGGCCAACCCGCCGACGGCTACCACGGTGATGGTGTCGCTGTGGCAGATGAACATGGTCGGCATTCGGGCCGAGCGGTACATCAACTGGGCCAAGCGCCGCCCCGGCGCCGTCCAGTACATCGACAGCGCCAATTACGGCGCCTGATCCTGAACAGCGGCCGGCCCCTCGCGGGACCGGCCGTTTCCTTTGCGGGAGGCTGGACATGGCCAAGATATCTCTCGTCGCCACCAAGGCCTTTCGCTTTGGCGGGCGCGCTCTGGTAGCTGGTGACGAATTTGAGGCATCGGCCCGCGACGCGCGCCTGCTGAAGGCCGTCGGCAAGGCCGGCGATCCGAAGCCGAAGGCCGTCAGGGCGGCAAAGCCCGCACCGAAGGACGATGAGCCGGGCGATAGCGAGGCGCCGGACGTTCTCCGCCGTGGCCGCTACGCACGCCGCGATATGCAGGCGGAGGGCTGAATGATGGACGATCTGGAGATCCGCTTCCTCGGCGACCTGCAACGGTTGGAGGTGAAGCCTGGGGACAGGTTCGTGCTCACGCTGGAGCGCGCCCCAACGCCGGAGGTGACGCAGCGCGTTCGTCAGGCATGGCAGGCGTTTGTCGGCGGCGGCGTTCCTCTCCTCATCCTCGACCCAGGAATGAAGCTCGGTGCCGTTTCGGCTGCTGAGGAGTGATCCATGCAGGTCTTCGGGCTGACCATCACACGGACCAAGGCGGCGCCTGGTCTGGCGCCCGTGGACAACCGCGGCGGTTGGCTGGGCGTGGTTCGGGAGGCCTTCACGGGCGCCTGGCAGCGCAACATCGAGGTAAAGACGGCCGACGTCCTGACCTTCAGCGCGGTCTATGCCTGCGTGACGCTCATCGCGTCCGACATCGGCAAGCTGGGGATCAAGCTGGTGCAGCGGGACGCGGACGGCATCTGGTCGGAGACGACCAATCCGGCCTTCTCCCCGGTCCTGCGCAAGCCGAACCGCTACCAGACCCGCATCAAGTTCGTCGAGCAGTGGATCACCTCGAAGCTGATCCACGGCAATGCCTATGTGCTGAAGGAGCGCGACGGTCGCGGGATCGTCACCTCGCTCTATGTGCTCGACCCGCAGCGGGTGACGCCGCTCGTTGCCGAGGATGGCGCAGTCTATTATCGGCTGAACCGCGATGACCTGTCTGGCGTTGGCGACGGGGTGACAGTGCCGGCCAGCGAGATCATCCACGACACGATGGTCGCGCTCTATCATCCGCTGGTCGGTGTCTCGCCGATCCATGCCTGCGGTCTGGCCGCCGTCCAAGGGCTGCGCATCCAGCACAACAGCGCGCATTTCTTTGCCAACGGCTCGAACCCGGGCGGCATCCTCTCCGCGCCTGGGAAAATCAGTCAGGAGACAGCTGACCGCCTCAAGGCACACTGGCAGGCCAACTATTCCGGCGAGAACGTCGGCAAGGTGGCGGTTCTCGGCGACGGGCTGAAGTACGAGCGCACAGCGATCCCGCCTGCGGATGCCCAGCTCATCGAACAGCTGCGCTGGTCGGGCGAGACGGTGTGCTCCTGCTACCACGTGCCGCCCTACATGGTCGGCATCGGCCCCGCGCCGACCTACAACAATATCGAGGCGCTGAACGCGCAGTACTACGCGCAGTGCCTGCAAGCGCTCATCGAGAGCCTGGAACTGTGCCTGGACGAAGGTCTCGGCATGGCCAGCAGCGGCCCGCAGCAGTTTGGAACCGAACTCGACATCGACGGCCTGCTGCGGATGGACACGGCGACGCAGTACAAGGCCATCGTCGAGGCCACTGGCGGGGCCTTCATGACCCCGGACGAGGGGCGCAGGAAGCTGGACCTCCGGCCTGTGACGGGCGGCGGCACTCTCTATCGGCAGCAGCAGGAGTTCTCGCTGTCTGCACTGGCAGAGCGCGACCGCAACAAGCCTTTTGCCAAGCCTGCGACGCCCGCGCCAGCCGCCCCGGCGCCGACGGCGAACGACAATGAGGCGGCGCAGCGCGAGGCGTTGGCCGAGATCCGAAAGGGCCTTGCGTGATGCTGGATGGCAAGGCGTTCGGCCAGGAAGTCGTTGAGGCCGTCCGCGGCTTTTTCAGCCGCCAGCTGGAGCCGGTGCTCAACCGCTTGGAAGCTTTGGAACGCCGAGAGGCGCCGCCGGGCCCGCCTGGCCGCGATGGCGATAACGGAGCCGATGGCGCGCCGGGAAAGGATGGTGGGCCGGGAGAGCGCGGACCGGAGGGCCCGCAAGGCGTCCCGGGCCGCGATGGCCGCGACGGCGCTCCTGGCCGTGACGGCGAGCGCGGGCCGCCCGGCGAGAAGGGCGAGCGCGGGGAACCTGGGCCGCCGGGAGAGCGCGGCAGCGAGGGGCCGGAAGGCCCAGCCGGCGCCGACGGGAAGGACGGCCGCGACGGCCAGGACGGCCTTGGCTTCGACGACCTTGAGGTCGTTCAGGCCGGCGAGCGGGGGTTCACCTTCCGCTTCGCCCGTGGCGAGCAAGTGAAGGCGTTCACCTTCTCCCTGCCGGTGATGATCTACCGCGGCGTATTCCGCGAGGGGGAGACCTACCATCGCGGCGATACCGTCACCTGGGCAGGATCCCTATGGCATTGCGACGCTGAGACTGCCGACAAGCCGGCCGAGGCCGTGAAGTCCTGGACCCTCGCTGCCAAGCGGGGCCGGGATGGCCGGGACGGCAAGAACGGCGAACGCGGCGAGCGGGGACCCCAGGGCGAGCGCGGCCGGGATCTGACGCAGCTCGGGCCGGATGGGAGCAAGTGGTGAGCACCATTCTGACCGTCATCACCGCCGCGCCGAGCCGGCGGCTGACCACGATCGACGCTGCTAGGGCGCAGGGCCTTATCGGTTCGGAGGTCAGCGACACGATGGTCGGCGCCTGGATTGACCAGGCCTCGGCCTCGATCGCATCTTACTGCCGCCGCCCCTTCGCGCGGGAGGAAGTGCGGGAGGTGGTCCGTACGGCCGGCGCCGCGCCGTTGTTTCTGTCGCGCTCGCCGATCGTCGGCGATCCTGCGCTTTCGGCTGGCGGTGTGCCGCTGGCGGGGGAGATCGAGGTGGATGCCGCGGCGGGCCTGATCTACCGGCTGCATGGCGATGAACGCTGTGCCTGGGACCGGACCCGGATCGAGGTAACCTATACCGCCGGCTGGGTGCTGCCCGGCTCTCCGGCACGGGACCTGCCGCAGGATGTGGAGCAGGCCTGCCTGATCCTGATGGCGGCGCGCGGCGCGTCGCTCGGCCGTGACCCGATGCTCCGCAGCGAGACGACCGAGGGCGTGGGTTCCAACTCCTGGATCGCGTCGGCGGACATGGGCGCGCTGCCGCCGCAGGCAGCGAGCCTGCTGGAGCCCTATGTCCGGGTGGTGGTGGCCTGATCATGAGCCAGCTTCTGAACTCCCGCCGCCGCCAGATCCGAGCGAAAGGCCGCACGATGGTGCTTCACCGCAGCGGGGCCACGCCACCCAGCGTCACCTTGCTCGGCTTCCCACGGGCTTACCGCCCGGACGAGCTGGAGGGCGGCGTCATCCAGGGTGACCAGCAGGTGGAAATCCTGGCCGATGAACTGAACGCCGCCGGCTGGACCGACAAGCCCGAGCGGCCGGACCGCCTGGTGATCGACGGACGATCCACCGCCGTGCAGGGCAGCCGCGCCGTCTGCGACGGCGCGCTGCTCATCGGCTACAGCCTGTGGGTGCGGGGATGAGCGACGTCGCTTTCTTCGACACCATCAAGGATCGCATCGCCGAGCTGTGGGCCGAGACGCCAGTACACTGGCCGAACGAGCAGTTCGATGAGCCGGAGCCGCCCGCGCCTTGGCTGCTGGTGGAGATGAGTGGCGACGTGTTCGGCCAGGCCTCGATCGGCGCCGGCCGCCGGCGGGACAATCTGTGGCGGGAGGGTGGCTCCCTCTGGCTGCACATCATGGTCCCGGTCGGCACGGGCGAGCGCGAGGCGCGGCGCCTGCTGCGCGAGGCCGTGGACCTCTTTGTCGGCCAGGAGGTCGGCGACATCACCTTCGGCGATGCCTCCATCGGCATGGGCCAGCCCGGCGACGAGAACGGGCTGTGGCATCGCCTTTCCGCCAGCATCGACTGGACCCGCGACGAATAGGGGGCTCCCTTGGACAATCTGCTTGTGCTCGCGGCGTTCGTGACGCCGCAACGACGCTTCGCGCCCGGCCCGCCGGACAGTCCCGTCACCGTCACGCCGGACGACGTCGGCGGTGAAGGCTTCGCGGCGCAGCTGGTGGCCGCCGGCTACCTGGACGAGGTGGAGCCGGCCGAGGCGCCGTCCGCACCGATCCCCGACAACATCGAGCCCGAGGGTGATGAGGCATGAGCGCCGACACCAACCGCCTGCGCCTCTCCGGCGTGCGCGAGATCATCGGCGGGGTGACGCCCGCCAATCCGCGCCTGCGCCGCTTACGGATCACCGGCGAGAGCCTGCGCGTCGAGCCGCAATACGAGGTCTCGGAGGAGATCCGCGACGACCGGATGGAGGCCGATCCGGTGCTGGTGGATATGGCCAGCGACGGCACCATCAACGGCGAGTTCCACTATCCGATGGACAAGTCGCTGCTGTCGGAGCTGTTCCAGTCGGCCTTCTACAACAACTGGCAGCTGACGCCGCAGCACGACAATGACGGCAATGCCGGCGTGTCCATCCTCTCGGTCGATGCGGCCACGCGGACCATCACCCTGGCGGATGAGACGGGGAGCGGCGGCTTCGCGGGAACCTCCTACATCTCCAACCGGCATCTGCTGCTGCTGAGCGGGTTCGGAGAGGCGGCGAACAATGGCGTCGTGTCCATCGGCTCCAACTCGGCCACGTCGATCACGCTGAACACCTGGTTCTCGCCCGCCGATGAGGCCACGGTGCCGGCGACGGCGCGGATCAAGGTGGTGGGCGTGCTGTGCACCGCCGACGACATCGCCGCCACAACGACCGGCCTCGCCAGCACGGCCTTCTCCTTCACCGGCCTGGGCCTGAAGGTCGGACAGTGGATCAAGATCGGTGGCACCGATCCGGCCAGCCGTTTTGCCAATGCCGCCAACAATGGCTGGGTGCGCATCACGGCTATCGCCGCCAAGGCGCTGACGCTCGACAATCTGCCCGTCGGCTGGGCGGCCGAGGCCGCCACAGGCAAGACGCTGCGGATCTGGTTCGGTGACATCCTGCGCAACGGCACGACGCAGATCAGCACGACGCTGGAGCGCGGCTTCATGGGGCAGGCGGTGCCGACCTATATCCGCCAGCCTGGCATGGTGGCGGGCCAGCTCCAGGTGACCTTCACCGCCAAGCAGAAGCTGACCACGCAGTTCACCTTCCAGGGCATGGCGGGCGCCGGGCCGTCCACGGTCGCGCTCGACGCCACGCCCGATCCGGCGCCGGACAACGTGGCTTTCCCCATCATGGCGGCCAGCACCAATTGCGGGCACGTGAATGAGGCCGGGGCGGCGCTGCGGTCGCCGAACTTCGTCCGCTCGCTGACGATCACGCTGAACAACAACACCCGCGTGGTCGATGAGATCGGCACGCTGGGCTCGCCGGATGTCGGCGAGGGCAGCGCGACGGTGGGCTGCACGCTGGACACCTATTTCGGTGACAGCACGCTCTACAGCAAGGCAATGAGCGGTGAGGCGACGTCGATCAATGTCCGCGCCGTCAAGGCCAACCGGGGGGTGGTGTTCACCTTGCCGCGGCAGACCCTGCGCGGCTTTCCGACCAACCCCGCGCGCAATCAGGACAGCACCTTGTCCCTGACCGGCATGGCCAGCCGCGATCCGCTGACCGCCTGCCATATCCAGATGGACCGCTTCGACTACGTCGAGGCCTGAGAGGACAATCCATGGCCAAGCTGAGCCAGTTCCGCCAGAACTCCACCGCGATCATCAAGGGCGAATGGGTGCCCGTCGGTGATGAGTTCGGGGATCTCGAGATCCTGACGCGCGGTTTCACCGATGAGTATTACGACGCCCAGGCGGCGCGCCAGCGCGTCGCGGCGCGGGACTTCGACGGCGACGTCTCCCGGCTGCCGACGGCCACCCGCCGCTCGATCAATCTGGATTGCCTGATCGACCATGTCCTGCTCGGCGTGCGGAACCTCGAGCATGATGAGGGGCCGCAGGCGGGCAAGCCGGTGACGCTGGAGGAGTTCCACGACCTGCTCCGCAACCCGGATTATGCCGAGCTGGTCGCCGGCTGTTTCAAGGCGCCGGCGCGGGTGGGGCGCCGCCGCAAGGCGGACCTCGCGGACGCCGTGGGAAACTCGGCCAGTACCTCCGCGACCAGCTGAACGGCCGGGCTGCCACCTCGGCCTGGCTGGCGGAGGTTGCGGCAGAGGAGGATGAGGCGGCGTCCTTCGCCTCCAGGCTGAGCCAGGATCGGGTCGAGATGGACCGGGCCTGGGGCTGGATCTGGCGGGCGTGGCGCCGGCTGGATCATGAACGTCCCTACATCGTCACCGGCATTGGCCAGCCGATGGGCGCCACGATGATCGTGTCGCAGCCGGGGCGCATCCCCTGGACGGCCGTGGACCGGTGGTGCCGGGCGCATGGCTATTCCGATGATGACCGCCAGTTCCTTGATGCCTGTGTCGAGGAGCTGGACAGCATCAAGCTCGCCGACTGGGCGGAGAAGCAGAGGCAGCCATGAGCCGGTTTGTCCGCCGCATCCAAGCCGTGGATGTGAAAGCCGACATCGCCGCCAACGTGCCGGCGGCGCTGGCCGCCTTTGCCCGCCAGGACCGCGATGCGACCATCGCCGCGGGCCGCGCCTCGGAGAACTACCGCACCTTCGTCGACGGCCGCGAAGGGGCGGTGGAGGAAACCGTCCGCCCGGATGGCAGCATCCTCTACCGCTTCTCCTTCATGGGCGAGATCGCGGCTTACGCGCTGGCGGAGCTGCAATCGCGGGCGCCCAGCGACACCGGGCATTACCGCAAGCAGTTCTGGCTGATGATCGATGGCCGGTTCATCTCGCCGGCCTCCTTCGACCCGGAAAGGGTCGGCACGGCGAACCAGGTCGTGATCTACAACCGTGAGCCCTACAGCCGGAAACTGGATGTGCAGATCGCGGGCGGGCGCAAGCTCCGCGTGCGGGTCGAGCCCTTCTGGTTCGACGATGCGGCGCGGGCCGTGAACCGGCGCTTCGGCAACGTGGTGCGCGCCTGGCGCCGCTACACCATCAAGCATCCCACGGCACAGACCACCCAGGGCGGCCGGCCGATCGAATACCCGGCCCTGGTCATTGATCCCATCACCAGCTGAACGGAGACGCATGTCGTGGTCGCTGTGAGCGAACTGCTCTACCGCGCGCTGGTCCGGGATGAAGCCAGCGCCTCGCTGCAAAGCATCGAGCAGAAGTTCGATGCGGTCGGCGCCTCCGCCGAGGGTGCCGATCAGAAGCTGACGCGCGCCAACAGCTCCTTTGCGGCCATCGCCAAGCGCCACGACGAGGTGAGCCGGACGGCGGCGGCGCTGGCCAAGGCGCAGACCGACCTCGCCAACGCGCAGCAGGCAGGCGCGGCGGCAATGGCGGCCGGGACGGCCAGCCAGGCGCAGGTGGATCGGGTCACGGCGCAGCTGGCGCAGAACCTGGGGCAGGCGGCCGTCGCGCATGAGAGGGCGCGCCGCGCCGCCCAGGAAAACGCGCAGGCCATGGCCCAGTGGAACGCTGTGGCGGGGCAGGGGGTCGGCGCCGCAAGAGCTTTGGCGACCGCCATGCCAGAGATGGCGCGCGGAACGCAGGCGCTGGGGAGCGCGTCAGGCAGCGCCGCCCATCAGGTCCAGAACATGTCCTACCAGGTCGGCGACTTTGCCGTGCAGCTGGCCAGTGGGCAAAGCGCAGCGACAGCGCTGGCGCAGCAGCTGCCGCAGCTGCTCGGCGGCTTTGGCATGGTGGGCGCCATCGCAGGCGCTGCGGTCGCTATCGCAGCGGCCACCGCAAAGCTCATCGGCATGGGCGATGCGATGGAGCGCATCAACGGCCTGGCGCGGGAACAGGAGGCGGTGCAGCAGTCACTGACCTCCTCCACCGACCTGCTGACCAAGAGCTTCGAGGACCAGCGCAAATCGGTACTGGATCTGGCCCGGCACTATGAGGTGCTGGACGCCGCCGAGCGGGAGTATGAGAGCCGCCGGCTGGCCCGGGCACGCAACAAGATCCTGGAGGAGCAGACAGCGCTGGGCGGGCGCGCGGCGAGCCGGGCGGCCTCCGCCGCGGCCATCGCCAGAACGCAGGTCGGCTTTGGCTCGCCCGACATGATGCCGCTCGGCGGGATCGAACTGGACGCCAGCGTGGGCCGTTTGGACGAGATTGTGGCGCAGCTGCGCAGCGGCTCCAGCACGCCGCGCGAGCTGGCCGCCCTGGGGACCGAACTCGACACCATCGCCAGGAGCGGCGCACAGGCGGCCACCCAGGCGGCGCGGCTCCGCGACAACCTGGACGACCTGGTGCCACAGGCGCGGGCGCTGGACCAGCAGCTGAGCGAGAACCAGCGGTTCCGGGATGCGCTCGAGGGCGGCGGCACATGGCTCACCCTGCCGCCCATGCCGCCGGAGGATGGCCCGCCGGATCGCGGGAGCGGCCGCAGCCGGGCGAACCCGGCCGACCGGGCAGACGTGCAGGGAACGATGGAAAAGATCCTGCTCGACCAGGAGCGGGCGGCGCGGTCCCTGACCGCCTCGCTCGACCCTGCGGTCGCGGCCTGGCAGCGATACGAGGAGGCGATCGAGGGGGTCCGCCGCGCGAGCGACCTCTACAACGCCACGATCGACCGCGAGGGCGGGCCGCTGGGCATCTCGCCGGCCGAGGCGGAGCGGTTCCAGAACCTGGCGCAGGAGCAGTACGAGACCTCGCTCAAGCGGATCGAGGAGCAGGGCAACCGCACCGGCAACGCCATGGAGAGCGCCTTCGGCAAGGCCACCTCGGCGCTGGAGGATGCGCTGGTGAACGGCGCGGAGCTCGGCGACGTGTTGAAGGGACTGGAGCAGGATTTCGCCCGGCTGATCTATCGCATGACGATCATGAAGCAGATGGAGACGGCGGGAAACGCGGCCAGCAACTTCCTGTCCGATCTCGTGGGCAACGTGGCTGGCAGCCTATTCGGATCGGGCGCCGGCGGCTCCTACGACGGCAAGGGCGCGGTCGTGTCCACCTCCAAGACGACCGGCGTGTCCGGCGGGGCCAAGGCCTTCGCCGCGGGCGGCATCATGACCGCCTTCGGTGAGATGCCGCTGCGGCGCTATGGCGCGGGCGGAGTTGCCACCAGCCCGCAACTGGCGCTGTTCGGCGAAGGCCGGAAGCCCGAGGCCTATGTGCCGTTGCAGGACGGGCGCACCATCCCGGTCACCGTGCAGGGTGGCGGCGGTGTCGTCTACTCCCCCACCATCCATGTCGATGCCCGTGGCGCGGATGCGGGGGTCGAGCAGCGGCTCACTGTTAGGATGCAGCAGATGATCGCCGCCAATCAGCGGCAGTTTGTCGCGGACATGCAGCGCGGCGGCGCGATGTCCCGGGCGGTGGGAAGGCGGAGCTGATGCCCTACGCCAATTACTCGGCCTGGCCCTCCTGGCTACGGGGGCCGGGCAGCTTGTCCTGGCGCCTGACGGCGAACACCCAGATCCACACCAGCCCGCTGGACGGCTCCACCCAGACGCTGCGCCTGCCCGGCAGCCGGTGGGTGGTGACGCTGAGCTGGCAGACCATGCGGCAAGACGACTGGCGCGGCCTGTCATCCTTTATCGCCTATCTCGGCGGGCGGGCCGGACGGTTCACCATGTCGCCGCAGCACGCCAAGCGGAGGGGAGCCGGCGGCGGCTCACCGGTCATCGACGGGGCCGGGCAGTCCGGCGATGTGCTGGCCACGCGCGGATGGCCGCCCAACACGGCGGTGCTCTGGCCGGGCGATTACATCTCCTATCCGGACGCCGCCGGCCGGCCGATGCTGCACCAGGTGGTGACCGGCGGGCAGTCGGACGGGGCGGGGCGCGCGTGGCTGGTGATCGCGCCGCCGATCCGCCGCCCCGGTGCGGACGGGGAGCCGATCGAGATCGATGCGCCAATTGGCCTGTTCCGACTGGCGTCGGATGAGGATGGCGACCTCGCCGTGAGGGCGCCGCTGACTGGCTCGCTCAGTGTCAACCTGGAAGAGGCGTTGGTTTAGCTAGTTGGCTGGATTGACGGATATGGCGCTGCGCCGCCTTGGGCCATCAGGGCCGCTATCAACCCTGGGTCGTCAACCAATTGCGGGACCACTTTGCGGAGCGCGTCATTTAGTGCCGCCTGTGCATTGTGCCCCAACATCAACTGAATGTTCGGCTCAAGGCCCTGCGAGGTGAACACGCGACTGTAGGCTATTTGGCCGCTTCGGGTCAGAACTTGAACATTCAGGGTGATCTCGGCGACAGCATCTCCAGCCCAGAAACCGGTCCGAAAGTCACTGTAGAATTTGATGACTTCCACTCTAAGGCGCGCTCCATCGGGACCTATGCGAAAGCCCTTGGCAGCCAACTCTGCTGTAATTGCCCGACCGGTTTCAGCCACCACATCCGTTGTGGAGATGATCGGCGCCATTTCAGTGCCGAAGCCGTTCTTCTTGCTTGATACCCTGTCTCTGCGATCGGTGCGGCCGTCAACCGCGTCAACGTGAACGACAGTCACCGAGGCGCCTGGCACCGTCTGCTGCGTTCTCGCCTCTCCATATGAGACATCAACATAGTCCGTTGTCAGAGCGCAGCCTGACAACAAGGAGATGAGCGCCAAGGCAAAAATCCGCATCGCAAGCTCCAGAAATTAACCAGAGCGAAACGATATCAGCCGGCCGCAAGCGGGGATAGCCCGCGCGAGCCGCCAGAAAAACTCCCGCCGAAAAGGGAACACCGACCAATGCGAGGAATGACAACGGCCGCCCGCGCTGCTGCGCAGGGCGAGGTGGTAACGCGCGTCGTCGCCGTCGATCTGGATTTTCCGTCCGGCCATGTCCGTCTCAATGGCTCTCCGGTCAGCGTGTGGATTGGGGGCAACGAGTTCCACGGCGTCGGGCAGCTGGGCGGCATCTCCGCCGTGGAGGAGAGCGTGGATCTCGCCGCCTATGGCCTGACCCTCCAGCTCTCCGGTATCCCGCGTGACGCCATGGTGGCCTCGCTGGCCGAGGACTATCAGGGCCGCGCCGGCATCGCCTGGGAAGTGCTGCTCGACAACACAAGCTGGCAGCCGATCTCCGAGCCGCTGCTGATGTTCCGTGGCCGCATGGATCAGATGAATGCCCGGCTCGGCACGGAAGCCGCGGTTGAAGTGAAACTGGAGAACCGGCTGCGCGACTGGGAGCGGCCGCGCATCCGCCGGTACACGTCCGAGGACCAGCGCCGGATCTGGCCGACCGATCTCGGCTTCGAGTTCGTCCCGGCCACGGTCGAGAAAGAGCTCATCTGGCCTGCCAAGAGCTTCCGGGGTTGAGCATGCGTCCTCTCCCGAGCCGGAAGCGGCTGCCGGATTGGGCGGAGCGGCTGGCCGCCCTGGTTGAGGAGCGGCGCAACGCCCCGTTCGAGTGGGGCGTGCAGGACTGCTGTACGCTGGCCGCCGATGCGGCGCTGGCCATCACCGGCGCCGATCCTCTGGCCGACTGGCGGGGCCGCTATGCCTCCGAGGAGGAAGCGGAAACGCGGATCGGGCCGGAGGGTCTGGAAGCGGCCGTGGCCGCGGGCCTCGCTGCCTGGGGCGCGCCGGAATGCCCCGTCGCTTTCGCTCAGCGCGGCGACTGGGCACTGGTCAGCGTCGGCAATCAGCTGGTGTGCGGCGTCGTGCTGGGCGCCGTGGTGGCCGCGCCGGGCCGGGATGGCATCGCCTTCGTGCCGGTGTCGCGCATGCAGCGCGCATGGAGCATCTGACATGCCGCAGGTGGCGATTGCTGTCGTAGCCGCAGCCGCAGGATACGGCGCTGCGGCCGGTCTAGGGATAGCGGCAACTTCAGTCTGGTTTGCTGTCACTGTCGCGGTAGTTGGAACTGTCGTCTCCTACGGCCTCACCGCTGCATTTGGCCTGAACAGCGCAAAGCGAACGGTCAACACTGACGACCGGCGGCAGATGATCCGGTCTTCAGTCGAGCCGCGCCAAGTCATTTACGGCCGCGCGCGCGTCTCGGGCCCGATGGTCTATGCCAGCAGCTCCGGCCCGGATCTGCGCTATCTGCATCTGGTGCTCCCGCTGGCTGGGCATCGGGTGAATGCCATCACCAATGTCTGGATCAACGATGTCCTGATCTCGCCGGGCCAGATCGACGGCGCGGGCATGGTCACCTCCGGCCAGTACGCCGGCCGCGTGCGCATCCGGAAGTATCTTGGCGACCAGACGGCGGCTGATCCCGATCTCGTGGCCGAGAGCACCGATGGCTGGACCGCACAGCACGTTCTCTACGGCGTGGCCTATCTCTATCTCCGCCTGGAATACAACAACGACGCTTTCCCCTCCGGCCTGTCCAATATCTCGGCCGAGGTGGAGGGGGCGCTGGTGCATGATCCGCGCACGGGCGCCACGGGCTACAGCAACAACTGGGCGAATTGCCTCCTGGACTACCTACGCAGCGATTACGGCCTGGCCTGCGCCGATGACGAGATCGATTTTGGCTCCTTCGTCATCGCCGCCAATCTCTCGGATGAGCAGGTGCAGCTCAATGCGGAGGGGACGGAGTGGCAAAGCCGCTACACTTGTGACGGTTCCTTCAAGCTGGATGAGGAGCCCATCGACGTCATCGAGAAGCTGCTCACCGCCGGCGGCGGCTCCCTGGTCTATGTCCAGGGGCGCTACCAGCTGCGCGGCGGTGCCTATGAGGCGCCCACCGACACGCTGACCGCCTCCGACCTCGCGGGCGATCTCGAGATCATCACCAAGCCCAGCCGCAAGGACATCTTCAACAGCGTCCGCGGCACCTTCGTGGACCCGGACAACTCCTGGCAAGCCAGCGACTTTCCGGTCTGGCAGAGCCCGACCTATCTGGCGCAGGACGGCGAGGAGATCTGGAAGGATCTCCAGCTCCCCTTCACCATCAACGGCACCCGCTGCCAGCGGCTGGCGAAGCAGCTGGTGCTGACGGAGCGGGAAAGCCTCCAGATCAACGCGACGCTGAAATACTCGGCGATCCGGCACAGCGTGATGCAGACCCTGGCGGTGACCATGCCGGACCTGGGCTGGATCAATAAGCCGTTCCGTATCCGGTCGTGGAAGTTCGATCCCGTCTCCGGCGCAGTCATCCTCCAGCTGCGGGAGGACGGTCCGGGCAGCTATGGCTGGCTGTACGATGAGGCGGCGAACATTCCGCCGTCACCGGACACCAATCTGATCAGCCCGCTCGCCATCCCGGCGCCGACGAACCTCGCCGTGGTGGCGACAACCGCGCTGAACCGGGATGGCGCGGCCGTGCCGGCGCTGCTGGTGACCTTCACGCCAGCGGCGCATGCCTTCGTCAATTCGCATGAGGTGCAGTGGCGCATCTCGCCGTCCGGGGAGTGGAACAGCGCCGAGGTGCCGGCGCCGACGGGGCGTTATGTCATCTCGCCGGTCATCGTTGGCCAGGCCATGGATGTGCGGGTGCGAGCCATCGCCATCCTGACGCGCAGCCCCTGGACCGGCATCTACACCGCCGCCGGCGAGCCGGACACGACACCGCCCGGGCAACCGGCGGGGGGTAGCGTGGTCGGCGCCATCCGCCAGCACGTCATCCGCTGGACGAACGCGACCGATAGCGACCTCGCCAAGGTGGAGATCTGGGAAAGCGATAGCAACGATCTCGGCGCCGCCTACAAGCAGGGAGAAAGCTACAGCGACTACTTTGTGCGCGAGATCGAGGCCAACCAGACCCGCTGGTATTGGGGCCGATCGGTAGACCGCAGCGGCAACGTCTCCGGGCATGCCTATCTCGGCACGGCGACGTCCCGCTACGCAGAAACCTTCGACATCGCGGACGGTGCCGTCTCGGGGCTCGACGTCGATTTCTGGAACGGTGACACCGTGGGCACGAGCTGGCTGGAGATTATGAGCTGTCAGGTTGGCGATCCGACCTATCCGGCGCGCGTAGCCATCAGTGCTGAAATCCAGTTCCAGGGCCAGATCATCGTGACGCCCGGCGGCGAGGGGGGCGACAACATCGACACGCCTGTCGGTGCCGCACGGCTCCTGGTCAACGGTGTCGTGGTGCGGGAAGTCGATCTCCTCGGCGGCGGCGCCACCATCGTCTGGGGCAATACCATCGCGCCGGGCGTGGTCCCGGCAACCGTCGAAGTCCAGTCGATCTACGCCGCGGCAGACCGCTTTCCCGGTGCCTCCATGACCGCCTTCTCAACCAAGCGGTAGCGAGCGCCGCACCTCATCTACCATCGGAGATCTTCATGTCCGGCAGCATGACGCCGCCCGGGGACGCGTATCTGCGCGTCCGCTACGGGCCAGCCTATGGCACAGCGCAGGATCGCGTCGCCGGTTCCACCGTCGCCGTCTATGTCGATGCCGTGGAGCGGCTGACAGGCCAGATCGCGCCCATCGAAAACGGGGTGCTGGCGGCGGGTTACCGGCTGCCGCACCAGGCCGACTTCCCCAAGCGCGACTGGCCAGTGATCCCGTCGCAGCTGGCGCCCGGCCAGTGGCGCGTCGATGTGCCCACCGTCATGGGCGGCACCTTTGAGGGCTGGCTCGTCCTGATCGCGGACGGGTGGCTCATCCAGAACCAGACATTCCAGTTTGACGTCGGTGGAGGCCTCTGATGAGCGGAACCACGACCGTTCCCCCATATCTCGATATCGCCTCGATCGCCGCCGCGGTCGGCGCCAGTGCCGGTGCGCAGGAAGGCGGGCAAAAGGGCGCGGAGAAGGGCGCGGAGGCAGCGCAACCCTTTGCAGAGGCGGCCGATGAAGCCCGCCGGGCGGCGGCGGAGGCTGCCGGCGCTGCGGCCGCCAGCAAGGGTAGTGCTGAGGCTGCGGCAACCGAAGCGGTATCGCAGGCCAGTGTGGCATCTCAGAAGGCTGCGGATGCGGAAGCAAAAGCGCTTGCCGCCGACGAAGCGGCCAACCGCTCCGAGCTCGCCGCGATCCAGGCCACGACAGCCAGCCCGATCTATCCCGATGTGGAGACCGGTCTGGCGTCCGTAGACGAGGGGGACACTTTCTCCGTTGCAGGTGCTGGGGACACATACGCGATCCTCTACCGCAAAGTCTCCGCAACCGCTGTCGAGATCGGGCGATATCCGTCCCAGGCTGCGCTGGACAGTGCAGTGGCAGCGCTCGCGGATATTCCAATCCGCGCGACGGCACAGGCGACCGGCGCCATGGTTACCGGCATAGACAAGCGTGGTCGTGCCTTCTGGGGCATCGACCAGCTTGGGAAGCGTCTCTGGGCGGCCGGTCAGGCTCTCACTCGACGCGCGGATGGGACGGCTCGATGGGAGAGGCTGAGCGGCGGCCCTGGGCTCGATCTCAGTGACGCCGGGATTGAGACGGATGGCCCTCGCATCGGATTTGCCGGCGGCGCTCTGCGCGGGATGGGCGGTGTCGTGCAGAATGGCAGGTACGTGTCGTTTGCGCACCTCGACGCCAAGTTTCGCAGCATTTTCCGGTACGGGCCCCGCCATTTTGCCGTGTCCGGGCTTTGGATCGACTGGGACGAGAACGGCTCGTGGACGCTGAGATCCCCTCGTGGGCCACTGCTCACTGTGCCAGCAGATGGCCGTATCGAGTATGCGGAGAGCCGCATCGGCATGGCATCCTTCCCCGGGGCGGCGTTGACGCTCCGTTGGGGTGACGGCCGCCTCTCTGCCTTCCGCATCGATCCTGAGGATGGCGCGCTGCGGCTGCTGGGCCGCGATGCGTCGGATGGTCAGCGCGAGCCTTCCGACATCCGGCCCTTCTTCAGCGACACCCTTTGGGGTGTCGAGGGCGTGCCGGTTTCGATCTACCTGGATGGCCTGCTGGCAGACCGTGCGGACATGCCGCTCTGTCGGCTGACCGTGACCTCTGGCGCGGGCTCCGTCGCCGGCAAAGACGCCTTGGCCGCGGGTATTGGCCGGGTTGATGTGGATGTCGCGAAGCTCTCAGCCTCCGCGCAACTGGTGGTGCATCCGGCGACCTGGGACGGCGGCACGCGGGCTGTGCTGCCGCTGGCGGTGCGCGCCGCTCCGAGGAGCCCGGCAGTCGCGCCGGCGCCGAACGTTCTGTTGCTCGGCGATAGCATCACCAATCGCTCGGCCGCGTGGCTGATGAACCAGTACCTCACCGCCTGGGGCTATGCGCCGAGCTTCGTCGGTACGCTGCGCGGCACCTCTGGCGATGCCTCCAGCGGCACCACGGGCGGGCTGTTGGGCGAGGGTCGCGAAGGGCACCAGACTGAGGATTTCGACTATACGCGCACCTCGCGGGTGGAGCCTTTGGCGGCCGGGCAGGAGGCGTCCTATCTGGCCATGGCCAAGGATGATGCGCGCTTCCTGATCCCATGGCTGCGCGCGGAAGCTTCTGGAGACCCAGAAGAGGACGTCCGCAACGGCTATGTCATGGACTGGCTCTACTACCAGTCCCGCTTTGGCGGGCTGCTAACCATTCCGACCCCCGATATCGTCGTGCTGGGATTGGGCACCAACAACGCGATCTATTCTGCGCCGGCGGGCCTCTATGACACCATTTACGCCGCGGACATGCTGATGTATCGCCGGCTCCGCGCGGCCTGGCCGAACGTCAAAATCATTCGCATGCTGCCCGGGGCGTCGCGCTCCGTCGAGAAAGACGCGCTGTGGAAGTCTGCGTATATCCCGATGATCCGGGCGATGCGAAAGGCCATCGCTGACACCGCCAGCAGCAACATCGTCCTTGCTCCGACTTGGGCGATGGCTGGGCAGGATGTCGGCTACTCGCTCACCACGACGACGCCCGACCCCGACACGGGCGCTCTGCTCACCACCCTGAACGATGCCACCCACCCGATCCACGCCGGCCGCGCCGAGCTTTGGCGCGCTGTCGCCGGCTACGTCGCCGTCGCCGCCACTCCCTGATCGCAGGAGATACCAATGAGCGGAACTACTCTCATCCTCGACAGCGATGCCATTGCGGATGTCGCTGTCACCAACGGGTTTTTCCCGCCGGTCCCTGACGGACTGGCCGGATATTACGAGATGGACCCAGCGCTGATCAGCGACGGAAAATTGCCCAATCTCGTCAATCCTGCGCTGCCTGCGCTGATCGTCGGTAGCCCGGTGCTGGAGGCGGACGGCTTCACCTTCGAGGGGTTGGTCTCTTACCTCAACACTCAGTTGCCCGAGACGCAGTACATGACCATGGCGGCCGTCGCGAAGCCTGTGGTGGCCAGCGGTGTGGCGCTGCCCAGTGCAGTGATCGCCGGCAACTTCGGCACGCCCGGGTCCATGCTGTTCACCCAGGCCCCCACGGGCGGGCAGACGGTGGGATCGCTGCGCACGTCCGCTTATGTCGATAACGGCGCCGGCGGCTCGACCTCGGCCCAGGCGGCCATCACGGAGCCAGCGGGCGCGCTGAACTGGATGTCGCTCTGGGGCCGCGTCGGCGCGGGCACTCGCGACGTCGCGAATATGACGACGGGGCAGCAGGGCAGCTTCGCGTCCACCGCAGCCCGCATCCTCAACGCCGCCAATCCCATCCGCGTCGGTTCCTCCACCAGCGCCAGCTACGCCGGCAAGGTCAAGATCGCCCGCTTTGCATTGTGGACGCGGGCGGTGATCGACACTGAGCGGGGGACCATGCATGCGTTCTGGCAGGGCGATGTGGGCGACTTGGGCATCACGGTCTGATCACGCGACAGGGAGGCGACCCGATGACCTCAACCGTCACCCGTGCCGCTGAGGTGGTGAGCACCAACATCCTGCTCGCGGCGGTCACCCGGTTGGGCGTGCCGCTGCTGCTGGCGGGCATGCTGTGGCTGGTCAGCAC
>JH599962.1 GCA_000245075.1 Acetobacteraceae bacterium AT-5844
GCGGCGGGGCCGGCGCGGCGCAGCGCCTCCGTCTCGGCATGCGGGCGGCCGCCAGGGGCCGTCCAGCCACGCCCGACGACCACGCCATCCTTCACGATGACGCAGCCGACCGCCGGGTTGGGCCAGGTATTGCCGAGACCACGCCCCGCCAGCAGCAGGGCGGCGCGCATATGCGCCTCGTCCTCCATCCTGCGCGGGTCGTCCCCGGCCATGGCTCAGGCCGCGACGTCGATACGGGCTGTCAGGCGCTTGGCGAGCACGCTGTGACGCAGCAGTGCTTCCAGCACCGGCTCCGTCCGCAGCCCGGCATCCTGGAAGACATAGCCACGGCGGCGGAACAGGCCGAGCGCGCGCAGTTGCCCGCTGGGTACGCGCACCCGCAGTGCCTGCACGCCAAGGCCGAGCAGATGCTCCTCCATCGCCGCCAGCAATGCGGAGCCAATGCCCTTGCCAGCGGCATCGGGCGCCACCCAGAGGCCCAGCAGCCGGGCCGGCGGATCGGATTCGGTTGGCAGGGAGGCCAGCGCGCAGCCAACGGGCACGCCGCCCATCTCGGCCACCAGCAGCGGTCCCTGCGCGGTCGCGAAAAAACAGTTGAAGCGCGCAGCATCCGCACGGACGCGCATTTCCGGCGGTAGCAGCACGGCCACGCCCTGGGCGAAGGCGGCGGCCGCCAGGGTGGACAATGCCGGGCGATCGGTCAGCTCGGCCTCGCGGATGGCGAAACTCTGGTCTGGCACGCAGGCCGCCAGTCGGCCGGAAGCACGCGGCAGGGGTGCCGCCTTGGGTACAATCTTCACTTCAGGGCCTTCAGCCGTTGTCTGCGTCCGCGGATTTGCTCAGGGAACCGAGAAAGGCCTGGAAATCCTTGGCTTCACGGAAATTGCGATAGACGGAGGCGAAGCGGACATAGGCGACAGGGTCCAGCTCCTTCAACGTCTCCATCACGGTTTCACCAATCGCCCGGCTGGTGATCTCGCTCTCGCCCTCGGACTCCAGCCTGCGCTGGATGCCGTTGACGATGCGCTCGATGCGGTCCTCGTCCACTGGCCGCTTCCGCAGGGCGATGCGGATGGAACGGGCCAGCTTCTCCCGGTCGAACGGTACGCGGCGGTTGTCCGATTTCACCACCGTCAACTCGCGCAGGGTCACGCGCTCGAAGGTGGTGAAGCGGGCGCCGCAGGAGGGGCAGGAACGGCGGCGGCGGATGGCCGCGCCGTCATCGGCGGGCCGGCTGTCCTTCACCTGGGTATCTTCGCTACCGCAGAAAGGACAGCGCATGCCCTACCCCCTTCCCTCTCGCCCGATCAGGCCTTGTAGATCGGGAATCGGGCGCAGAGGTCGAGAACCTTCTGCCCCACTTCCTTTTCCACCAGTTCATTGGCCTCCGGCGCGTTGGAATTGGCCAGCCCCTTCAGCACCTTGCCGATCAGCTGGCCGATCTCGCGGAACTCGGCCTCGCCGAAGCCACGGGTCGTGCCGGCCGGCGTGCCGAGGCGGATGCCAGAGGTGATGGCCGGCTTCTCCGGGTCGAAGGGCACGGCGTTCTTGTTGCAGGTGAGGTGCGCGCGGCCGAGCGCGGCCTCGGCGCCCTTGCCGGTGAGCTTCACCGGACGCAGGTCCACCAGCATCAGGTGGTTATCCGTGCCGCCGGTGACGATGCCAGCGCCCTGGGCCTTCAGCTCCTCGGCCAGCGCCTTGGCGTTGGCGACGACGGCCTTGGCATAGGCGCGGAATTCGGGGCGCAGCGCCTCGGCGAAGGCCACGGCCTTGCCGGCGATGACATGCATCAGCGGGCCGCCCTGCAGGCCGGGGAAGACGGCGCTGTTGAGCTTCTTCGCCAGCGCCTCGTCATTGGTGAGGATCATGCCGCCACGCGGACCACGCAGGGTCTTGTGCGTGGTGGTGGTCACGACATGGGCGTGCGGGACCGGGCTCTCATGCGCGCCGCCGGCTACGAGCCCGGCGAAATGCGCCATGTCCACCATGAAATAGGCGCCAACCTCGTCGGCGATCTCACGGAAGCGCTTGAAATCCCAGGCGCGGGAATAGGCGGACCCGCCGGCGACGATCACCTTCGGGCGGGACTCGCGGGCGATGCGCGCGACCTCGTCCATGTCGATGATCTGGTCTTCCTGGCGCACCGTGTAGGGCGCGACCTTGAACCACTTGCCGGACTGGTTGGCGGGCGAGCCGTGCGTCAGATGGCCACCGGCCGCCAGGTCCAGGCCCATGAAGGTGTCGCCCGGCTGCATCAGCGCGAAGAACACGGCCTGGTTGGCCTGGGCGCCAGAGTGCGGCTGGACGTTGGCGAAGCCGACATTGAACAGCTTCTTAGCGCGCTCGATCGCCAGGGACTCGGCGATATCGACGAACTCACAGCCGCCATAGTAGCGGCGGCCGGGATAGCCCTCCGCGTACTTGTTGGTCAGGACGGAGCCCTGGGCCTCCAGCACCGCGCGGGAGACGATATTCTCGCTGGCGATCAGCTCGATACCGTCCTGCTGCCGCACCAGCTCCTTGCCGATGGAGTCGAAGATCTCCGGATCGGCCTCGGAGAGGGGGGCGGAGAAGAAGCGGGCAGCGTTCTGCGCGGGGGACAGATCGGTCATCGGCTCAGGCCTCCTGGCCCGGGTTGATCTTGGAGACGCGGCGTTCGTGGCGGCCGCCCTCATATGGGGTGCTCAGAAACACCGAAAGGCTGTCCAGCACCGCTTCCGGCCCCATGGTGCGGGCGCCAAAGCAGGCGAGGTTGGCGTTGTTGTGGGCGCGGGTGAGGCGCGCCTCCGTGGTGTTGTGCACCACCACCGCCCGGATGCCGGCGTGGCGGTTGGCCGCGATGGACATGCCGATGCCGGTGCCGCAGACCAGCACGCCGAACGTGGCCTCGCCGCTATCCACCGCCTTCGCCACCTGATGGGCGAAGTCGGGGTAGTCGACGCTGCCATCACCATGGGTGCCGAAATCCCGCACCTTATGGCCGGCGGCTTCAAGCGCCGCGCGCAGGCTGTCCTTCAGGGCGACGCCGGCATGGTCGGCGCCGATGGCGATGGGGGTCTGGGCCGGATTCATGCCGCGCTCGTTACCACGCCTCGCGCCGGGGTGAAACCAGAACCCCTAACCCTTGCGTGCAAGTCGGGCATGTGCCCGGCGGGCCGTTGAGAGGCCAGGAGCTGTTGCATCATGCGGAACAAGGGGTAAGGAAGTGCCGGGCCCAGCATGGCCGCCCCTGACGTGGAGCGCGTAACCCCGATGAACAGCCAGCCGACGTCCCCTTTGGGCGCCTTCCCCGCCACCCGCCTTCGGCGTAACCGTTACGACGCCTGGACGCGCCGGCTGGTGGCCGAGAATCGGCTGTCGGTGGATGACCTGATCTGGCCGATCTTCATCATGGAAGGCACCGGCACCGTCTCCGATGTCGCCTCCATGCCGGGCGTGCAGCGCGTGACGCTGGACAGGTTGCAGGCGCATGTGGCCCCCGCCGTGGAGCTGGGTGTACCCGCCATAGCCCTCTTCCCCATGACGCCCCCGGAGAAGAAAGACGCCGAGGGCACCGAGGCCAAGAACCCGGACAATTTGATGTGCCGGGCCGCGCGGCTGCTGAAGAAGGAATTTCCCGAGCTCGGGCTGGTCGGGGACGTGGCGTTGGACCCCTACACCAACCACGGCCATGACGGCGTCATCCGGGACGGCTACGTCGCCAATGACGAGTCGCTCGAGGTGCTGACCGCGCAGGCCCTCGTGCAGTCCCAGGCCGGCATCGACGTGGTGGCCCCCTCGGACATGATGGATGGCCGCGTCGCCGCCATCCGGGAGGTGTTGGACCGCAACGGGCTGATCCATACCCGTATCATGTCCTATGCGGCCAAATACGCCTCCGCCTTCTACGGTCCGTTCCGGGATGCGGTCGGCTCCGGCGGCACGCTGAAGGGCGACAAGAAGACCTACCAGATGGACCCCGCCAATTCGGACGAAGCGCTGCGCGAGGTCGCCATAGATCTGGCCGAGGGCGCGGACATGGTCATGGTCAAGCCCGGCATGCCTTACCTGGACATCGTCCGCCGGGTGAAGGACCGCTTCGCCGTGCCGACCTACGCCTATCAGGTGAGCGGCGAATACGCGATGATCATGGCCGCCGTCCGCAATGGCTGGCTGGACCATGAAAAGGCCATGCTGGAGAGCCTGCTGGCCTTCAAGCGCGCCGGCGCCGATGGCGTGCTGACCTACTTCGCCGTGGACGCCGCCCGCGCCCTGCGCAGCCGCTGATCAACCATATGATCGCGGCCTGAGCCGCCGAGCGCGAAGGGGACGCCGGTTGCGCGCCCCCTTCCCCTTCAACCCGCTCAGCCCCGGGGTGCGGCACGCCGGACCGGCTGCCGAGGCGGCACCACGGCGGCGCTTGGCGCGAGGAACGCGGTCCGCAACTGGCTGGACACGAAGCGCTGCGCATCCCCCGCCTTCGACAGCACGGCTGAGTCCACCCCGAAGAACTCGTGGGTCACGCCGGGATAATCCTCGGCCGCGACTTCCACGCCCGCCTCGCGCAGCTTCTGCGCCAGCAGCTGGCCGTCGCTGCGGAGCGGGTCGATCTCCGCCGTGACGATAATGGCCTGCGGCAGTCCCCGTAGTTCCGCGCCGTTATAGACATTGAGGCGCGGGTCGCGCAGATCGGCCGGGCTGTTCGTATAGTGCTGCATGAACCACCGCATCATGGCGGCATTCAGCGGCTTGGCCATGGCATTCTCGCGGTAGGAGGGCGTGGTCATATCCGTGCCCGCCACGGGGTAGATTAGGCCCATCGCCACCGGCAGAGGCTGCCGCGCCTCCCGCGCCATCATCGCGACGTTGATCGCCAGATTCCCGCCTGCGCTCTCGCCCACCACGGCGACGCGGGAGAGATCCACGTTCAACTGCCCCGCATTCTGCAAGGCCCAGACATAGGCGGCGTAAGCGTCATCATGCGCCGTGGGGAATTTGAATTCCGGCCCCTGGCGGTAATGCACCGCCAGAACCAGCGCACCGGTATCAGCCGCCAGCGCCCGCGCCGAGGCATCGTAGGTGTCGAGGTCGGCGATGACGAAGCCGCCGCCATGGTAATAGACGATCAGCGGCATGCGGGGGACAGGGCGGCCGCGAGGCGGGGTGGGCGCGGGGTTGTACAGCCGGGCCTGCAAAGGCACCCCTCCGGCCCCAGGGATCTGGAGGTCCCGCACATCCGCGATTTCGCGAGGAGTGGTGGAGAGGTTCATCGCGCGCTGCCGCGCTTTCACGGCATCCGCCATGGTCGGCTGGCGCCGCGCCTCTTCCGGCGTCAGCGTCTCGATGGGCTTGCCGCCGAGCTGCGCCAGGCTTTGCAGCAGTGCCTGCATCTGCGTATCGGCCCGCCCAGTGGGATCGGGCGGGCTGGCCGGCATGGTGTCGCTGGCACAGGCAGCCAGGGTTGCAGCCAGACCGAAGGGCAGCAGAAGGCTGGCGCGGCGCGATAGGGAATGCATGCAGGCGTCTCCTTCCTAAGGCCAGGCCATGAGGCCGGCCGACGGTTCAGGAGACGAACGTTATGTAACAGACAGGGTTGCCACGAGCTTGGCTTAGCCGCGCAGGAAGCCGCGGATCATGCCGGTCTGCTCCGGCTCCATCAGTGCGGGTGCATGCCCGCAACCGGGGATGGTCTGGAGGCTCACGCCGGGCTTGGTGGCCATGCGGCTGGCGGTCGCCGCCGTCAGAAGCGGGCTCTCCGCGCCACGCAGCAGCAGGATGGGGAGGTTCAAGGCTTCCCACAGCGGCCACATCGCAACATCGGACACGGCAGGTGCCGCCTGGAATGGCGCGACGATGGCGGGGTCGTAATGCTGGACGACCCGCCCCTGGGGCGTCATCCGCGCCGAGCTTTCCGCCAGATGCCGCCATTCGGCGGGAGAGAGCGAGCCGAAGCCGGCATGGATAAGACGCAGATGCGCCTCCAGCGCCGCGATGTCGGGAAATTCATGCTGCGTGCCGACATAAGCGCCAATCGCAGCCAGCGCGGCCGCCGAGATTTCAGCGCCCACATCGTTCAGCACCATGCGGCGTATGCCATTGCCCGGCAGGCCCGCGAGGCCCATGCCGATCAGCCCACCCATGGATGTGCCGACCCAATCGAACTGCCCAAGCCCCGCCAGCAGCGGCGCCAGCACGGCAATGTAGTTGGGAACGGCATAGAGATTGCCATCGGGGAACCAGGAGGAGAGGCCGCGCCCCGGAATATCGGGGCAAATGACGCGGCGGCCATCCTCGGCCAGGGCGCGGGCCAGGACGTCGAAGTCCCGCCCCGTGCGCGTCAACCCGTGCACGCATACCACCGGTGTGCCGTTCGCCGGCCCCCACTCGGCCCAGCGGAGATCCACCGGGCCGAAGGGAAGCGCGACGCGCAGCGCGCCGATGCGGGGTTCAGACAATCTTGCTGTCGCGCAATTGCGCGATCGCAGCAGCGTCGAAGCCAGCGGAAGCCAGAACCTCGTCCGTATGCTGGCCCAGCACCGGCGCGGCGGAGCGGTAATCCGGCGGGGTCGCCGAGAGCTTCACCGGGTTGGCGACGACCGTCACTTCCTCACCGGAGGCATGCTGCATCTTCACCAGCATGTTGCGCGCCTGCACATGCGGGTCCGCGAAAACGCGGTCCAGCGTGTTGATCGGGCCGCAGCCGATCTTCAGCGCTTCCAGCTTGGAAATCCACTCATCGGTCGTCATGGTCTTGGTGACGGCCGTCAGCGTCTCCGTCACCAGCGCGCGGTTGCCCACGCGGGCGGCGTTGGTGGCGTAGCGCTCATCGGCCAGCAGGTGCTCCAGGCCGAAATTCTTGCAGAAACGCTCGAAGGTCGGGTCGTTGCCGATGGAGAGCACCATGTACCCGTCCGAGGTCGGGAAGACCTGATAGGGCACGATATTCGGGTGCTGGTTGCCGAGGCGCGGCGGGTTCTGGCCGGTGGCCAGGTAGTTCATGCCCTGGTTGGCCAGCCACGCGACATGGGTATCCAGCATGCCGATGTCGATCTGCTGGCCCTCGCCCGTCGCCTGCTTGTGGCGCAGCGCGGCCAGGATGCCGATGGTGCCGTAGAGCCCGGCGAACAGATCCGCGACCGGAATGCCGACCTTCTGCGGCTCCCCGTCCGGCTCACCGGTCAGGGACATGACGCCGCCCATCGCCTGGATCAGCGCGTCATAGCCAGGGCGCGGCGCATAGGGGCCGGTCTGGCCGAAGCCGGTAATGGAGCAGTAGATCAGGCCAGGATACTTCTGCTTCAGGTCCTCGTAGCTCAGGCCGTACTTGGCCAGGGCGCCGGTCTTGAAGTTCTCGACGAGAATGTCGGCGTTCTCGAGCAGCTTGTGGACGATCGCCTGGCCTTCCGGTTTGGCGATGTCGATCGTCACCGACTTCTTGTTGCGGTTCACGCCGACGAAATAAGCGCTCTCACGCGTGTTCGGCATGTAGGGCGGCGCGAAGCCACGCGTGTCGTCGCCGGCCTCGGGACGCTCGATCTTGATCACCTCGGCGCCGAGGTCGCCCAGCATCTGGGTGCAGGTCGGCCCCGCCAGCACGCGAGTGAGATCGACAACGCGCAGGCCCTTCAGCGGTCCGGTCGGTTCGGTCATGGCATTCAGTCTTTCATCTTCTCTGGCATTCTCACAAGCAGACGGACAATCACATCCAGTTCGGCACGACCAGGATCGCCCAGGCCAGCAGCGGGCCGAGGCCCACGACGAGGCCGCTATAGATCAGGAAGCGGCGGAACAGGGTGTCCCGCTCACTCTCCTGCGCATTGGCCACCACCAGGGCGCCATTGGTGGAGAAGGGGCTAACATCGACGATGGTGGCCGAAATGGCCAGAGCCGCGACCATGCCGGCGGGGCCGATATGCCCCTGCATCATCAGCGGCACCGCCAGCGGGATGATGGCGCCCAGCACGCCTACGGAGGACGCGAAGGCGGAGACGATGCCGCCCACATAGCAGAGCAGCAGCGCGGCCAGCAGCGGCATGCCCAGATGCGTCACGCTGTTGCTCACCATGTCGATGGCGCCGGACTTCTGCAGCACCGCAACATAGGTGATGACGCCCGAGATCAGCAGCACGGTGGACCAGCTGACCTTGTCGATGGCGCCCTTCTGCGCTTCCGGAGACAGCAGCGCCAGAACCACGGCGATGGTGATGGCCACCATGCCTACATTCAGGCCGAAGGCGAGCGAGCCGACGCCGAGGATGATGAGGCCGGCGAGCGTCAGCATCTGGTCGCGCGTGGCGGATGTCTGCGCATGGTGCTCGCCATTGGCCGGCGTGCCGCCATGGCCGCGGACCGGCAGGGAAGCGCCCTTCCCTTCCTCCAGCTCCTCATAGGAGCCGGTGTCGCGGCGCCCGATCAGCTTGCCACCACCGAAGGCGAAGAACACCGCAATGGCGACGAGCAGGTTGAAGATCAGGCTCGCCAGGAACAGGAAGACCTCGCTGCCTTCCATCCCCGCGCGTTCGACGATCTGGTTGGTGATGCCGCCATAGATGGAGATGGGGGAGAAACCGCCACCCTGCGCGCCATGGATGACCAGGAGGCCCATCATCAGCGCGTCGATCTTGTAGTGGCGCGCGAAACGCAGCGCGATGGGCGCGATGATCGCCACGGCCGCCGGGCTGACCGCGCCAATGGCCGTCAGCACCGCCGCGACGCCGAACATCACCCAGGGGATGGCCGCAATGCGACCACCCACCATGCGCACGGCCCAGTGCACCAGCAGGTCAATGGTGCCGTTCTTCTGCGCGATGGCGAACAGATAGGTGATGCCGACCAGCGTGACGAAGAGGTCGCCTGGAAAGCCCGCCAGGATGGCGTTGGCGCCCATGCCGACGATGAAGGTGCCGATGAGGAAGGCGAGCGCGAAGGCCAGGGCACCCATGTTGATCGGCAAGGCAGTGCCGATGATGAACATGATGACCAGCCCCATGATGGAGGCAACGGCAGGGGACACGAGGGGACGTTCCTTATTTCTCTGACATCAACAAAAGCGCCGGCCCTCGCGCGGAGGCCGGCGAATCCGCTCAGGCGGCGGGCTTCTCGCCCCCCGCCTTGTCGGTCTTGGTCTTCTCGACCTTGGTGTGGTCGGCCTTGGCCTTCTCGCCTCCGTTCTTCTCGGCGGCGTTGTCCGTGGAACCGCCCAGCAGGCGCGGCAGATAACCCGAGCGCGGCTTCTGCGCCACGGCCGCTGGCAATGCCAGCAGCCCATCCACCGAGGCCGAGCGCGCCACGGCGCCGGAGCGGGTGAAGGCCTCGTGGTTCGCCTCGATCGTATCGGGGTCGTAGAGGTAGTTGACCATGATGCCGTAGGATTCGGTCATGCCCCGGCCCGCGATGTTGCCGCGCCAGTTGATCCGCTCCAGCCGCGCGCCATTGCCCAGGTGAAAGCGGGCCACGGGGTCGATGGCACCCATGCCGCTGTTGGGCCGCGTCAGATACTCGGCGGCCAGGCGCATTAACGGCGGGCGCAGCGCGGCCTCCACCTTCTTCTCCAGCCACCACTCCCCTGTCGCCAGCTGTTCCAGCAGCGCCTCGGCGGTGGGGGGCTCGGCGCCTTCCTCCTCGGTATGAAGGGCGAGGATCGCCTTGGCCTCTTCCGGCCGCAGCGTCTCCCCGCTCCGCTCCAGCTTGCGCTTCAGCCAGCGGCGGAAGCCCGGCACGGGGGAGAGGGTGGAGAACTTCTTTACCTGCGGCAGCTCGGCCTTCAGCTCCTCCACCACCTGCTTGATCAGGAAGTTGCCGAAGCTGATGCCGCGCAGCCCGTCCTGGCAGTTGGAGATGGAATAGAAGATGGCCGTGTCGAACTCCGGCGCGGCATCCTCCGCCGGTGCCAGCAGCGGCTGGATGGCCCCGGCGAGGCCCTTCACCAGCGCCACTTCCACGAAGATCAGCGGCTCGCCCGGCAGCGCGCGGTGAAAGAAGGCGAAGCAGCGGCGGTCCGGCGCCAGGCGGCGGCGCAGATCGTCCCACCCCATGATCTCATGCACCGCCTCATAGGCGATCAGCTTCTCCAGGATGGCAGCGGGCGTATCCCAGTCGATCCGCCGCAGCTCCAGGAAGCCGCGGTTGAACCAGGAGGTGAAGAGGTGGTGCAGGTCCACATCCAGTGGCTTGAGCTCGGGATGCTTCTTCAGGTTGGTCAGCAGTTCCTGCCGCAATTCCACCAGCGCGGCGGTGCCACCTGGGGCCATGTTCATCCGGCGCAACAGCTCTTGCCGGGGCGGCTCCGCCTTCTCGAACAGCGCCATGGCGCGGGTGGCGGAGGGCTCTTCCAGATAGGCCTGGGCAGCGGAACGCAACGCGGCCTCATCCGGCAGGAAGTCGCTCGCCAGGAATTGGCGGAACGCCGCCCGGTCCTCGGCATTCAGGCCATGCAGGACAGTTAGCAGTTCCCGCGCCACGGCGGCGCCAGATGCCTCCCCCCGCTCGGAGAGCAGGGAGCGGGCCAGCAGCTCAGCACGAACAAGGGGTGGGCGGGCGATTTCGGGCACATCTGCATAAGGCCGGCCGCGATCGGCGATGCCGGACCAGAGGCGCTCAAGCCAGGTACGGGCGCCCACGGTAATGGAGATCGGCATGGTCTGTTTCCCCCTGCTGGCGTTGGCCGAAGTATTCCGCAGAGCGGCGCCGAGGGAAACCACAATTATGCAAAAGGCTCCTCTCCCGCGCTTTCCGCATGCAGAGACAGCGCAAAGCCCTCCCCATTCGCGCGCCTCATATACTGAGCCAGCGCCGCGCTGGCTGTCAGCATATGCACCCGCATGAGCTGCGCCGCTTCCTCCCCCGCGCCCCGTAACAACTGGTCCAGAATAGCGCCATGCTCGGCAAAGGAGCGCTCGATCCGCCTGTCCTCACGGAACTGGGCCCGCCGGTATGGCGCCAGGCGCAGGCGCAGGGCGGCCGTATGCTCGGCGAGGACGCTGTTATGGGTACCGCGGTACAGCAGGTTGTGGAACGCCCGGTTGTAGTCGTCATAGGCATCCACCGCCCCCTCCCCGGGCCGGAAATCGACATGGAGGGATTGCAGGGCGAAGCGCTCCGTCGCCGTCATGCGGAAGGTGGCGAGGCGGGCGCACATGGCCTCCATCTCCGCCATCAGCTCGAACAATTCCGCGAGCTGCTCGACGGTGATGCTGGCCACCCGGGCGCCCCGCCGGGGCTCGATGACCACGAGGCCAGCCGCCGCCAGCTCCCGCAACGCCTCGCGCGCAGGGGTGCGGGAGGCGCCGAAGCGTTCCGCCAGCGCGCTTTCATCAATGACGCTCCCCGGGGCCAGGCGGCCGGCGGTGATATCGTCAGCCAGGCGAAGCCGGATGGTCTCGGCCAGGGTGGTGGGCGTCGTGTGTCTGGTCATGGCAGCGTGATGCTGCCCCGGCGGCTGAGCTGGTGGAAGAGGGCGGGTTGCGAGGCGGCCCTACCCGGCGCATGGTCCGCTCCACAACCCCGAACGCTGAACTCAGGGAGAACCGCCCATGCTCGAGACCCCCAACCCCGCCCCGGCGGCGCCGACCCTGGACCCCTTCGCGCTCGCGAAGGCGATTTCCGGCTATCATTTCATCGGCGGCCGCTACGCCCCTGCCCTGTCCGGCAAGACCTTCGACGTGGTGAACCCCGCCACCGGCGAGACCGTGGCCAAGGCCGCCGATGGTGACGCCGCGGACGTGGAAGCGGCCGTCTCCGACGCTGCCCGCGCCCAGAAGGAATGGGCCAAGGTGCCCGCCCGCAAGCGCGGCGCGCTGGTGCATCAGGCGGCGCAGCTGATCCGTGAGCATGTGGAAGAGCTGGCGAGGCTGGTGGCGCTGGAGACCGGCAAGGCGCTGCGCACCGAAAGCCGCGTCGAGGCCAACAACGTCGCTGATATCTTCGAGTTCTTCGGCGGGCTGGGCGGCGAGATCAAGGGCGAGACGGTGCCCTTCGGCCCGGACGTGCTGAACATCACCATCCGCGAGCCGCTGGGCGTGGTGGGGGCCATCATCCCCTGGAACATTCCGATGATGCTGATGGCGCTGAAGGCCGCGCCCGCCATCGTCGCCGGCAACACCATCGTCGTGAAGTCCGCCGAGGAAGCGCCGCTGGCCGTGCTGCGCATCGTCGAGCTGATGAACCGCGTGCTGCCGCCGGGCGTGTTCAACATTCTCAGTGGACAGGGCCCGGAATGTGGCGCGCCGCTGGTGGCCCATAAGCTGGTGAAGAAGGTGACCTTCACCGGCTCCGTCGAGACCGGCAAGATCATCTCCCGCACCGCCGCGGACAAGCTGATCCCGGTGACGCTGGAGCTGGGCGGCAAGTCGCCCATGATCGTCTTCGCCGATTGCGACTTCGAGAAGACCGTCGCCGGCGCCCTCACCTCCATGCGCTTCACCCGCCAGGGCCAGAGCTGCACCGCGGCCAGCCGCATCTTCGTCCAGCGCCCGATCTACGAGAAGTTCGTGGCGGAGATGGCGAAGCGCGTGGACGCCATGGTGATGGGCGACCCGCTGGATGAGAAGACCGATATCGGCACCATCATCTCCCCGGGCCAGTTCGAGAAGGTGAAGGGCTTCATCGCCGAGGGCGAGAAGACCGCCGGCGCCACCGGCCGCGCTTGCTCCGCCATGCCGAAGGACCCGGCGCTGAAGAAGGGCCTGTTCATCCAGCCCTACATCTTCACCGGCCTGACCAAGGAAAGCCGCCTCGTCCGCGAGGAGATCTTCGGCCCCGTCACCGTCGTCTTCCCCTTCGACGATGCCGATGCCGTGCTGGCCGAGGCCAATGACAGCGAGTTCGGCCTGGCCGCCACGGTCTGGACCAACGACCTGAAGATCGCGCTGCGCTTCGCCCATGCCCTGGAAGCCGGCCTGGTGCAGGTGAACCAGAACCTCGTCGTGCAGCCGAACCTTTCCTATGGCGGCGTGAAGGCCTCCGGCCTGGGCAAGGAAGCCAGCCTGGAATCCATGCTGGAGCACTTCACCCACAAGAAGACCGTCATGGTGAACATGGCGTAATTGGTGCCCTTAGGCGCCGGGCGGCGGCTCCGCCGCCTTGGCTGCGCCGCATAGGCGGCGGGCCACGTTGCGGCCACGGCTGGCTTCGGCCAGCCGCAGGTCGCGCCCCAACTTCAGGCCTTGAGACTGCCGCCCTGCGTAACGGTGGTTTTCGCGTGGCGAAGCGCATGGCAGTTTGCGTGCCGATGCGCACGCTCGATATGTTCAAGAATCCCCGCTTCCTGGTAATGCTCGCCCTCGGCTTCTCGGCCGCGGCACCATTGCCGCTGGTGCTCGCCATCCTGCGGCGCTGGCTGACGGAATCGGGCGTGTCGCTCACCGAGATCGGCATGACCGCGCTGATCGGCCTGCCCTACTCGCTGAAGTTTCTCTGGTCTCCGCTGCTGGACAATGCCCTGCCCCCGGCCTTCCGTGCCTGGGGCCGCAGGCGGGGCTGGCTGGCCTGCATCCAGCCGGCGCTGATGGTGGCCATCCTGGCCATGGGCATGACGGACCCTTCCATCGCGCCAATGGCCACGGTGATCGCCGCCATCGCGGTGGCTTTCCTCTCCGCCAGCCAGGACATCGTCATCGATGCCTATCGCATCGAGATGCTGGAGGAGCGCGAGCAGGGCCTTGGGCTTGCCTTCTACGTCTGGGGCTACCGGCTGGGACTACTGGCGGTGGGCGGCGGTGTACTCTGGCTCTCGGAATACATCGGCTGGTTCTGGGCCTTTGCCTATGCCGCGTCGCTCATCCTGGTCGGCTTCATGGCGGTATGGCTGGGGCCGGAAGTGCTCTCCCCGCGCGCTCCCGGCGCCCGGATGGATCTGCCCACGCGCCTCCGCACCGCCATCATCGACCCCTTCGCCGATTTCATGCGCCGCCCCTACTGGCTGGCCATCCTGCTCTTTGTCGCCCTGTTCAAGCTGGGCGAGGCGCTGGCGGCGGTGATGGTGACACCCTTTCAGACGCAACTCGGCTTCACCCGTGCCGAGGTGGCACAGGTCAGCAGCGTGTTCGGCCTGTTCGCAACCTTGCTGGGCGCCCTTGCCGGTGGCTGGCTGGTGGCGCGCATCGGCACCGCGCGGGCGCTCATTCTTACCGGCCTGGGGCAGATGCTCTCCAACGTCACGTATATCTGGCTGGCCTATGCCGGCCATGACATGACGGTGTTCTACATTCAGACCGGTGTTGAGAACTTCACGGACGGCCTGGCGGATGCCGCCTTCCTCACCTACCTCTCCGCGCTCACCAGCCGCGCCTTCACCGCCACGCAATATGCGCTTCTGTCCTCGCTGGCAGCGGTCAGCACGCGCACTGTGGGCGCCTTCAGCGGCACATTGGCGGAAGCGCTGGGTTGGCCGGGTTTCTTCGCCCTGACCATGCTGGCCGCCCTGCCAGCCATGGGCGTCATGCTGTTTCTGCTGCGGCGCCTGCCGCCGGAACCTAAAGCGCAGCCTGCGCCGGCAGGCTGAGACCTACGGGGCTGGCGGCAGGCAGGCCGCCAACCGCCGCATCGCATCCTCCCAGCTCGGCACGGCCACATTCACGGGCTTCGGCTTATGCACGAGCGCGTTCATCATGGCCCGCGCCAGCCCCTCGGGGCTGGCGACGGGGAAATAAGTGACCTGATCGCCACCCACCTCCCGGAAGACCGGCAGGTCGCTGGCGATGACCGGCGCGCCATGGGCGGCGGCCTCGATGACCGGCAGCCCGAACCCCTCATCGATGGAGGACTGGATCAGCGCGCGGCAGCGCGCATAGGCCATGTCCAGCTCGGAATCATTGGCGTCGGCAATCCAGAACAGACGCTTGCCGTAGAGGGGATGATTCAGGATACGGCGGCGGATGCCCTGGCTGCGCCAGCCGAAACGGCCCAGGATGACATAGGAAAAATCCTCCCCCTTCTCCCACGCCAGGTCGCACGCATCGAGGGCGATGGCATAGCCCTTCCGCGGCTCCAGCGTTCCCACGCTGAGAAAGGTACGGCCGGATGCGAAGAGGGAGGCGATCTCCTCCCGCACCGGTAAGCTCGACGGCTCACGCGGCGTCACGGCGAGATGGAAATGATCCTGCGTCAGCCTGTGACGATCCGGGAAGCCAGTGGCCTCCAGATAGGCGCGGATCGAATCCTCGGTGCTCTTCGAGACGGAAATGCAACACACGCTGCGCGCCAGCAGGCTGCGCAAGCCGCGCTCGAAGGTCTGCACAACCTCTTCAGGCGAAAAGGATGGATGGCTGATCGGGAAGATGTCGTGCGCGATGATGCCGGCCTGCCCGCCATGCTTCCGCACCAAATCCACGTAAGCTTCGTATTCCTCGACGAAATACCAGAAGATATCCGGAATGAGGAAGATGTCGCCGGGCCCGGGCGTGATCGGCCCCTCGAAGGCGGGATGGCGATAATAGGAGATCAGCGCCCCGTCTTCCATGCACACCGGCAGGGCAAGCCCGGTCTCCACCCCTGCCTTGGCCAGCGCCGTCACCACACGGGGAATGCCGCCGCGGGCCTCCGGCCGCCGCGCCGTGGGCGTGACGTCGATGAGAATGCGGGGCCGCTGTTCCAGAATCTCCGGCGCGAAGGCCACACTCGACAGTTCCGGCCTTACGGCACGGGCCTGTTGTTCCACCTGACGAGGTCCCTCGGCGGTCTCCACCACCGCATGGCGCCGCGCGGGCCGAACCACCCGCACCAACTTCATCGTGCGCGCCAGGAAGGTTTGCAAGGCACCCAGAGCGAGACCGCCCGCGCGGCTCTCGATCAGCTTCACGACATGGGGCCGGCCCTCAAGATTGGGCAGCCCGCCGACGGCGCGTTCCTGGACCGATTGCGCTTCCAGCGCCGCCAGCTCCGCTGCCAGGGCAGATGTCTCATAGCGGCCGATCCTGGCGGCATCCGCCGCCATGCACGCGTGGGTTCCCTCGAACTGTACTACCGTCATTATGTCCGTCCGCTATCCTCCACTCATAGTCCCGATCCGCTTCGCGCGTCGAGATAGCTGAAATCAAACTGCCATCAGTTATATGGTTGCGGAAGCGTTATAAACATATACAAACGCGTTTGTATGGAATACTTGCCTCGGGCTCGTCAGTTTCATTGAGAATGATTATTAATTGGCCAGCCGGCCGAGGGCAGGCGAACGGCACCCCCCCCTTGCCAGGGCTTCGCCTCAGACGGAAGCTGAGGACCGCAAGAAGACCAGCAAGTCCAAAGCAAGGAGACGCCGCATGAATCTCGCCCGCTTCCCGCGCATCCGCCTCGGCCATATGCCGACACCGCTGGAGCCGATGGAGAACCTCTCCCGCCATCTGGCGGGGCCGAATGGCGGACCAAAGCTCTGGATCAAGCGCGATGACTGCACCGGGCTCTCCACCGGCGGCAACAAGACGCGGAAGCTGGAATTCCTGATGGCGGAGGCGCTGGCCCAAGGCGCCGACACCGTCATCACCCAGGGCGCGACGCAATCCAACCACGCACGACAAACTGCAGCGGCGGCGGCAAAGCTCGGCCTCGCCTGCCATATCCTGCTGGAAGACCGCACTGGCTACACCGACCCCGCCTACACCGATTCCGGTAACGTGCTGCTGGACCGCCTGCACGGCGCCACCATCGACCGTCGCCCGGGTGGCGCGGACATGCAGGCGGAGATGGAGAAGTTAGCCGCTGAGCTGAAGACCCAGGGCCGCAAGCCCTATGTCATCCCCGGCGGTGGCTCCAACGCGGTCGGCGCGCTGGGCTATGTGAACGCGGCGCTGGAACTGGTGGCGCAGGCCGCCGAGATCGGGCTGCGGATCGACCATGTGGTGCACGCTACGGGCAGCGCCGGCACGCAGGCCGGCCTGGTCACGGGCCTCACGGCGCTGAACAGCGGCATTCCCGTGCTCGGCATCGGCGTGCGCGCGCCCAAGGAGCAGCAGGAGAAGAACGTGCTGGCGCTGGCCGAGAAGGTCGCCACGCATCTCGGCCTGCCCGGCATCGTGAAGCCGGAACATGTCGTCGCGAACTGCGACTATGTCGGCCAGGGCTACGGCATCCCCACCGAGGGCATGGTCGCTGCGGTGAAGCTGCTGGCCGAGAAGGAAGGCATCCTGCTGGACCCGGTCTATTCCGGCAAAGGCATGGCCGGGCTGATCGATCTCGTCCGCAAGGGCCATTTCGGCAAGGACGAGAACGTCGTGTTCATCCACACCGGCGGCAGCGTCGGCCTGTTCGGCTACCCCGAGGCCTTCAACTGAGCAAACCCGCTCAGCCGATCCAGGCCAGATACAACGAAACTGTCAGCACGGAGAGCACCGTGCTGAACAGGATGGTGGCGGAGGTGACGCGCGCGGTGCGGCGGTAATACTCCGCCAGCATGAAGGGCCCCGTGCCGGTGGGCAGCGCCGCCACCACCACCGCCGTATGCGTGGCCAGCGGCGAAAGGCGCAGGACCTGCGTGGCCAGAAGCCAGACCAGAACCGGCAGCGCCAGCAGCTTCAACCCGACCAGCAGCAGCGTGCCGTTCAGGTCCTTCCCCCGCACCATGCCCTGCTGCGCCAGGAACAGACCCAGCGCCACCAGCGCACAGGGCGATGCCGCGCCGCCCAGCAGCTTCAGGAAGGAGTCGATGCTCTCCGGCAGCGTCAGTCCCACGCCGGAAGCCAGCGCGCCAAGCGCCGGAGCCACCAGCAGCGGGTTCTTCGCCAACGCACCGCCCACCTTGGCTGCCAGCTTCGCCGGATGACGCTCTTCCTGCACGCCAATTTCGATAAAGATGATGGCGGCAGCGAACAGCACACAAACCGTGATGATAGTGGCGATAGTGACCAGCGGCAGGCTCTGCGGCCCCAACGCCATCAGGCAGAGCGGGAAGCCCATATAGCCCGTATTGGGATAAGCCGCGTTCAGGCCATCGATGCTGCTGTCGGCCAGCGGGCGCCCCCCGGCCTTGCGCAGCATGAGCGTCATGGCGAACAGCGCGAGGCTGCCCACGCCAAACGCCGCCACGAAGCCCGGCTGCCACAGCGTGGACCATGAGGTGCGCGCCATGATGTCGAACAGCAGCGCCGGCAGGGCCAGCCAGACGACGAAACGGTTCAGCTCCGACATCGCGTTCGGCCCGAGCACGTTATATCGCCGGGCGAGATAGCCCAGCAGGATAAGCGCGAAGACCGGAAAGACGACGCCTAGTGTGGAAAGCATCAGCCAGGCTCGCCCAGGCGCGTCACTAGTACTTGTCACCCCGCAACAGGCGCGACTTGTCCCGCTGCCAGTCACGTTCCGCGATGGCGTGGCGCTTGTCGGCCTTGGACTTACCCTCGGCGACGCCGAGCACGACCTTGGCGATGCCGCGATCGTTGAACAGCACCTCCAGCGGCACGAGGGTCACGCCCTCCCGCGTGATGGAGCCGATGAGCTCCTGCACCTGCTTTTTATGCAGCAACAGTTTGCGCGGCCGGCGCGGCTCGAAATGCGCCATGAAGCTGCCGGCCTGCCATTCGGGAATGTAGCTGTTGAACAGCCACAACTCCCCGTTGCGCTCACCCGCCCAGGAATCCGCGAGCGCCGCGCGGCCGGAGCGGAGGGATTTCACCTCCGGCCCCAGCAGCACGATGCCGGCTTCGAACGTCTCGTTGATCTTGTAGTCGAAACGCGCCTTGCGGTTCTGCGCGGCGGTGCCGTGCGCGATCAGCGAGGATTTCTTCTTCTTATCCTTGGCGGCCATAGGCTCTCAGTTCAGTTCAGCAATCCGGCGGAGACCATGGCGGCCTTCACGCGGGCGCGGGTGGAATCGGCCACCGGCGCCATCGGCAGGCGGCAGAAGGCGGTGGACTTGGCCAGCAGGCTGGCGGCGTATTTCACCGGGCCGGGAGAGGTCTCGCAGAACATCGCGTCATGCACCGGCACCAGCCGGTCCTGGATGGCGATGGCCTCCTCGATATTGCCCTCGGCCCACGCCTTGTGCATCTCGGCGCAGAGGCGCGGCGCGATATTGGCCGTCACGCTGATGCAGCCATGGCCGCCGGCCGCCAGGAAGGCGAGCGCCGTGTGGTCCTCGCCCGAAAGCTGGCAGAAATCCGGGCCGATGGCGGCGCGGGTGTGCAGCGGGCGGGTGAGGTTCGCCGTCGCGTCCTTCACGCCGATGATGTTCGGGTGCTTGGCCAGCCGCGCCATGGTCTCGACAGACATGTCGATCACGCTGCGCGGGGGGATGTTGTAGATGACGATCGGCAGGTCCACGGCATCGGCGATGGCCGTGAAGTGCAGATACATCCCTTCCTGCGTCGGCTTGTTGTAGTAGGGCGTCACGATCAGCGCCGCATCCGCGCCCGCTTCCTTGGCGTGGCGGGTCAGTTCGATGGCTTCCTCGGTGCTGTTGCTGCCGGTGCCGGCGATGACCGGCACGCGGCCACCAGCCGCCTCGACGCACAACTCCACCACGCGGCGGTGTTCGTCATGGGAGAGGGTCGGGCTCTCACCGGTGGTGCCAACCGGGATGAGGCCCTGCGTGCCTTCGGATATCTGCCACTCGACCAGGTCCTGGAAGGCTTTGGGGTCCAGGGACCCATCCTCGGCCATCGGCGTGATCAGCGCGACGAGGGAACCCTTGAACATCGGAATGACTTTCCTTCCGGAAGATGGCTGGCAGGGGGGTTGCGCCGGCTGGACCCTCCACCCGGCGGAACGGGCAAGCTAGGCGCGGGACGCCTGTGAAACAAGCACCGCCCCACGCTTTCCTGCCCCGCAAGCGGCAGTGCTTTCAGGACAAGCGCCGCGGGATGGTTTAGAAGCTGCCTCCATGCGCAGCGACCAGAAGCCCCGCCCCCGCTCCAGCCGCCGCTCCAGCCTGGCCCGTGCCCTGCTGATGGCTCCCCTGCTCTTCGGCCTGGCCCTTCCGGCCGCCGCCCAGCCCTGGGCGAATGAAAGCGCCCGCGCCGCCGGCCGCGCCGCGCTGGCCGCCGCCAATGCCGGGCGCTGGCCGGATGCGCAGGCGCTGGCGGTGAACGCGGACCCGCTGGCGGCGAAGCTGGTGCAATGGATGCGGCTGCAGGTGCGCGGCATGGGCACGCTGGACGAAATCGCCGCTTTCATGGCCGAGAATCCGGACTGGCCCTTCCGTGCCTCGCTCCTGGCCCGGGCCGAGGAAATTCTGCCCCTGATGCCCAGCGACAAGCTGGTACTCAGCCTTTACGCGCATGACGCCCCGCGCGGCCTGCCAGCGGCCCAGCTCCTGGCGGATGCCCGCGCCCGCCAGGGCGCCGACCCGACCCCGGGCCTGCGTGAGGCATGGCGTGAGCTGAACGCGGACCCCACCGAGGAATCCATCTTCCTGGCGCAGAATGCCGCCATCCTGACGCCGGAAGATCATCAGGCCCGCTTCGACCGTCTGGCCTGGGGCCGCCAGTTCGCCGCCGCCTCTCGCGTGCTGCCGATGCTCCCGGCCAATGCCCGCCTCGCCGCCGACCAGCGCCTCGCCCTCGCCTCCGAGCGCGCGGGCGCCGATGCCGGCCTCCCCTCCCGCCCCTCCGATCTCGGCATGGCGGCGGAATGGGCGCGCTTCCTCCGCCGCAAGGACCAGGATGCCCAGGCCGCCGCCGTCTGGCAGTCGGCCGAGGCATTGCAGGTCAATCTCTCGCCAGAGGCTGCCCGCGCTGTGTGGACGGAGCGGCAGGTGCTCTCCCGCAAGCTACTGCGGCTGGGCAATCCCTCGGCGGCGTATCGCGTCGCGGCCGAGCATGGCCAGCCGGGCGACAGCGCCGGTTTCCACGACGCCGAGTTCCTGGCGGGCTTCATCGCCCTGCGCATGCTGAACGACCCGGCGACGGCCGCCCGCCATTTCGCGCGGCTGGGCCAGGGCAGCACCAGCATCATCACCCAGTCCCGCGCGCTGTACTGGCGCGGCCGCGCCGCCGAGGCACAAGGCCGCGCCACGGAGGCCCGCGAGCACTACAGCGAAGCGGCGGCCCTTCCCACCGGCTTCTATGGCCAGCTTGCAGCCCTCGCCCTGGGCGAGACGCCGTTGCAGCTCTCGGCACGCATTACCGGCGTCGTTCCCGCCACACCCAGCACCGCCGCCGCCAGCGCCTTCCTGGACAAGGAACTCGCGCGCGCCGTGCTGACGCTCGCCGATCTTGGCGACACCAACCGCGCCCGCACCTTCCTGCTGCGGCTGGAAGACCTTTCGCCCGACCCGGCGACGCATGTCCTGACGGCGCGGCTGGCCAACAGCATCGGCCGCCCGGACCATGCCGTCTGGGTGGCGCGGCGTGCTGGCATCGATGGTATCATGCTGCTGCCGGAGGGCTTTCCCACCCCCTATGCCGCCACGGCGAATGGCGCGGCGGAACCCGCCTTCATCTACGCCATCACCCGGCAGGAGAGTAATTTCGATCCCGCCGCCGTCTCCCCTGCCAATGCGCGGGGGTTGATGCAGCTGCTGCCCGGCACCGCTTCGCAGGTGGCACGCGGCCTGGGCGTCGCACATCAGGTGAGCTGGCTGACCACCCAGCCCGAGCACAACATGACGCTGGGCGCCCAGTATCTGGCCGACCAGCTCTCCCGCTTCGGCAACCTTGCCTTGGCCGCCGCTGCCTACAATGCCGGGCCGCGCCGGGTGGAAGAGTGGCTCTCCACCTATGGCGACCCGCGCATGACCCCCGCCGCCGGCGGCACGGACATGATCGACTGGCTCGAGCAGATCCCGTTCACCGAGACCCGTAACTACGTGCAGCGGGTGGTGGAGAATGCGGTGATCTACCGCGCCCTCAACCCGCAGACCGCCGGACTCGACCATCCGCTGAAGCCCTGGCTGCCGGTTGGCGCCCCTGCGCGCCCCGCCACAGCCTCCCGATGAACCAGCGCGCCGAACTTCCCGCTCATCTGCCGGAGCGCGAGCCGTCTTCGATTCGAGCAGGACTGCCGCGCTTCATCGCCAGCATGGGGGGCGTGGGCTTTTTCCGCCCCGCCCCGGGCACCTGGGGCTCGGCGCTGGTGTTGCCGATGGGCTGGGCCGGCTCCGAGGCATGTCTCATCCTGGCCGCACTGCTCGCCGCGCTGGGGTGGTGGGCATTGCTGCGCCTGCCGGAAGCCCGGCAGGACCCGAGCTGGGTGGTGGTGGATGAAGGTGCCGGGCAATCCCTGGCACTGGCCGCTCTGCCCGCCGGCGGCATCGTGGGCGTGGCGCTGGCCTTCCTGCTATTCCGCGCCTTCGACGTGCTGAAGCCCGGCCCGGTGGGCTGGGCCGACCGGCGCAAGGGCGCCACCGGCGTCATGCTGGACGATATCATTGCCGGCACCCTGGCCGCCGCCCTGCTGCTGGCCGCACGCTGGATGGGAGTGATGCTGTGATGCTGCCCCCCGAGACACTGGAACAGGCGGAACTGCTGCTGCAGATCATGCAGTCCCGCAGCCTGACGCTCGCCACCGCCGAATCCTGCACGGGTGGGCTGGTCTCCGCCGCGGTCACCGCCATCGCTGGCTCATCCGCCACGCTGTTGGCGGGCTACGTCACCTATTCCAACGAGGCGAAGGCCAAGTCGGTGGGCGTGGACCCCGCACTCATCGCGCGGCTGGGCGCCGTCAGCGGCGAGGTGGCGGCCGCCATGGCGGAAGGCGCCGCACGCGAGTCGGGCGCCGATATGGGCATTTCCACTACCGGCATCGCCGGCCCTGGCGGCGGCACGGAGACCAAGCCGGTCGGCCTCGTCTATATCGGCGTCGCCCTCAAGGGCCGGCCCGCGCGGGTGGAACGCCATGTGTTTCCGGGGGACCGGACGGCCGTGCGCGCCGCAACCGTGGCCACCGCCTTCCGTATGGCTGTAGAGGAACTCGCTACACTTCCCCTGGCATCCGGAATGGATCGCGGTTAGAAGCGGCCCCGCCATGATGACAGTCCTGCTGGTCCTGCACCTTATCGTCACCCTCGCGCTGATCGCCGTCGTGCTGTTGCAGCGCAGCGAGGGTGGTGGGCTCGGTATCGGCTCGTCCCAGGGCATGGGTTCGTTCATGACCGGGCGCGGCACGGCCAACCTGCTGACCCGCACCACCGCCGTGCTGGCCACCCTGTTCATGGTGCTGGCCCTGGCCATGGCGCTGCTGGGTCGCGGCGAAGCGAATCGCGGTTCCATCCTCGACCTGCCACCGGGTCCGGCCATTCCGGCGGCTCCTACGGCTCCGGGCGGCACCGCTCCGGCGCCTGGCGCCAGCGGCCCGGCCACCGATTCTCCGGCAACCGGCGCGCCCGCCGCACCGGCTGCCCCGGCCCAGCCTTCGGTGCCAACGAACTAAGGTCTCGGCCTTTTGCCGGCCTGACGGGCGCGGGAGGCGATGCCTCCGGCGCCCTTTTTGTGTGAGCGTATCGCGGTGGTGGTCGGGAGCCCCGCGCTGCGTGGAAGAGCAGCGATGCCGTAGCGATGGGTTCCCGTTCCCCGCGCGGCTTGGTAGAAAGGACGCCCATGACGCGGTTCGTTTTCATCACCGGCGGCGTGGTTTCCTCCCTCGGCAAGGGCATCGCGGCGGCAAGCCTCGGCGCGCTGTTGCAGGCCCGGGGCTACAAGGTCCGCCTTCGCAAGCTCGACCCCTATCTCAACGTCGATCCGGGCACGATGTCCCCGTATCAGCACGGCGAGGTCTTCGTGACCGACGACGGTGCAGAGACGGATCTCGACCTCGGGCACTATGAGCGCTTCACCGGCGTGCATGCCCATCAGGCAGATGCCTGGACCTCGGGCCGCATCTACGCCGATGTGATCGCCAAGGAGCGCCGCGGCGACTATCTGGGCGGCACCGTCCAGGTCATCCCGCACATCACCGACGCCATCAAGGAAGCCGCGACGGCCGGCACCGAGGGGCTGGATTTCGTGCTGATCGAAGTCGGCGGCACGGTGGGCGATATCGAGAGCCTTCCCTTCCTGGAAGCCCTCCGCCAGCTCAACAACGAGTTGGGCCCGCAGCGCAGCCTGTTCATGCACCTCACCCTGGTGCCCTACATCCCCTCCGCTGGCGAACTGAAGACCAAGCCCACCCAGCACTCCGTGAAGGAGCTGCTCGGCCTCGGCATCCAGCCGCAAATCCTGCTCTGCCGCTCCGATCGCCCGATTCCGGAGAATGAGCGCCGCAAGATCGCGCTGTTCTGCAACGTGCGGCCGGAGAGCGTCATCCCGGCGCTGGACACCTCGCCCATCTATGGCGTGCCGCTGCAGTACCATGAGGAAGGGCTGGACCGCGAAGTGCTGCGCCATTTCGGCCTCTCCGCCTATGGCGAGCCGAAGCTGGACAACTGGAAGCGCATCGTCCACCGCCTGACGCATCCCGAAGGCGAAGTGAACATTGCCGTCGTCGGCAAGTACATCTCGCTGCTCGACGCCTACAAGTCGCTGGCCGAGGCGCTGGTGCATGGCGGCATCCAGCACGGGGTGAAGGTCAACCTCCAGTGGGTGGACAGCCAGGTCTTCGAGACGCCGGAGGCGGTGAAGGCGCTGGAAGGCGTGCATGGCATCCTGGTGCCGGGCGGCTTCGGCGAGCGCGGCTCCGAGGGCAAGATCGAGGCGGTGCGTTTCGCCCGTGAGCGGAAGACCCCCTTCCTCGGCATCTGCTTCGGCATGCAGATGGCGGTGATCGAGGCGGCGCGGAACCTCGTCGGGCTGGAGAAGGCCTCTTCCACCGAGTTCGGCCCTTGCGAGGAGCCGGTGGTCGGCCTGCTGACCGAATGGCTGCGCGGCAATGAGCGCGAGAAGCGGAGTAAGGAAGGCGACCTCGGCGGCACCATGCGCCTCGGCGCCTACCCCGCCGCTCTGGCGGAAGGCTCCCTGGTGCGGGAGGTCTACGGCAAGAGCGAGATCGAAGAGCGCCACCGCCACCGCTACGAGGTGAACATCGGCTACCGCGAGCGCCTGGAGGAAGCCGGCCTGCGCTTCTCCGGCCTCTCCCCCGATGGGCTGCTGCCGGAAATCGTCGAGTATCCGGACCATCCCTGGTTCATCGGCGTGCAGTACCATCCGGAACTGAAGTCGAAGCCCTTCGACCCGCACCCGCTCTTCGCCGGCTTCGTCGGCGCAGCGGTGAAGCAGGCCCGGTTGGTCTGAGACCGCACTGAACCGCGACAAAGGGGTGGGCCTCACGGCCCGCCCCTTTTTTGTTGGAGCCTCAACTTCCCGTTACGCCCTTCGACTTTTCCCCACCCGGCCAGCATCTCTCGAGAAGCGGCCGTCACTGGGCGGGCGCGGACCGGGAGCACGATCATGACCGTACTGGGCAAGCGCGTCTTCCTCGCAACCATGGCTGCCGGGCTGTTCGCCAGCACGGCGGCCCTCGCACATCACGGCTGGTCCTGGGCTGAGGGCGAGCAGACCACGCTCCAGGGCCAGATCCACGCCATTTCCATGGCCCCGCCCCACCCCACGCTGCAGGTACGCGCGGCGGATGGGCAGATCTGGCAGGTCGATCTCGGCAACCCCAGCCAGACACGCCGTTCCGGCTTCACGGGCGACACGGCCAAGCCGGGGGATGCCATCACCGTCCTCGGCAACAGGTCCCGGGAAGCGGGAGCACGGCATATGAAGGCGGTGCGAATCACCCTCGCCGGAAAGAATTACGACATGTACCCGGAGCGGATCGGCAGCCGCTGAGCGGCCTCAATGGACGTTGTCGCAACGCTGGCTGGCTGGCCGGGTGCGGTATGGCTTCAGCGCTCGGGCACTGCCTACCTCTTCATCAATGCCGCGCATATCCTGGGAATCGGCCTGATCCTCGGCGCCATCCTCCCGCTGGACCTTCGCCTGATCGGGCTGTTCCGGCAGGTACCATTGCCGGTGCTGGCCCCTTTCCTCACCCGCGTAGCCGCGGTGGGGGTATGCACGGCCATTCTCACTGGCTTCTGGCTCTTTACCGTCCAGCCCGACGAATATCTGAACAACACAGCCTTCCTGGCGAAGCTCGCCATCCTCGCTCTCGCCATTCTCAATATCGGCCTGCAGCATGGCACCCGCTTCTATAACGCCGCCCTGAAGGGCGGCCCGGTGCCGCTGCCGGCGCGGGTGATGGCGGCTACCTCGGCCTGCTTCTGGCTGGCGGCCCTCGTCGCCGGCCGCTGGATCGGCTTTTTGTGACCCGGCTGCCTACCGCGGGCAGACGACATCTCCACTTCATCCGCCGCAGCTGAAACGGCATCCGGGGGAAAGCTGCCTACCCCTCTTTCTTCACGGCCCCCACCCTTGCCCTCGGCCGAATACCGTCCTATCGCCCGGTGACTTCCACCGGAAAGGGGATCGCCGGAATGACCGCCATTGCCGACATCATCGCGCGCGAAGTACTGGATTCGCGCGGCAACCCGACCGTCGAGGTCGATGTCGTCCTGGATTCGGGCGCGGTTGGCCGCGCCATTGTCCCCTCCGGCGCGTCCACGGGCGCGCATGAAGCGGTTGAGCTGCGCGATGGCGACAAGGCGCGCTTCCACGGCAAGGGCGTGCAGAAGGCCTGCGCCAATGTCGAAGGCGAGATCTTCGACGCTCTCTCCGGCATGGACGCCACGGAGCAGGTGAAGATCGACGAGACGCTGATCGCGCTCGACGGCACGCCGAACAAATCCCGCCTGGGCGCCAACGCCATCCTGGCCGTCAGCCTCGCCACCGCGAAGGCCTCGGCCGAGCATTTTGGCGTGCCGCTGTATCGCTATGTCGGCGGCGTCTTCGCCCGCACCCTGCCGGTGCCGATGATGAACATCATCAATGGCGGCCAGCATGCCGATAACCCCATCGACATCCAGGAATTCATGGTGATGCCGGTGGCCGCCGGCACGATGGCCGACGCCGTCCGCATCGGCTCCGAGATCTTTGCGAGTCTGAAGAAGAAGCTGCATGACGCCGGGCACAACACCAATGTCGGCGATGAAGGCGGCTTCGCGCCGGACTTGAAGTCGGCCGAGGAAGCGCTGAACTTTATCTCCCAGGCCTGCGAGGCCGCCGGCCACCGCGTGGGCGAGGACGTGATGTTCGCCCTCGATTGCGCCAGTACCGAGTTCTTCAAGAACGGCGTGTATGACATGGAAGGCGAGGGCAAGAAGCTCGACGCCGGTGGCATGGTCGATTACCTCGCCGGCCTCTGCGCCAAGTTCCCCATCATCTCCATCGAGGACGGCATGTCCGAGGATGACTGGGAAGGCTGGAAGCTGCTGACCGACCGCCTCGGCAGCAAGGTGCAGTTGGTCGGCGACGATCTGTTCGTCACCAATCCGGACCGCCTGCGCCAGGGCATCGAGAAGAAGACCGCCAACTCCATCCTGGTGAAGGTCAACCAGATCGGCTCGCTGACGGAGACGCTGGAAGCGGTCGAGATGGCGCACCGCGCCGGCTACACCGCCGTCATGTCCCACCGCTCGGGCGAGACCGAAGACAACACCATCGCCGACCTCGCGGTGGCCACCAACTGCGGCCAGATCAAGACGGGCTCCCTCTCCCGCTCCGACCGCCTGGCCAAGTACAACCAGCTGATCCGCATCGAGCAGCAGCTCGGCCCGGCGGGCCGTTACGCGGGCCGCACCATCCTGCGTCGTTGATGCAACACCCGGGCGCGGAAAATGCCGCGCCCGGGATTACTGGCTTGCGCCCCAGCCAGTACAAACATTTAGCTGGCCCTGCTAACAGGCGGTTAAGATTCGATCGCCGGAAAGGATTTCCATGCGGGCCATCAAGCGGGCGTTCAATGTGCTGTTTGTGCCGGTGGTGTTTGCCGGCCTGTGCTGGCATTTCGCCTGGTATGCCGTACATGGTCCGCGCGTCGGCTCCCTGGCCCGCGAGGCCAAGGCCGCCGAAATCGCCTCCATGCGTATCGAGCTCGCCAAGGCGGAAGCAGAACGCGACAGCATGGAACGCCGTGTCGCCGGCCTGCGTGGTGACCTGATCGACCGTGATCAGCTGGATGAACGCGCCCGTGCCCTGCTGAACATGGTGGGCAAGGACGAAATGGTCGCTCCCTACGGCCCCGGTCGTCAGCTTTTCTGAACCGCGAGATCCAGCAGCGCCCTCGCGGCGCCGCTGCCATGCCGCTCCCGGTGCCGTAGCGCCTTGAAGCTGCGTGGCGGCAACTCCACCCCCGCCCGCGCCAGCAAACCCGCTGCCAGATGCGGGCCAGCCGCCCGCTCCGACACCACTGCCGCGCCGCCCCCGGCCTCCACTGCCGCGAGCACCGCTTCGTTGGAAGGCAGTTCGAGCGCCACCTCCAGCCCAGGCGACAGGGCCTCGAAGGCCGCGCGGGTGCCAGAACCTTCCTCGCGCATGATCCAGGCCGTCTCGCGCAGGCGCTCTGGCGCGATGGGCCCCTGCTTCGCCCAGGGATGCTCCAGCCCTACCACGACGATGAGCTGATCGGCCGTCAGCGGCACCTGAACCAGCGCAGGCTCCGTCACCTCGCCCTCCACGAAGCCCAGCTCGGCAACACCGTCCATCAGGGCCTGCACGACGCTGGTGGTGTTGCCCGCTTTCACCTGCACCTGCACGCCGGGGTGCAGGGCGCGGAATCGCACGAGCAGCGGCGGCAGCCAGTAGCTGACGACGGTCTGACTCGCCTGCACCGCCAGTGTTCCCCGCGCCACGCCGCCGAGTTCGGAAAGCACCAGCTCCGCCGCGCGCGCCCGGGCCAGCACGGCCTCCGCCTCCGCCCGAAACATTCGCCCCGCCTCGCTCAGCTCGATATGCCGCCCGACGCGATGGAACAGTGCAATGCCATGCCGCGCTTCCAACGCGCGAACAGCGGCGCTGACGGCGGACTGGGTCAGGTTCAGCGCCTCGGCGGCACGGGTGACATGCTCCCGCTCGGCGACGGCGAGGAAGATTCGAAGCTGCTCCAGGGTCATGCGCGTATCATTCGATATTACCGAACGAAATGACAAGAACAACGCGTTGGATCAATGAATGGGAGAGCGGGAGAAGCATGACAATTCAAAGACAGGTTTCCCCATGCCGCTCGACAGCAGCGCCACCGCCCAAGGCGCTTCCCAGCAACCCGCCCTCTGGATGAAGGCGAAGGAACTGGCACCGGGCCTCCTGCTCTGTGCCGCTGTGGTGGTGGCGGCAGAGGTCCTGCAAGCTGCGGAGAGGGCCGTGTTCGGCCAGGCCTGGGTGGAGAGCCTGGTGCTGGCTATCCTCATCGGCACGGTGGTGCGCAGCCTCTGGACGCCGCCGAAGCATTACGCCGCTGGTATCGCCTTCAGCGCCAAGATGCTGCTGGAAATCGCCGTCATGCTGCTGGGCGCTTCGCTCAGCCTGCAGGCCATCATGGCGGCCGGGCCCTGGCTTCTGCTGGGCATCGCCGGCGTCGTCGCCGTTTCGCTCGGCTTCAGCTACGTCATCGGCCGCGCGCTGGGCCTGCCGAGCAAGATGGCCATCCTGGTGGCGAGCGGTAATTCCATCTGCGGCAACTCGGCCATCGCCGCGACCGCGCCGGTCATCGGTGCGGATGCCAAGGATGTCGCCTCCTCCATCGCCTTTACCGCTGTGCTGGGCGTGGCCGTCGTGTTGCTGCTGCCGCTACTGATGCCGGTCTTTGGATTGAATGAATTGCAGTATGGCGTGCTGGCCGGGCTGACGGTCTATGCCGTGCCCCAGGTTCTCGCCGCCACCGCGCCAGTGGGCGCGCTGAGCGTGCAGATGGGCACGCTGGTCAAGCTGGTGCGGGTGCTCATGCTGGGCCCGCTGGTGCTCGGCCTCTCGCTGGCGGCCGGCCGGGCGGGCAACAAGAAGCCACCTCTCTCACGCCTGGTGCCCTGGTTCATCCTGGGCTTCCTGGCGCTGGCCGCGCTGCGGGCCATGGGGGCCATTCCTACCTTCGCCCTCGCCCCCATCTCCACCGTCGCCGGCATCCTGACAGTGCTGTCCATGGCGGCGCTGGGGCTCGGCGTGGATGTCCGGGTGGTGGCGCGGGCCGGTGCGCGGGTAACGGCCACGGTCGTGTTCTCGCTGCTGGCGCTTGGCGCCGCCGCGCTGGTGCTCATCCGGTTGCTGAATCTGGGCTGACCCTGGCCCACGGGCTGCGGCGGCGAGAAGGCGGATACCGTTCCCCTCGCCGCCCTGCCGGCTTTACGCGCCCTGTTCCTGGGCCAGGGACCGCTTCGCCACTTCCGCCAGGAAGCCGCTGGCCACCGGCAGAACGTCGTCGTTGAAGTCGTAATGCGGGTTGTGCAGTTCCCGCCCATTATCGGACGGACCATTACCGATCCAGACGAAAGCACCCGGCACTTCGTGCAGGAAGTGGGAGAAATCCTCGCCCGTCATGGCGGGAGCCATGTGGCGGCGCACCTGCGTCACCGCACCGGCAGCTTCGGCGGCCATCTCGGCCTCGGCCGGGTGATTCTTCGTCACCGGCACGCCGCCCTGCACATTCACCGTCACCTTCACGCCGAAGGTCGCCTCCAACCCATCGCCCACGCGGCGAAGGCCCTGGCGGATCTGCTCACCCACTTCGTCACGCAGATAACGGATGCTGGCGAGGATGCGGGCCCGCGCGGCGATCTGGTTCTGCGCCTCGCCACCCTCGATCACGGTCAGGCTGACGACGCCGGTGTCCATCGGGTCGAGCGAACGGGCGACGATCGACTGGCTGGCCACGATGAAGTGGCCCGCGGCGACGATCGGGTCACGCGCCAGATGCGGGAGCGCCGCATGGCCGGCATGGCCCTCGATGATGATCTCCATCCGGTTTCCGGCTGCCATCACCGCCGAGTCGTGCACGGCAACGGTACCTGCCGCCAGCCCCGGCCAATTGTGCCAGCCGAAAATGCGATCCATCGGGAAGCGGCGGAACAGGCCATCCTCGATCATCCGCCGGGCGCCGCCGCCACCTTCCTCGGCGGGCTGGAACACCAGCCGCACCGTGCCGCTCCAGCTATCGTCCTTTTGCAGCAGGGCCGCCGCACCCAGCAGCGCCGTGGTGTGGCCATCATGCCCGCAGGCATGCATTACATTCGGAACGGTGCTGCGCCAGGGCAGATCCTGCGCCGCTTCCTCGATCGGCAGCGCATCCATGTCGCCCCGAAGACCCACGCTGCGGTTGCTGCCCGGCCGGTGCAGCGTGGCGACGACGCCATGCCCGCCCACGCCTTCAACAATATCGGTAACACCTAATTCCTTGAGCTTTTCTGCAACGAAAGCGGCGGTCACGCCTTCATGGTGCGTCAAGCCCGGGTTGGCGTGGAGATGCCTGCGCCAACGCGTCAGTGTTTCGGCAAGTGCGGTATCCATGTGCTAGGGCATAGCGGGTAAGCCCATGCATCTCAAACACAGCCTGCTCCTCATCGCCCTTGCCACTCCCGTCGCGGTGGCCTTCTCCATCCCGGCGCCGGGGCAGGAAACGCCTTCAGCCGCACCGCCCGAGGCGGAGGACGAAGCGCGCCTCCGCTATGAAGTGACCTTTCCCGAGACGGGGGACGAGGCGCTGGATAGCGCCCTCCGCCGCGCATCCCGCCTGGAACAGCTGCGTGAAAGCGTGCCTGTGGATGCGGACGGGCTGATTGCACGCGCCTTCAACGAGACGAGCGCCATCCGCGATGCGCTGCGCTCGGAGGGCTATTACGACGGCAGCGGCACCGTCACCCTGGCTGGCGCGGCGCCGGATGCCCCCGGCCTGTCCCAGCGACTGGCGGCAAGCCCGGAGCCGATACCCGTCGTCGTCACGGTACGACCCGGGCCACAATACCGCATGGCGCCCGTGACGCTGCTGGCACAGCCCCCCGGCACGCCCTTGGCCGACGCCGGCACGGTGGAGCTCGAAGCAGGAAGCCCCGCCCGCGCCCAGCCCGTCGTGGACGCTCAGGGCGCCCTGCTGGAAAACCTCCGCAACAGCGGCCACCCTTTCCCTGAGGTCACGCGCCGCGTGATCGTGGATCACGACACACGGCTGATGGAGGTGACGTTCCGTGTCACCCCCGGCCCCGTGGCCAACTTCGCCATGCCGGAAGTCACCGGGCAGCAGCGTGTGGACGACAGGTTGCTCAGCAATGTCGTCCGCCCCATGGAGGGCCAGCTCTACAGCCGGGACAGAATCGATCGCACGCGGCGGGATCTCATGGGCCTGGGCGTCTTTTCCACCGTGCGCGCCCGCGCGGCGGAGCGCCTGGATGAGACGGGCGCCCTGCCCGTCACCTATACGGTGGTGGAGCGCCCGCGCCGTGCCATCGGCTTCGGCGCCGCCTATGAGACCCGCTACGGCCCCACCTTCTCCACCTTCTGGGAGCACCGAAACCTGTTCGGCGGTGCCGAGCGTCTGCGGATCGAGGGCGAGATCAACCGCCTCGGCACAGGCGGCGGCACCAGCAATGCCGGCGGCAGGCTGGGCGCCAATCTGCGCGACCCATGGTTCATGGGCGTCAACCAGACCCTGATCTACGACATCGCCGTGCTGCGGGAACGGCTCGACGCCTATGACCGCGACGCCTTCACCGCCGCCATCACGCTGGAACGGCCCCTCACCGACCATCTCACGCTTTCGGCTGGGCCTTTGGGCGAGATCAGCCGGGTCACCCAGGATGACGTCACCACCAATTATCAGCTGCTCGGCGCCATGGGGCAGCTGCGGTGGGACAATGTGGACAATCAGCTGAACCCGACGCGCGGGTTCCGCGCCGCCGGGCTGGTCAGCCCCATCTACAACTTCACCGATAGCGCCATGTTCACCCGGCTGCGCGCCCAGGCCTCCACCTATATCGACTTCACGGGCGATGGGGGCAGCGTCCTCGCCTTGCGCGGTGTGGTGGGCAGCATCGTCGGCGCCACCCAGAACAGCGTGCCACCGGACAAGCGCTTCTATGCCGGTGGCGGCGGCTCGGTCCGTGGCTATGCCTTCCAGTCGATCGGGCCTCGCACCCGCAACAACGAGCCGCGCGGCGGCCTCTCTTTGGTTGAGGGCAGCATCGAGCTGCGCCAGCGCATCAGCGGGCCGATCGGCATGGCCGCTTTCGTCGATGCCGGTTCCGTCGGCACCGATCCCACTCCCGAATTCAGCAATGTGAAGGTCGGCGCCGGGGTGGGCGTGCGATACCTCACACCCATTGGTCCACTTCGCGCCGATATCGCCGTGCCCCTGAATCGCGAAAGCGGGGATGACGCGTTTGGTCTCTATATCGGTATCGGGCAGGCGTTCTGATCATGCTGCGTATTTTGAAATGGGTGGGCGGCGTGCTCGCCGTCCTGATCCTGCTCCCCATTCTTCTGGTGGGTGCCATCCTCGGCGCGGCCAATACGGCGCCGGGGCAGCGATACATCGCCTCCCTCGCCAACAGCTTCGTTCCCGGCCTGACGCTGGAAGGGCTGAGCGGCCCCATCCCCGGCAGCCCTGGCTTCGAGCGGCTGACCATGGCGGATGCCGAGGGCCCCTGGCTGATCGTCGAGAACGCCCGCATCAACCTGGACCTGGCGGCGCTGCTGAGCCGCGACCTGCGGATCGAGCGCATCTCGGCCAGCCGCGTCGCGCTGCTGCGCCTGCCGCCTTCCTCGCCCACACCCGAGGAAGAGCAGCCCTCCGAGCCCGGCCCCGTCATCCCGAGCCTGCCGGAACTGCCCGTTGCCGTGCATCTGGATGAGCTGGATATCGCGCGCATCGAGATCCCACGCGAACTCGTAGCGGCCACGGCCGAGGAAGCAGGCCCGCCCGGCGAACCATTCGCCCTCTCCGCCAGGGGCAACGCCTCCTTCGTGGCGGCGGCGCTGGCCGCGCAGCTGCGGGTGCAGCAGGTCGGCCGGCCGGGTGAGCTGACCCTGGAAGCGGGGCTGGACCCCCGAGCCTCGCTGGCGCTGAACCTGCGCGTTCAGGAGCCGCAGGGCGGCCTGCTGGCCACCGCCATCGGCGCGCCGGACAACACCACCGACCTCTCGCTGAGCCTGGATGGCCCGGCCAGCGGTGCCGCGCTGCGCGCCCAGGGCGCCATCGGTGAAGCCCTCCGCTTCAATGCCCAGGGCGAGATCGGCATGCAGCCCGGCGGCGCCACGCACATCAAGCTTGAGGGTAATGCGGCGGCGCCCGCCCTGCTGCCCCCGCCCGCCGCGCAAGCCGACTTCGCCGTCGATGTGAGCCAGACAGCGGAAGGCGGGCTGCAACTCGCCCGGCTGTGGCTCCGCGCCCCGGGTGGCGAGGTTTCCGCCCAGGGCAGCATGGAAATGCTGAATGTCGAGGGCACGGTGGCCAATTCCGCCGCCCTGGCCCCGCTGGTGCCGGATGTGGTGGGCTGGGAGAGCATCGCGCTGAATGGCAGCATCGCCAATGGCGAGAATTTCCGGCTGCGCGTCATGCCGCAGGGCCTCCGCGTGCCTGCGCCGGGTGATGCGGCGCTCGGCCCTGCCCCCGTTGTCGAATATGCCGGCACCATCTCGCGCATCGACAGCCTCACGGTGGATGGCGCGGCGCTGCGGCTGGAAGGCTCCGGTACTTTCGGCGAGCAGCTCGATCTCGCGCTGCATCTCGCCGTGCCGGAGGCCTCCCGCATCCAGCCGCAGGTCTCCGGCCCGCTGGACCTGCGCGCCACACTGCGTGGCCCCGCCGCCGACCCCGCCATCACCGCCCACCTCACCAGCCCCGGCCTGACCGCCGCCGGCCGGCGGATCGAGAACCCCGATCTCACGGTGGAAACGCCTCGCGTGATGAGCCTGGCTGGCAATGCCAACCTTTCCGCACAGGCGGAGGGCCTTCCCATCACCCTCGCGCTGCGCGCCGCCGCCGAGGGCACGCTCATCCGGCTCGCCGAAGCGACGGGTCAGGTCGGCCCCATCGCCCTCAGCGCCGACGGTAACTTCGATACGGCCACGACGCTGTTCGACGGCCATGCCACGGTGAAGTCTGACAATCTCGCGCCGCTGAGCGCCCTCGCCGGGCAGCCGGTGGCCGGGCAACTGGACATCGCGGCAACCCTCGCGCCGCAAGACGGGCGCCAGGGCATCGACGCCCATGCCCGTGTGCGTCAGCTTCAGGCGGCGGGCCAAACCATCGGCGCCGAGATGACGCTGAAGGGCACGGATACTGCGCTGGACTGGGCCTTCAACGCCCGCCTGCCCATGGCCAATACCGACGGCCGGGGCCGCTTCAGCCGGGGCGACAATGGTATGCGGCTGGATCTCGCGGCCTTGCAGGTCACCCAGGGCGAGTTCGGCATCCGCCTTGCCGCGCCTGGCGCCATCCTGATGCCGCCCAGCGGGGCGGTGGAAATCCCCGGCCTCCGGCTGGCGGGCCGCCCGGCGGGGAATGTGACCCTCAGCGGGCGCTGGGGGCCTGAGACTGCCGATCTGCGGCTGGCGCTGGCGGCGATGCCGCTCTCCGTGGCCAATATGTTCGTGCCGGAGCCGCAGCTTGGCGGCACCATCGTGGGCGATGTCCGCGTCACCGGCCCTACCTCCGCCCCCGAGGTGAACGCCGTCATCAACGGCACCGCGCTGACGGTTACCGCGCCCTGGTCCCGCGGCTGGCCCGCGGCGACGCTGCGGGTGGAGGCGGCGCGCGCTGCCTCCGGCGCGGTGCGCGGGCGCGCGGAGCTGCGGGCGGGCGCCATGGCCAATGTGACGGCCGAGGCCAATCTGCCGCAGGGCCCGGGCGCCGAAGCGCCGCTCTCCGCCACGGTCAATGGCCAGGCCGATGTCGCGGCCCTGCTGGCGCCCATACTGGGCGGTACCGCGAATGAGGTGACGGGGCGGATCGCCCTCGCTGGCGGTGCCACTGGCACGCTCGCCAGCCCGCAGATGAATGGCACCGTGGACCTGACCAACGGCACCGTCCGCAACCGCCTCTACGGGCTGCGGCTGGCGAATATTGCCGCCCGGCTGCGGGCGCAGGGCGACACGATCACCGTGGAGCGCTTCAGCGCCCGCGCGGGCCAGGGCACCATCGAGGCACGCGGCAGCACGCAGCCTTTCGCCCCCGGCATCCCCATCGACATCACCGTGACCGCCCGCAACGCCCAGCCCTTGCAAAGCGAGCTGGTGACACTGGCAACCGATGCCGATCTGCGCTTCACCGGCCCCTTCCAGACGACGCCGGCACTGGGCGGCACCATCCGACTGCAGCGCACGGTCATCAACATCCCGCAGCAGCTTCCCGGCGGCGGCGTGACGACGCTGGGCGATGTGGAAGAGCGCGGTGGCCGCCAGGCCGCAGCCAGGACGGCCGCGCCC
>JH599963.1:0-76265 GCA_000245075.1 Acetobacteraceae bacterium AT-5844
CGTGCGCTCCTGCCGCTGCGGGGCATTCACCGCCGGCGCCTGGGCGGCCGGGCGTTGCGAGGCGGGCGCCCGCTGGGCCGGACGGCTGGGCTCGCTCCGCTGCTGCGCCTGACTGCGCTGGCTCTGGGTACGCTGGGTCTCCTGCCGCTGCGGCGCCTGATTCTGCTGCCGGGGCGGCGGGGTCAGCGTCTGGCTTGGCGAGGCCTGTGGCAGGGGCGGCGGGGGCGCGGAGGGGCGCGGCGGGGTGCCGGATGCGCGGGGCGGCTGCAAGGTCTGGCCCGTCTGTGCACCGCCCAGATTGGACTGCGCCAATGCCGGCCCCACCAGCACGGCCGGTATCAGAGTGACGAGCAGGGCGGAGGCGGTATGGCGGAGGCGTGGCATGGGGGGATCACGCGCAAAATGCGGGCGCCGGGTCAAGCCCCACGCGTGGATTGCTGCGCTTTGTCAACGGGCTGCGGGTTCAGAGTGTCATGATCTGGCCGGGGCCGACCGCCTCGAGGAAGGTGACGATGCCGGCCGTCTCCACGCCATCGGCCAGTTCCCCCGCGGGCAGGGCCTCGGCACGCAACCCCGCCTCGCAGGCGATGAGGCGGATGCCAAGCTCCCGGGCCGCCTCCCACAGCGTGGCAATGGTGGCGACGCCGCGCCCGGCCAGCAGCTCTTCGCGGGCGTCGGCAAGGAGCGGGTTGTCCCGCCGCAGCAGGTGGCAGCCCGCATTGGTGCTGAACAGCACCACGGGGCGGCCGATGGCGGCGGCACCTGTGGCCGCCACCAGGGCATAGTGAGCAGCATCATGCCCGCCGCTGCGGAGCAGGACGCCAAGGGGCGGCTGGCTCATGGCAGGGCGCAGGCGGTGGCGGTGACCTCGCGATGGGCGGAGAGGTCGCGGATGCGGGGGGCGTCGCCGCAGAGAGGGCAGCCGGGGTCGCGCTTCAGCGTGAGGGTGCGGAAGCGGGCATCCAGCGCGTCCCACAGCAGCAGGCGGCCGGCCATGCTCTCGCCGATGCCGAGGATTTCCTTCAGCACCTCCGTGGCCTGCAACGTGCCCATCACGCCGGTGACGGCACCCAGCACGCCGGCCTCCGAGCATGTCGGCACGAGGCCCGGTGGCGGCGGCTCCGGGTGCAGGCAGCGGTGACAGGGGAAGGCATGCCCCTGGTGGGACTTGAACACCGAGAGCTGCCCCTCGAACCGCAGCACCGCCGCCGAGACCAGGGTACGGCCGAGCAGGTGGCAGGCATCGCCCAGCAGGAAGCGCGTCTCGAAATTGTCGGTGCCGTCGCAGACGAGGTCGTAGCGAGGGATCAGCGCCTCGGCTCCCTCGGCGTCCAGGCGGCGCTGATGGACCTCCACCCGCACCTCCGGGTTCAGGCGGCGGATGGTCTCGGCCAGGCTGTCCGCCTTGTTACGGCCGATGCGGGGCGTGTCGTGCGCTACCTGCCGCTGGAGGTTGGAGAGCTCCAGCCGGTCGTCATCCACCAGGCCCAGCGTGCCGATACCGGCCCCCGCCAGATAGAGCGCGAGGGGAGAGCCCAGCCCGCCGGCGCCGATCAGCAGCACCCTGGCGGCGCGCAGCCGCGCCTGGCCGGTGGCGCCCACCTCCTGCAGCAGGATGTGGCGGGAATAGCGGTGCAGCTCGGCATCGGTGAAGTCGAGGTCCATGGGGGAAGATATGGGCGGCTTCCGGGGGCTGCTGCAATGATCCGGGTGAAGGGGCCAGCGCTTTCCGAGCCTGGGCGGGGCGTTTTGCCGCCTGAGCAAGGATTCCAGCTTCTTCAACGCCTTTCGTCGATGCCGAAAAGGTGTGGCCGTTCTGTTGCGTTTTCCCGCGTGGAATCATTGCAACGGTCGGGAGGGATTCGGTTTGCTTTATCCGTGCCGGAGCGCTTTCGGGGCGCTCGCAGGAGAGGAGGATGGCTATGCGCCGACGTTCCCTTCTGGCGGCCGCGGGTCTCGCGGCATTTCCCGCCATCGCGCGGGCGGAGGAGCCGGTCGATACGCTGCTCGTCCTGGCGGTCGATGTCTCCCGTTCCGTGGATGAGGACGAGGCCAGGTTGCAGCGGCTGGGCTACCAGCAGGGCATTACGGACCCGAAAGTCGTCGAGGCGATGCTGGGCGGCGTGTTGGGGTGCATCGGGCTGGCCTATGTGGAGTGGGCCGGCTCCGAATTTCAGCGGCTGGTGCTCCCGTGGCGGCGGATCGCCAGCCAGCGGGACGCCCTTGCCTGGGGCGAGGCGCTGGCGGAGGCGCCGCGGCACTCCCTGTCCTGGACTTCGATTTCCGGCGCGCTGGAATTCAGCGGACAGGTGCTGGAAACCGCGCCTTTCGAAGGCACGCGCAGGGTGATCGATGTATCGGGCGATGGGGTCAACAATTCCGGCCCGCCGCCGGAGCCGGTGCGGGACCGGCTGGTGGGGCAGGGTGTCGTGATCAACGGCCTGCCTATCGTGAACGACCGGCCAACCTATGGGCGCACGCCCTCGATGCCGCTGGACCAGTATTACCGCGAATCGGTCATTGGCGGCGAAGGTTCCTTCCTGATCGTGGCGGAGGACTTCCAGAGCTTCGGCGTGGCGGTGCGGCGTAAGTTGATTCGTGAGATCGCTTGATGCAGCGGAGGATACTTATTTCCCTGCCAAACTCTTTTTCGCGGGAATTTGTTGTCGATATGCAAAGGTCTGATTGACTCAGGTTAAGCCAGGGCTGCCTGCTGCCCTCCGCCGGTGAGCGCACCGGAGGAGGGATAAGCATGTCCATGCAGAAGCGGATGGCCGCTGAATTTTTAGGGACGTTCTGGCTGACCTTCGGCGGTTGCGGCGCCGCCGTGCTCGCGGCGGCATTTCCGTCGCTCGGCATCGGTTTCACCGGCGTCTCCCTGGCATTCGGCCTGACGGTGCTGACCATGGCTTATGCCGTGGGGCCGATCTCGGGCGGGCACTTCAACCCTGCGGTCACACTGGGCCTGTGGGCAGGGGGGCGCATAACGTCCGGCGCCATCCTTCCCTATGTCGTCTCCCAGGTAGCCGGTGCCATCGTCGCGGCGCTGGTGCTGTACATGATCGCATCCGGCAAGCCGGGCTTCGAGGTCGGAGGGTTCGCCTCCAATGGCTATGGGCCGCTCAGCCCCGGGCAGTACAGCATGGCCTCCGCCTTCACCATCGAGGTGGTGGCGACCTGCTTCTTTCTGATCATCATCATGGGGGCCACCGCGCCGGGAGCACCGGGCGGCTTCGCGCCCATCGCGATCGGGCTGGCGCTGACGCTGATCCACCTGATCGCCATTCCCGTCACCAACACCTCCGTCAACCCGGCGCGCAGCACGGGGCCGGCGCTGGTCGCGGGCGGGGCCTATCTGGGGCAATTGTGGCTGTTCTGGCTGGCGCCGATCATCGGGGGGCTCGTGGGCGGCGCCCTGGCTCGCGCGCTGGGCGCGGAACCGTCCTCCGCCGACAAGCCGCGCGTCGCCGCAGCAGGAGCGGATTGAGGGAGGGGCGGGGAGAAGCGGGGCTCCGTTTCTCCCCACGCCGGGTCAGCGCTCGACGTCCTCGACAGAAATGCCGAAGACGGCCAGCCCTTCGGCCACCAGGTCTCCCGCCATGTCCATCTGCAGCAGGTATTCAGCCGTGCTGAGGCCCGCGCCGCGCTCCTTGGCCATGGCCACGGCCTCTTCCCACTGATCGGCCTCGTAATCGCCGCGGCCAGTCCAGGCCAGGGCGACCAGCGCCGCCTGCTCGTCCTCGTTCAGCTCTTCGATGAAGGTGGCCAGGGTGTCCTCATCGAAATCCTCCTCGCCCTCCTCCGGCTCTTCGTCATCCGGATCGATATTCTCGTCGCCCTCGTCATCCTGGATGGCGCGGAGGTGGTCCACGACCGTGGCTACGGTCTCCAGGCTGATGCCCAGGTCGAATTCGTCGTCGTCGGTGCTGTCGCTCATGCGGCTGCCCTTCCTCTGGTCACGCGGCTTTCCCCCCAACACGGCGGGAGGCCTTAGGCTTCACCTCACAGCAAAGATACTACGCTTCACAGAACATCGCGCCCCGTCCAGCGTTGATATGATCATGAGCCCGTCGTCCTTCCCCCAGATGGCGGCTGCGATCTTTGCCACGGCTCTGATGGCGATGACGCCGCCTACCGTCAGCTCCACCCCCGAGGCTGAAAGCGGAATGCCGCAGGAAATCTCTGCCGCCCGTCCGGCCCTTCTTCAACCCGTTGCCGCCCGGCAGCGCAGCCGGCTGGATGCCGATACACCCGGCTGCGCCGAGGCGGGGCTGGTCGGTACGCTGCCCCGGGCCCGGGACGTCTCCACCAACCCGCCCTCACGGGGCGCCCCGGTGGAAGAGGAGCCGCAGGCCCTCTCGCGGGGGATGCAGACCGCCATGCATCAATGCGTGGTGCGCCGTTTCGACCCATCCGACCCCATCGGGCTCCGCCAGACCGTGTACCGCCTGTGACGCAGCCGCGGGAAAGGGGGCTTGTCGCCCTTTTCCGGCGCCTCTGCCGCTTGAGGGATCGGCCCTGAGCGCCAGCGCGGCAGTCCCCTGGCAGGGCTGCTTTGCGCCCTTTGCCGGGGTTCCCATGTCGTTAAGGCTCGCTTTTTTCGGTTTGAGCCCCTATCTGTGCGCCGCACAACAAGCCGCCAGGCCGTTTTCGCCCGGCCCCGCCACATCTCCGGTGGCGAGGGTGCCGGGCTGTAGGCGCGGGCGGCGCAGCCCCGGGGACTGCCCGCCTCATGGAATTGCGCAACGTCGCGATTATCGCTCACGTCGACCATGGCAAGACTACGCTGGTCGATAACCTTTTGAAGCAGGCCGGCGCCTTCCGCGCCAATCAGGCCGTGGCCGAGCGCGCCATGGACCGTAACGACCTGGAACGTGAGCGCGGTATTACCATTCTCGCCAAGTCCACCGCCGTCGAGTGGAAGGGCGTCAAGATCAACATCGTCGATACGCCAGGCCACGCCGATTTCGGCGGTGAGGTCGAGCGTATCCTGTCCATGGTCGATGGTGCGATCGTGCTCTGCGACGCGGCCGAAGGCCCGCTGCCGCAGACCAAGTTCGTGCTGACCAAGGCGCTGGCGCGCGGCCTGAAGCCGATCGTCGTCATCAACAAGGTCGACCGCCAGGACGCCCGCGCCGATGAGGTGCTGAACGAGGTGTTCGACCTGTTCGCCGCCCTCGGTGCCTCCGACGACCAGCTCGACTTCCACACCATGTTCGCCTCCGGCCGCCAGGGCTGGGCCGACGCGACGATGGACGGCCCCCGCAAGGACCTGTCCGCGCTGTTCGACCTGATCCTGAGCCATGTCCCGGCGCCAACGGTCGACCTCGAGAAGCCCTTCGCGATGAATGCGACGATCCTGGAGGCCGACCCGTTCCTGGGCCGCATCCTGACCGGCCGCATCGAGCAGGGCGTGGCCAAGACCAACATGCCGGTGCGCGTGCTGCGCCAGGACGGCACGGTGGTCGAGACCGGCCGCCTGACCAAGCTGATGACCTTCTCCGGCCTGGACCGCGTGCCGGTGGACGAGGTGCAGGCGGGCGACATCTGCGCCATTGCCGGCCTGTCCGACGCGACCATTCCGGACACCATCGCCTCCCCCGAGGTGGCCGAGCCGCTGCCGGCGATCCCCATCGATCCGCCGACCCTGACCATGACCTTCCGCATCAATGACGGCCCGCTGGGCGGCCGCGAGGGCAAGAAGGTCACGTCGCGCCAGATCCGCGACCGCCTGTTCAAGGAAATCGAGGGCAACGTCGCCATCAAGGTGAAGGTGTCCGAGGAAGTGGACGCCTTCGAGGTGGCCGGCCGCGGCGAGCTTCAGCTCGGCGTGCTGATCGAGACGATGCGCCGCGAGGGCTTCGAGCTGACTATCGGCCGCCCGCGCGTGCTCACCCAGATCAACCCGGAGACGGGCGAGAAGGAAGAGCCGTTCGAGGAAGCCGTCATCGACGTCGATGAGGAATACTCGGGCGTCGTCGTGGAGAAGATGTCCCTCCGCAAGGGCATGATGCAGGACATGCGCCCCTCCGGCGGCGGCAAGGTGCGCCTGACCTTCCACATCCCCTCCCGTGGCCTGATCGGCTACCACGGCGAGTTCATGACGGACACGCGCGGCACGGGCATGATGAACCGCCTGTTCCTGGGCTACCAGCCCTGGGCCGGGCCGATCGAGGGCCGCATCAAGGGCAGCCTGATCTCCAACTCCGATGGCGAGGCGGTGCAGTACGCGCTGTTCTCCCTGCAGGAGCGTGGCACGCTGTTCGTGGACCCCGGCGCCAAGGTCTATACCGGCCTGATCCTCGGTGAGCATTCGCGCGAGAACGACCTCGACGTGAACCCCATCAAGGAAAAGAAGCTGACCAACGTCCGCGCCGCCGGCAAGGACGAGGCCCTGCTGCTGACGCCGCCGCGCCGGATGAGCCTGGAGCAGGCCATCGCCTATATCGAGGATGACGAGCTGGTGGAGGTGACGCCCACGGCCGTGCGCCTGCGCAAGCGCTACCTCGACCCACATGAGCGCAAGAAGCACGCCCGCCGCAGCGACAGCGAAGCGGCGTAAGGTGAAAAGGCGGCCAGGTTCAACCTGGCCGCCTTTTTTCTTGGGCAGGCATTTGGAAAGGTCGGGGGGCGAACTCCCCCCTTTTTCTGCGAATCTATTTCGGGGTGGCTGTGAGACGTCGGTCCTTTTGAGTCCCACGGCCGGGTTGCGCCGGAGGTCCGTGACCTCCGGCGACTGAGAGTTCAACCCGCATGGCTTTTTCATGAAAAAGCCACCCAGAGCGACGCTCTGGTGACTGCAGCCCGAACCCAAACTCGATGAAAAAAGAGGATGGGGTCTGGGGAAGAATTCATTCTTCCCCGGTTCTGCCCTTCCCGGTCTCAGGCCTGCCGGCGCGGGTCCAGGATATCGTCCAGCACGTCCCCCAGCAGGTTCAGCCCCAGCACGGCCAGGATCAGCGCGCAGCCGGGGATGGCGGCCATGTACCAGTGAGTCCGTAGCGCCTCCCGTCCCACGCCGATCATGGAGCCCCAGCTCACGAGGTTAGGGTCCGACAGGCCGAGGAAGGAGAGCCCCGCCTCGGTGAGCATCGCCGTCGCCATCAGCACGGAAGCGGTGACGATGATGGGCGAGATGGCGTTGGGCAGCACGTGCCGGACCAGCAGCAGGGTGGTCGGGGTGCCGGCGCAGCGCGCCGCCGCCACATATTCCCGCTCTCGCACCGAGAGCACTTCCGTGCGCGCCAGCCGCGCGATGGAAGGCCATGCGGTGATGCCGATGCCCAGCACCACATTCTCGACCGACGGCCCCAGCACCGCCACCACGGCGATGGCGAAGAGGAAGGGCGGCATGGTCTGGAAGATTTCCGTCGTCCGCATCAGCGCCGTGTCCAGCCAGCCGCCGGCAAAGCCGGCGATACTGCCAATGACGGTGCCGATCAGCAGGGCGGTGATGGAGGCGATGAGGCCGACCATCAGCGAGATGCGCGCGCCATGGAAGACGCCGGCGGCGAGGTCCCGGCCCATGAGATCCGTGCCCAGCCAGAATTCCGGGTCCTCGCCCGGCCAGAGGCTGGGCGTGGCCACCATGTCCATCGGGTCGCCGGGGTAGAGGAAGGGGGCGGAGAACGCCATCCCCACCATCAGCAGCATGAGCAGCAGGCTGGCGATGCCGCGCGGCGTGCGCAGCAGGCGGAGGATGCGGCTCACAGCGCGCGCACCCGCGGGTCGGCGATGCCGTAGAGCAGGTCCGTGATGAAGTTCATGGCAATGACGGTGACGGAGCTGACGAGGACGATGCCCAGCAGCAGGTTGAGGTCACGCCGCAGCAGCGCGTCGAAAGCCAGGCGGCCCAGGCCCGGCCAGCTGAACACCGTCTCCACCAGGATACCGCCGCCGACCAGCGTACCGGCCTGCAGGCCGATCATGGTCAGCACCGGCAGCAGGGCGTTGCGCCCCGCATGCACTGCCTCCACCTGCCAGGGGGAGAGGCCCTTGGCGCGCGCCGTGCGCACGTAATCCTGTTGCAGGGAGGAGAGCAGGGAGGCCCGCATCAGCCGCGCATAAAGCGCGGCATGAAACAGGGCGAGGGTGCAGACCGGCAGCACCATGTGGCGCAGCGTGTCCAGCACCAGCGGCAGGCCGGAGAGGTCCGCCGACGGGTCTCGCATGCCGCCCACTGGCAGCCATTGCAGATGCACGGCGAACAGGACGATGCCCATCAGCCCCGCCCAGAACAGCGGCGTGGCATAGGCCAGCAGCACGCCCACCGAGATGACGCCATCCACCCAGCTGCCCGCTTTGCGGGCCGCCAGCCCCCCCAGCAGCATGCCGCTGCCCGCGGCCAGGATGAGAGCGGGCACCATCAGCAGCAGCGAGGCCGGAAGACGCTCCAGGATCAGGTCCAGCACCGGTACCGAGAGGCGGTGGGAATAGCCGAGATCGCCGGAGAGGACATTGCCGAGATAGTGCATGAACTGCACCCAGAGTGGCTGGTCCAGGCCGAAGCGCGCGCGCAGCTCCAGCATCATCTCCGGTGTCGCGGCGCCCTGTTCCCCGGCCAGCACATCGGCCAGGTCTCCGGGGGCGGATTGCATCAGCAGGAAGTTAACGAGAATAACGCCGAACAGGACCGGTACCGACTGGGCCAGCCGCTTCGCCGCCTGTTGCAGAATGCCGCCCCCCACCTCCTCAGCCTTCCAGCCAGAGATGCTTCAGGGAGGAGTAGACCGCGTCCGGGCCCATGGCGACGTTGTGCAGCTTCTTGCTGTGCACGGTGAAGAACTTCATCTCGATCAGCGGCAGGGAGGGCAGGTCCTCCTGCGCGATGCGCTGCATCTCCTTGAACAGCCGCACGCGCTCCGCCGGGTCCGCCACGGACTGCGCGGCGTCGATCACGCCGTCCATCGCGGGCGTGCTGTAGCCGGAGGCGTTGGTCCAGGGCGTGCCCTTGCTGATGGTCTTGCTCCAGTAGAAGCGCTGCACGCCGATCTGCGGGTCGCCGAAGGTGGAGGCCCAGGAGCTGGAGATGTCGAACTCATAATCGGCGAAGACGCGGCGCAGATAGCTCGGCGTGTCCTGGCTGCGCAGCGTCAGGTCGATGCCGACGCGGCGCAGCGCCTGGCGGACATACTCACCGGTGCGGCGGTAATCCTCGCCATAGGGCAGGAAGTCATGCGTCAGGGCGAAGCGCATGCCACCCGCGCCGCGCTTGAAGCCGGCCTCATCCAGCAACTGCTCCGCCTTCTTCACGTCGAAGGGGTATTTCGGCACGTCCGGATTGTGGAAGCGCGTGACGGTGGAGGGCACGGGCGAGACGGCCGGCGTGCCGAAGCCGTGCCAGACGGTCTTGGCGATGATGTCGCGGTTGACGGCATGGGCGATGGCGCGGCGGACGCGCACATCCGCCAGCTCCGGCTTGCGCAGGTTGAATTCGAGGAACAGCCAGGGCGAGATCCACTCATAGCCCCGGGTCTCGACGGCGAGATTCGGCATGTCCCGCAGGCGCGCGACGTCGCTCAGCGGCACCGGGCTGTAGGGAGCGTACTGGGCTTGGCCGGTCTCCAGCAGCGCGGCCCGCGCGGCGGCATCCGGCACGATGCGGAAGACGATGCGGTCCAGATAGGGCTTGCCCTCGTCCCAGTAGTCCGGGTTCCGCTCCAGGATGATGTGCTCGCCGCGCACCCATTCCTTGAAGCGGAAGGGGCCGGTGCCGATGGGCGCCAGATTGGCCGGGTTGCTCAGCGGGTCCGTGCCCTCATAGATGTGCCGGGGCAGGATCTGCGCTTCATAGGAATTCATCGCGCCGAGGATGACGGGCGAGGGCTTGGTCAGCCGCAGGATGGCGGTGGTGGCATCCGGCGTTTCCACCGTCTCGACATTGGCGAAGGTGCCACGGCCGCGCGGGTGGATCTTCTTCCAGACATTCTCCAGCGAGTACTTCACATCCGCCGAGGTGAAGGGCTTGCCATCATGCCACGTCACGCCGGGGCGCAGGTGAAAGGTGATGGCCAGCCCGTCCGGCGCCACTTCCCAGCGCTCGGCCAGGGAAGGGCGGGGGTTCATATCCCAGTCGTAGGTGAAAAGGCCGTCGAACACGTTCGGGGAGACGACGCCGGTGGGTGCGCCCGCCGTCAGCGCGGAGACCAGGTTGGTCGGCTCCGGCTGGACGATGGCGGTGAGGGTGCCGCCGCGGCGTGGGGCAGGCTGTGCCCGCACCTGCCCCGTCATCGCGGTCGCTCCGAGGCCGGCCAGAATTGCACGACGTGAAATGGGAAATTCGAACATGGCGGACGCCCCGAGAGAGAAGGGGTTCGCTTATATTCACCTTGAAGATTTCGTCAAATTTCCGGATTGCCGCCAAGCAGCACCGGGCCACCCGCCTGCCCGAAACGAAATGCTTGAAGGCGGCTCCGTTCTATCCCCGCGTCAGTTCAGCCGCTGGCGCAACTCATTGGCCAATGCACGGGCCCGTTCCGCCGCCTCGCCCTCCGGCACCAGGGCCAGGAAGTGCTCCAGGCAGGCCAGGGCGGCGCCAATGCGGTCCAGGCGCTGGTTCATGATCGCGGCGTCACGCCACATCATGGCGTCGGCGGGTGCGAGGCGAAGGATATCCTCGGTGCAGGTCAGGGCGCCTTGCATATTGCCGGCGCGCAGGCGGCGCAGCTTGATGTTGTTCTGAAGACGTATCAGCACCAGCCGCTTGCCCAGGCCCGCCAGCAGGCCGGGCCGCAACTCGGCCTGCTCCCCCTCGAACTGCTTCAGCAAGGCACGCAGGGCGGGCGCCTCCAGGATCAGGCCGCCATGAAAGGGGTCCACCACCACCATGCCGCGCGTGCCGGCGACGCCGAGCAGGAAGTGGCCCGGGAAATCCAGCCCGTGGGCTTCCCAGCCGGCGGCCTCGGCGGCATGGAGCCAGAGCAGGCCGAGGGCCACCGGCAGCCCCCGCCGGCGTTCGATGACGCGGATCAGATTGGCGTTGGCGGGGTCGTCATAAGTCTGCTGGTCGCCTTCATAGCCCAGCCGGGAGTGCAGCAGCTCGGCCAGCACGGCGGCGCGGCGGGGGGCGTCCCCCGCATCGGCCGCGGGGTCCTCCACCGCCATGGCCACGGCCTGGCGGGCGATCTCGGAAAGATGCGCAGCGGCAGCGGCCGCATCCGCCTCTGGCGCATCGATACGGGCGAATTGCAAGGCGATGGCGGCGAGATCCAGCTCGGCATCCGGGAGTTGGCCGGCCGCATCCAGCGCCGCACGCGCTTCGGCTGCTATGAAGGAAGCATCCATAAAGAATGGATGGCAGCGCGGCGGAGGCCGTTCAAGCCCCCCGCCGTTTCAATGCTCTATCAGTGACGACGCGCCAGCATCGGGCCCAGCGGCTGGCCGCCGAAAATGTGGACGTGGAAGTGCGGTACTTCCTGGCCGGCGTCATGCCCGCAATTGGTCAGCACGCGGAAACCGCCATCCTCCAGCCCCAGCTTGTGTGCCGTCGCGGCGACGGCCCGCCAGAAGCCGGCCACCGTCTCGGCGCTCGCCTTCACGGAGAAATCGGCCACGGAGACGTAGGGGCCCTTCGGGATGACCAGGACGTGGACGGGCGCCTGCGGGCTGATGTCGTGGAAGGCCAGGGCATAGTCGTCCTCCAGCACCTTCCGGGCCGGAATCTCGCCGCGCAGGATGCGGGCGAAGATATTACCCTCGTCATAGGGGGCAACGCCGGAGACGGGCATGGCAGATTCCTTCGCTCGGGTGAGGCGGCCTTACGGCAGCTTGGTGGTGTTGGCGGCGCGGATGATGCCCTTGGGGCGGGACGCCTTCTCGGCGATGCCGGAGATACCCTCGCGCCGCTCCAACTCCTGCCAGACTTCATCCGGCCGGATACCGGCATCCACCCACACGACCAGCAGATGGTAAAGCAGGTCCGCGCTTTCCGACACCGTGGCCTTGCGGTTGCCCAGCGTGGCCTCGATCACGCATTCCACCGCCTCCTCACCCAGCTTCTGGGCGACCTTGGGGGTGCCGCGCGCCAGCAGGCGGGCGGAGTGGGAATTGGTGGTGTCGCCGGAAAGGCGCCGGCTCTCGATCGTCTCCCACAGCCGGTCCAGCACCTCGGGCTTGCCGTTGGTCGGGATATCCAGCGGCAGCAGGTGGCGGGACTCCGCCTTGCGCACGGCCTTGCGGGGCTTGGCCATGGCGGCGGCGGCCTGTGTCAGGTCGCCGGGCAGGGGCAGAATGGCTTTCTTCTTGGGCGTGGCCTTGGTGGCCTTGGCGCTGGCTTTGGGCTGAACTTTCTTCTTGCTGTCTTTGGCCATCAGGCGACTTTCCGGGAGGAGGGTAGCGGGCGCACCGGGAGGCCGGCGGCGGCGAGGGCCGCCTTGGCATCGGCGATGCGCATTTCGCCGTAGTGAAAAACGCTGGCGGCCAGCAGACCGGTGGCTCCGGCCTTCGCGCCATCGATAAAATGTTGGGTAGTGCCAACGCCGCCGGAGGCGACGAGGGGCAACCGCACCGCCTGCCGCATGGCGCGCAGCAGGTCGAGGTCGAAGCCCGCCTTGGTGCCGTCCCGGTCCATGGAGGTCACGAGCAGCTCGCCGGCGCCCAGGCTGGCGACCTGCCTGGCCCATTCCAGCGCGTCGATGCCGGTGCCCTTGCGCCCGCCATGGGTAAAGACCTCCCACTTGCCGGGGGAAACCTGGCGGGCATCGATGGCGACGACGATGGCCTGGCTGCCGAAGGCCTCCGCCGCGCGGCGGACCAGATCGGGGTCGGTGACGGCGGCGGAGTTGATGCTGGCCTTGTCCGCCCCCGCGAGCAGCAGCTTGCGCACATCCTCCACGCTGCGGACGCCGCCGCCCACGGTGAGCGGGATGAAGACCTCCGCCGCCGTGCGGGCGATGACGTCGTACATCGTGTCGCGGTTCTCATGGGTCGCGCCGATGTCGAGGAAGGTAATTTCGTCCGCGCCCTCACGGTCGTAGGTGCGGGCCTGCTCTACCGGATCTCCGGCATCGCGGAGGGAGACGAAGTTCACGCCCTTGACGACGCGCCCGTCCTTCACGTCCAGGCAGGGGATGACGCGCAGTGCGAGCATGGTGTCGTGGCGGCCTCATGATGGAATCGGACTGTAACAAGGGGCGATGCGCCGCCCTGCGGCCCGGGTCAAGGGCTCTGTCCATTTTGACACATCCGGGGTGGGGGGCGTAACCCCGCCTGACACGGAGGAGGACGGCGCGTGCAAGGGTTGATGCGATGGCTGGAAGGAGCGGCCTGGCCGCTCTGGCTGGCGCATGGGGTCGATTGGCGGGCGCGCGCCTTTCACGAGAGCCTGACGCTGGACACGCTGGCCTGCCCGGCCGATTTTCGCCGGCTGCGGGTTGTCGCCCGGCAGACCTATGTCTTTTCGCAAGCGCACCGGCAGGGCGTGCCGAGGGCGGCGGAAGCGGTGGAACTCGGCATGGACTTCCTGCGCCGGCGCGCCGCCTTGCCCGGTGGCGGCTATGCCTGGCGCTTCGCGCTGGATGGGCGCGTGATCGACGCGCGGGTCGATCTGTACGACCAGGCCTTCGTATTGCTGGCCCTCTCGGCGGCGACGGCGGTGTTCCCCGCCGCGGCGCTGCGTCCGCTGGCCATGGCGCTGGATGATTTCTGCGAGGCGCGGATGGCGCATCCGGCGGGCGGCTATGTGGAAAGCCTGCCGCCCGCGCTGCCCCGGCGGCAGAATCCGCATATGCATCTGCTGGAAGCGCGGCTGGCCGCAGCAGAAGCCTTTGGCGAGGCGCGTTTCCTGGAGCGGGCGGCGCCGCTGGTGGAATTGTTCCGCCGCAGCTTGTTCCGCCACGGTGTGCTGGGCGAGTTCTATGGCGATGACTGGCAGGCCGAACCGCCCTTCGTGGTGGAGCCCGGCCATCACTGCGAATGGATCTGGCTGCTGCATTGGTACGCGCGCCTTTCCGGCATCGCGCCCCCGCCGGAGGCGGCGGCCCTTCGCGATTTCGTGGAACGCCATGTACCACCGGGGCCTCTGCCCGATGGCCTCGCACCCACCGGTGAGATCGTCGCGGCGGGCGCGCGGCTGTGGCCGCAGGCAGAGCGGCTGAAGGCCGAAGCGCTGCGCGACCCGCCCGACGCGGCGCGTATGGAAGATGCCTGCGCAGCGCTGCAAGACTATTTGCGCCCGGATGGATTGTGGCATGAACGCCGCTTGCCGGACGGCACCTTGAGCGAGGAACCGGCGCCCGCCAGCAGCCTGTACCACCTGACTTGTGCCGCCCTTGAAACGGCGGGGATGTCATCGAGACGTCGCTGACCTGTCATCCAGTGGCAGCACGCCGCGTCTAAGCCCCCGGCCCATCGGATGGATGGGATTGGGTTATGGCGGCTCGCCGCAATGTGCTGTTGATCGTGGTGGACCAGTGGCGGGCGGATTTCATGCCCGTGCTGGGCGCGGATTTCCTGCGGCTGCCGAATCTGGACCGGCTGTGCCGGGAAGGCGTGACCTTCCGCAATCATGTGACCACGGCCGTGCCCTGCGGCCCCGCGCGCGCCAGCCTGCTCACCGGCCTTTACCTGATGAACCACCGCGCCGTGCAGAACACGGTGCCGCTGGACAGCCGCCACATGAACCTGGCGAAGGCGCTGCGCCGGGTGGGGTACGACCCCGCGCTCATCGGCTACACCACCACCACGCCGGACCCGCGCAACACGGGTGAGCGCGACCCGCGCTTCGCCATGCTGGGCGATTTGATGGAAGGGTTCCGCAGCGTCGGCGCCTTCGAGCCGGATATGGACGGGTATTTCGGCTGGCTGGCGCAAAAGGGTTATCCTTTGCCCGCCAAGCGCGAAAATATCTGGCTGCCGGAAGGCGAGGATTCCGAGCCCGGCGCCACCGACAAGCCCTGCCGTATTCCGAAGGAGCTTTCGGACAGCGCCTACTTCACCGAGCGTGCGCTGACCTATCTGAAGGGCAAGGGTGACAAGCCCTGGTTCCTGCATCTTGGCTACTGGCGCCCGCATCCGCCCTTCGTCGCCTGCGCGCCGTATAACGATGCCTATCGCCCCGAGGATATGCCGGCGCTGAAGCGGGCCCCGAGCGGCACCGAGGAAGGCCGCCAGCACCCGATGCTGGATTTCTATCTGCGCAGCATCGACCAGGGCTCTTTCTTCAAGGGCGCGACAGGCGCCGGCGCCGCGATGGACGAGGCCGCCATCCGCCAGATGCGCGCCACCTATTGCGGGCTGATGCAGGAGATCGACGACTGCCTCGGTGAGGTCTTCGCTTATCTCGATGAGACGAAGCAGTGGGACGATACGATGATCGTCTTCACCAGCGATCATGGCGAGCAACTCGGCGACCATCACCTGCTCGGCAAGCTCGGCTATTTCGACGAGAGCTTCCGTATTCCCCTGGTGGTGAAGAACCCGGAGACACCCGAACGCGCGGGCACAATCGAGAGCGCCTTCACCGAGAGCGTGGACATCATGCCGACCATCCTGGACTGGCTGGGCGGCGAGGTGCCGCGCGCCTGCGACGGCCGCTCCCTGCTGCCGGTGGTGGCGGGCGAAACGCCGGCGGATTGGCGGGAATACCTGCATTACGAATACGATTTCCGCGATGTGCACTACAGCCAGCCGGAGCGCGAGCTCGGCCTGCACATGGATGAAAGCAGCCTGACCGTCGTGCAGGACGAGAACTACAAATACGTCCACTTCGCCGCGCTACCGCCACTCTTCTTCGACCTGAACGCGGACCCGGACCAGTTCCGCAACCTGGCGGAGGAGCCGGAATACGCAGCCCTGGTGCGGGACTATGCGCAGAAGGCGCTCTCCCACCGGCTGAAGCACGCCGAACGTACGCTGACCCATTTCCGTTCCACGCCGCGCGGCCTGGAACAGCGCTGATATTCGAGGAGAAGACCATGAATGTGACTCGCCGTGGGGCCTTGGGCCTCGCAGCCGGTGGCCTGATCCTGCCGCGCTTCGCGCTGGCACAGGCGGATAACCGCCCCAGCATCACCATCGCGGTGCAGAAGATCACCAACAGCAACACGCTGGAAGTGCTGCGCGAACAGTCCAATGTGGGCGAGCGCGTGTTCTTCTCCTCCATCTGGGAAGGGCTGATCGGCCGCGACTGGCTGAACGAGCTGAAGACCGTGCCGCTGCTGGCCACCGAGTGGACGCGCATCTCCGACAGCGTCATCGAGCTGAAGCTGCGCCAGGGCGTGAAGTTCCATAATGGCGACGAGATGACGGCGGAGGACGTCGTGTTCTCCTTCGGCTCCTCCCGCATGTTCGGCGACACGCCGGCGACGGCGCAGGGCCGCACCATCCAGGTGCGCGGCGACGGCATCCCGACCCGCGCGGGCCGCGAGCTGCCGCCGGAAATCCCCGCCGTGGCGCGCCGTTCCTGGCCGGCGCTGGAGCGTGTGGAGGCGGTGGACAAGTACACCGTGCGCTTCCACAACGCGACGCCGGACGTGACGCTGGAAGGCCGCCTGGCCCGCTACGGCAGCGAGATCATCAGCCGCCGCGCCTATACCGAGGCCGAGAGCTGGTTCGACTGGGCGCGCAAGCCCGTCACGACCGGCCCGTACAAAGTGGCCGAGTTCCGCCCCGACCAGTCCCTCACGCTGGTGGCGCATGACGAATACTGGGGTGGCCGCCCGCCGCTGAAGCAGATCCGCTTCATCGAGGTGCCGGAGGTTTCCGCGCGCATCAACATGCTGCGCTCCGGCGAGGTGCAGTTCGCCTGCGACCTGCCGCCGGACCAGATCGAAGGCATCGAGTCGGATCGCAACTTCGAAGTGCAGGGCGGTACGATCCTGAACCACCGCCTGACGGTGTTCGACAAGAATCACCCGCAGCTCGCCGATGCCCGCGTGCGCCGCGCCATGACCCATGCGATCGACCGCGACGCCATCGTGGAGAGCCTGTGGGCCGGCCGCACGGAAGTGCCCAAGGGCCTGCAGTGGACTTATTACGGCGACATGTTCATCGACGACTGGTCGGTGCCGAAGTTCGACCTCGCCGAGGCGCGCCGCCTGCTGAAGGAAGCCAACTACAAGGGCGACCCGATCCCGTACCGCCTGCTGAACAACTACTACACGAACCAGACGCCGACGGCGCAGGTTCTGGTGGAGATGTGGCGCCAGGCCGGGCTGAACGTGCAGATCGAGATGAAGGAAAACTGGTCTCAGATCCTGGAGCGCAGCCCCAGCCGCGCCGTGCGCGACTGGTCCAACAGCGCGCCGTTCAATGACCCCGTCTCCTCCATCGTCAACCAGCACGGCCCGAACGGCCAACAGCAGCAGGTTGGCGAGTGGTCCAATGACGAGATGAACCGCCTCTCCACCGAGCTGGAGACCAGCACGGACCGCGCCCGCCGCAAGCAGGTGTTCCGCCGCATGCTGGAGATCTGCGAGCGCGAGGACCCGGCCTATACAGTGCTGCACCAGAACGCCACCTTCACCGCGAAGCGCCGGGACATCGGCTGGAAGGCCGCGCCGGCCTTCGCGATGGAGTTCCGTGCCAACAACTGGCGTAACTGATGCCCATGGCCCCGCTCGTTTCCATCCGCGACCTCGCGGTCGATTTCGATGGCGTGCCGGCGCTGCGCGGCCTCTCCCTCGATATCCAGCCGGGTGAAGCGGTGGGAATGGTGGGGGAGTCCGGCTGCGGCAAGTCAGTCACCTGGCTGGCCGCGCTGGGGCTGCTTCCCTCCAAGGCGCGCATTTCCGGCAGTGTGCGCCTGGGGGAACAGGAACTGGTGAACGCGCCGGCCGCCGCGCTGGAGCGTGTGCGCGGCCGGCGGGTCGCCATGATCTTCCAGGACCCGGCCAGCGCTCTGAACCCGGTGCATCGCGTCGGCAAGCAGGTGGAGGAGGCGCTTCGCCTCCACCGCGGCCTGCGTGGCGCGCCCGCCCGGGCGGAGGCGAAGCGCCTGTTCGATCTGGTGGGCATCCCCGATGCCGCGCGGCGGCTGGATGCCTGGCCGCATGAGCTCTCCGGCGGGCAGAACCAGCGCGTGATGATCGCCATGGCGCTGGCCGGCCAGCCGGACCTGCTGGTGGCCGATGAGCCGACCACGGCGCTGGACGTGACCATCCAGGCGCAGATCCTCGAATTGCTGGACAGCATCCGGCGCGAGCAGAACATGGCGCTGGTGCTGATCAGCCACGATCTCGGCGTCGTGGCCGAGACCTGCGACCGCGTGCTGGTGATGTATGCCGGCCGCGTGGTGGAGCGTGCGCCCGCCCGCGCGCTGTTCGATGCGCCGGCGCATCCCTATGCGCGGGGCCTGCTGGCCGCGCTGCCGCCGCTGGAAGGCCCGCGCGAGCGGCTCTCCGCCATTCCTGGCCAGGTGCCGGACCCCATGCGCATGCCCCCGGGCTGCGCCTTCGCGCCACGTTGCCCCCAGGCCGGCCCGGATTGCGATGCCGGCGTGCCGCAATCCCGCGCGCTGGAGCCGGGCCGCTCCGTGGCCTGCCTGCGCCCGGCCCATGCGCCGCGCCAGCCGGAGTATGCGATGTGACTTCTCCCCTGCTGCGTGCTGAAGGTCTGGTGCGCCGTTATTCTTCTCGCCAGGGCGTGTTCGGGCGTGTGGTGCCTGTCCGCGCGCTGGATGGCGTCTCGCTGGAACTGCGCAAGGGCGAGACCCTTGGCCTCGTCGGCGAATCCGGCTGCGGCAAGTCCACCACCGGCCGCCTGGTGCTGGGGCTGGAGGCGCCGGATGAAGGGCATGTCGTGTTCGATGGCGCCCCGATGCCGGCTTCCAACACGCCGGAATGGCGGCGGCTGCGCGCGCGGATGCAGATGATCCACCAGGACCCGCTCGGCGCCCTGGACCGCCGGCTGCCGATCGGCGTGCAGATCGAGGAGCCGCTGGTCATCCACGGCCATGGCAACCGGCCCGCGCGGGTCGCGAGCCTGCTGGATGAGGTGGGGCTGCGGCCGGAACACGCCGCGCGCTACCCGCATGAGCTTTCCGGCGGCCAGCGCCAGCGCGCCGTCATCGCCCGCGCCCTGGCGACCGAGCCGGAGCTGATCGTGGCCGATGAGCCCATCAGCGCGCTGGATGTCTCCATCCAGGCGCAGGTGATGAATGTGCTGGCGGATGCGCAGGCGCGCCATGGCCTGGCGCTGCTCTTCGTCAGCCATGATCTGCGCGTGGTACGGCAGGTCAGCCACCGCGTCGCGGTGATGTATCTCGGCCGCATCGTCGAGGAAGGGGAGCCGGATGCGGTGCTGCGCGACCCGGCGCATTTCTACACGCGTGCCCTGGTCTCCGCGATTCCGCATCCCTCGCGGCGCGACGCGAAGCGCATCGTGCTGAAGGGGGACCCGCCCAGCCCGGCGGCGCGCCCGAGTGGCTGCGCCTTCCATCCGCGTTGCTCCGCGGCCATCCCCGCCTGCGCACAGCAGGTGCCGGAACTGAAGCTACGCCCCGACGGCCGGAAGGTCGCCTGCCATCTGGCGCATGGCGAGACGGCCGCCGCTTTGCAAAGGGCCGCCTGAATGCTGCGCTTTCTCTCCATCCGTCTGTTGCGGGCGGCGCTGACCATCGCGCTGGTCGTGACCTTCGCCTTCGTCGTGCTGCGCATGTCGGGCGACCCGGCGCTGCTCATCATGTCGGCCGACGCGCCGCCGGAAGCCATTGCCGCCTTCCGCAAGGCCTGGGGCCTCGATGAGCCGCTGTGGAACCAATATCTCAGCTATTTCGGCGCCATCCTGCATGGCGATCTCGGCCAGTCCATGCGCGATGGGCGCCCGGCCATCGAACTGGTGGCGGAACGCATTCCCGCCACGCTGGCGCTGACGGTGCCGGCGCTGATCCTGAAGATCGGCATCGGCATCCCGGCCGGTATCTTTGCCGCCCTTCACCGCAATTCCTTCCTGGACCGCGCGGTGATGGTCACGGCCGTGGCCGGCTTCACCGTGCCCTCCTTCGTGCTGGGCCTGCTGCTGGTGCTGGTCTTTGCCGTGCAGCTTGGCTGGCTGCCCTCGGGTGGCCAGGAGGGCTGGCGGCATGCCATTCTGCCCATCATCACCATGGGGGCAGGGGGCGCCGCCATTCTCGCCCGCTTCACCCGCAGCGCGATGCTGGAGGTGCTCGGCCAGCCTTACATCCGCACGGCCAGCGCCAAGGGTGTCTCCTGGCGCGCCGTGGTGCGCCACCATGCGCTGCCCAATGCCGCCATCCCCACCGTGACCATCGTGGGCTTCATGGTGGGCAGCCTGCTCGCCGGCGCCGTGGTGGTGGAGAGCGTCTTTTCCTGGCCCGGTGTCGGGCGCCTGCTGGTGGTGGCCGTGGCCAACCGCGACCTGGCGGTGGTGCAGTGCATCCTGCTGCTGGTCGCCGCGACGATGGTGACGGCGAATATCATTGTCGATCTTCTCTATGGTTTTCTCGACCCCCGGCTTCGCTCCGGCGTGAAGGCGTAATGGCATGAGCATCGCCCTCTCTCCCGCCACGCCCGTCGCCACGCGCAAGAAGCGTGGCGGCATTCCGCCGATGGTTGCCTTCGCGCTGTTCTGGATCTTCGCCATGTTGGTCGTGGCGGCGACGGTGCAGTGGATCGCGCCGTATTCCTACACGGCGCTGGACCTGCGGGCCCGGTTGCAGCCCCCGGTCTTCATGGGCGGCACCTGGACCCACATTCTCGGCACGGATGAACTGGGCCGCGACGTGATGTCACGCCTGCTGTACTCCATCCGCCTTAGCTTGCTGATTGCCTTCGGCGCCACATTGATCGGGGCGGCGTTCGGAACGCTGCTTGGCTTCCTGGCGGCGCATCTGCGTGGCTTCGTGGAGCAGGTGGTGCTGGCGCTGGCCGACTTTCAGGCCAGCATGCCATTCCTGATCCTCGCACTCTCGGTGCTCGCCTTCTTCGGCTCCAGCCTGACGCTGCTGGTTTGCCTGCTCGGCCTGCATGGGTGGGAGCGGTATGCGCGTATCTCCCGCGGCCTCGCCATCAGTGCCAGTGCGCAGGACTATGCGGGGGCGGTGAAGCAACTCGGCGCCTCACCCTGGCGCGTCTATGGGCGTCATGTGCTGCCCAATATCGCCTCGACGCTCATCGTCTCCATGACGCTCGCCTTCCCGGAGATCATCCTGCTGGAAAGCGGCCTGTCCTTCCTGGGCCTCGGCGTGCAGCCGCCGGAGACGTCACTGGGCAATATGGTGGGCTATGGGCGGGAATATCTCACCCGCGCGCCCTGGATCCTTCTGGCGCCTGCCAGCGTTATCGTGCTGACGACGCTTTCCGTATCCCTGCTGGGCGACTGGTTGCGGGACCGTCTGGACCCGACCCTACGCTGAGGGGTTGGCAAAACGCTTATCCGCGCCAGGGTTCATGGGCCCCGGCGGCGGAGAGGCAGCGGCGCTTCAGCGCTGGCCCTGCCAACCCTCGCGGCGCAGGATGTCCTGGAAGCGGGGCGCAGTCTGAGTCGTGGCGCTGGCATCATGCGGCACGGGCTGGCCGGGTACGCGGAGAAGCGCGGCCTGACGGGCAGCCTCAGCGCTACCGAGGCGGGTGGCCTCGGACATGTCATGCTGGCCAAGGGGGCGGAAAGGCGCGACGAACATGAGATTCTCCCTGGGCTGTTTGGCTTTGCGCTCTCTGCGTATTCCAACAGCCGAAGGAGGGTCTTCGTTGCGTAACGAGAAATTGCGTTGTGCGTCTTACTGCATTCTGCCTCGGGCTGGAATAGGCCAGATTGATTCGACCCGGCCTTTCCTTACGCCCACATACCAATCATAGCGGTCAACCGTCGGGTCGCAGTGGCCGGGGATGAGGCGGAGCTTCTCGCCGAGCTTCGGCGCCTCGCCGTCCCGCACCTCCAGCTGGCCATGCTCGTCCGAGGCGCCGGTATAGGCCAGGCCGGGGCGCTGCCAGACCTTCGGGAAACCGGAATCGGTCGGCGCCGCCTTATGCCCGGCATCCAGCACCGCGCGGCCGGCCCGCGCCGTGCTCATCACCTGAGAGAGCAGGAACAGCGCGTGGCGGAAGGGGGGCGCGTCCTCATTCGCCGCGTAGTCGGCATCCATGAAGGCATAGGAGCCGGCCTGGATCTCGGTGAAGATGCCGCTCGTCGCTTCATGCATGAAGGTGCCGCTGCCGCCGCCTCCCACGATCTCGCAGGCGAGGCCCTGCTGGCGCAGCTGCTCCACCGTGCGGCGGGTATGCTCCACCACTCCGGCGATCGTCGCGGCGCGCTGCTCCGGCTTGCGCTGGTGCTGGGCGCCGCCGTGATAGGCCTGCAGCCCGCCAAAGATCAGGTGCGGGCTGGCGGCGATACGCTGAGCCAGCGCCACCGCTTCCGGCCCCGGCGACACGCCGCAGCGGCCGGAGCCGACATCGATTTCCACCAGCAGGCGCAAGCGCTGCCCGGCGGCCTCCGCGGCCTGCTCAGCCAGGGCGATGCCGGCCTCGCCATCCGCGCACAGGGCGATCTTCGCGATGCCGGAGAGCGCCAGCAGCCGGGACAGCTTTTGGGGAGAGACCACCTCGTTGCTGACCAGGATGTCCGACACCCCGCCCCAGGCCAGGGCTTCCGCCTCCGCCACCTTCTGCACGCACTGCCCCACAGCTCCGCGCTTCATCTGCTGGAGCGCGACGACCGGCGATTTATGCGTCTTGGCATGGGCCCGCAGCTTCGCCCCCGTCGGTGCCAGGAAAGCCGCCATGGCATCCAGATTCGCCTCGAAGGCGTCCAGGTCGAGAATCAGGGCCGGGGTGTCGACCTCATCCTCGCGCATGCCGGGTTCGGCGGGGGGGCGTTGGGGCATGGGCGCGGGTCTCCGGCTTCGTGAGTCGGAGGGAATGCTAGGACAGGGCCGTGGCGGAGGAAATCCAGGGACAGCCGTTTCCGGGAAGAGCCTTCAGGCCCAGTGCCGTTGGTCCGCACGCCATGCATCCGCCAGCCAGGCCCGCGCGTGACGAGGGCCGCGCGGTGTCACCACCCGCAGTGGCATGAGCCGATAGAAACGTCCCTCGTAATCGGCCAGGCGGCCCAGCGCGCGCGGCGTGGGGCGGATGAGCAGGCCCCGGACCTCGCCCGGGCCACGGCGCAGGGTAGGATAGGGCGTTCCCCGCAGCGCCACGCGCTGATAGCCCGGCGCCAAGGCCGGGATGCCCCGGCGATGCAACAGGGCATCGCCGGAATAGCGGGCCAGCACGCGCGGCTTCAGCAGCGTGCCATAAATAAAAATGGGGAGCCGAGGCCCCCCATATTTGTCAGTGGCCGGCATTCTCGCCGGAGAAGTCCGGCGCCGCGAGGCCGGAGGCCTCCACCTGCTCGGCCAGCAGGGCCTTCAGACGGTCCAGCCCGTCTTCCGTCTTGGCCTCGGCACGGGCCACCAGCACCGCCTGGGTGTTGGAGGCGCGCAGCAGCCACCAGCCATCCTCGGTCAGCACGCGCACGCCATCCACATCCTGCACATTGGCGCCCGAGGCGGCGAGGCGGGCCTTCACCTCCTGGATGACGCCGAACTTGCGCTCATCCGGGCAGTCGAAGCGCAGCTCGGGGGTGTTGATCACCTTGGGCAGCGCGTCGCGCATCTGGGCGAGGCTCTCGCTGGCGCGCGCCACGATGCCCAGCAGGCGGATGGCGGAATAGGGCGCGTCGTCGAAGCCGTACCACTTGTCGTTGAAGAAGATGTGGCCGGACATCTCGCCCGCCAGCGGGGACTTGGTCTCCGCCATCTTCGCCTTGATCAGGCTGTGGCCGGTCTTCCACATCAGCGGCGTGCCACCGGCCTTGCCCACTTCGTCGAACAGCACCTGGCTGGCCTTGACGTCGGCGATGATGGTGCCGCCGGGGTGGTTCTTCAGCACATCCCGCGCCAGCACGACCAGAAGCTGGTCGCCGAACAGCATGTTGCCCTCGCCATCCACGGCGCCGATGCGGTCCGCGTCGCCATCGAAGGCGATGCCGAGATCGGCGCCCTGCTTCTTCACCTCGGCGATGATCTGCTCAAGGTTCTTCAGCACCGTCGGGTCGGGGTGGTGGTTGGGGAAGCGGCCGTCGATGTCACCATTGATGACGGTATGCTGCCCGGGCAGCTTGGCGACGAGGCGCTTGGTGATCTCGGAGCCCGAGCCATTGCCCGGGTCCCACACCACCTTCAGCGCGCGGTCGCCGCCGTCGTAATCCTTGAGGACGCGGGCGATATAGGCGTCCGACACATCGACCTGGGTGGAGGAGCCCGAGGCTTCCGGCACCACGTCGCCGCTGGCGGCCATGCGGCCGATTTCCAGGATCTGCGGGCCGAAGAAGGGCTTCTTCCCCAGCATCATCTTGAAGCCGTTATAGTCCGGCGGGTTGTGGCTGCCGGTCACCATGACGGCGCCGTCCGCCTTCAACTCGTAGGAGGCGAAGTAGAGCATCGGCGTCGGGCCGCAGCCGATGCGCGCCACTTCCAGCCCGCAGGCGACAAGACCGGCGACCAGCTGCTTTTCCAGCTCCGGCGAGGAGAGGCGGCCGTCATAGCCGACCGCGACCTTCTTGCCGCCCTCCCGCGCCACGATGCTGCCGAAGCAGCGGCCGATGGCGAAGGCGTCAGCGCCGGACAGCGTCTTACCGATGACGCCGCGGATGTCGTATTCGCGCAGCGAGGTGGGGTGGAAGTCGTGGCGGAAGGCGGTCATCCGGTGTTCCTTCGTCAGTCTCACACGTAGTTCTTCAGGGGCGGCCGATGGAGGAGTAGGCGAAGCCTGCCTCGCGCATCTGCGCGGGGTCCCAAACATTGCGCAGATCGCACACCACCTCGCCCCGCATGGCGGCTTTCAGCTTGGCGGGGGAGATGGCGCGGAATTCGTTCCATTCGGTGATCAGCACCAGCGCGTCGGCATTCTTCGCCGCGTCCAACGCGCCGTCGGCCCAATGGATGCCGGCGGGCAGCACCTGCCGCGCATGGCCGGTCTGCGGGTCATAGGCGCGGATGCTGGCACCCGCGGCGGCGAGGGCCGGAAGGATGACGAGGGAAGGCGCGTCCCGCATGTCATCCGTCTCCGGCTTGAACGTCACGCCCAGCACCGCGATGGTCTTGCCTTCCACGGAGCCGCCGCAGGCAGCGATGACGCGCTCGGCCATCTGCTCCTTGCGGGCATCATTGGCGGCGATGGTCTGCTCGACGATGGTGACGGGCGCGCCGAGTTCCTGCGCCGTGCGGGCCAGCGCCAGCGTATCCTTGGGGAAGCAGGAGCCGCCATAGCCTGGCCCGGCATGCAGGAATTTTCTGCCAATTCGCCCATCGAGGCCCATGCCCCGTGCCACGTCATGGACATTCGCGCCGGCGCGCTCGCAGAGGTCGGCCATCTGGTTGATGAAGGTGATCTTCACGGCCAGGAAGGCGTTGGCGGCGTATTTGATCAGCTCGGCCGTCTCGATGCTCGTCTGCACCACCGGCGTCTCGATCAGGTAGAGCGGGCGGTAGAGGCGCTTCAGCACGGCGGCGGCGCGCTCGCTCTCCACGCCGATGACGACACGGTCCGGGCGCATGAAATCGCCGATGGCGTTGCCTTCGCGCAGGAATTCCGGATTGGAGGCGACGTCGATCTGCACATCCGGCCGCGCGGCGGTGACGATTTCCTTCACTTTCCGGCCTGTGCCGACGGGGACGGTGGATTTCGTCACCAACACCAGAGGACCTTCGGCGGCCTTGGCCACCTGCTCGGCGGCGGCGAAGACATAGGTGAGGTCGGCATGGCCATCGCCGCGCCGGGTGGGCGTGCCGACAGCCAGGAAGACGGCATCGGCGCCGCGAATAGCTTCCTTCAGCTCCGTGGTGAAGGTCAGGCGACCATCACGCGCATTCTCCTCGACCAGCTTGTCGAGGCCGGGCTCGTAGATGGGAATGCGGCCCTGGCGCAGCGCCTCGATCTTGGACGGATCGGTATCGACGATGCAGACATCGACCCCGAATTCCGCGAAGCAAGCACCAGAGACGAGGCCGACATAGCCGGCCCCGAGCATCGCAATCCGCATCCCAGTCGACCCTTAAACGTAGCGCGGCAGGAACTTGCGCACGGCATCCGCCAGATCGGGGCGGTCCAGCGCGAAGGCGATCTGCGCTTCCAGGTAGCCGATCTTGTCGCCGCAGTCGAAGCGGCGGCCTTCATAGCGCAGGCCGTGGAAGGGCTGGGTCGGGATCAGCTTGGCCATGGCGTCGGTGAGCTGCACCTCGCCGCCCGCGCCCTTTTCCATCTTGGCCAGGAAGGGCACGACCTCGGGCATCAGCACGTAGCGGCCGATGATGGTGAGGTTGGAAGGCGCCTTGTCGACCGGCGGCTTCTCCACCAGCCCCTTCACGGAGACGAGCCTGCCCTTGTCTTCCTTGATGTCCAGCACGCCATACTTGTTGACGCGGTCCATCGGGACTTCCTCGATGGCGACGACATTGCCGCCCGTCTCCATATAGGCGTCGGCCAGCTGCTTGGTGCAGGAGACCTCGCACTGCATCAGGTCATCCGGCAGCAGGATCGCGAAGGGCTCGTCACCGATGAAGGAACGGGCGCACCAGATGGCGTGGCCAAGGCCCATCGGCACCTGCTGGCGCACGGTGGAAATGGAGCCGGGCGGGAGCTGAAGGCCGCGCAGCTCGTCCAGCTCCTTCTGCTTCTCGCGCTCCACCAGGGTGCGCTCCAGCTCGTAGGCCACGTCGAAATGCTCGACGATGGCGGTCTTGCCCCGGCCCGTGACGAAGCAGAACTGCTCGATGCCCGCCGCACGCGCCTCATCCACCGCGTACTGGATCAGCGGGCGGTCCACCACCGGCAGCATTTCCTTGGCCAGGGCCTTGGTGGCGGGCAGAAAGCGCGTGCCGAGGCCGGCAACAGGCAGAACGGCCTTCTTGAGCGGTTTCGTCACGTGGGCTGGTCCCTCTCTGAAGTGTCGTGGCTAAGCCTGCCATGCAGAGACGGCAGGAATGTGGCCGGCGCGGCAGCATTGCCATGGGAAGGCCGTGCCGTCCATTGCCGTGGCGGAGCATCAAACGTTTGAGCACAAAGAAATTTTCGGGAAAAAGCGCAGGCTAAACGAGGCGGTGACGCAACCTTGAGGCCAGGACTGGCAGATTGTCTAGCTACCCTTACGGTGTAGTAGCACGTCCCGCGCCCTGTTGAGCCGCGCGGCCTGCGTGGCATCGCCACCGTGATCCGGATGGGCGGCACGCATCCCGCGCCGGTGGGCAGCGCGGATTTCCGCCTCGGTGGCGCCTTCCTGCAGGCCGAGCACGGCCAGTGCGGTGGCACGGTCCATGGCCGCATCTGCGGCGCCGCCGCCGGGCTGGCGCCAGCCCGGGGCGGCGTTGTCCAGCCAGGTCTCCAGCAGCGGCACGCTCTCCGGGTCGTCCGCATGGCAATCGGCCAGCAGCTCCAGGCATTCGGGCAGGCTCATCTCCCCCAGCTCCCGCCCCGCGAAACGGCCGGCGAGAACACGGCCGGAGAGCTGGCCGGTCGTGTGGTCCAGCCGCATTTCCAGCATGGCGGTGCGGACATCGGAGACAGGTGTGCCGGTGGGCGCGCCGAACCGCCAGCGGGCGATCCAGTTGCGCACGGCGGGAAGCAGGAGGGGCGTCAGCGGCAGCAGCAGTCCGAGCGCCTGGCCCACCCGGCCCGTGAGGGCGAGCGTCAGGATTCCGCCCAGCACCACACCAGCGGCCAGCCAGAGCGCGCCGCGCTTCACCTGCGCCACGCTGGCATTCACGAAACCCCGCAGCAGCAGGCCCAGGATGAGCAGGCCGCCAAGCCCGCCGATCAGCCAGCTCATCGGCTGGGCGCGGGCAACTGGGCGGCGAGGCTGCGCGCGGCCGGGCTGGTCAGCCGCACCAGCGCGGCATGGCCGCCGGCGGCATAGGTGGCGACCGCCCTCAACAAGTCCCGTAACGCCGCTGGGCTATTGGCATCGAAGGGGGCATAGGCGCCGCGCGAGAGGGTGGCGATCTGCTTCAACGCGTAGGCCACTTTGGAATCATGCCCTTCCTGGAAGGCGAAGACCGGGGTGCCGCGGACGCCAAGCTGCCCGGCGAGATGGCAGAGCGGGTCCACCGCCTCCTCCACCGCGTCGCCCACGAAGACGAGGGCGTGCAGCCTTTCCTTGCCCGCCTCCCGCAGGGCGTGCTCCAGCACGCGGCCGATCTGCGTCTGCCCGCCCTGGCAGGTGACGCCGGCCATCCGGCGCGCCAGCACCGCGCCATCGGCGATGAAGGGTGTGGCGGCGAATTCGCGGAAGCCCCGGTAATAGGCGAGCTGTACCTCCAGCCCGCCATGCCCGGCCGCCGCCAGGAACATCTCCGTCTGCAAGTGGCAGGCACGGTCCCAGGCCGGCTGGCGGCTTGCCGTGGCATCCACGGCGAAGATCAGCCGGGCAGGGCGGTGCACACTGGGGCGCAGGGCCGGCACGGATGCCGCCTTCTCGAGAAAGGCGGCAACGTTCGCGGAAGCGGGGCGGACAGGAAGCTGGGCCATCCCGGAAAGATGGCGTCTCATGCGGGGCTGGAGAAGAAGCGGAAGGGAGAAAGAATTCTCCCTTCGGCCAGCTCAGTCCTGCACCTGCGTCACGGCCAGGGCCGTCAGGTTGGCGATGCCGCGCGCCGTGACGCTCGGCACCAGCACATGGATGGGCTTGTTCATGCCCAGCAGCATGGGCCCGATCTGCAGCCCGTCGCCCGTGGCCTTCACCAGGTTGTAGGCGATGTTGGCGGCATCGAGGTTCGGGAAGACCAGGAGGTTGGCGCTTTCCGTCAGCGGGCTGTCGGTCACCGCCTTCTCTCGCACGGCCTGTACCAGCGCGGCATCGGCATGCATCTCGCCATCCACTTCCAGCTCCGGCGCCACTTCGCGGATCAGGCGCAGCGCCTCCCGCATCTTGCGGGCGGAGGGGGCCTGGCTGGCACCGAAATTGGAGTGGGAGAGCAGCGCCGCCTTGGGCGTCATGCCGAAGGCCCGCACCTGCTCGGCGGCGAGCACGGTCATCTCCGCCACCTGTTCCGCCGTGGGGTCCACCAGCAGGTGGGTGTCCACGAAGAACAAGGTGCCCGCAGGGAGGATGACGCCCGTCATGGCGTAGACGCGGCCGGCATGCTCGTTCTTGCCGATGACGTCATAAGCCTGGTGCCATTGGCGCATCCACTCGCCCAGGCCGCCGGTGAGCGCGGCGTCCACCTGCCCGGTCTCCAGCAGCAAGGCAGCGGCGGTGCTGGGGCGGGTGCGCACCCAGCGCTCGCAGCTTTCCACCGGCACGCCACGGCGGGCGACCTTCTTGCGGAACACCTCGACCAGCGGGGCGATGACGTCGGTATCCTGCGCCGGATCGATGACGCGGACGGACTGGTTGAGGTCCATCCGCAGGCCCATGGCCTTCACCTTGGCCTCGATCACCTCGCGGCGGCCGACCAGCACGGGCTCGGCCAGCTCGTCATCCAGCACGGTCTGCACGGCGCGCAGCACGCGCTCATCCTCGCCCTCGGAATAGACGACGCGGCGGGGCTGCTTCTTGGCGGCGAAGACCACCGGGCGCATCAGGTCGCCGGAGCGATAGACGAAGCGCTCCAGCGTCTCCTGATAGGCGGCGAAATCCTCGATCGGCCGGGTGGCGACACCGCTATCCATCGCCGCGCGGGCGACGGCGGGGGCGATCTCCAGGATCAGGCGCGGATCGAAGGGCTTCGGGATGATGTAGTCCGCCCCGAAGACCGGGGCATGGCCGCCATAGGCCGCCGCCACCACTTCCGAGGCCTCGATGCGGGCGAGGCGGGCGATGGCCTCCACCGCCGCGACCTTCATCTCCTCATTGATGGTGGTGGCGCCGGCATCCAGCGCGCCCCGGAAGATGAAGGGGAAGCAGAGGACGTTGTTGACCTGGTTGGGGTAATCCGAACGGCCAGTGGCCACGATGGCATCCGGGCGCACGGCGCGCACCGCCTCGGGCAGGATTTCCGGCTCCGGGTTGGCCAGCGCCAGGACAAGCGGCTTCGGCGCCAGCAGCGGCAGCCATTCCGGCTTCAGCACGCGCGGGGCGGAGAGGCCGAGGAAGACATCGGCGCCCGGCAGGGCATCGTGCAGGGTGCGGGCCTCGGTCTCGCGGGCATAACGGGCCTTGTAAGGGTCCATCAGCTCCGTGCGGCCGGCGTAGACCACGCCCTTGATGTCCGTGACGGTGATGTTCTCGTGCTTCGCGCCCATCGCCACGAGCAGGTCGAGGCAGGCGAGGGCGGCGGCGCCGGCGCCGGAGGTGACGATCTTGGCCTCGGAGAGCGCCTTGCCCTGCACCAGCAGGCCGTTGCGGACGGCGGAGGCGACGATGATGGCCGTGCCGTGCTGGTCGTCGTGGAAGACCGGGATGTTCATCCGCTCGCGCAGGGTCTGCTCGATGATGAAGCACTCAGGGGCCTTGATGTCCTCGAGGTTGATGGCGCCGAAGGACGGCTCCAGCACCGCAACGGCCTCGATGAATTTCTGCGGGTCCCGCTCCTCGACCTCGAGGTCGATCGAATCGATGCCGGCGAATTTCTTGAAGAGGACGGCCTTGCCTTCCATCACCGGCTTCGAGGCCAGGGCGCCGATGGCGCCGAGGCCGAGCACGGCGGTGCCGTTGGTGATGACCGCGACCATGTTGCTGCGGGTCGTCATCTCATGCGCGGCGGCAGGGTCTGCCGCAATGGCCTCGCATGCGGCCGCCACGCCCGGCGAGTAGGCCAGCGCCAGGTCGCGCTGGGTGGCCATGCGCTTGGTCGGCTCGATGCTCAACTTCCCGGGCCGCGGGAAGCGGTGGTAGTCGAGCGCGGCTTTACGGAAATCGTCGTCCATCGGGCACCTCTGCGTGCCCCTGGGACGGGAGCCGGGGCAGGCAAGGGCCCGGACCGGGACGCCTGCGGGGCTAGGCTAGGAAATATGCGGCCAAGAAGATTCGAACTTCCACGGGGTTTCCCCCACTAGCACCTCAAGCTAGCGCGTCTACCATTCCGCCATGGCCGCAGAAGGGGTAGTCGTTGTTAGGCCGCGGGCTATACCCCAGCTTTCCTGCCGCATCAACAACCCGACCGAGCATGATTGACGATATTCTTGAAACTTCCGCCGCTGTGACCGCCGGGACACCCGCCGCAGCCCGTCTTCCCCTGGAATGGCGGGTGGCGGAGGGACTGACCGACTACCCCGTCTCCCTGGCCGCCATGGAGTCGCGCATTGCCGCCATCCGGGCCGGGAAGGCTTCCGAGCTGGTCTGGCTGGTCGAGCATCCGCCGACCTACACCTCCGGCACCTCCGCCACGCCGGAAGGGCTGGTGAATGCCCGCTTCCCCACCTATGCCGCCGGGCGAGGGGGGCAGTGGACCTATCACGGCCCCGGCCAGCGCACCGCCTATGCCATGCTCGACCTGACGCACCCGCACGGCACGGTGCCGCCGCGCGACATCCGCGCCTATGTCCATGGGTTGGAAGAGTGGATGATCCGCACCCTGGAGCGGTTCAACGTGCGGGGAGAGCGCCGGGAAGGGCGAGTCGGCATCTGGGTGGCGGACCCGAAGCGCGGCGGTGAATCGAAGATCGGCGCCATCGGCGTGCGGGTGACGCGCTGGGTGAGCTGGCACGGCCTCTCCCTGAATGTGGAACCCGACCTGGAGCATTTCGGCGGCATCGTGCCCTGCGGCATCCGCGAGCACGGCGTCACCAGCCTGTGGGATCTGGGCGTCACCGCCACCATGGATGAGGTGGATGCGGCGCTGCGCTCCTGCTGGGGCGAGGTGTTCGGGCAGGGTTAGCGGCCTCGGTTGCCGCCCCGCGTTGCCGGGGCGGATGAGGCGGGGCATGGTGCGTCGCGGGAAGAACCTAACCGAACAGAAGGGTCCAAGCGGCATGAACCATCACCTGCCGGCGTCGTCACGTCCCACGCATGACGAGACGTTGCGCTACGACGCCGCCGCGGCGCGTGAATTCACCACCAGGCTCTTCGCCGCCGCCGGCATGGCCGAGGACAAGGCCGTGGTGCTGGCCGATGTGCTGGTGGAGGCCGATGAACTCGGCCACCTGACCCATGGCCTCGCGCTTGTCCCGAAATATCTGGGCGACATTCCCCCGGGCTTCCTGGCCACGGATGGCCAGCCCGAGGTGATTTCCGACCGCGGCGCCTGCCTCGCCTGGGACGCCAAGGGCCTGCCAGGCGCCTGGGTGGTGATGCATGCGCTCGAGACCGCCTATGAGCGCATCGGCCAATACGGCACCGTCAGCATCGCCATTGCGGAAAGCCACCATATCGGCTGCCTCGCGGTGTATCCGCTGCGGGCGGCGGAGCGGGGGCTGATGGCCATCCTCCACAGCAGCGCGGCCAATAATGCCTCGGTCGCGCCCTTCGGCGCGCGGGAGGGTGTCTATTCGCCGGACCCGGTTTCCGCTGCCTGGCCCACCACGGGCGAGCCGGTGGTGCTCGACATCAGCGCCTCCATCACCACGGCCAATCTGTCGCAGCGGATGGCGGCGGAAGGCACCAGGTACAAGCACAACTGGCTGCTGGACGCCGAGGGCAACCCCTCCAACGACCCCGCGGTCCTCGCCCAGGGCGGCACCATCCTGCCCACGGGCGGGCTGGACCACGGCCAGAAGGGCTACTCCCAGGCGCTGATGACCGAGGCGCTGACCCAGGGCCTTTCCGGCCATGGCCGCACCAAGAGCACGGTGGGCATGCGCGCCGCCCTGTTCCTTCAGGTGATCGACCCCAATGCCTTCGCGGGGCTGGATGCCTTCCAGCGGGAGACGGGCCATCTGGCCGATCTGTGCCGTGCCGCCGCGCCGCGCCCCGGCATGCCGCCCGTGCGCGTGCCCGGCCAGCGTGGCCTGGCCATGCGCCGGCAGGCGGAGGCGGAGGGTGTGCCACTGGCCGCGCGCATCACCGGCCCGCTCACCGAGCTGGGCGCCAAGCACGGCCTGAGCTTCCCGAAGCCGATCGGCTGAAAGCGCGAAAGCCCGCTGCCGCGATTGCGGTGGCGGGCGACAGCCTGAATTGTGTCTGGGAGACCGGATGGTGGGCGCGACAGGGATTGAACCTGTGACCTTCCCCGTGTCAGGGGGACGCTCTCCCGCTGAGCTACGCGCCCATCCGGTAGGGCGCCGTCTCTAGCGTGGCGCGCTGGCCAGGGCAAGAGGGCGCGTGCGGGGAAATGCAACTTCTCGCTGGCAACCGTTCTGGCCGGTGACAGAATGATGGCGGTATGGCTTGATCGGTCGGGCCATGGATCTCCCGCTTCAGGTCATCGCCGAGGAAGAACGCCCCGGCCCTGTGAGGATTGCCCGCCCGGCGCGCCAGCTTGCGCCGCTGGTGTTCGCTTCCCCGCATTCAGGCAGTTACTACCCGCCGGAATTCCTGGCCGAGAGCCGCCTGGATGCCCTGTCCGTCCGCCGCTCGGAGGACAGCTTTGTCGATGAGCTGTTCGCGGCAGCGCCGGAGCATGGTGCCCCGCTCCTGGCCGCCACCTTCCCCCGTGTTTACTGCGACGCCAACCGCGAAGCCTGGGAGCTGGACCCCGGGATGTTCGATGGCCCGCTGCCGCCCTGGGTGAACAGCGCCAGCCCGCGCGTGGGCGCCGGGCTCGGCACCATCGCCCGCATCGTGGCGAGCGGGGAGCCGGTCTATCGCAACCGCCTGTCCTTCCAGGTGGCGGAGACCCGCATCCAGCGCTGCTGGCACCCCTATCACGCCGCCCTGGCCGCGCTGATCGCCGAGACCAAGGCGCGCTTCGGCTCCTGCCTGGTGATCGACTGCCATTCCATGCCTACCCACCCGCTGCACAGCCCGGGCACGGCACCGGATTTCGTGCTGGGGGACGCGCATGGCACCGCCTGTGCCCCACGCGCCGTGCGGCTGGTGGAGGAGGTGCTGCTGAATCTCGGCTACCGGGTGCGTCGGAACGACCCCTATGCGGGAGGCTACGTCACCCGCCATTACGGGCGACCCCGCGACTCGGTGCATGTGCTGCAGCTCGAAGTTGCGCGTGCCCTCTACATGAACGAGGGCACGATCGAGCGCCTGCCGCAGATGAGGCGCCTTCAGGCTGACCTGACAACCCTGATCGACCGGCTGGCAGGAGCGGATTGGAGCTTCCTGCGGGGTTAAGGTCGGCCGCGCGATCATGACCGGAGCGACTTCGCATGCCCGCCTCCCTGCTGCTTGCCCTGCGGTCCATGGCCTACAACAATGCCTGGGCCAATCATCGCCTGCATGCCGCCTGCGCCGGGCTGAGCCAGGCGGAGTTCGAGGCGGAGCGGATCGGCTTCTTCCCCTCCATCCAGGCCACGCTGAACCACATCCTGATCATCGACTACTTTTACGTCGATGCGCTGGAGGGCGGCACCCTGGGCCCCGCCGCCTGGGCCAATGAAATACCCTGTCCGACCCTGGCGGAGCTTCGGCCGGCCCAGGCGGCGGTGGACCGGCGGCTGATCGCCTGCTGCGAGGCGCTGGATGAGGCAGGGACCAACCGCATCGTCGAGGTCCATCGCGGCAGCCGGGTGCAGCGGGAGAGGGCGGACCGCCTGCTGCTGCATCTCTTCCAGCACCAGGTGCACCATCGCGGGCAGGCCCACGCCATGCTCAGCGGCACGCGCGTGAAGCCGCCGCAACTCGATGAGTTTTTCTCGGAGGGCGAGGCGCCCTTGCGGGCGGAGGAGTTCGCGGCGCTGGGCTGGACGGAGGCCCGGATCTGGGGCTAGCCGGCGCGCGGGCAAAAAAAAGGCGGTGCCGAAGCACCGCCGAGTTTAGGGAGGAAACGTCCAAGAAAGACAACAACGCAGTGCGTTGCTGCGAGACGGAATTTACGCAAAGGGTCGTTCGTATGCAAGTGGTTTTTCGCGGTGCAGCACGTTTTATGAATGCGCGGAACGCAGGGCATTCTCCCGGTTCTGCATATCTCACCGCCTTGAAGGGGCCTTAATGCGTACAAGGCCCGCCTTTCGGCGAGCCTTGTGTATCACGTCCGTAACCGGAATGTTGGCCGTAACAATCAGGCGGCGAGGGCGTCCTCGGCCTCCAGCACCCCGGCCACGGCATGCACCACGGAGGCGATGCGAACGGCGGCCTGCACCTGCTCGGTGCTCACGCCGCCATGCTTCACCACCTTCTCATGGCTCTCCATGCACATGCCGCAGCCATTGATGGCAGAGACGGCGAGCGACCAGAGCTCGAAATCCACCTTCTCCACGCCCGGCTTGCCGATGACGTTCATCCGCAGCTTGGCGGGCAGGGTGGCGTAGTCGCCGCCCACCAGGTGCACGAAGCGGTAGTAGACGTTGTTCATGCCCATGATAGCGGCGGCCGCCTTGGCGGCGGTCAGCGCCTCCGGCGAGAGCTTCGGGCCGAACTCGGCGACGATGGCCTTGATCACCTCGGCATTTCGGCTGGCGATGGCGCTGGCGACGAAAGTGCCCGCCAGCTTCTGCTGGTCCAGCACCGGCTCGGTGGAGAGGCTGCCCAGGTTGAGCTTCAGATCCTTGGCATATTCGGGCAGGCGGTTGCGCAGGGCTTCCAGCGACATACGAAGGTGTCCTCCGGTCTCGATCAGCTTGAGTTGTTGCGGTGGGCGGAGCCGGCGGAGCAGCGCCGCCGGTTCAGCGCACCGCGCCCCGCCCGCTGGGACGGCGGGCTTGTGGGGCGCGAGGCCGGCGGAGGGGGAGAATGGTCCCTCCGCCGGTGCGTTCGGGCTGCCTGAAATCAGGCGGCTTCGAACAGCTCCTGCGGCTTCAGGGTGTCGCCGCCCTTGTTCCAGTTGCAGGGGCACAGCTCGTCGGTCTGCAGCGCGTCCAGGATGCGCAGCACTTCCTGCGGGTTACGGCCGACATTCAGGCCGTTCACGGAAGCCCACTGGATGGTGCCCTCGGGGTCGACGATGAAGGTGGCGCGGAGCGCGACGCCCTCGTTCTTGTCGAGGATGCCGAGAGCGGAGGACAGCTCGCGCTTGGTGTCGGCCAGCATCGGGATGGCCAGGTCGCGGATGTCGTTGTTGTGGACGCGCCAGTTCAGGTGCACGAACTCGCTGTCCGTGGAGGCGCCGTAGAGCACCGCGTCACGGTCGTCGAACTCGCCGTTCAGCTTGGCGAAAGCGGCGATCTCGGTCGGGCAGATGAAGGTGAAGTCCTTCGGCCAGAAGAACACGACCTTCCACTTGCCGGCATCCGACTCGTTGGTGATCTGGGTGAAGGACTTGCCGGGGCCTTCCAGGCCCTCGGGGCCACCCTTGACGGCGGTCAGGTTGAACTCAGGAAACTTGTCGCCAACGGTCAGCATATGTCGATCCCCTTCGTGGAAGCGGCGGTACGTTACGCTTAAGCGGCGGGCCAAGCCTAGGCTTGCCCCACCGGCGCCCTTGTTATGGTGTGCAGTGCACATATGTGCCAATGAATTGTTTTCGACAAAATGATTGGCATGATCGATGACGCCACTCCCCAGCCCCCAGCAACTCCGTTACCTCGTGGCTCTCGCGGATCTGGGCCATTTCGGTCGTGCCGCAGCGGCCTGCGCCGTCACGCAATCCACCCTTTCCGCAGGCATCATCGCGCTTGAACGCCAGCTCGACGCGGCGATCCTGGAACGGGGGCCGGCCAAGCGTCCGGTCTTTACCCCGCTGGGGCTGGAGTTGGTCACAAGGGCGCGCGCCGCGCTGGCCGCGCTCTCGGCCATTGCCGAGACAGCGGCGGCGGCGCGGGACCCGCTGACCGGCCCACTGCGACTCGGCATCATCCCCACGATCGGGCCTTTCCTGTTGCCCAGGCTGATGCCGGCGCTGCGCAGGGCCTTCCCCCGCCTGCGCATGTGGCTGCGGGAGGACCTGACGGACCGACTCGCCGAGGATCTGCAAGGCGGGCGGCTGGACCTGATTCTGCTGGCTCTTCCCGCGGCCCTGCCGGATGTGGAGACGATGCGGATCGCCGAGGACCCCTTCATCGCCGCCCTGCCGCAGGAGCACCGGCTGCTGGACCGGCCCACCCTGCCGCTCTCCGAGCTGGGGGGCGAGCGGCTGCTGTTGCTGGAGGACGGCCACTGCCTGCGGGATCAGGCCATTTCCGCCTGCGGCCTGCCGGGAGCCGGGGCGCGGGACACCTTCGCCGCCACCACCCTGCATACGCTGGTGCAGATGGTGGCGGGCGGGCTGGGCGTGACGCTGCTGCCCCGCCTTGCCGTGGCGGGCGGTGTGCTGGCGGGCACCCCGGTGGTGCTGCGGCCCATCGAGGCCCCGCCCGGCCAGGTTATGGGGCGCACGCTGGGGCTGGCCTGGCGGGCCCGCTCCCCGCGCGCGCCGGAGTTCCGCAGCCTCGCCCCTGTCATCGGCGAGGCCATCGCGGCGGCAGTGGCAGCGAAGGGCGCTACGCCCGTGCCGGCCGGCGGCGGGTAAAGGCGGCATCCAGCGCCAGCATTACCAGCATCGAGGCGCCCACCAGCGGGAAGATGATGCCGCCAATGGCCAGGATGGCCGCGACGCCTGCGATGAGCCGCCGGTCCGCGGGGGCGGGCGGAATGCCGAGGCTGCCGGCGGGGCGGCGCTTCCACCACATCACCCCCGCCGAGACGCAGAGCGCGACGATGGCGAGGCAGGCAGCCAGCAGCACCAGCTTGTTGGCCAGCCCGTATTCCTGCCCCAGATGGACGTTGATGCCCCATTCCAGCCCGCGCCCGAGCAGGCCGTAATCGGCATAGCTCATGTCCAGCAGCGGGCGGCCGGAATACTGGTCCAGATGCACGACGCGCTGCTGGGAGAGATCGTCCGGATAGACCGAGCCGGTATAGACGCCACGTGGCCCGGAGGGCAGCGACACCGCATAGCCAGCGGCGAGGCCGAGCCGGTTGAACGCCTCCACGGCGGCATTCAGGCCGATGGCATTGGCGCCCGGGGCCGCCGGGGCGGGCATGGGCTGGCCATGGTCGTGGCCTCCATCGGCATGGCCTGCCGCACCATGGGCGGCATGCGGGTCCGATTCGGGCAGGCGGGCCTGCTCCAGGGACCAGGCGACCGGGCCGGATTCCGCGAGGCGGAGATCGGACATCGGCACCTGCACGCGCACGCCGGCCGGATAGCCGAAATTATGCCCGTTGGCCCATTGGTTGGCGTACTTCCCCCAGACGATCGACCACGGCATGCCGGTAACGGCGAGGAAGACAATGAACCCCGCCGTGAACACTCCCAGCACCGCATGCAGGTCCTTCCAGAAGGGGCGGCGGCGAGGGGAGCCGTGCACGGAGAGCGCGCCACGCTTCGGGTCCCTCGGCCACCAGAGATAGATGCCGGTGCCGACCAGCAGGATGCTCCACCCCGCCACGATCTCGATGAGGCCATTCGCGATGGGCCCGAACCAGGCAAGGCTGTGCAGCTGCCGGACGAACCACATGACGGTGCCCTTGTCCGGTAAGGTGCCGAGCACGCGGTCGTCATAGGGGTTCACATAGGCCACCATCCGCTCGCCACTGGCCGTGCGGATGCCGATCTCGGCGCTGCGGTCTGGTGCCGGGGCAGGGATGTAGCGGAAGGCGGTACCGGGCTGTGCCGCCAGGGCGGCGGCGACCAGCGCCTCCGGCGGGCGTTGCGGGGCAGCCTGCTGTTCCACCTGCATCAGGTCCCGGTGGATCAGGGTTTCCAGCTCCGCCCTGAACAGGAAGAGGCCGCCCGTGACGGCCAGCAGGATCATGAAGGGCAGGGCGATCAGCCCCGCATAAAAATGCCAGCGCCAGACGGCGCGGTAGAGGCCGCTCTGCGTGGCGCCACGCGTGGCAGCGGCGCCAGGCTTCAGGGTGGAAGCGCTCATGGGAATCGGATTCCGGAATCGTGTCAGGACAGGGCGAAGGGGCCTGCCGGGCCGGAACCCAAACGGGAGACGGAGCGGCGGCCTTCAGGCCGCCATGGGTGGCGCGCGGGCGCCGAGGCTGCGGTGCAATCCGGCCGGCAGGGGCGGCGGCCCGGTCTGCTCCGGCAGGGGCGACCAGAGGGCGACCAGGCGCGGCAGCGGCACGGTGATGCCGGGGCTGGCCGGGGTGGCCAGCAGGCGAAGCGCCTTGGCGCAGCCCACGGTGCAGCAATCCGGCGTATGCTGGGAATCGGAGGGCTTGCCGTGCCCTTCATAGGCGCAGAGGGCGGAGAGCGGATCGAATGCGGAGAGCCGATCCAGCGGCGCGGTGGCGGCCGTGGCGGACTGCACCAGCAGGGCAAGCATCAGCAGCGCGGCCAGCCAACCTCGCATTTTCAGCCGATTCCCTCGTGCCGGTGGCTGTGCCACTATGGCGAGACCTCTTCCCCTTCGGCCTTGAGCTGTAACGGGGACGGACGCGGCTGGCCAGTGCAGAGTCGCTTCAAGGTTGACAGTTGGTCCTACAGACCCTAAAGCCCGCCCCCTCGCGACGAGGTTGGTCATGAAGATCCGTAACAGCTTGAAGTCCGCCAAGACGCGCGACAAGAATTGCGTGGTGGTCCGCCGCCGCGGCCGCTTGTACGTGCTGAACAAGAAGAACCCCCGGATGAAGGCCCGCCAAGGCTAATTTGGCTGGCTGATTCCAGGGCGTCGGTCCATCTCGCATGGGCAGGCATCTTCGGCAGAAAATGGCGCCATGGGGTTCCCCGTGGCGCCCTTTTTGCGTTTGGGGCTTGGTGTCGGGTGCCTGCTCGCTTGCCACCCCGCGCGCCCCGACCCCATCTTCCCTGCCAAGAAAACTCTTCCTGGGAGATGTGCGTGCCATGATCGAGCTGCCGGTCCCCGACCGTACCGTGCTGGCGCGGCGGGACGAGATCCTGGCCGCCTTGCGCGCCATCGTTCCCGCCGGGGCACGCGGGGAGGGTGTGATCGGCGACCCCATCCGGCTGAAGCCCTATGAGACGGACGGGCTTTCCGCCTATCGCCAGCCGCCCTTGGCCGTGGTGCTGCCGGAGACAACGGAGCAGGTGGCGGCGGTGCTGCGGTATTGTCACGCCAACAACATCCGCATCGTGCCGCGCGGCGCTGGCACCAGCCTCTCGGGCGGCGCGCTGCCGCTGGAAGATGGAGTCGTCATCGGCTTGATGCGGATGAACCGAATCCTGGAAGTGGACTATGCGGACCGCCTGGCCGTGGTGCAGGCGGGGGTGACGAATATCGGCATTACCCAGGCCGTGGCGGCCGATGGCTTCTTCTACGCGCCGGACCCTTCCAGCCAGCTCGCCTGCATGATCGGCGGCAACGTCATGATGAATTCCGGCGGCGCGCACTGCCTGAAATACGGCGTCACCGCCAACAACCTGCTGGGCGTGAAGCTCGTCACCATCGAGGGGGAGGTGATCGAGCTGGGCGGCGGGCATCTGGATGCCGCGGGCTATGACTGGCTGGGCCTCATCACCGGCAGCGAGGGGCAGCTTGGCATCGTCACCGAGGTGACGGTGCGCATCCTGCGCGCGGCGGAAGGGGCGCGGGCCATGCTGGGCGCCTTCCGTAGCAATGAGGTGGCGGGGCAGGTGGTGGACGCCATCATCGCCAGCGGCATCATTCCCGTGGCGCTGGAATTCATGGACCGCCCGGCCATCCATGCCTGCGAGGCCTTCGCCAATGCGGGGTATCCGCTGGATGCGGAGGCGATGCTGATCATCGAGGTGGAAGGGAATGAGGAGGAGCAGAGCTATCTCCTCTCCCAGCTGAAGGAGATCTGCGCGCGGTTCGACCCGATCTCCCTGCGCGTCGCGGAAACGGCCGAGGAATCCATTGCCATCTGGAAGGGCCGCAAGGGGGCCTTCGGCGCAGTGGGGCGGATCAGCCCGGATTATCTCTGCATGGATGGCACTATCCCCACCGGCGAATTGCCCAATGTGCTGAAGCGCATGGGCGAGATGTCCGATGCCTATGGGCTGAAGGTCGCCAACATCTTCCATGCGGGGGACGGCAATCTGCATCCGCTCATCATGTTCGATGCCAACGACCCGGAGAGCTTCGCCAAGGCCGAAGCCTTCGGCGCCGATATCCTGAAGCTCTGCGTCGAGGTCGGCGGCTGCCTGACCGGCGAGCATGGCGTTGGCGTGGAGAAGCGCGACCTGATGCCCGTGCAGTTCCTGGCACATGAGCTGGAACAGCAGCGCCGCGTGAAATCGGCCTTCGACCCCCAATGGCTGCTGAACCCCGCCAAGGTGTTCCCGCTGGCGGGCAATCCGGCGCTCTCCCCCAAGGTGGCGGCGTGAGCGGCCTGCTGGCGCCCGCCGATGAGGCGGGGGTGGTGGAGGCGGTGCGGGCCGCCGTGGCCGACCATGCGCCCCTGGCAGTGGAAGGCCATGGCACGAAGCGCGGCATGTTGCGTCCGGTGCAGGCCGCGCGTGGTCTTTCCACCCGTGGGCTGAGGGGCATCACGCTCTACCGGCCGGCGGAGATGGTGCTCGCCGCCCGCGCGGGCACGCCGGTGCCGGAGATCGAGGCGGCGCTGGCCGAACACGGGCAGATGCTGATCGGCGAGCCGCCAGACTTCTCCGGGCTGTTCGGCACGGAGGAGCCGGCGACGCTGGGTGGCATCGTCGCCACCAACCTCACCGGCCCCCGGCGCATCTTCGCCACGGGCGCCACGCGGGACCAAGTGCTCGGCATCCGCGCCGTGACGGGCCATGCGGAGGTCGTGCGCTCCGGCGGGCGGGTGCACAAGGATGTCACGGGGCTGGATTTGCGAAAGCTGCTGGCGGGCAGCCACGGCACGCTGGGCGTGCTGACCGAGATCACCCTGAAGGTGCTGCCGCGTGCGGGCGGGTCGCTGACCCTCGCCGTGGCCGTCGAGTCCCTGGAGCGCGGAGTCGCGGCGCTTTCGGCCGGGCTGGGCAGTCCCTTTGGCGTCAGCGGCGCGGCCGTGCTGCCGGAAGGTGACGTGGGGAACGGGTTGGCAGGCCCTGTGGCCCTGTTGCGGCTGGAGGATGTGGCGGCCTTCCTGCCGCACCGGAGCGGCGCCTTGCGAGGTGTGCTCGGCACCTTCGGCGAGGTGAAGGTGGTGGAAGGCGAAGCGTCGGTGGCGCTGTGGCGCGCCATCCGCGATGCGCTTCCGCTGGGGGCCATCGGCGCGGAGGAAGCGGTCTGGCGCCTTTCCGTGCGGCCAACGCTGGGGCCCAAGGTGGCGGCGGTGCTGAAGGCCGCCTTTCCGGTGCGGCTGATGCTGGATTGGGGTGGCGGGCTGGTCTGGGCTGCGGGGCCGGGCACGGCGGAGGCCCATGCGGCGGTGATGCGGGCGGCCAGAGAAGCAGGCGGAACCTTCACCCTGTTCCGGGGGCCGGATGCGCTCCGCGCGAGCGTGGCGGTATTGCCGGAGGAGCCGGCGCCGCTGGCCGCCATCGCCGCCCGGGTGAAGGCGGCGATGGACCCGGCCGGGGTGCTGAACCCGGGCCGGATGCGCGCCGGCGGCTGAGGCGCTTAGGAGACCGAGCCCGACTCGGGCAGGCGCTGCGCGGAGGTGCCGCGCGGGATATCCAGCAGCGCGGCCTGGCGCGCAGCCTCGGCTGGGCCACCGATGACAGCGGAGGCGGAGAGGGCGCTCACCAGGGGCCGCGCGGCCACCGGGGCATGGCCCGCGGCGGGCACGGCAGAGAGGCTGTGGCGGCTCGCGACGGAGAGGCTAAGGGCACGCATCGGGTTGGTCTTTCCGTAAAGGAAGCCCCTTTTGGGCAGTGGCTCTATGGCCATTCTGCCCGAAGAAGCCTTGCCGAATGATTTACGCTTTCAGGGATTCTTAAGATTGCGGCCCCCCTCCGCCCGGCTTGGCCATCGCGGCGGTCCCCCCTTGGGGGAGGGGGAGAGCCAACCGCTTCGACGTCCGGGCGAAGGGTGCCTGCCGCGTCATCCTGCGGCGAAAACAAGCCTCGGATCGCATGCGGGCGGCCGCAGGGCGGCTTCGCGGCGGCATGATGGCAGTTGCGTCCCGCGCGATCGGCCCCCACGCTATTGGGCGGGAACGGACCAAAGAACGATGCAAACCAGTTTCACCCCCGCGCAGCTCGCGGACCCGGATACGCGGGAATCGAACACCATTCTGCGGAGCTGCGTGCATTGCGGCTTCTGCACGGCCACCTGCCCGACCTTCGTGCTGCTGGGCGACGAGTTGGATAGCCCCCGCGGCCGCATCTACCTGATCAAGGACATGCTGGAAGGCGGCAAGCCCGCCACGGAACAGGTGGTGCGGCATGTGGACCGCTGCCTTTCCTGCCTCTCCTGCATGACCACCTGCCCCTCGGGCGTGAACTACATGCATCTGGTGGACCACGCGCGGAACTATATCGAGCGGACCTATATCCGCCCCTGGCCCGAGCGGATGCTGCGCCGGGCGCTGGGCGTGCTGCTGCCCTATCCGCGCCGCTTCCGCATGGCCATGCGCGCCGCCGCCCTGGCCCGGCCTCTGCGGGGCCTGGTGCCGGGTCGCTCCATGACGGCGAAGCGCCTGCGCGCCATGCTGGCGCTGGCGCCCACATCCCTGCCCAAGTCAGGAAACATGCAAGGGCCGCAGGTCCACCGCGCCAAGGGGCAGCGGCGGGGCCGCGTGGCGCTGCTGACCGGCTGCGCCCAGAAGGTACTGGCGCCTTCCATCAACGAAGCGACCATCCGCCTGCTGACCCGCATGGGGCTGGATGTGGTGGTGACGGCGGAACAGGGCTGCTGTGGCGCGCTGAACCACCATATGGGCCAGCACGACGCCGCCATGGCCCTGATGCGCGGGAATATCGAGGCGTGGACAAGGGAGATGGAAGGCGAGGGGCTGGATGCCATCGTCATCAACGCCTCCGGCTGCGGTACCACGGTGAAGGATTACGGCTTCATGTGCCGCACCGAGTCCGGCGATCTGCCGGCCAAGGCTGCCGCTGTCTCCGCCCTCGCCAAGGATATCTCGGAGGTGCTGGTACAGTTCGGCTATGCGCCGACACGGCCGCCGACGGGGCTGGATGTCGCCTACCACGCCGCGTGCAGCCTGCAGCACGGGCAGAAGATCACCGCCGCGCCCAAGCAGTTGCTGGCCAAGGCCGGCTTCCATGTGCGGGAACCGGCCGAGCCGCATATCTGCTGCGGCAGCGCCGGCACCTACAATCTGTTGCAGCCGGAGATCGCTTCCCAACTCCGCACCCGCAAGCTGGAGAATTTGCGGCGCACCGGCGCGCGGGTGGTGGCGGGCGGCAATATCGGCTGCCTGACGCAGCTGAGCGGCGAGGGAGGGTTGCCGGCCGTGCACACGGTAGAGTTGCTGGACTGGATGGCAGGCGGGCCCCGGCCTGCCGGCATGCCGGCGCCGTCCGAGAGCTGAGGCCGTGCGCCGGGGAGAGCATGCTCTTCCCCCGGCGCACCTTTGCAAAAACGCTCTCGATTACAGCGAGAAATCGAGATTCCGTGGTTCCGGCAGCCAGCGCCCCCAGCCGGCGGTCGGCGCTATCTCCGCCCCCACCGCCTCCAGGCGGAAGCCGCGTGCGCGCACGCTGCCATGGCCTTGCAGCAGGAAGCCGAAATGCACGGCGGCGGCGTCGGCCGGCACGTCGAGCACGATGCTGGCATCCGTCCAGCCCTGCGTGCCTTGCAGTGCGCCATCCTTCCGGCGGTTCATCATGTTGTCGAAGCGCAGCACGTCGCCGGGCGCGCGGTCCACGCGCATCCACAGCGTGCCCTTGCCCGCATCCTGCGTGCGGAGCGCGGCGCTGAGCCGCAGGCGCTGGCCGCGCCAGGCCTTGGCATCCACGCTCTGCATGAGGACGGCGAACTGCTCGCTCAGATCCACGGCGCCTCCCACTGGCAGGCGGCTCTCGATGAGCGCCGCGCCCGGTTCCTCGGGGTCCAGGCCGAGGCGATACAGGCGCTGATCGGTATGGCGGGTGATGTTCCAGCCTTCCGGCATCGGCAGGCGGGAGGCATCGGCCGAGGCCGCTTCTATCCGCGCCGCCAGCACGTTCCAATTGGCGCAGCCGAACTGCCGGGCCACCAGCTCCAGGCATTCGGCGTGGGAGAGGGCCATGCCGCGCGCGGCGAGAGATTGCCGCAGCACCTTGGCCATGGCTTTGGCATCGAGAAAGCTGTGCATGGTTTGATCCTTGTCGCCCGGGCGAACTCCAGGAAGGAGTGCCAGCGCCCGCATTGCCGGCGGATCGCCCATGCGATGGGACAAACCAGCGGGGTTCCGCGCATTCACCATCCCCTTTCGGGGGCGGGCGGCAGGCTGCGCGGGGCCTGCCCGGAAGATAGCAGCGGCGGCTGTGCCGTTAAAGGGCGGAGCCGGCCTTGGGCGGCGCATAGACGACCAGGGCGCCAGGATGGATGCGATAGCGCAAGGGGGGGCGCATGGGCGTGACCTCGCCATCCACCGAGACGCGCAGCCAGGCGGAATGGGCCGTGATGCGGACCTCGGAGATCAGGTAGCTCTCGAAGTCCCGTTCCTCCTTCAGCCGGCCGAACATGGCGCGGACAGCCACGCGCAGCAGGCCCAGGAGGCGGCGCGGGCGGGCGATGAAAAGGCAGAGGCGGCCATCATCCAGCACCGCCCTGGTGCCGGGGCGGGGAAGGCTGACCTCATAGGCATTGTTGCCGATGAAGATGAGCGGCGTCTTGTAGCGGCGGGTCCATCCCTCGGCGCTGACCGTCAGGTGCCGTAGCGGAAAGCGCAGGGCGGTGCGCAGGCAGGCCCAGACCATGGCGGGCCATTTGCCCCGTCCCGCACGCCGGCGCTGCCTGTCCCGCTCCGCCACCATGGTGGCGTACAGGCCAAGGGAGGAATTGTTGACGAAGACCTGCCCGTTGACCTCACCCACATCGACGCGGCGGGTATGGCCGGCGGCGATGACACCGACCGCGCCATCGAGATCCAGCGGCAGGCCGAGATCCTTGGCGAAATGGTTGAGGGTGCCGAGCGGCAGGACGCCAAGGGGGAGGCCGGTATGGGCCAGGACGCCCGCGACGGCATTGATGGTGCCATCGCCCCCGCCGGCCAGGATGCCGTCGTAATCCTTGCCGGGGCCTGTGCGGGCGAGGGCGTGCCGGGCCGTATCCTCCAGCTCGTCGCCGGAGCAGAGGTGGATATCGGCCTGTAGCCCATGCCGCGCGAAGATCGCTTCCAGCGCGGCGCACGGATTACGCCCGCCGACGGAGCCTCCGCCCTTGTTGATGATGACGCAGAGGCGGGTGGCAGAGGGCTGCAAGGCCGGCTCAGGTTTCCTTGAAGATGATGCTGTTCAGCGTCCGGCAGGCAGCCACGACCGCGAGCAGCCACAGGCCCTGGATGATCAGGCCCGTGGGCGTCAGAACGTAGCCCGCGGCTTCGAGTTGCGTGGGAAAGGCTTGCAGGGCGGGCTGCACCTCGGCGGGCACCGGCAGCTTCGAGAGCATCTGGGACGCCGCCCACCACAGGCCACCGAGCAGCAGCAGCAGGGGCGCCACGACCTCCGCCACCAGTTCCACGAAGGTCAGGCCGAAGCTGATAAGCCCCCAGAGGATGATGCCGACACCCTTCAGCAGCACGGAACCGATGCCACGGCCGTTCTGCCGGTGCTGGTCATAGGCGTAGTTGTTGGAGGCCGAGTAGCCGGACATGGTAGTCTCTCCGTGCTCTGCCGGCCCTGAAGGAGGGCCGTTAATTCCTTTTCAATAAACGAAGCGGCCGGGTCATTCATCCCCGCAATCGCGGCGTTCACGTAAAGGAAAGGGGCGCGGACCCTTCGGCCCGCGCCCCTTTCAGTTCATCCTGGTGGCCGTTCAGCCCGGCTGTTGCACGGCGGAGAGGCGCCAGGCGCCACCGCCCTGGCGGGCGAAGGTCCACAGCTCCGTCACCGTCTGGCGGCGCTCAGGGTCGCCTTCCACCACGGCGCCGGTGGAAAGGTCCCGCGTCACGTCGATCAGGCTGAAGCGCATGGCGACGGTGGCGTATTCCGTCGCGCCCTCGCGCCAGGCCTCGGAGAGGTCGCCCTGCTCCAGCCGCACGTCACGGGTCTCGTTGCGCCAGTTGCGGGCGGCGAGGTCACGCAGGTCCTGGGCGAAGTAGCCAGCCATCTCCGGCGTCGCGAGGCGGGAGAGGGCGGCTTCGTCGCCACGGGACCACGCGGCATTCACCTCGCGCAGCGAGCGCTCGAAGGCACCGAAATCGGCGTCCGTCACCTGGATCGGCGCGGTGGCGGGCGCAGCGCCGCCATAGCCGCCCGTGGGGGCGCCCATGCCGCCCATGCTGCCGCCGGGGTTACTGCCGGTCTGGGCCTGGCGGGCATAGGCGTTGCCCAGGCCGCCCGGGTTGGGGCCGCTCGCCATGGCGGGCTGCTGGCGGTTGCGCAGCAGCTTCATGACGAAGCGCACGGCGAGCACGATCAGCGCCACCTGCAACAGCAGGCCGAGCAGGCCGGCGAAACCGTTGATGCCGCCGAAGAGGCCGTTGCCGAACAGCAGGCCACCCAGGCCCACGCCGATCAGGCCGCCCATCATGCCAGCCATGAAGCCACCGCCGAAGCGGCTGGTCTGGCGCTGCGGCACGGCGGTGCCCGGCGTCACGGGCGCGGCGGGGCGCGAAGGCTGCGTCATCGTCCGGTCCATCTGGGAGGGGCCGGGGTTCGGGGCGGTGCGGGTGGCGGGGGGTGCGCTGTAGGTGCGGCTACCACGGCTGCCCGAGCTGAAGCCACCACCCGGCCGCGCATCGGCCAGGGCGGGCGCCAGCACGAGGGCGAGGGCCGCCAACGCAGTCAGGAAACGGGCTTGGCGTCGCATCAGTGAGTCTCCGGCGTCCATGTTTTGTCCATGATATAGTAATGTTGGGCGCCAACGCCAATGACGCTTGGCCTGGAGACGCGGGGCGCCACGCTGGCCGCCCGGTCCCAGGTCCCCAGTCCCCGGGCGCGTGGCCAGGGCCAGCGGCCTCTGGCTTCAGCGCTTGTTGCCGAGGATCGCCTCGCGGATATCCAGCTGCGTGTACGGCTTCTTGATCACCACCGAGCTACGGAAGCGTTCCGGAAACGCATTGCTCTCGCCATAGCCGGTGGCGAAGACGAAGGGGATGCCGCGAGCCCGCAGGGCGTCCGCCACGGGGAAGCTGTTCTCCCGCCCCAGATTCATGTCGAGCAGGGCGAGGTCCGGCGGGTCTCGCGCGATGATCTGCAAGGCTGCCTGCACATTCGAGGCCACGTCCACCTGCGTCGCGCCCAGGTGGCGGAGCTGGTCCTCCGCATCCATGGCGATCAGCAGGTTGTCCTCCACCAGCAGGATGCGGGAAGGCATCGGCACCGCGGGCGCCGCCACCGGGGCGGGGGCCGAAGGCTGAGCCTGTGCCCGGCTGACCTGGCCAAGGCGCATCTGCGTCGCCGGAAGGACGAAGCGCGCCTCGACGCCGTTGAAGGCATAGTGCAGCTCCGCCTCGCCCTTCAGGTCGTGCGGCACGGCGCGCTCGATAATGGTGGTGCCGAAGCCCTTGCGGCTGGGCGGCTTGACCGGCGGGCCGCCTTCCTCCTTCCAGAGGATTTCGAGCTCGCCGCCCTCGTTGACGCTCCAGCTGACGCGGACGGTGCCGTGGCTGTCGCAGAGTGCGCCGTATTTGGCGGCGTTGGTCATCATCTCATGGATGACGAGCGCCATGGTGGTGTGGGCCTGCGGCTCCAGCAGCGCGGGCGGGCCATCGAGGACGACGCGATCCGCCTTGCCGGCCAGATAGGCCGCGGCTTCGGCCAGGATCAGATCGGCGAGCGGCGCGGGCTGCCACTTGTCGGCGGTGATCTGGTCATGCGCGCGGGCGAGCGCCTGGATGCGCCCGCCGATCAGCGCCGCGAACTCCTCCACCGTCGAGGCATGGTCCCGGGTCTGGCTCACCAGGCCACGGATGAGCCCGAGGATGTTCCGCACGCGGTGGTTCAGCTCGGCGATCAGGATCTCCTGCCGCTCCTGCGACACGCGACGCTCGCGCTCGGCCATGTCGGCCAGCTGCAGCACCACCTCCAGCAGCGTCACCCGCAGGCGCTCGGCCATTTGCAGGTCGCTGTCCGTCCAGGGCAGGCACTGGCCTTCCACGGTCTGGCGCCAGGCGGCGAAGCTCTTGCGCGGGGTCAGCCGCGCGCCATTGGGGCCGAGGGAAAGGGGCTTGTTGGGATCACCCGCCCAGGTGACGGAGCGGGAGACCTCCCGCCGGAAGAACACGAGATAATCACGCGGGCCGCGCGAGAGCGGGATGGCGAGCACCCCTGCGGCCCGATCCGCGAAATCCCGCGCGGGCGCATAGACTTCGCCGAGATGGAAGGTGGAATAGATGCTGCCGGAGGCGCTGCGGTTGAGGAAGCGCACCAGCCCGGCGAATTCCTCGGTATTGGGCGCATGGCCGCGCAGCGCGGTGCCGCCCGCGCTCCACAGGCCGATGCCGTCGCAGGGCAGCACCTCGCCCAGCATGTCCAGGAAATCGGTGAGCGAACGGGTGCCGGGGCGCATGGCGCCCAGCGAGGCCATCAGCCGGTTATGCACCAGGTTGGCCCTGGCTTCCCGCGCCAGCTCCGCGTCCCGCTCCCGGCTTTCCAGCAGCAGGGAGAAGATCTGGCCGAACAGCTCGGCCACCGTGCGGCGCTCGAAGGTCAGGCGCAGCGGCGCATTGTTGTGGCAGGCGATCAGCCCCCACAGCTTGCCTTTGCGGATCACCGAGATCGACATGGAGGCCTGCACCCCCATATTCGTCAGATACTCGATATGGATCGGCGAGACGCTGCGCAGCACGCTGAGCGAGAGGTCGAGCGGCCGGCCATGATGGTCGAGCTGCGGCACCAACGGTACCGGCTTCGCCTTGATGTCGCCGATCAGCCGCAGCCAGTTGCGCTCATAGAGCAGCCGCGCCTGCTTCGGGATATCGGAGGCGGGAAAGCGCAGGCCGAGGAAGGAGGAGAGGAAGCTCGCGGCCGATTCCGCGATCACTTCCCCGGCGCCGTCATGGTCGAACCGATAGAGCATGACTCGGTCGAAGCCGGTGAGGGAACGGATCTGCCGCACCGCTTCCCGGCACAACCCTTCCAGACCTTCCGCCGCATGCAGGCGCCCGATCATGCCGCGCACGGTTGTGCCGGCTTCCAGCCCGTCCTCCGGATCGGAGGGCTCGGCCTCGATCACGATCTGGTCATCCACCATGTGGACGGCGAGATCGTAGGGCCGGCCGCCTTCGAGCAGCGGCACGCCGAAAAGCCGCTCCATGGCGTTGACGCCGCGCAGCAGATGCAGCCGGCCGCCGATGTCGTGCATGGCCTTCTGGCAAAGCACGTTATGAACCTGCCCGCCGATCATGGCCTCGGGCGTCTGGCCGAGATGCTCCTCGATATTCGCGGAGACCCGGCGGATGACCCAGTCGGGCGAGGTCGCGATCAGGCAGCCCGTCGGCTGGATCGCACCTAGCAGATGGATGGGCTCGCGCTCGCAGTTAGAGAGGTCGATGACCTCGTCGAGGGCGAATTCGCCCTCGGGAAGCGCTTCGGAAGGGCCCCTGGAGGCAACAGGCTTTTCAGACATGGGCCGCGTGTTCGCCAGCCAGCTCGGTGAGCATGCAGGTCTGGAAATGGCGGAAGGCAGCGCGCGCGCCGCTGGCTGCCTGGCTCCAGGAAGAGGGGTCGCCCAGATGAGCCTCCAGTTGCTCGAGGAAAGCGGGCCATGCCGCCTGATGACTGAGATAGGCGGTAGCGGCGTTGTGCCTAGGGTCTCCTCCATGCCGCACCTGGCGCAGCAGCATGCCGTTGCCGAAGCGGGAGCCCTCCAGCACATAGGCCGCGCCCAGCGCGGCCCCGGGGCCAGGCGGCAGGTCGGCCGGCGCGGCGGGGGGCATGTCCTCGCCGAGGAGGGCCAGGTCTGCCTCCAGCGCGGCACAGCGGCTGCGCTGCGGCCAGTCCGGTATCAGCTCCATGATGCCCGCGGCGGTCAGCGCCGCTTCGAGGCCAGGAAGCGCACGCGCGTGAGCACGGAGAAAATGGCGGTAGCCGGCAGGATCGGTCAGGCTGAAACCCGAGGCGACCGCATCCAGCGCTTCGTGCTGAACCCGCGTGGCTTCCCGCAGATGCCAACGGATCGCTTGTGGCTTGTCGTGCGTCTCATACGCCATGCGGGAGAATGCTCTCTTTCGATTTTGTGGCCACGAATGGTCGGCGTGGCGGTGGGCGGAACCTAGGGCGGATGACGCGCCGCATCAAAGCCATACAATTCATACCCTGGCTCTAGGTTGCAGAGGGGGACAGACTCCGCCCGGGCAGGGGTGCCCATGCGCATCGGCCCTGGCGCGCCGCCCCGCCGGTCCCCATCTTGGCCATGGCGCTTGCTCCGCGCAGGCGCGGAAAGCCGCCCACAGCCCTCGCAACCACCAGGATGCGCCATGGACCAGCATACCCCCTCTGATGGCCGAGCCGGCGATGGCGACGGCTGGCGGCCGGAAGGCTGCCGGCGTGTCGCGCTGGTGCTGCAGGGGGGCGGCGCGCTGGGCGCCTTTCAGGCCGGCGTGTATGAGGCGCTGCATGAGGCGGGGCTCGAGCTGGACTGGATCGCCGGTGTCTCGATCGGCGCGATCAATGGCGCGCTGATCGCCGGCAATGCGCCGGAGCGGCGGCTGGATGCGCTGCGTGAGTTCTGGAAGACGGTGACCACCGACAGATTGTGGCCCTTCGACCTGGACCTGGACGCCGGTGACCTGACGCGGCAGTGGCGGCACGAAGCCTCGGCCGCGCTGACCATGGCGCTGGGACAGCCGGGCTTCTTCACGCCCAACGTCCCCGGCCCCTGGTTCGCCGAGCCCGGCGGCCGCGGCGCCACCTCCTTCTACGACAACGCTCCGCTACGCGAGACCCTGCGGCGGCTGGTGGATTTCGACCGGTTGAACAACGGGCGCATCCGCTTCTCGATCGGGGCGGTGAATGTCGGCACCGGCAACTTCGCTTATTTCGACAGCGCCCGCACGCGCATCACCGAGGACCACATCATGGCATCCGGCGCCCTGCCGCCGGCCTTGCCGATGATGCGCATCGGCAAGGAACACTATTGGGATGGCGGGCTGGTCTCCAACACACCGCTGCAACATCTGCTCGATAATCTGGAGGGGCGCAGCACCCTGGCCTTCCAGGTGGATCTGTTCAGCGCCCGTGGGACGATCCCGCGTACCATGGCGCAGGTGATGTCCCGCCAGAAGGATATCCAGTACAGCAGCCGCACGCGCTGGGTGACGGACTCCTACCGGCGGATCCGCGAACTGGAGCTGGAGCTGCGGCGCGCGCTGGAATTGCTGCCGGAGGAGCAGCTGGATGCTCATCAGCGCAAGCTGAAGCAGCGGCTGGAACACATGCCGGAAGTCGTGATTCTGCAAATGATCTACCAACAGCAGGCGCATGAGGGGCAGGCAAAGGATTATGAATTCTCCACCAGCGCCATGCACGAGCACTGGCGGGCCGGCGTTCAGGACACGCAGGCGACGCTGCGCCATGGCCATTGGCTGGTGATGCCCCCGCCGGGCAGCGGCATTCAGGTGCATGACGTGCACCGGGCCTGACGGGCCACGGTGTTCCTGTTCAAGGCGAGTTAGAGAGAGGTTGGCGTAAATCCGATGGCGCTGTTGCTGAACATCCTGTGGAACGTGCCGGGCCTGGGCTTTATCCCGGCGCTGATGTGGCTCGCCGCCGCCGTGCTGATGGCGCTTACCATCATCGGCCTGCCCTGGGCCCGCGCCTGCCTGATGATGGCCAGCTACAGCTTTCTTCCCTTCGGCAACACGCTGGTGACGAAGGAAGACCTGACCGGCCGCCCTTCCCTCGGCACCGGGCCGCTGGGGTGGCTCGCGAATATCCTGTGGTTTCTGCTCGCCGGCATCTGGCTCTGCATCTCGCATCTGACCCTGGCGGCGGCATCGGCCGTCACGATCATCGGCCTGCCTTTCGCCTGGGCGCATCTGAAGCTGGCCGCGGCCGCGCTGTTTCCGGTGGGCAAGCGGGTGGTGCCGAACGAGGTGGGAGACGCCATCGCGCTGGGGCGGGGACGTTCGGCCCTGGACAGGACGCGGCGCTGAGCCATGCCCGATGTCGATATCCTGGTGGTCGGGGCCGGCGCGGCCGGCATCGCCGCCGCTCGGGCGGCGCAGACGGCAGGGCTGAGCTGCAGGGTGCTCGAGGCCCGTAACCGCCCGGGCGGCCGTGCCTACACGGACAGCACGACCTTGGGCGCGCCCTTCGACCTCGGCGCCACCTGGCTCCACGCGGCCCATCGCAATCCGCTGCGCCCGCTGGCGGAGGCCATGGGCATGGCGCCCTTCGACCATGGGCCGGTGCGGGTCTCCGCCTGCTTCGATGGTGGCCGGCGGATCGGCGAGGCGGAGATGGCGTCCTATGACGCCGCCTGGGAAGGCTTCCACACGCGGCTCGCGGCCCTGACGCCCCTGCCGGGCGAGAGCGCCGGTGCCTTGGCGGCGCGGGCCGGCTTCGGCCAGGGCTACTGGGATGCCACGGTGGCGCATTGGGAAGGGCCGGTCATCTGCGCCGCGCCCCTCGCCGAGATGGATGCGCGGGACTACCTCGACACACTGCTGGAACCGCCGGACCTGCTGCTGGCGGAAGGGGCGGGCGCCTTGCTGGTGCGGCTGGCCAGGGATCTTCCCATTACTTACGGGGCGGTGGTGGAGCGGGTGGAATGGGGCGGCCCGCTGGTGGTGGCGGAGGGCGCCTTCGGCCGCCTGCGTGCCCGCGCGATCATCGTCACGGTTCCCACCTCCGTACTCGCCTCCGGCGCCATCCGGTTCGATCCCGCCTTGCCGCCGGAGACCGAGGAGGCCATCCATGACCTGCCGCTGGGCCTGCTGACCAAGATCGGCCTGCGCGCGGCGGGGGAAGACCGGCTGGGCTTGCCACCTTTCTCCGGCATCGAGCGAAGGGTGGAGCGGGAGGATGAGGCGGCGATGACCGCCATCGCCTGGCCCTTCGGTCACGATCATCTGATGGGCTTCATCGGCGGGCCGGCGGCTTGGTCCCTGGGCGCGGAAGGGCCCGAGGCGGTGGTCGCTTTTGCCTTGGAGGAACTTTCCCGTAACTTCGGCGCAAGGGCGGCGGCGGCCATCCGCCGGCGCGGCGCGCTGGTCAGCGACTGGGGGCGGGATCCTTATTCTCTCGGCGCTTACAGCCATGCCCGCCCCGGCCGCTCGGCGGCGCGCGGCATCCTGGCCAGGCCCCTGGCGGGCGGCCGGCTCTGCTTCGCGGGGGAGGCGTGCCACGTGACTCTGGCGGCGACGCTGGGCGGAGCCTGGGAAAGCGGAACCCTGGCCGTGGGCCATGCGTTGCTCGCCTCTGCGGGCGGATGACGCTATGGCCCGTCAGGACCGAATGAAGCAGGGCATGACCGAAGCGAGCGAGAAGCCGGGATTCGAGCGGCAGGGAGACAGGCTGGCCCTGCGGGGCGAGCTGACCACTTCCCGTGTCGGCGAGTTGTGGAATCCGCTGCTGAAGGCCGGGCGTGGCGCCAGCGTGGTCGATCTCTCCGGCGTGTCCGGCCTTGATACGACAGGCGCGGCGATGGTGCTGGACGCCGCCGGCGAGGCCCGCCTGGAAGGCGCCAGCGAGGCGGTCGAGGCGGTGCTGAAGCGCGCGCGGGATGCGCTGGCCGCGCCGCGCCCCGCCAAGGCCGGGCCCGGCCTGCCTTTCGTTGCGGCCATTGGCCATTGGGGTGTCGGGCGGCTGAAGGCGCTGCGGGCCGGCACCGCCTTCCTGGGTGAATCGGTGGTGCTGAGCCTCGCGGTGCTGCTGCACCCGCGCCGGCTGCGCTTCGCCGATGTTTTGCGGCATCTGGATGAGGCGGGGCTGCGCGCCTTCCCGCTGACGCTGCTGCTCGGCACGCTGATCGGCGTCATCCTGGCCTTCCAGTCCTCCATCCCCATGCGGCAATTCGGCGCGGAAATCTTCGTGCCCGCCCTGGTCGGCGTCTCCACCGTGCGCGAGTTGGGGCCGCTGATCGCCGCCATCATCCTCTCCGGCCGCACCGGCTCTGCCTACGCGGCCGAGCTGGGCACGATGACGGTGAATGAGGAGGTGGATGCGCTCCGCATCATGGGTGTCGATCCCGTGGCCATGCTGGTGCTGCCCCGGCTGATTGCCGCCATGCTGGTGATGCCGGTGCTGGCGCTGGTGATGAACCTTTCCGCCATGGTGGGCATGGGCGTCGTCATGGGCAGCCTCGGCTTCCCGGCCGCGCTGGTGATCAACCAGCTCCAGCAATGGCTGACCCTGGGCGCGCTGGCGGGCGGGCTCGGCAAGGCGGCGATCTTCGGCCTCGTCATCGCGGGCATCGGGTGCAGGGCCGGGCTTTCCGCCGGGCGCGGGCCGCGCGCGGTGGGCGATGCCGCGACGGCCGCGGTGGTGGGAGGCATCGTCTCCACCGTTCTGCTGGATGGCCTCTTCGCGGTCCTGTTCTTCCGGCTGGGGTGGTGATGGTGGATCAGCCTGCCGCCGCCGAGAAGGCGGCCGATATCCAGACCCGCACGGTAGAGGACCCGGTGGTGGAGGCGCAGGACGTCTCCATGGCCTTCGGCTCCAACACCCTGTTCCGCGATGTGACCTTCCAGGTGGCCAAGGGCGAGGTGTTCGTCATCCTGGGCGGTTCCGGCTGCGGCAAATCCACCCTGCTGAAGCTGATGATCGGCCTCTATGACCCCACCGCGGGCCGCACCAAGATCCTGGGCCAGGACCTGCACGCCGCGAGCGGCGACGCGCGCCGGCACCTGCTCGCGCGGCTCGGGGTGATGTGGCAGTCCGGCGCGCTGTTCGGCAGCATGACGCTGCTGGAGAACGTCATGCTGCCGCTGGAGGAGCACACCCGCCTGCCGCGCGAGGCGCGGGAGGAGGTGGCGCGGGTCAAGCTGGGGCTGGTGGGCCTTTCGGACGCCGCCAACCGGCTACCGGCCGAGATTTCCGGCGGCATGGCCAAGCGCGCCGGCATCGCCCGCGCCATGGCGCTGGACCCGCCCGTGCTGTTCCTCGACGAGCCCAGCGCGGGGTTGGACCCCATCACCTCCGCGGGGCTCGACCAGCTCATCAAGGATCTGGCGCGGGACCTCGGCACCACTTTCGTCGTCGTGACCCATGAATTGCAGAGCATTCTGGCGATTGGCGACCGCTGCATCATGCTGGACAAGCAAGCGAAGGGGATGATCGCCGAGGGCGACCCCCGCGAACTCCGCGACCACGCGACGCACCCGACGGTGCGCGCCTTCTTCCGCCGGGAGGCGATGTAACACCATGGCGACAGCCCGCAGTCTCTATGTCCGCGTCGGTGCGCTGATCCTTTTCGGGCTGGCGCTGGCGGTAGGCTCCATCCTCTTCCTCACCTCCGGCCGCATCGGCGACGGGGCGCTGACTTTCGAGACCTATCTCAGCGAGAGCGTCACGGGGCTGGAGGTCGGCGCGCCGGTGCGCTACCGCGGCGTGCGCATCGGCCAGGTGACCGAAGTGGGTCTGGTCAACGCCGCCTATCGCCCGGCTTCCGCCTCGGAGGCGATTGCCGCCTTCCAGCTCGTGCTCGTGCGCTTCGCGGTCGACCCGGGGCGCTCCACCATGCGCGACGATACCGGGGTGGAACGGGCCGTCCGCAACGGGCTGCGGGCGCGCCTCTCCAGCCAGGGCATCACCGGCGTCTCCTATATCGAGCTGGATTTCGTGAATTCGGACCGCTTCCCGGAGCGGGACTGGCCCTGGACACCCAGCTATCCCGTCATTCCCTCCGTTCCTTCCACGGTGGCGCAGGTGCAGAATGCGGCGGAGCAGGTGATGCTGCGTATCCAGCAGGCGCCGCTCGAGGAAATCCTGCGCAACGTCACGGACCTGACCGGCGCGCTGAGCCGCCAGACCGGGCAGGACGGCGACGTGACCCGCACCTTCCGCGAGGCCGCCGACACCCTGGCCGCGCTGCGCCAGGCCGTCACCGATGCGGATCTCGCCGGCACGATGCGCGAGCTGCGCAGCGTCGCCGACAATCTGAACCAGCTGACGGGCAGCGAGGATCTGCGCCGGACATTGGCCAGCGTCTCCACTGCGGCCGCCGAGCTTCGCACGGCCATGGCGCGGCTGCCCGGCGCCATTTCCTCGCTGGAAGGCACAGTCCGCGCCGCCCGGGGCGTGACGCAGGATACGAATGCCGATCTCGCGCCCATTCTGCGGGACCTGCGGGCCGTGGCCAGCAACCTGCGGGACACCACGGAAATGCTCCGCCGCGCGCCCGGCGCCGCCATCTTCGGCGCGCCGCCGCCGCCCCCGAACCGCTGAAACCCCCCAAGCGAATGAAGGTGCCCCCCATGAAGAGACGCGCCCTGCTGCTGGCCCTCCCCATGACCGCCGGCCTGGCGGGCTGTGGCAGCCTGCTGCCGGACCGGCCCTATGTGGAAACCCTGCGCTTTCCCTTCACCGCCCTGCGCAGCGGCCCGCCGGCAGGCAGCGGCCGGCGCATTCTGCTGGTGCGGTTGATGCGCGCGGCGCCGGGCATGGAAACGCGCGGCCTGCGCAGCATTCGCCCCGACGGCACGGAAGATGTCGATTTCTACGCCGAATGGACCGCCCCCCCGGCCGAGCTGGCCGAGGAGTCGCTGCGCCGCTGGCTTTCCGCCTCCGGCCTGTTCGGCGCGGTGGTGGCCCAGGGCACCCGTGCGCGGGCCGATTTCACCCTGGAATGCGAGCTGACGACGCTGGTCGCCGATCTCGGCCGCCATGAGGCGCGCGCCGGCCTTTCCGCCGTACTGATGCGCGACGTGAACGGGGAATCGCGGCTGGTCCGCCAACTGGCGGTGACGGGGCGTGCGCCCCTGCCCACGCCGGCCGAGGGGCAGAGCTTGCCGGCCGCCACGCTGGCCGCGGGCATGAATGCGGCCTTCGGCGCGGCGCTGGGCGCGCTGGAAAACGGGCTGGCGCCCTTCGTGCGGTGAAGCGGGGGAGCCCAGGCTCCCCCTTTCCTGCTCCCCTTTCTTCAGGCGGTGAGGCGCACGCTGCCGGTCTCGTCGCACCAGCGCCAGGCTGGGGCAGGGGGTGCGATGTGCACGCCGCCGACCCAGCGCGCGGGCGGCCGCGACGTCATCCAATCGGCCTCGCCTGAGAGCAGGGCACGGCCCAGGGGCGTGATGGAGAATTCCTCCTGCGCCCAATGTGTTGCCCCGTTCCCGCCATGGCCTGTCACCGCCCCTGTCTTCAGCGCGGCGAGGAAGGGCAGCAGCATGGCGTCCCCCAGCCAGGGCAATGGCTCCCGTGCCGTGACATCGCGGAACAGGCTGCTGAAGTCGCGCGGCTGATCGGCCAGGGATTGAAGGATCAGCCTCTCCGTCAGGCCCAGCCCGTCACGCTGCCAGGGCAGTTCCTGGCAATGGCGGCGCAGCGCGGGGGCGAGAGAGGGCAGGCCGGGCGTACCGTCACGGGCAAGGCGGGCGAGTGCCGTAGGGTTCGGCGCGCGCAATGCCGCCCAGGCTTCGGCGCCGCTGCGTAGCGCCGCGGCCTTCACCTCCTGGCGGCCGGACCAGAGCAGGCGCAGCGCTTCCGGCGGCAATTGCCCCAGCCCGATGAACCGTGCGGAGCCCGGGTAGTGCCCAGTGAAGACCAGTTCGAGATGCGCAGGCGCCGCTTGCGCGAAGCGTGCGAGGCAGCGGGCCAGGACGAGCTGGTCGTAGCTGTCATGCTCTAACCACAACACGATGCGGAGGTAGCGGCCAGGGGCGGCCTCCAGCGCATCCTCGGCGGCGCGAAGCTGCGCTTCCATCTCGGTGGGGCTTCGGTTCAGCGGGGCGGCGAAGGTTTCGCCCAGGAAGGCGGCGCGCCGGTCCAGCCAGGAATCCTCCTCCGTTACCGGGCCGAGGCAGAGAGGGTTTGTGTACTCCAGTATCTCTCCTGCGAAGCCTGCTTCCCGCAAGGTGGGCACGATGTCGGAGCCGCAGCGGATGTGCAGCGTGGGCATGTCCGCATCCGGCGCCGGCTCACGGCTGGAGATGGCCTGGCGCGATCGGTGCAGGGCCTCGGTATGCACCTTCAGTTTCGGCCAGCTGGGAAGGCCCAGCTCGCGCGCAATGACAAGCTGGGCTTCGCTCAGACGGGTGAGAACACCCGGCGGCAACTGGGCTGCCCGGGGATGATGCACCCGGAAGCGTGCCAGGGCAGCGGCATCGCCACCCTGGAGGGCGCGCTGCAATTCCCGCGCGCGCTTACGCTGCTGCTCAAGGTTCAGACGGAAGGGAGAGGTGGCGTGGTCGGTCACGACAGGGCCCTTTTCCTGCGTCTGTGTCCGCCGGCCAGACTGAAAAGGGTGATGTCGGAGAGACAGGGCCGCTTTTCGTCGATCGTGGGCGCAGCCCTTTCCGCGGACACGGTAGCCCCGACCGGGCTTGGGGGCAGGGAAGCGCGACCGGGGGACGGGGTCAAGACTGAGCAAGCGGGGTTAACCGGGCGCTTACCTTTGTCCCTGTAGTCTCAAAACAGAGACGGAATGCCGGGGCTGCTCACCTGATGGGAAACCCCGCCATGGAAAGGTTCATCGCATGTCGCGCAGCGCCGATAGCTGGGACGAGGTCTGGGACGCCTATGAGGCCCGCCAGCCCCAGGCCGAGGCGACCCTTCACGCCTCCCCGCCGCAGGGCGGCGGGACGTGGCGCCGGGTGCTGCTGCCTCTGGCCGCCGCGCTGCTGTTCCTGGCTGGCTGCGTGGCCGGATCAGCCTGGCCCGTGCTGAATCTCTATGGCCGTATGGCGGGGAAGGACATGCCCTCGGTACTGCGGCTGGTGGATCTGGGTGGGGCACGGAACAGCGTGCGGGACGCGCTGCGCCGGCACGCAGGGCTGCGGCCGGGCGCCGGCGACTCGGCGGTGGAAAAGCTGCTGGGCGCGATGGCCGAGGAGATGGCCGATTCCCTCACCAGGCCGGGGGCGCTGGAGGGCGTGGTGCTGGCGCGCCAGGAGGGGCTGCTGGCCTCGCCTCATGCCGCCGCGCCGCCCTTGCAGCGGCTGCAGCCGGCCGCGCGCGGGCTGCTGTCCTTCGACATGGGACCGGCGCGCGGGCAGGGCGGCTTTGGGCTCGATCTCGCCTGGCGCGGCGGCGCATGGCGTGCCGTGGCGTTGAGCCTGCTGGACCCTCCGGTGGCGCGGGGGCTTGAAGGCGTGCGCGTGGCGCGGGAACAGGCGGCGCTGCCACTGATGGGTGGCCGCTCCGGCTAAGCCGCCGCCTTGCCCCCTGCCGCGCTGGGCGATAATCCGGCGCAAGCAGCAGCAGGGATGCAGAACAGCATGGCGACCGACCTGGAGATTGCACGCGCGGCGCAACTCCGGCCGATCCGCGAGATCGCGGACAAGGCTGGCATCCCGGAAGAGGCGCTGGAGCCCTACGGTCGCCACAAGGCCAAGATCAACCTGGATTTCGTCACGGCGCAGGAAGGCCGCCCCGATGGCGCGCTGGTGCTGGTGACGGGCATCAGCCCCACGCCCGCGGGCGAGGGCAAGACCACCACCACGGTGGGCCTGGGGGACGCGCTGAACAGCCTGGGCACCCGGACCATGATCGCGCTGCGCGAGCCCTCCCTCGGGCCGTGCTTCGGCGTGAAGGGCGGCGCCACGGGCGGCGGCTATGCCCAGGTGCTGCCGATGGAGGATATCAACCTCCATTTCACCGGCGATTTCCACGCCATCACCGCGGCCAACAACCTGCTGGCGGCGATGCTGGACAACCACCTCTACTGGGGCAACGAGCTGGGGCTTGATGCGCGCCGTGTCGTCTGGCGCCGCGCCATCGACATGAACGACCGCGCGCTGCGCGGCATCGCCTCCGGCCTGGGCGGCGTGCCCAATGGCTTCCCGCGTGAGGATGGGTTCGACATCACCGTCGCCTCCGAGGTGATGGCGGTGTTCTGCCTCTCCCGCGATCTGGCGGATCTGCAACAGCGACTCGGGCGCATCATCGTCGGCTATACGCGGGATGGCCGCGCCGTCACCGCGCACGACCTGAAGGCCGATGGAGCGATGGCGGCGCTGTTGCGGGACGCGCTGGCGCCGAACCTCGTGCAGACGCTGGAGGGCAGCCCGGCCCTGGTGCATGGCGGCCCCTTCGCCAACATCGCCCATGGCTGCAACAGCGTCATCGCCACGCGCCTGGCGCTGAAGCTGGCCGATGTGGTGGTGACGGAAGCCGGCTTCGGCGCCGATCTCGGCGCGGAGAAGTTCCTCGACATTAAATGCCGTCAGGCTGGCCTCGCCCCCTCCGCCTGTGTGGTGGTGGCGACGGTGCGCGCGCTGAAGATGCATGGCGGCGTGGCGAAGTCCGCCCTCGGCACGGAGGATGTCGCGGCGGTGAAGCGCGGCACGTCCAATCTGCGCCGCCATGTGCAGAACATGCAGAAATTCGGCCTGCCCGTCGTGGTGGCGCTGAACAAATTCGTCAGCGACACGCAGGCGGAAATCGAAGCGGTGCAGGAGGCGATGCGCGCCCTGGGCGTCGAGGCCATCCTGTGCACGCATTGGGGCGATGGCGCCGCCGGCGCGCAGGACCTCGCCCGCGCGGTGCAAGGACTGATCGCCAGCGGCAAGGCGAAGTTCGAGCCGCTGTACAACGACCATGTCTCCCTGGCCGGCAAGGTGGAGATGGTGGCGCGCGAGATCTATCATGCCGCCTCCGTCAGTATTCCGCCGCCGGTTGCCGCCAAGCTGAAGCGGTTCGAGGAAGCGGGCTTCGGAGAGTTGCCTGTCTGCATCGCGAAGACGCAGTATTCCTTCAGCGCCGACCCCACGCTGCTGGGCGCGCCGGAAGGGCATGTGCTGCCGCTGCGCGAGGTGCGGCTTTCGGCGGGGGCGCATTTCGTCGTGGCCATCGCGGGCGAGATCATGACCATGCCGGGCCTGCCGCGCCGGCCGGCGGCGGAGAGCATCGGCCTGGATGCCGATGGCCGTATCGACGGCCTGTTCTGAGGACAGCGCCGCATGATGGGAGCCGATCCGAATGTGCTGCTGCGGCAGGGTCTGGCTCTCCATCAGGCGGGGGATGCCATTGGCGCCGCGCGGCTGTATCGCCAGGTGCTGGCGCTGCGCCCCGGCGACGCGAATGCGCTGAACCTGCTGGGCCAGCTGGCCCGCGCGCGGGGCGATCTGGCGGAAGCGATCGAGCTGACGGGCAGGGCGCTGGCCGCGCAGCCAGGAGCGCCGGTGTTCCTGGCGGCCCATGGCGCCGTGCTGGCCGAGGCAGGGCGGTTGGAACGGGCGGTGAAGGTGCTGCGTGCCGCCGTCGCAGCCCGGCCCAATGATGCCGTCAGCCTGCGGAATCTGGGGCAGGCGCTGACAGCGGCGGGCAGGGCCGGTGAGGCGCTGGGGCCGCTGCGGCAGGCCGTGGCGTTGCAGCCGGCGGCCGGTGCGGCGCATCTGGCCCTGGCCCATGCCTGCCGGGAAGCCGGGCGGGTGGAGGAGGCCGCGGACCATGCCCGCCATGCCGCCGCCGACCCGGCTTTGGCCGGGCAGGCGCAGTTCCTCCTGGCCGCGCTGGGCGTCGCTCCCGCGCCGGACCGGGCCCCGGCTGCTTATGTGCGGGAGCTGTTCGACCAATACGCCGCCCGCTTCGATGAGGATCTGACCTCCCGGCTCGGCTACCGCACGCCGCAGGCGCTGGCGGAACTGCTGGCGGGTGCCGGAATCGCCCCGGATAACTCCCGGCGCGTGCTGGATCTGGGCTGTGGCACCGGGCTCTCCGGCGTGGCGCTGGCGCCCTTCGCCGCGCGGCTGGAGGGGCTTGACCTTTCTCCCCGCATGCTGGCCGCCGCGAAGGCGCGGGGCCTGTACCACGCACTGCATGAAGCCGATCTCATGGCCTTCCTGCCGGCGCAGCGGGGCGCATGGGACGTGGTGGCCGCGGCGGATGTGTTGAATTACCTGGGCGATCTGGCGCCCGTGATGCCCGCCATCGCCGCCGCCCTGGCGCCCGGTGGCGTTGCCGCCTTCAGCGTGGAGGCTGGTGAGGAAGCACCCTTCGCGCTCGGCCCCGGCATGCGCTACCGGCACCAGCCGGCGCATTTGCGCGGCCTGTTCGCCGCCACGGGGCTTGCCGTGCTGGCGGAGCAGGAGAGCGTGCTGCGGCAGGAAAAGGGGCAGGCCGTGCCCGGCCTGCTGTGGGTGCTGCGCAAAGTGTGAGCACGCTGCGCCCCACGGCTTCAGCTTCGGTTAACCCCGTTCCCCGATGGTGATGCGACCGCATGATGCGGGAGCGAGCGGGCCGCGATGCCCGCCGGAGGAGGGGGAACCCAGACCCTGGATCAGATCGTAAGGCACGCCGCCCCAGAATGGGGTGACAGGGGAGATGCAGAGGAGCCGCAGCCGGCAATGACTCCCTGCGCCATCCCCGAGAAGTCGGTTCGTGGCCCGTGCAGAGGCCAGGGCCATGCCTTCCGATACGCCGACGCCACGCCTGACCCTGACCTCCGCGAGGCGGCAGCCGGCATCTGGCCCGGGCGCCGCCCCGCCCAGCCGGAAAGCCCGAACCTCCATGAGCACGCTCGTCCTTGAACTGCGCCACGGCGATATGCTGATCGTTAACGGCGCGCCTATCCGCTTCCGGAGTCGCACCCGGGTTGAGCTGACCAGCCGCGCCCGATTCCTCTTCGGTAAGCAGATTCTCCCGGCGGAGGCCGCGACCACGCCGGCCCGCCGCATCTATTTCGCGTTGCAGACGGCCTATATCGGCAATGACGAGGAGCGCGCCGGCGGCCTGGCCCTGGCCCGCGACCTCGTGGCCGAATACCGTGCCTCCGCTGCGGGGGATGACGCCAAGGTTCTGGTCAACCGTGCCCTGGAAGCCGCTGAGATGGATGAATGCTACGAGGCGCTGAAGCTCATCCGCCGCGTGATGCGGCAGGAGGAGGCGGCAGGCGAACCGGAAGCCGGGCTGGCCTATGCGGGGTGATTAAAGGCCCCGGTGGAGTTCGCCCCGTGCCCGCCGGGCGGCCGCCATGTGCGTTACTTGAGGCATCTGCTGACTGCAAACTTGAATGGGCGTTCAGATAAGCCTATAAAACCGGTGGGACGAGTTGCGAGCGATTCTCAATTCAATCGCAACGCAGGAGAATGGTTAGGATGGGCAACGACTTCAGCCACATCACCCGTCGTTGCGAGCGGGCGGTGGTGACGGCGTATCGCGAACTGCGCGAGACCGGTAATGACGACCTGTCGTCCTTCCGTGCCTGTACAGCGTTGTATCGTATCCACCACCCGGAAGCCTCGGTGAACGAGGCGCGCCGGCTGGTCTCTGAATGGATCGACCACCATCTGGTGCGCGGCGAGACAGGCCCGACCGACGGGTGCGACTGCCCCTGATTTCAGCGGGCTTCCAGCATAAAGGCCGCCCCGGTGTGGGAGCGGCCTTTTTTCGTGCCTGAGGAGTAAGGGGAGAGAAGCCTCTCCCCAGCACCGTCGCCTCAGCGGGTTCCCACTTCGGGGTTGAAGCGCACATCCGGCCGCGCCAGCCCGCCGGCGATGCCGACCGGGGTGCCATCCGCGCGCCAGCAGGCCGCGCCTTCCAGCGAGCCATCCGGCAGGAAGCGCACCGCGCCCATGCCACCGCCGATATGCTTCGGCCGCACCGTCACATGCCCGCGGGCCTTCAGCCCTTCCTCCGCCGTGGCGGAGATGGTGGGCTCCAGCTCCAGCGTGTGGCCCTGGGTCCAGATGCGCGGGGCTTCCACCGCTTCCTGCAACGACATGCCGTGGTCGATGAGGTTGATGATGGCCTGCATGGCCGAGCCGAAGATACGTAGGCCACCCGGCAGGCCCAGCGCGAAGGAGGGCCTGCCGTCCTTCAGCACGATGGAGGGGGCCATGGAGGTGAAGACCCGCTTGCCCGGCTCCACGGACAGGGCCCGGCCCGGATGCGGATCGAAATTATACATGTAGTTATTGGCGATCAGCCCGGTGCCCGGGATGCTGAAGCGTGCCCCGAACAGGCTGTTGATGGTCTGGGTCGTGGCGACGATGTTGCCCAGCGAATCGGCGACGGTGACATGGGTGGTATTGGCCGACTCGGCCGGCGGCACGCCCGGCGCCCAGCTCTGCGCGGCTTCCAGCGTCAGCAGGGCGCGGCGCTCGGCGGCGTACTCCTTGGAGGTCAGCCGCTCCACGGGCACCTTCACGAAGGCGGGGTCGGCGGTGGCGACGCCACGGTCCGCGAAGGCCAGCTTCAGGGCTTCCGCCAGCAGGTGGATGCTCTCCGCCGTGCCGAAGCCGAGCCCGGCGAGGTCGAAGCCCTCCAGCACATTCAGCATCTGCGTCATGTGCACGCCGGAGGAGGCGGGGGGCGGCGGGGCCAGCACCTCGAAGCCGCGATACTGGCCACGGATCGGCTCACGCTCCACGACGCGGACGGCCTCCAGGTCGGCCATGGTGATCAGCCCGCCGCTGGCCGCCATATGCGCCGCCAGGGCCTGGCCGATGGCACCGCCATACAGTGCCTTCGGGCCTTCCTCGGCGATGAGGCGCAGGGAAGCGGCGAGTTCCGGCTGCTTCAACAGGGTGCCGGCGGGGGGCACGGCGCCACCGGGCAGGAAGGTGGCGGCGAGGCCAGGGTCGCGCGCCAGCTCGGCCCGGCCATCGCTGATGGCGCCCGCCAGATAGGCCGTCACGCGGAAGCCCTCGGAAGCGGCGCGGATGGCGGGGCGCAGCACCTCGGCGAGCGGCAGGGTGCCGTAATCGGCCAGGGCCTTGCACCAGCCGGCCAGGGCGGCGGGCACGGCCATGGCCAGTACGCCGAGATTGTTCTCCCGATCCACCGTCTCCTGGTAGTCCGGCAGGGTATCGCTGACGGTGCGGTACATGTCGCCCCGGGCGGCCAGCGGCGCGGTGGAAAGGCCGTCCAGCACCACATGCCGGCCATTGGCGAGGCGGATATGCGCCACGCCGCCGCCCAGCGGGCCAACCATCATCGGCTCCACCACCGTCAGGGTGAACAGCGCGGCGATGGCGGCATCGACCGCGTTGCCACCTGCCAGCAGCATCTCGGAGCCGGCGGCGGAGGCCACGGGGTGGTTGGTGACCACCATGCCTTTGCTGCCCCGGGCGGGACCCTTTTCCAGGGGGAAGCTGCTACCGGCGCGGGTTGTCCAATCGGTCAAGGCAGAGATCCTTCAGGCGGCGCGGAGGCGCAAAGGAAAGCGGACCGCCGGTGGCGCACCCGGTCCGGCTGGCGGCGAGGCAGGGGCTCCGGCATGAAAGCGTCAAGCTCACCCCACGCGCGGCGATTGTCCACCCGCGCCGGCTTCAATTGAGCGGTTTGCGTTGCGGCGGGCAAAACCCGTGCGACGCGGCTGGCGCCGGGCGCGGAACTGCGGCAGAGACAGGGTTTGTCCGATATCCATGGGGTTTGGTCTCCCGGGGCGTTTTTCAGGAGGCATCGGAAGGTGCGGCAGGGCAGCGGCAACATGCATCGGTTGGTTCAGGGCAGGCGGGCAGGCAGCGGGCGATGAGTGCCGCTACCCTGTCATCCCTGCTGGATGCCTGGGCGAAGGAGCGCCCGGATGCCACCGCCATCGCCTCGCTGAGCCGCCCACCCCTGAGCCACGCCGCCTTCGCCGCTGCCAGCCGCCGCGTGGCGGAAGGCCTCTCCCGCCAGGGCATTGGGCCGGGCGACCGTGTGGCGCTGCTGCTGCCCAACCGGCCGGAAATGGCCGTGCTGCTGGTGGCGCTGGCGCGGCTTTCCGCCATTGCCGTGCCGCTGGACCCGCGCTTCGGCGTAGAGGAAATCGCGACCTTCCTCTCCCGAGCGCGCGCCAGCGCCGTGGCGGTGGCGATGGGGGCGGCGGGCTGGGGCACAGGTCAGGCGCCACTGGCGCAACGCCTGGCGGAAGTGCTGCCCGATACCCGCGCGCCTCTGCGCTTCGTCATCGGGCTGGATACCGGGGGTGCCACAACTCTGGCAGGGCTGCCGGTGGTGAGCTGGCCGAGCCTCGACGCCGTTCCGGAATATGAGGGCGAGGCGGCCCGTGCCGAAGCCGCCTTCCTGGCGCTGCCGGCGGCGGAGGGGCGGCTGGCGATGCACCGGCAGCAATCCGTCGCCGCCCATGCCCGCGCGGTGGCGGAACGGCTGGGGCTGGATGCCTCGGAATCTGGCCTGCTCGCCGCCTTGCCCTGGGCGGCGCCGACGGGAATGGCCGCGGTGATGTCCGCCCTGCTCTCCGGCACCCGGCTGCTGTGCCAGGAGGAGGCAGGGGGTGCGGCGGCCGATTCTCTCGCGCGCGCTCACCGTGCCACGCACCTGCTGGCCTGGCCCGCCACCTGGGTGGAGATGGCGCCCCTGGCAGAACGGCGGCCCTACCCCGCCCTCGTCTTTGCCGGCTGCGATGGGACGCCGCCCGACAGCGCCGCGGTGCTGTCCCTGCGACGTGTCTGGGGCATGGCGGAGACACAGGGGCTGTTCGCCACGGCGGAAGACGGCCCTCTGATTCCGGTGGGGCCCGCGGAGCTGCGACTGGGCGAGGCGCTCGAAATCCGCTCGCCCAGCCTGCTGTGTGGCTGGCTGGGCGAGGATGCCCATCACGAGGAGGAAGCCTTCTTCGGCACGGGCGTTCCTGCCGCCCTGGACGGGGACGGGTTCGCCCTCTCTGAAGGCGGACCGCTCCGGCTGGAGGATATGGTGATACGGCCTGAGGAGGTCGCGCGCTTCCTGCGCCGGCAGCCGGAGGTGGAAGAGGCAGTGGTCGTCGCCGCCTCGCCGGAGGGCGCGCTCGTGGGCTTTCTGCGCGCAACGGCGGAGGCGGAACCAGATGCGGCGGTGCTGTTGGCCCGCTGCCGCCATGCCTTCGCGCCCGCCAAGGTGCCGGCGCGGCTGGCCTTCGTCGAACACCTGCCTGACGAAGCCATGCTGAACGACGCGGCGGCGGCGCTGGTGGGGGCGGCATGAATTCTACCCCCATGGCCGCCCAACGGTGGAAGGCTTAGCCTGCACGCGTGTCTGACCACGAATTGCCCTCCGAATCGCCCGCTCCCGTCGCCCGTAACCCGGACCCCCGGCTGGTCGCCGCCATCGTGGCCAGCGCGCTGTTCATGCAGAACCTGGACAGCACGGTGGTCGCCACCGCCCTGCCAGCCATGGCGCGGGATCTGGGCGAGGACCCGCTCACCATGGGCGTGGCCATCACCTCCTATCTGGTGGCGCTGACGGTCTTCATTCCTCTCAGCGGCTGGATGGCGGACCGATACGGGGCGAAGCAGGTCTTCATGGCGGCCATCGCCACCTTCACCGTCGCCTCCGGCCTGTGCGGGTTGGCGAATGGGCTGGCCGAGATGGTGGCGGCGCGCGTGCTGCAAGGCATGGGTGGTGCCATGATGGTGCCCGTGGGCCGATTGCTGCTGCTGCGGCGGGTGAAGAAGGACGAGCTGCTGACCGCCACAACCTGGCTTACGATGCCCGCCTTGCTGGGGCCCGTGCTGGGCCCGCCGGTGGGTGGCTTCCTGACGGACCTGGTCTCGTGGCGGGCGGTATTCTGGATCAACCTGCCCGTTGGCGTCCTCGGCCTTCTGCTGATCTGGCGCGTCATTCCCACGCTGCCCAAGAGCGTGCCGCCGCCGCCGGATGTGCCCGGCCTCACCATGGTCGGCGCCGCCCTGGCCTGCCTGATGTTCACCTTCGAGACGCTGGGCCGTGGCCTTGTTGCTGCCTGGATACCGGAGGCGGTTCTGGCCCTGGGCGTGGTGCTCATGGTGCTGGCGGTGCGGCATTGCCTGCGGGTGAAGAACCCGGCGCTGGATTTCAGCCTGTTTGCCGTACCCAGCTTCAGCGTCACGGTCGTCGCGGGCACGGTGTTCCGCGTGGGGGCGGGCATGGTGCCTTTCCTCGTGCCGCTCTCCCTGCAGCTGGGCTTCGGCTCCAGCGCCAGCGAGAGCGGCATGGTGAGCTTCGCCACGGCGCTCGGCGCCCTGACCATGAAGCCCATGGCACGCTTCGCGCTGCGGGCCTTCGGCTTCCGCAACGTGCTGATCTGGAACGCGATCGTGGCAGCCGCCACGGTGGCTTTCTGCGCCGCCTTCCGCCCCGGCTGGCCGCTGACGGCGGTGTTCATGGTGCTGCTGGTGGGCGGGCTGTTCCGCAGCCTGCATTTCACCTCCACCAACACCCTGGCCTATGCCGATGTCTCGCATGAGAAGCTCTCGGCGGCCACCAGCTTCTACAGCACGGTGCAGCAGCTTTCCCTGGCGCTGGGCGTGGCGGTCGCGGCGGCGGTGTTGCAGGCCAGCGTCGCCTTTTCCGGACGCGTGATGGCGGAGATGCCGGATTTCAGCGTGGGCTTCCTGACGGCGGCGTTGCTGATGGCCCTGTCCGCACCGCTTTCCATCGGCCTGCCGCATGATGCGGGAGAGGGCATCGTGGCCGGGCGGCGGAAATCCGGTTCCTGAGGGGGCCGGCGGGGCCGCAAGGCCCAGAGGCTGAATGACAAAGGGCCGGAGGGAGACAACTCCCTCCGGCCCTTTTTCGCTGTGCCACCCGGATGGGGCGGCTGGTCGTAGCCGTTATTCCGCCGGCGCCACGGCGTGGTCGGTATCCCGCCGGGTGAAGCGGCGGGAGAGACCCTCGAAGGCCAGGAACAACACCGGCGTAACGAACAGGGTCAGCGCCTGGGAGACGGCGAGGCCGCCCAGCACGGCGAGGCCCAGCGGCTGGCGCAGTTCCGCCGCCGCACCCCAGCCTGCGGCGATGGGCACGATGCCCGCCGCGGCCGCCAGGGTGGTCATCATGATCGGGCGGAAGCGGACGACGCTGGCGTGGCGCACGGCCTTCAGCGGGTCGTCGCCCAGCTTCATCCGCTCGATGGCCACGTCCACCACCATGATGGCGTTCTTCTTCACCAGGCCGATCAGCAGCAGCACGCCGATGACCGCGATGACGGAGAGGTCGAGGTTGAAGAGCCAGAGCGTCGCCAGCGCACCCACCGCCGCCGCCGGAAGGCCGGAGAGGATGGTCAGCGGATGGACCAGCGACTCGTAGAGCACGCCCAGCACCACATACATCACCAGGATGGCTGCCAGCAGCAGCATGCCCTGGCCGGCCAGCGCCTGCTGGAAGATCTGCGCCGTACCGGCATAGCCGGAGACCACCGTCGGCGGCAGGCCCATCTCGCGCTCGGTTGCGGCGATGGCGTTGGTCGCATCGCCCAGCGCCACGCCGGGCGCGGTGTTGAAGCCGATGGTGACCGCCGGAAGCTGGCCCTGATGCGCCACGGTCAGCGGGCCCACCGTGCGGCTGACGGTGGCGATGCCTGTCAGCGGCACCAGCCGGCCGGTGCTGGAGCGGAGATAGATCTTGGACAGGCCGCTCTCATCCTGCTGGTCCCTCGGCAGGGCCTCCAGAATGACGGCGTAGCTGTCCGAAGCGCCGAAGATGGTGCTGATCTGCCGCGCGCCGAAGGCCGAGTAGAGCGCCTGACGCACCTGGTCCACCGACACGCCGAGTGAGGCCGCACGGTCCCGGTCCACATTCACGGAGAGGATGGGCGCGTGGAGCTGGAGGTCCGTGTTCACGTCCTGCAGTTCCGGCAGGCGGCGCAGGGCGTCTTCCATGCGCTGGGCCCAGCTGTAGAGCTCATCCTGCCGCAGGCCTTGCAGCGTGTACTGGTACAGGGTGCGGGATTGGCGGGCTCCGAAGCTGATGTTCTGGATGGGGTTCAGGAAGACCCGCATGCCGGGCTGGCCGGAGGTGGCGCGGCGTAGCTCCTGGATGACCTGCGTCACCGGCCCGCGCTCCTTGCGGGGCACGAGCTGGATGAACATGCGGCCCTGGTTGATGGACTGGCTGCCGCCACCCACGCCCAGGCTGGAGTTCACCTGCGTCACGGCCGGGTGGGCGCGGATGATCTCCGCCACCCGCGCCTGCCGTACGGACATGTCGTCGAAGGAGGTGTCCTGCGGGCCCTCGGTGGTGACGCTGATCAGGCCGGTATCCTCGATGGGGAAGAAGCCCTTCGGGATGGTGATGGCCAGCCAGACGGAGAGGCCCACCGAGGCGAGGAAGGCCAGCCAGACCACGGAGCGGAAGCGCAGCGAGAGATCGAGCGCCCAGGCATAGGCGCCTTCCACGGCGCGGAAGCCGCGTTCCAGGAAGGCATCGAACCGGCTGGGCTTGCTGTGCGCAGGCAGGCGGCTCGCCATCAGCGGCGTCAGCGTCAGCGAGACGACGCAGGAGACGATGACGGCCAGCGACACGGTGGCCGCGAAGGCGTTGAACACGCGCCCCACCACGCCACCCATCAGCAGGATGGGCAGGAAGACCGCGATCAGCGAGAGGGTGATGGAGATAATGGTGAAGCCCACTTCCTTCGCGCCGCGAATGGCGGCGGCGAAGGGCTTCATCCCTTCCTCCATGTGCCGGACGATAGCCTCCAGCATGACGATGGCGTCGTCCACCACCAGGCCGACGGCGAGCGTCATGCCCAGCAGGGTGATGTTATCGATGCCGTAGCCCAGCATGTACATGACGCCGAAGGTGCCGGCGAGCGAGATGGGCACGGCGATGCCGGGGATGATGGTGGCTGAAATCTTCCGCAGGAACAGGAAGATGACGAGCACCACCAGGCCGATGGCGATCATCAGGTGGTGCTGCACGTCATGCACCGCGTCCCGCACGGAGACGGAGCGGTCCAGCATGACGCTCAGCTCGGCGCCGGGCGGCAGGGCGGCGGCCAGGCCGGGCAGGGCGGCGCGGACGCCATCCACCACATCCACCGTATTGGCATCCGGCTGGCGCTGCACGGCGAGGGTGAGGCCGCGCATGCCGTTCATCCAGGCGGCGCGGCGGTTGTCCTCCACCCCGTCCTCGACCCGCGCAACGTCCTGCACCCGGATGGGCGCGTTGGCGCGGCCGCCGATGACGAGGCGGCCGAACTCAGCGGCATCCTGAAGCTGGTCGTTGGCACGCAGGGTAAGCTGCTGGCGGGGGCCGTCCAGGCTGCCGACCGGCGTGTTGCCGTTGGCGGCGGCGATGGCGCGCTGGGCTTCATCGAAGCCGAAGCCCATGGCAGCGACACGGTCCGGGTCCAGCTGGACGCGCACGGCATATTTCTGCTCGCCATAGGTCATCACCTGCGCCACGCCCGGAATGCGGGAGAGGGCAGGGGAGATGATGACGGAGGCGACCTCGTTCAGCCGGTAGAGCGGCACGTCACCACCGCGCAGGTTCAGCAACACCACCGGCGCGTCGGCCGGGTTGGATTTGCGGAAGCTGGGCGGCGTCGTCATCTCCGTCGGCAATCGTCGCTGCGCGCGGGAGAGGGCGGATTGCACATCCAGCGCCGCCGCATCGATATCGCGGCCCAGCACGAATTGCAGGGTGAGCTGCAAGGTGCCCTGGCCGCTGATCGAGCTCATCTGGTCGATGCCGGCGATGGTGGAGAATTCACGCTCCAGCGGCAGGGCGACGGAGTTTGCCATGGTCTCCGGACTGGCACCCGGGAAGGTGGCGGAGACGGTGATGACCGGGAAATCCACCCGTGGCATGGCGGCCACCGGCATCTGGAAATAGGCCACGATGCCCGCGAGAACGGCGGCCATGGCCAGCAGCCCTGTCATCACCGGGCGGCGGATGCAGAGTTCCGAGATGTGCATGGCGGGGCCTGCTCAGCTCTGCGGGCGCGGGCGGGCGCCGGGCTGCTGGTTGGGGTTGCGTTCGGCGACGCGGGCGCCATCGGAGAGGAGCTGCGCACCCTCGATGACGACCTTGTCGCCGGCCTCGATCTCCGCGGCGACCACGGCACGGCCAGAAACGACGCGCTGAAGACGAACAGCACGGCGGCGGGCGCGGTTCTCGCCGTCCACCACATAGACATAACGCCCGTCGAGGCCGGTTTGTATCGCCTGGACAGGCACGCTGGTGGCCTGGGGCTCGATGCGCGGCACCAGCACCACATTCACATACTGGCCGGGCCAGAGCTGGTTGTCCGGGTTGGCGAAGCGGGCCTTCAGCTGGATGGTGCCGGAGGTGGAATCCACCTGGCTGTCCACGAAGACCAGCTGTCCCTGGGCGGGGCTGTGGTTGTCGCTGGGGGCGCGGGCGGTCACGGAAGGCGGCGTCGGCCCCGCCATGGCCTCCTGGATCTCCGGCAGCCAGCGCTCCGGCACGGAGAACTGCACCATGATGGGGTCGGTCTGCGTGATGGTGCCGAGGGCGGTGCCCTCGCTGCCGCGCACCAGATTGCCGGCTTTCACCGGCAGGGCACCCAGGCGGCCGTCGGCCTCGGCGCGGATGGTGGCGTAATCGATGGTCAGGCGGGTCTGGGCCATGGCCGCCTCGGTGGCGCGGACATTGGCATCGGCCACGGCGGCATCGGACTGCGCCTGTTCGTAACGTTGGGCGGCGGCGAAGCCTTCACCCCGCAGCGAGGCGTAGCGCGTGGCATCGGCGCGGGCGCGGGAAGCGATGGAGCGGTCCCGCACCAGCTGGGCTTCCTGCTGGGCGAGCTGGGCCTCCGCCATGCGCGAATCGAGGGTGAAGAGCACTTGCCCGCGCTGCACACGCTGGCCTTCCTCGACATGCACCTCGCGAATCTGCCCGTCGACGCGGCTGCGGATGGAGACGGTGGCTTCGGCCACCACATTGCCGTTGGCAGTGATTTCCAGCGGCATCGGTCCGCGCTGGGCGGGGCTCGTCACCACCGGCAGGGCGGGGCTGGCCTGCTGTGCCCTGGGCTGGGCAGGGATGGCGAGAGGAATACCGGCGCCAAGCAGGGCAGCCAGCAGCATGGGTGACGTCAGCGCGCGCGATGCCTTCATGCCCTACGGCAATAAGCCGTAGCTGCGATGCGGCATAGGCGGCGTTACATTCCGTAACAATTTCGCGAGGGTTGTTGCAGGGTAGTTAGCACGCCTGCACGAAACGACGAAACCGCGGATGGCGGGCCTCTCCGGCCCACCCCGCGGTCATCGGCAGTCTGCTTCCGCCGGCGTTGCCGGCGGCGAGATCAGAAGCCCTCGCGCTCCAGGCGCTTGCGCTCAACCTTGCGGGCGCGGCGGACGGCCTCGGCGGCCTCGCGGGCGCGGCGCTCGGACGGCTTCTCATAGTGGCGGCGCAGCTTCATCTCGCGGAAGACGCCTTCGCGCTGCAGCTTCTTCTTGAGGGCCTTGAGGGCCTGATCGATATTGTTATCCCGAACGACGACCTGCACGCTGTGCGGTATCCTCTTTGCCTGTACCCGGCAGCCGATGAATGCCGGAAAATGAATATGCGAACAGCACGGTGCAGCCGGAAACAGACCGGCCCCGTCCGTGCAGGGGTGCCCTGTTAGCATGGGCAAGGGGCGCAGGAAAAGCCCTTCCCCGCATGGCCGACACAACCAATTCTAGAGTCTGCACGGTTTGAACGGTTTTCCATGGCCATCCTGAAGATCGCCCGCATGGGCCACCCTGTCCTCCTGCGCCGGGCCGCGCCCGTAAAGGACCCGCACGACCCGGAAATCCGGCGCCTTATCATGGACATGGCGGAAACCATGCTGGATGCCGGCGGGCTGGGCCTCGCCGCGCCACAGGTGCACGTGCCCCTGCGCCTGTTCGTCTTCCGGGATGGGGACGAAGTGGCCGCCTTGATCAATCCAGAGATCGAGCTGCTCGGCCCCGCCGAGTCGCTGGGCTGGGAAGGATGCCTCTCGATTCCCGGCCTGCGTGGCAGCGTGCCGCGCGCGGCACGCGTGGGCTTCCGCGGGCTGGATGTGCAGGGCGAGGAAGTCTCGGGCGAGGCGGAGGGCATGCTCGCGCGCGTGATGCAGCATGAGAACGATCACCTGGACGGTGTGTTGTACCCGATGCGCATGACCGATTTCAGCCTGTTCGGCTTCAACGAGGAACTGGCGCGCGCCGCTGCCAGGGAGTCGCATCAATGATCGCCGCCCCGGAACGGAGCGAGGCACGGGACGCCGCCCTGCGCGCCACCCTGCCTCATGTGGCCACCATGGGATGGACATCCGCTGCCCTGCGTGCGGGCCTCGCCGATCTGGGCGAGCCGGCGGAGGCGGCGGAATGGCTGTTCCCCCGTGGCCCCGCCAGCATGGTGGAAGCGTGGTGCGACCTGGCCGACCGTGAGATGGTCGCCGAGGCTGGCGACCTCTACGCGCTGCGCACCCCGGCCAGGATCCGCAAGCTGATCGAGATCCGCCTGCGCCAGGCCGAACCCTGGCGGGAGGCCAAGAGGAGAGGGGTGGCCATTCTCTCCATGCCATGGAATGCGCGGCTGGCGGCCTGCTGCGCCGGCCGCACCGCGGATGCCATGTGGATGGCGGCCGGCGACACCTCGGCTGACCTGTCCCGCCATACCCGGCGGCTGACGCTCGCGGCCATCTACACCGCGACCCTGGCCTTCTGGCTGCGGGAGCCGGCGCCGGGAATGGAGGCCACCCTGGCCTTTCTCGACCGCCGGCTGGAAGGGCTGGCGCGGATGCAGAGGCGGAAGCGGGCAGCCTGAGCCCGCGTCCGGCTCAGGGCAGCCATGAGCTTCAAGCTTTGTCTTGGCGTAAGGCCGCAAGCGTCTGCGATCACAAGATTCCTTCGATACAAACGAGGCATCGCAGCGCCCGAGTGAATGGTGTAGAAGCCGAGCGGGGGAGTGCCTCCCGTTTCTGCGCGCAACCATGAGGGGGATCTCGGTCGCGATGAAGTTTATCCGGACTTTGGCCGCGGGTGTCGCGGCCGCCGCTATCGCTACGCCCGTGCTGGCTCAGAGCTGCCTGCAGCCCGCCGAGCGCACCGCCATGGAAGTGCGCGCTCTGCAGAGCCAGCTGATGGTGGCCGCCATCGCCTGTGGCCAGACTGACCAGTACAACGCCTTCGTCAGCCGCAACCAGCGTGACCTGGCCCAGGCCTTCCGCACCGTTGAGGCGCACTTCAAGCGTGTGCATGGCAACTCGCAGGGCCAGCGCCAGCTGGACAACTACATCACGCAGCTGGCCAATGCGCAGTCCCAGGACGGCATCGACCAGGGCACCTTCTTCTGCTCCAACGTGACGCCGCTGTTCAAGCAGGCCATGGCCGAGACCGGCCCGGCGCGCCTGGCCAGCGTGTCCTACCAGAGCAACCTGGTGGTGCCTTACGCGCTGGACACCTGCGATGCGGCCGCGACCCCGGCCCGCCAGACCACACCGGCGCGCCGCGCGAACCGTACGCGGACCGCCAGCCGCTAAGACTTCTTACTTCTGCTGGGTTGAGACAGGGCGCCGCAAGGCGCCCTTTTTCGTGCCTGCATCCTGGCGCGGGGGCGTCCCCAGCCGCGCACAAACGAAAAGGGGCGCCTTTCGGCACCCCTTCCGTTAGCCATCCTGGTACCGGGCGGCGAGCCGCCCGGTTCCTGGAGACCGTCCTGATTAGCGCAGGACGATCTCGACGCGGCG
>JH599963.1:76285-98166 GCA_000245075.1 Acetobacteraceae bacterium AT-5844
CGGCGGAAGCCTCACGTCCTGCTCGCTCAATCAAGCCTACTCCCAGCGCTGCGGAGGTCCGGCGAAGCCCGTATGGCGGTGCCACTTCACGAAGGGCCGGCCTCCGCGGCGGCCTAGCACGGAAACAGGCCGCTGTCTTCGCCGCCGGTCGGCCTGGGTCAGGTACGGCCAGGTTCAAGGTCCGCAGGTGCGCCAGCAGGCCGGCCACGCCGCGCATCTGCCTTGCATACAGCCGGTAGCCCTTATCCCCTGCCTCGGTCTATCGTGACGTGGGACTATACATTCTCACGAGGAAACCGAGTGTCATGACGGTGAACGGGTGGACGCCCGGAAGCTGGCGCCAGATGCCGATCCGGCAGGTGCCAGACTATCCGGACGCGGCGAAGCTGAAGGCGATGGAGGCGAAGCTCGCCGGCTTTCCGCCTTTGGTGTTTGCCGGCGAAGCCCGGCGCCTGAAGAAGTCTCTGGCCGATGCCGGCCAGGGCCGCGCTTTCATCCTGCAAGGCGGCGACTGTGCCGAGGGCTTCCCGGACTTCAACGCCAACACCATCCGCGACACCTTCCGGGTGCTGCTGCAGATGGCCGTGGTGCTGACCTTCGGCGGCGGCCTGCCGGTGGTGAAGCTGGGCCGCATGGCCGGCCAGTTCGCCAAGCCCCGCTCCTCGGATACCGAGACGCGGGATGGCGTGACGCTGCCCTCCTACCGTGGCGACATCATCAACGGGCCCGATTTCTCCGCCGAGGCACGGCTGCCGGACCCGTCGCGGATGGAATTCGCCTATATGCAGTCCGCCGGCACGCTGAACCTGCTGCGCGCTTTCGCGACGGGCGGTTATGCCGACCTGCATGAGGTCCATCGCTGGAACCTGGACTTCGTCTCCCGTTCCCCGCTGGTGGACCGCTATCGCGACCTGGCTTCCCGCATCGACGAGACGCTGCGCTTCATGAGCGCCTGCGGCATGGCCGAGGCTCCGCAGGTGCGCGAGACGGATTTCTACACCAGCCATGAGTCGCTGCTGCTTCCCTATGAGGAAGCGCTGACCCGCGTGGATTCCACCACGGGCGACTGGTACGCCTGCTCGGCGCACTTCCTCTGGATCGGGGACCGCACCCGCCAGCCGGATGGCGCGCATGTGGAGTTCCTGCGGGGCGTGAAGAACCCACTCGGCCTCAAGGTTGGCCCGACAACCGATGCCGCCGAGCTGGTGCGGCTGACCGAAATCCTGAATCCCACGAACGAGCCGGGCCGCCTGACCCTGATCTCCCGCATGGGGGCCCAGAAGGTGGCGGAGAAGCTGCTTCCGCTGCTGCGCGCCGTCCGCGATGCCGGGCGCGAGGTGGTGTGGATCTGCGACCCGATGCACGGCAACACCCACACGGCGGCTGGCGGCTACAAGACCCGCTCCTTCGACGCCATCCTGGCCGAGGTGCGTGGCTTCTTCGATGCGCATCAGGCGGCGGGCACCTGGCCCGGCGGCGTGCATGTGGAGATGACGGGCCGGGACGTGACCGAGTGCATCGGCGGTGCCCATATGCTGACGGAGGCCGATCTCGCCGCCAATTACGTCACGCAGTGCGACCCGCGGCTGAACGCCGAGCAGGCGCTGGAACTGGCCTTCCTGGTGGCTGAGGAGCTGAAGGCCCGCCGGCCCGAAGGCGCCTGCATTCCGCTGATCGCCGCCCAGTGACCGCGCAGACCAAATACGGGCAGTCGGATGTGGCCATCGCCGGCCACACCGATGTCTACTTCAACCGGACGAAGGAGATCGTCGCCCGGTTCGGGGATGCCCGTGTCACCTATGCGGTGTTCCTGCGCCGGCCGGTGGTCTCGGCGCCCCGGCTGGCCCTGGACTGGCTGGCCGCCGTGGCCGCCGAGCGCGGCACGGATATCAGCGTCGAGCTGATGCACAAGGAAGGCGAGTGGGTGGGGGCGGGCGACCCGATCCTCTACATCAGCGGCTCCTTCGTGCAGCTGGCCGATCTGGAGACGCTGTACCTGCAGAAGCTGGGCGCGCCTTGCGTGGCTGCCCACAACGCCTACCAGATGTGCCTGGAACTGCCGGAGGCCGCCTTCCTCGCCATGGAGGCCCGGCACTGCGCCGGCGCCGAGATGCAGGACATGATGGCCTATGCCGCCTCGGTCGGCTCCAATGCCGCCAAGCGGGAAGGGGCCAAGGGCTTCGTCGGCAATGCCAACGATGTCACCTCCCACTGGTTCGGCAATGATCGTGGCTACGGCACGATGCCGCATGCCCTCATCGGCTATGCCGGCAGCACCGTCCGCGCCGCCGAAATGTTCCATGACGCCTATCCGGACGACAATCTCACAGTGCTGGTGGATTATTTCGGGCGGGAGGTGACGGACGGGCTGGAAGTCTGCCACCGCTTCTCCGAACTGGCCGAGACGGGGCGGCTCTCGGTCCGGCTGGATACGCATGGCGGCCGCTTCCTGGAAGGGCTCGACCCGGCGGAGTCCTATGCGGTGCTGGAGCGGCATGCGCCGGGCACCATCCGCCGCTATCGGTCCGAGACGGAGTTGCGCCATCTGGTCGGCACCGGTGTCTCCGCCGCCGCCATCTGGCGCATGCGCGAAGCGCTGGACGAGGCGGGCTTCTCCAAGGTCGGCATCGTTGCCTCCTCCGGCTTCGGCGTCTCGAAGTGCCGGGTGATGCGGGAGGCGAGGGCGCCGATCGATGTGGTGGGCACCGGCAGCTTCATCCCCAATACCTGGAGTGAGACCTACGCCACGGCGGATATCGTCGAATATGACGGGCAGCCGCGGGTGAAGCTGGGCCGTGAATTCCTGCTGCGGAAGAACGGCGCCCGCAAGCGCGGGAACTGAGAGACGCGCCACCCCGCCACCGCCCCTATTCGGCGGCGGGGTGGTCGCCCTGGCCAGAATCCGCGCCACTCATGGCACCGCCCTGGCCCGGCCGGATTGCCTGGCTCTGCCTTGCCCGGCCCTGACGGCCTTTTCATCGTGCGGTCGAGTCTGCACGATGCGCGAAGGGTGGGCGCCGCGCCGTACTCCGCATCGATCTGTCTCAAGGGGTGATGGGCATCATCTCGGGCGTGGCCCTTGACGACGGGCAATGCTGCCGGGACCTTCCCGCCATGCGCATCCATATCCAGAATCCCGAGGGCGAATCCCTCTTCCCCATCACCACGGCACAGTGGCAGGCCGCCCTGGCGCGACACCCGGATTTCGCCGGCGTCGAGGCCAGCTTCGCCGATGACGAGGCCGGCCTGCGCGCGGGCCTGCGGGAGGCCGAGGTGCTGGTCACCTGGGTGAAGCTGGTGGCGAAGCATTTCCCCCAGGGTGCGCTGCCCGGCCTCGCCCCGAAGCTGCGGACGATCTTCTGCACCTCCGCGGGCGTGGATCGCCTGGCCCCGTTCAACTGGCTGCCCCCCGATGTGGCGCTGCTGAACAACCGGGGCACCCATGCGGCCAAGGCCGGCGAATTCGGCATCATGGCGCTGCTGATGCTGGCCAACCACATCCCGACCTTCGCGCAGGACCAGCAGAAGCAGGTCTGGCAGCCGCGCTTCGGCTCCGTGATGGCGGGGCGGACGGTCGTGGTGGTCGGCCTCGGCTCGCTGGGTGGTGGCGTGGCGGAGCGCGCGGCGCAGTTCGGCATGAATGTCGTGGGTGTGCGCAACACGGCCGCCCCGCACCCCGCCTGCGCCCGGGTGGTGGCGCAGGATGAGCTGGATACCGTTCTGCCGGAGGCCGAGTTCCTGGTGCTGGCCTGCCCGCTGACGGAGCAGACGCGCGGGCTGATGGACCGCCGCCGCTTCGGCCTGCTGCCCAAGGGCGCCAAGCTGGTCAACATCGCGCGCGGCCCGGTCTGGGACGAGGCGGCGCTGTGCGATGCGCTGGAATCCGGTCATCTCGGCGGGGCCGTGACCGATGTGCAGGTGCGGGAGCCGCTGCCGGCGGGCGACAGGCTGTGGACCGCGCCCAACCTGTTCATCACGCCGCATATGTCGGCGGATGACCCGGAGACCTACAACAACAGCAGCCTGGATATCCTGTTCAACAACCTGCGGGCGGCCCGCGAAGGCCGCCCGATGGTGAACCGGGTGGACGCGGCGCGCGGTTACTGACGCGCCGTGCAGGAGTGCGCGCCGCGTTACTGCGTGGCGCGCGCCTTGGCGATGGGGGCGACGAACTGCGCCTCGGTGTCCCAGGGGAACAGGATCCAGGTGTCCTGGCTCACCTCGGTGACGAAGGTATCCACCAGCGGCTTGCCGGCCGGCTTGGCATAGACCGTGGCGTAGTGCGCCTTGGGCAGCAGCTTGCGCACCACCTTCAGTGTCGTGCCGGTATCCACCAGATCGTCCAGCACCAGCCAGCCTTCGCCGTCGCCAGCCGCCACCGGGGCCTTGGCCACTACCGGCTCGCCCTTCACCTCCTCGTCATAGGTGACGATGGAAGTGCTCTCGATCAGGCGGCAATCCAGCTCACGCGCCACGATGGCGGCGGGGATCAGCCCCCCGCGTGTGATGGCAACGATACCCTTCCACGGCCCCCGCTCGATCAGGCGCCAGGCCAGCGCCTTGCCGTCACGATGCAGCTGGTCCCAGGAAACGGTGTAGTAGCGCGGAGCCATTCAAAACATCCTGCCGCCATTCGGGACGGCCATATCGGGGCGAATAAGAACCACCGCGCCATCCGGGTCCGGCAGGCCCAGGGTCAGGACCTCGCTTTCGAATCCGGCGATGCGGCGGGGAGCGAAATTGACGACGCACAGCACCTGCCGGCCGATCAGCTTGTCCGCGACGTAATGGACCGTGATCTGGGCGGAGGATCGCTTTATGCCGAGTTTGGCGCCGAGGTCGATCTCCAGCTTGAGGGCGGGCTTCTTGGCGCCCTCCAATGGCTGGGCATCGACGATGGTGCCGACACGGATGTCGAGACGGTCGAAATCCTCGATAGTCGCTGTGCCTGTCATTCAGCCCGGATAGCGCGTCCTTCCCCAGGATGGGAAGGGACAAAGGGAGGGCCGGACGAGGCGGAAGCACGGACAGGGCGGATGGACGGCGGGGCGATGACGTGTCAGCGTTCCGCGAGTCCTTCCGTCCCTTTGCTACCGAGAGTCGAAGATGCGCGATTTCCATGCCCCTGGCCGTAGCCCTGTTCTTGCGACGAGGGGGATGGCAGCCACGTCCATGCCTGCCGCCACGCTGGCGGCCATCGATATCCTGCGTGCGGGCGGCAACGCCCTGGATGCCGCCATCGCGGCCTGCGCGGTGCTGGCGGTGGTAGAGCCGCAATCCACCGGTATCGGCGGCGATTGCTTCTGTCTCTATGCCCCGGCGGGGCAGGGCAAGGTGGTGGCGATGAACGGCTCCGGCCGCGCCCCGGCGGGCGCGACGCCGGAGAAGCTGCGCGCCGATGGGCTGACCGCCATGGAGGCGACCTCCGCCCATTCCGTGACTGTGCCGGGCGCTGTTTCGGCCTGGGCCAAGCTGAACGCCGCCTATGGCCGCACGCCGCTGGAGCGCATCCTGGCCCCCGCCATCCGGCTGGCCGAGGAAGGCCACCCGGTGCACCCCCGTGTCGCCGCGGATTGGGAAGTCGCCGCGCCCAAGCTGCGCAAGCAGCCGCAGACCGCGCGTAACTTCCTGAAGGACGGCGCGCCGCTGCAGGTCGGCGACATGTTCTACCAGAAGGCCCTGGGCAAGACGCTGCGCGCCATCGCCGCCGGTGGCGCCCGCGCCTTCTATGAGGGCGAGATCGCCGCCGACATGGTCGCCACGCTGCGCGCGGCCGGCGGCACGCATACGGAAGAGGATTTCGCCAAGGGCCTGGATGTGGCCGAGTTCGTCGAGCCGATCCATGCCAACTGGAAGGGCCTCGACATCTACCAGTGTCCGCCGAACGGCTCTGGCCTGCTGGTGCTCTCCATGCTCGGCGTGCTGGGCCAGTGCGAGACGCCGGAAGGTGGGCCGCTCTCCACCACGCGCCTGCACCGCCATGTCGAGACCGCCCGCCTGGCCTATCGCGATCGCGATGCCTTCCTGGCCGATCCCTCCCAGGTGGATGTGCCGGTGGCGAAGCTGACCTCGGCCGAATACACCAAGGCCCTGCGCGCCCTGATCAAGGACGACCGCGCGATGGGCGAGTTGCCGCCCGCCGGCCTCGCCGAATACCTGCCGGTCCACAAGGACACCGTCTATCTCTGCGTGGTGGATGAGGACGGCAATGCCTGCTCGTTCATCAACTCGCTGTTCGAGAGCTTCGGCTCCGGCATTCTGGCCGAGAAGAGCGGCGTGATGCTGCACAATCGCGGCTTCGGCTTCCGCCTGCAGGAAGGCCACCCGAACTGCATCGCCCCCAACAAGCGGCCGATGCACACCATCATCCCCGGCATGGTGATGAAGGATGGCCGCGCCATCATGCCCTATGGCGTAATGGGCGGGCACTTCCAGCCGATGGGGCAGACGCTGTTCCTGACCAACCACTTCGAGTTCGGGCTGGATGTGCAGGCCTCGCTCGATCTGCCGCGCCTTTTCCCCTACGCGGGCAAGGTGCAGATCGAGCGTGGCATCCCGTCCTCCGTGGTGGACCAGCTCTCCCGCCTCGGCCACACGCCGGAGCTGATCGACAAGCCGCATGGCGGCGGCCAGGCCATCCTCATCGACCATGAACGCGGCATCCTCATCGGCGGCTCCGACCCGCGCAAGGATGGCTGCGCGCTCGGCTACTGACGATGCCGATGCGGGCCGAGCGCGGGGACATCACCCGCTTGGCGGTGGATGCCATCGTCAACGCCGCGAACTCGGCGCTCGCGCCAGGGGGTGGCGTCTGCGGTGCCATCCATGCGGCGGCCGGGCCTGAACTGGCCCGTGCCTGCGCGGCGCTTGGCGGTTGCCCGACGGGCGAGGCCCGCATCACCCCTGGTTTCCGGCTGCCCGCCCGCCATGTGATCCACGCCGTGGGCCCTGTCTGGCACGGCGGCGGGCGAGGGGAGGCGGAGCTGCTGGCCGGCTGTTACCGCGCCTCGCTCGCGCTGCTGCGGCAGGCGGGCGGGCGCTCCATCGCTTTTCCGGCCATTTCCACAGGCATCTTCGGCTATCCGCCGGATCAGGCCGCGCGCATCGCGGTGGCCACGGTGCGGGCTGAGGGCGGCGGTGCCGATGTCATTTTCTGCTGTTTCGACGACGCCACCCTGGCGCTCTACCACAAGGAACTTCGCGTATGACCGAGCCCTGCGATCTCTCCGCCGTGCAGGCGCGCCAGCTGATCGGGACGAAGAAGCTTTCACCTGTCGAACTGCTGGAATCCTGCCTGAAGCGCGTGGGCGAGGTGAACCATGCCGTCAACGCCATGGTGGCGGTGGATGAGGAGGGCTCCCGCCGCGCCGCCAAGGAGGCCGAGGAAGCGGTGATGCGTGGGGAGCCGTTGGGGGTGCTGCACGGCCTGCCCATCGGCATCAAGGATCTGGATTCCACCGCCGGCCTCGTCACCACCTTCGGCAGCCCGCTCTACAAGGACAATATCCCGGAGAAGGACGACAACCACGTCGCGGACCTGCGCGACGCTGGCGGCATCATCTTCGGCAAAACCAACACGCCGGAGTTCGGCGCCGGCGCCAATACGCGCAACGCCATCTACGGTGCCACCGGCAATCCTTTCGACCCGACGAAGTCCGCCGCCGGCTCCTCCGGTGGTTCCGGCGTGGTGCTGGCCACGGGCATGGTGCCGCTGGCGACGGGCTCCGACACGGGCGGCTCCTTGCGCAACCCGGCGGCCTTCAACGGCATCGTCGGCTTTCGCCCCAGCCCGGGCCTGGTGCCCAACAGCCGCCGCCGGCTGGGTTGGTCCGGCCTCTCGGTGCTCGGCCCGATGGCGCGGGACGTAGGCGACCTGGCGCTGATGCTCTCCGCCATGGCGGGCGATGAGGGCGTGGACCCGCTGGCCTACACGCTGCCGGATGTCGATGTCCGCCGTGGCATGGCGTGGCATGAGGCGGTCGATCTCGCCTCGCTCAACGTCGCGGTCACGCCTGATTTCGGCTTCGCGCCGACGGAGAACCATATCCGCGAGGTGTTCGCCTCTCGCGTCGCCGCGCTGAGCCCGCTCTTCGCGACGGTCGAAGAGAAGAGCCCGGATTGCACCGGCTCGGACGAGGCGTTCGAGGTGCTGCGCGCCGTCAGCTTCCTCGCCGGATTCAGCGACCGCGTGAAGAAGGACCCGAATTGCGTCGGCCCCAATGTTCGGGCGGATGTGGAGCGCGGCTGGACCTATTCCGCCGCCGACGTGGCCCGCGCCAGCGTGTTGCAGACGGATATCTACCAGCGCTGGCAGGCGTTTTTCGCGAGCGGCACCGACGTCATCCTGGCGCCGGCCATCACCCTCTCTCCGCGCCCCTGGAGCGAACTGGCGCCGACCGAGATCGATGGCAAGCCGACGCGCACCTATTTCCACTGGCTGGCCAATGCCTATGCGGTGACGCTGCCGGGCCATCCTTCCCTCAGCCTGCCGCTGGGCCTGGACAAGCTGGGCATGCCCTTCGGCTTGCAGATCGTCGGCCCGCGTGGTGGCGATGCGCTGGTCGTGGCGGTGGCGGCGGCCATCGAGGCGGCGGTCGCGGGTGACGCCACCCTGCGCCGCCCGGTGCCGGATCTGGCGAAGCTGAAGGCCGCGCGGCCGATCAGCGAGATGCCGGGCTTCCTGAGCTTCGACTGAATACACTTTGGCTTCCCCGGGGGAATGCCCCCGGGGTGGCCCGGTGAAAGCTGGCCATTTGGACGTAACAGCGCTTGCAAGCCGGTACCGCGAGTACATCGCCTGCCTCAACAGGCAGGACTGGGCCGCGCTCGGGCAATTCGTCGATGATGATGTCACGCATAACGGGCGGCCTCTCGGGCTCGCTGGATATCGCGGCATGCTGGAGCGGGATTTCCGTGAGATCCCTGATCTCCACTTCAACATCCAGTTCGTGGTCTGCGAGCCCCCGCGCATCGCGGCGCGCCTGATGTTCGATTGCACGCCAGCGGGGCTATTCCTCGGGCTTCCGGTCAACGGGCGGAAGGTATCCTTCGCGGAAAACGTCTTCTACGCGTTCAACGGGGGCAAGATCAGCACGGTCTGGTCCGTCATCGATAAGGCGGCGATAGAAGCCCAGCTCTAGACGCGGAGGCCGTCCGCGCGCAGCGGTTTCCATACGGAGATGTCACGCGGCGCGGCCAGGACGTCGTCCAGCGCAGCGTGCCATTCCGCCCGGTAGGGGCGGTGGATCTGCACATCCAGCACCTCCTGATGATCCGCCCAGGTTTCGTAGAGGAAGAAGCGGTGCTCATCCTCCGGGTCCTGGTGCAGCACGGCGTTGATGAAGCTGGCCTCGCTGCGCATGGCGTCGAGCACGCCGTTCAGCAGGGTGGTGAAGCGGCCAAGCTGTTCCGGACGAACCTGAAAGCGGATGGCATAGACGACGCTCATGGTGTGGTTCCTTTCATGGCGCTGAGCGCCTGACGCGTGGCCTCGTCCGCCGGGTAGAAGCATTCCAGCGCCAGTTCGGAGAGGGTGACATCCACCGGCGTGCCGAAGACGGTGGTGGTGGAGATGAAGGATAGCGCCTGGGTCATCCCCGGCAGGCGTAGCCGGAGCGGCACGGCGATGCCTGGCTTGGCACCCTGCGCGCGGAAGGGTGGGCAGGGATAAGCGGCAAGTTCCGTATGCAGCGCCTCCAGAACCGGATCGCCGGACTGGTCGATCTGGGCGTGCAGCCGCTCCAGCAGATGCTCGCGCCACTCGGGCAGGTTCTCGATATGCGGCGCCAGCCCCTCCGGATGCAGGCTCAGCCGCAGCACATTCACCGGCCCCTGCAGCAGCGAGGGCGCGACAGCCTGCAAGAGCGGCGGCACGGCGGCATTGGCGGTGATGAGGTGCCAGTGCCGGTCCACCGCCAGGGCGGGGAAGGGCTCATGCCCCTTCAGGATGGCTTCCACGGCGGCGCGGGCGGCGTGCATGTCCGGCGCTTCCAGCGGCCTTTCGGCGTAGCGGGGCGCGAAGCCGCCGGCCACCAGAAGCGCGTTACGCTGCCGGAGGGGCATGCCGAGATGGCCCGCCAGGCGCAGGAGCATCTCCCGGCTGGCCGAGGCCTTGCCGGTTTCGACATAGCTGAGATGGCGGGTGGAGATTTCGGCCTCCAGTGCCAGATCCATCTGGCTGCGCTTCCGCCGAAGCCGCCATTCGCGCAACAGGCTGCCCGCGGTGGGCTGGGAAAGGGTCATGGACATGGGGAGCAGTCTAGCCATGGCGAAGGGCGTGGCCATGACCTCCGAGGTTATCGCGGAGCCGCCGGAAAGCCGTCTATCGCTGCGTCACCGGAGACGGTCTCCGGCCCTCACAGGAGAGACGCCATGCAAAACCCCACCGCCATCGCTGAAATCTATTTGGCCGCCTGGAACGAGGCGGACCCTGCGCGCCGCCGCGCCATGCTGGCCGAGGATTGGGCGGCCGATGCGCAATATGCCGACCCGCTGATGCAGGGGGAGGGCCGCGAAGGCATAGCCAGCATGATCGAGGCCGCGCGCGCCAGCTTCCCCGGCCATGCCTTCAGCCTGCGCGGCACGCCGGATGGGCACGGGCCCTTCCTGCGCTTCTCATGGTCCCTGGCGGCCGGCGGTGCGCCGGTCGCGCAGGGTTCGGATGTGGTCCGGCTCGACGCCCATGGCCGCATCGCGGAAGTGATCGGCTTCCTCGACGCGGCCTGAGGGCGCTTACTCGGCGCGGATGTTCCCCTTCCGCACCACCTCGGTCCAGCGGTCGATTTCCCGCTTCTGGAAAGCGGCGAAATCGGCCGGGGAGGAGGCGACGATGCTGAAGCCGATGCCATCCATCTGCTTCACCGTCTCCGGGTGGCGCAGCGCCGCCACCAGGGCCGCGTGCACCTTCTCCACCAGCGGCTGCGCCATCTTCGGCGGCGCGGCCACGGCCTGCCAGGAGGAGACGACGAAGTCGTTCAGGCCGCCCTCTGCCGCCGTCGGGACGTCCGGTAGCAGAGCGTGGCGCTCGGCTGCCGTCACCGCGATGGCCTTCACGCGCTTGTCGCGGATGAAGGGCGTGATGAAGCCCAGATTCTGCGAGGAAAGCTGCACATTGCCGGCGATAAGGTCGGTTGTGGCCGGGCCGCCGCCGGAATAAGGCACATGGGTGATGTTGGTGTCGGTGAGCTGCTTGAACAGCTCCATCGTCAGGTGGTCCGACGAACCGACGCCGCTGCTGGAATAGGAGGAAGTGCCGCCCTCCTTCTTGAGCCAGGCCACCAGTTCCTGAAGATTGTTGGCGGGAACTTTGGGGTTGGCCACCAGCACGTTGGGCGTGGCCACCGCCTGGGTGAGGTTGGTGAAATCCGTGATCGGATCGTAACCCAGGTTCGGCCGCAGTGCCTTGTTGATGGCGAAGGTGCTGATGGGAGCGGTCATCAGCAGGTAGCCATCGGGGGCGGAGCGGGCGAGGAGCCGCGCACCGAGTTCGCCGGTCGCGCCTGGGCGGTTTTCCACCACAACGGGCTTGCCGAGCGCTTCGGACATCCGTTGCGCGATGGCGCGGCCGACGATGTCGGAGGAACCGCCGGGCGCGAAGGGCACCATCATGGTGACCGGGCGGCTTGGCCACTCATCGGCGCGCGCCACGCGGCCGAGGAGAAGGGTGGGCGCCGCGAGGGCACCCACCTGCAAAAGCTGGCGACGATTCATTTGTTTTTTTCCCGGACGTTGGTTTGAAGAGGAGGGTTAGCGGCCCTTCGCTTTCCTCCATTCGGCGAAGGCAGCGAGATTCTTCTCATCCGTGGCGGGGTAGAGGCCGACGATGCTCTGACCGCCCAGCACCTTTTCCGTCACGAAATCCTCATAGGCCGTCATCTCCACGGCCTCGTCGGCGATCTCGTCGGCGATCTCGGCGGGAATGACGATCACGCCGTCATTGTCACCGACGATCACATCGCCCGGGAACACCGGCGCGTCGCCGCAGCCGATGGGCACGTTGATGTCGATCGCCTGGTTCAGCGTCAGGTTGGTGGGCGCGGAGGGGCGCTGGTGGAAGGCGGGAATATCCAGCGCCGCGATTTCCGCGGCGTCACGGAAGCCGCCATCGGTGACCACGCCGGCCACGCCGCGCACCATCAGGCGGGAGACGAGGATGGAGCCTGCGGAGGCCGCGTTGGCGCTCTTGCGGCTATCCATCACCATCACGGCGCCGGGCGGGCACATCTCAACGGCCTTGCGCTGGGGATGCTCCGGGTTACGGAAAACCGTGAGCTGGTTCAGGTCCTCGCGCGCCGGCATGTAGCGAAGGGTAAAAGCCTCGCCGACCATGCTTTCCTTCATGGGTTGCAGGGGCTTCACATCCTGGATGAACTGGCTGCGGAAGCCGCGCTTGTACAGCGCGGTGGCCAGCGTCGCCGTACTGACGGTCTTCAGCTTGGCGCGGGTCTCAGGCTTCAGGCTCATGGGGCGGGGCCTCAGTAGATCACGGGTTCATCGACCGGACGGCCGAATTCGGTTTTCAGGAAGTCGAAGTCGCAGCCTTCATTCGCCTGCTGGATATGCTTGGTGAACATCCAGCCATAGCCGCGCTCGTAGCGCACGGGCGGCGCCTTCCACTCGGCCTTGCGCTTCTCAAGCTCCTCTTCGCTCACCTGCATGTTGATGGTGCGGGCATCGACGTCGATCTCGACGATGTCGCCCGTCTTCAGCAGCGCGAAGGGGCCACCGATATAGGCTTCCGGCGAGACGTGCAGCACGCAGGCGCCGTAAGAGGTGCCGGACATGCGGGCGTCGGACATCCGCAGCATATCGCGCAGGCCCATCTTCAGCAGCTTCTTCGGCATGGGCAGCATGCCCCATTCCGGCATGCCCGGGCCGCCCTGGGGGCCGGCATTGCGCAGCACCAGCACGCTGTCCGGCGTGAAGGGATAGTTCTCGTCCTCCACCGCCTTCTTCATGCTCGGATAGTCGTCGAACACGACGGCCGGGCCCGCATGCTTCAGGAACTTCTGGTCCATGGCAGCCGGCTTGATGACGCAGCCATCCGGCGCCAGGTTGCCCTTCAGCACCGCCAGCGAGCCCTCGCCATAGATCGGGTTGCTGGTGGAGCGGATGACGTCGTCGTTATAGATCTTGGCGCCCTCGATGTTCTCGCCGATCGAGAGGCCGGAGACGGTGAGGCAGGACAGGTCAAGGTGCTCGCGGATGTTGCCCATCAGCCCCTTGATGCCGCCGGCGTAGTAGAAATCCTCCATCAGATAGGTGCTGCCGGAGGGGCGCACATTGCCGATGACGGGCACCTTGCGGCTGTAGCGCTCGAAATCATCCAGGCCGATATCCTGCCCGGCGCGGCGCGCCATGGCGATGAGGTGGATGATGGCGTTGGTCGAACAGCCCATGGCCATGGCGACGGCGATGGCGTTGCCGAAGGCTTCCTTGGTCTGGATCTTCTGCGGCGTGAGGTCTTCCCACACCATCTCCACGATGCGCCGGCCGCTCTCGCTGGCCAGGCGGATATGCCCGGCATCGGCGGCGGGAATGGAGGAGCCACCCGGCAGCACCATGCCCACCGCCTCGGCGATGGCCGTCATGGTGGAGGCCGTGCCCATGGTCATGCAGGTGCCGTAGGAGCGGGCGATGCCGGCCTCGACGCCGGCCCAGTCCTGCTCCGTGATCTTCCCGGCGCGCAGTTCATCCCAGTACTTCCAGGAATCCGAGCCGGAGCCGAGCGTCTTGCCGCCCCAGTTGCCGCGCAACATCGGCCCGGCGGGGAAGAAGATGGCCGGGATGTTCATGCTGGTGGCGCCGAGCAGCAGCGCCGGCGTGGTCTTGTCGCAGCCGCCCATCAGCACCGCGCCGTCGATGGGATGGGAGCGCAGCAGCTCCTCCGTCTCCATCGCCAGCATGTTGCGGTAGAGCATGGTGGTCGGCTTGACGAAGCTCTCGGAGACGGAGAGCGCCGGCAGCTCCACCGGGAAGCCGCCCGCCATCAGGATGCCGCGCTTCACGTCATCGACGCGGCTCTTGAAGTGGCTGTGGCAGGGCTGCAGGTCGGACCAGGTGTTGACGATGGCGATGACCGGGCGGCCCGTCCATTCCTCGGGCGAGTAGCCCATCTGCATGGCGCGGGAACGGTGGCCGAAGCTGCGCAGGTCAGCCGGGCCGAACCAGCGGCGGCTGCGCAGATCCTCGATCTTCTTCACCTTGGGCAGGGGTGAGCTGGACATGGCGGCAGGGGCTTCCGTTCAGACAGGGTCGATGGGACCACGGCCGGAGCAGACGGCCGCGACGTTATCCAGCGCGCGGAAGCCCATGGCATCGCGCGTCTCGATGGTGGCGCTGGCCATGTGCGGGGCCAGGAACACGTTCTTCAGCGCGCCGAAGCGCGTGTCGTAGTCGGGCTCCTTGCGGAACACGTCGAGGCCGGCGGCGAAGAGCTGGCCGTTGGTCAGCGCCTCGTACAGCGCGTCCTCATCCACGACGGAACCGCGCGCCGTGTTCACGAACACCGCGCCCTTGGGCAGCAGGCCGAAGGTCTCGCGCGTCATGACCGTGCCGCTGGCCGCGCCGCCGGGCAGGTGCAGGGAGAGGAACTGGCAGTGCGGCAGCATCGCCTTGAGGTCGGCGAAATATTCGGCGCCCTTTTCCAGCTCCGGGCTGAGGCGGCTGCGGTTGTGGTAGATGACCTTCATGCCGAAGCCGCGCGCGCGGTCGGCCATGGCACGGCCGATGCGGCCCATGCCGACGATGCCCAGCGTCTTGCCGCTGGGGCGGACGCCCAGCATGTCCGGCAGGCCGAGCTTCTGGCGCCAGCCCGCGCGCATGATGGAATCATATTCATGGGCGCGGCGCGCGGCGCAGAGCAGCAGCATGAAGGCGAGGTCGGCCGTGCAATCCGTCAGCACGTCCGGCGTGTTCGTCACGATGATGCCCCGGGCCTTGGCGGCGGCGGCGTCCATGTGGTCGTAGCCGACGCTGCTATTGGCAATCAGCTTCACATGGTCAGGGAGTTCGGCAATGGCGGCGGCATCGAGCTTGGAGGTGCCGCCGATGACGAGGGCCTCGGCCTTGTGCTGCCTCGCGGCCTCGATGGTCTCGGCGGCATTCATGTCGTGGTCCGCCATCAGCGCGTCAAATTCGCTGCGGGCACGGGTGTCGGCGGCCTGGGTCAGGCGACGGGCGACGACAATACGGGGGCGGGACGCGCTCATGCCGTGCGAACCGGCTGGGCGGCGAGGGGGTACGTCAGGGCAAGCAACATCGGCCGGCCTCCTCCTCCAGGGGTTAGGGCTCTCGCCGTTGGGGCGGCGCGGCCACTTTCCACATGCTTATCGCTATAAGACTTGTCCGACAAGTATCCGATATTTCGGATTTCGGATTCTTAGGCTAAGAAGGCGGTGAATGAAGATGGACGCCGACCTTACCCCGGATGCGGGCGATGGGCTGACGCCCTTCGGCCGTCGCCCCTCAGCGGGAGATTTCGCCTTTGCCAGCTTGCGGCAGGCGATCATCTCGCTCGCCCTGCCGCCGGGCTCGCCCCTGTCCCGCCCGCAACTGGCCGAACGGCTGGGCCTCAGCCAGACGCCGGTGCGGGAGGCGCTGACGCGCTTGCAGGATGAGGGGCTGGTGGCCGTGGTGCCCAGCGCCTCCACGCGTGTGGCCCATATCGACCTGGACCATGCGCGGCAGGCCCAGTTTCTGCGGCTGTCCCTGGAGGTGGAGATGGTACGCCGGTTGGCCGGCAATCCGCCCTCCGAATTGCCGGCACGCGCGGCGGCCCATCTGGCGGAGCAGAGCGCGCTTATCGGCCAGGAGGGATTCGCCCAGGCGGACGATGCCTTCCACGCCACCCTGTACGAACTCGCGGATATCGGGGGACTCTGGCCGTTGGTGCGTAGCCGCAGCGGCCATCTGGACCGCCTGCGACGCCTCAACCTGCCGAGCCCGGGCAAGATGGAAGCGGTGGTGGCCGAGCATGGCCGCATCGCCGAGGCCATCCAGGCAGGGGATGCCGCGGCGGCGGAACAGGCGCTCCGCCAGCATTTCTCCGGCACCTTCTCCCGCATCCCGGAAGTGCGGGCGCAGCATCCGGACTATTTCGCTTAGCGTGGGAAGGGGGAGAAGGCTCTCCCCCAGGCCCCTTCCTTACTCGACGAAGCCGACGGCCAGGCCGAAGGTGTGCGGCGCGGCCACCAGCACGCGGTGCGCTTCCTTGGTGAAGGGCACCTTGCCTTCCTCCAGCGCTGCCTTGGTCTTGGCAAGGGAAGAGGTGCGGAACACCAGCCCTACCATCTTGTCCGCGCCATCGGTCGGCAGCGGCGGCAGGGCGTCGCCCAGGTGCTTGCGCGTGGCGTCCGGCGTCAGGATCAACAGCTTGCCCTGGCCGGCATTCAGCGCCACCCCGCCCGGCACCGTCTCGAAGGCGGCGTCGCCATAGAGCTTGCGGTAGGGGGCGGCCGAGCGCTCCGGGTCGCCGGAGCAGACGACAAACTCGGCGATGGCCGTCACGCCATTCGGCTGGTGCTGCCATTCCTTCCGCCAGACGAGTTCCGGCGTGAAATGGTGGCAGAAGAAGACGCGGCCGTTGAAGGCGACGGAATCATCCAGATGCGTCACCCGGAAGGCGGCATCCCGCGAACCTTCAGGCACCTCCACCGGGCGGCTGAACTCGCGCGAGGGCTGAGCGGGCACGCCACGGGCGATGACGGCATCGCGGAAGCCCGCATCCGGCCCGGGCTTGAACACCAGCCCGCCAAGGCCGACCGGCATCTGCCACAGATGAGCGGCCCGCTCGGCATTCTGTGGCTCGTAGCCCAGCAGCTCCATGTAATCCGTGCCAAAGATGGCCAGGTGGTTGCTGGAGCCCATGGTGTGGTGGCCGCGCTCCGTCATGTGGAAGCCGAGCCGCCGGTAGGTCTCCAGCGAGGCGTCGAGCTGGTCCTCCACATAGATCACCACATGGTCGAAGCGGGGGGGAGGAATGGCGCTCATGCGGGTATCTCCTGCGGGTTCACCGGGGAGAGCCGGCCATCGGCCAGACGCAGCACCCGGTCGTGGAAGGCAGCCACCGCCGGGCGGTGGGCGATGGAGAGAATCGCGGTGCCCGGCAGCTCCTGCCGCAGCAAGGTGTAAAGCTGACGCTCGGCGCCAGTGTCCAGGCTGGCTGTCGCCTCGTCCAGGAACAGCCATTTCGGCTTCACCAGCAGCGCGCGGGCGACGGAAAGCCGCTGCTGTTCGCCGCCCGAAAGGCTGCGCTCCCACGCGGCTTCCTCATCCAGACGAGGCGCCAGGGCACCGAGGCCTGCCTTGTCGAGAGCGGCGGTGATCTCCGCATCGCTGTGCTGGGAAGGGTCGTGAGGATAACAGACGACCCGCCGGAGCGAGCCCAGCGGCATATAGGGCCGTTGCGGCAGGAACAACGCCTCGCCATCCGGCTGCGTGACGGTACCCGCGCCAAAGGGCCAGATGCCTGCCATCGCGCGGAACAGCGTCGATTTGCCGCTGCCCGATGCGCCCATGATCAACACGGCTTCGCCGGGCTCCACCCGCAGGCTCGCATTCTCCGTCAACACCCGGCCGTTCGGCAGGCCGAGGCGCATGTCCTCCGCCGTCAGCGCCGTGCTGCCGCCATGCTTCAGCGTGGGGCCCTGCAGCGATGCCGCATGCGCTTCGTCCACCGCCTGGTGGAAGCCGGTAAGGCGCTCCACCGTGGCGCGCCAGGCGGCGATGGCATCGTAGTTGGTCACCACCCAGGACATCGCCCCCTGCACGGAGCCGAAAGCCGTGCTGGTCTGCACCAGCGCGCCCAGCGGGATGCGCCCGGCGAAATAGGCCGGTGCGGCCACGATGAAGGGAAAGATGGTCGCCACCTGTCCGAAGCCGGCGGTGAAGAAGGTGAGCTGCTTGGTGGCGCGCATGATGGCCCACCAATTGTCCATCACCAGCCCGAAGCGGGAGCGCAGGCCGGTTTCCTCCTGCGGCTCGCCGCCATGCAGGGCGATGCCTTCGACATTCTCTCGCACACGGACAAGGGAAAAGCGGAAATCCGCTTCCCGCCGCTGCTGGTTGAAGTTCAGCCCGATCAGCTTGCGGCCGATGAGATGCGCCAGCCAGGTGCCGATGAGCGAGTAGATCAGCGCGATCCAGACCAGATAGCCCGGGATGGAGACGCCGAAGACCGTCATCGCCCCCGAGAGCCCCCACAGCACGACGATGAAGGAGATGAGCGTCACCACCGAGTTCATCAGCCCGAGGCCGAGATTCAGCGTGCTGTCCACGAACAGCCTTGTGTCGTCCGCGATGCGCTGGTCGGGGTTGTCGGCGCCGCCATGGGTCAGGGCCATGCGGTAATAGGCATGGTGGCCCAGCCAGTCATGCAGCATCCGGCCGACCAGCCAGCGCCGCCAGCGGATCTGCAAGGCCTGGTTCAGATAGAGCTGATAGACCGCGACGACGATGAAGAGGGCCGCCACAACGGAGAAGCCCGGCAGGTAGCTCCCTCCCTCCGACCGATGGCCGAGCAGCAGCAGGTTGGTGAAGGCATCCGCATCCTTCGTCTGCATCGCGTCGTAGAAGGCGGCCTGCCAGTAGGTCAGCAGCACGTTCATCCCGACCAGGGAGAGGTTCAGGATGATGATGATGGCGAGCAGCCCGCGCGCCTTCCACTTGTCCTCGCTGCTCCAATAGGGCCGGGCCAGGGCCCAGGCATCCCGCAGGAAGGGCAGGAATCCGCGCATCGGCTCACCCTTTCAGGGCTGGTGGTTCAGGCTGTCTCGCGGATGCGCAGGCGGATCACGCCACGCACCTCTTCCGCCGGCACAGGCTTGCCTTTGCGCAGGATGTCGATGCGGCCTTCGGCCTGCAACGCCAGAGCCACCTTGCGCACGCGATTCAGCAGCCCGCGCCACAGCTCCTTCTCATCCGTCTCCTGGTTGGGTGGGGCCAGGGCCTGGGCGACGTCGCTCGGGCTGATGGATTTGCCCGGCCCGGCCTCGGTGGCCAGGCGCAGGATTTCGGCGGAAAGATCGGCGTTGCTCGGGGAGGTCATAGAGGTCCGGTTCAGGCTTTGATGGCAGGGTGGGGCTGGCAGGCCCCGTTTCCAAGGAAGGTTACACGCGTTTCATCAGCGTCAGGCGGCTCAGGCTGATGACGGCGGCGGCGGCGGAGATGGTCATCGCGGTGCCCAGCGCCCAGAAAGCGCCTTCATCGCCGCCCACCAAGGGGCCGAGCGCCAGCCCCGCCAGTGCCGCGCCCACCGTCTGCCCCAAAAGGCGGGAAGTGGAAAGCATGCCGCTGGCGCCGCCACTGCGCTCCCTTGGCGCGGCGGCGAGAAGGGAGCGGTTGTTCGGGCTCTGGAACATGCCGAAACCGAGCCCGCACAGCGCCACGCGCCAGGCGATGTCGAAGGGATGCGGCGTGTCGGGCAGCATCAGGAGCAGCGCCATGCCGGCCGCCATGACGGCAAGGCCGATGCCGCCGAGCAGGCCCGGCTGAATACGGTCCGACAAATGCCCGGCGGTTGGTGCGATGATGATCATGATCAGCGGCCAGGGCGTGATGATCAGGCCGGTCTCCACCGCGGTGAAGCCGAAATTGTGCTGCAGCAGGAAGGGCAGGGAGACCAGGGCCAGCATCTGCGCCGTGTAGGAGCAGATGGAGGTGGCGACCGAAAGCGCGAAGATGGGGATACGCAACAGGTCCACCGGCAGCAGCGGCGCGGTCCGCCCGGCCTGCCGCCGCACGAGCATGGCGCCGCAGAGCAGGAAGCCTGTGGCGAAGAGGCCCACCACCCACCAGGGCTGGCCCCGCGTGGCCTGCTCCACGCCGATGGTCAGCAGGCCGAAGGTTGCGGCACTCAGCAGGGCGCTGGCCGTGTCGAAGCGCCCGCCACCACGATGCGTGCGGGGCAGGAAGCGCGTCAGCACCAGGGCCAGCACGCCGAGCGGCAGGTTCACCGCGAAGATCCAGGGCCAGTGCGCAACACTGAGGATTGCGGCGCCCACCGTCGGCCCCGCCACGGAGGCGGAGGCCACCACCAGCGCGTTGATGCCGACACCCCGCCCCAGCTGCTTCTGCGGATAGATGTAGCGGAGGATGGCCGTGTTCACGCTCATCAGCCCGGCGGCGCCGAAGCCCTGGATGGTGCGCGCCGCGATCAGCATCTCCAGCGAGGTGGAGAGGGCGCAGACCACGGAGGCGGCCGTGAAGACCGCGAGGCCGGTGCGGTAAATCCGTTCATGCCCCACCTTCTCGCCCAGCGAGGCGAGAGGGAGCAGCGAGACGATGGTGGCGATCTGGTAGGCGTTGACGACCAGGATGACGTCAGCCGGGGAGACGCGCAGATCCGAGGCAATAATCGGCAGGGCGACATTGGCGATGGAACTGTCCATCACCGCCAGGGCGATGGACACCGCAACGGCGGCCATGGCCCAGTAGCGTTGCGGGATGGGCTGGCCATCGGTCTGATCTTGCATGGGCGCGTCCTGGACCCGGCAGCCACGCGGTCATGGCCGGAAGGGCCCGAATCCCGCCACCCGCGCCCGGTGCGCGCACCGGACGCCAGACCTTGCCTGCGATCCCTGCGCCATGCCAAGGCCGCCCAGCCCTGCACACGGCGCATTGCTGTCGGCCCGGCGCTTCAACCTTAGGCGAAGGCGCGCTCCACCCGGGGGCCGGGGGCGTGGAAAGCGATCTCCCGGATGATCTTGCGGCGGACGGCGTTCTCGAAGGCGCCGAAGCCCTCCGCGACCATCAGGAAGCTGCCGGGGCCGCCGATGACCTCTTCCTGGTAATATTCATCCAGCGGGCGCTGGAGGCCGGCGAGTTGCGGCGGCACGGGCGTGCGGTCCACCACGGCGAGGCCGTTCAGGATGATGCCCTTGGCCAGTGCCTCGGCCCGAGCCTCGGCAAGCGGGCGGCCGGAATTGTTGATGCCGTCGCCGGAGATATCGACCACCTGGCGCGTGCCCTCGAAGCCCTGGCCAAAGAGGCGGCCGGCATAATCGATGGCAGCGGAAATCGAGGTGTAGAGGTAGGTTTCGCGGGGCGCGGCATCGAGCGCATCGGCAAAGCGCGCGGCAGTGGCGCGGCCATCGATACGCGTCCAAGGCACCAGCAGCTTCTGCTCGTCCCAGTCCGACCAGGTGAAGAAGGAGACGGCGATGGCCCCGATGGCGCCGCGCGCGATGCCATCGGCCAGCCGGGGGTCACGGAACGCGTTGGCATAGCCGCGGAACTGCATTTCCTGCTCTTCCGGGTCAACCGAGCGGCTGACATCCACGGCGAGCACCAGTTCCACATCGACCGGTTCCATGGCCCGCGCAGCGCGGGAGGAGAGGAGGGCGGGAGCCGCAAGCATGGCCGCGCCCAGTTGTAGTACATGTCTGCGTTGCATCGAACCCTCCAGGGGCGAGGGCCGCCTGGCTAATCATCCCCGGGTAAGGCAGTAACCCAGACCTATTGTGCGATGCAATATGATTTCGGCTTCGGAATCGCCCGGACAAAAAAGAGGGCGCCGTGAGGCGCCCCCAAGGTCACCGGGCCATATACTCCCGGTGTTCGATCTGCCGTGGGAAGGGCAGCAGCCCATCCCCCGGGCATCGCCCGCGTGATCAGCGCAGGACGATCTCGACGCGGCGGTTCTGCGGCTCGCGCACGCCGTCGGCCGTCGGGACCAGCGGACGGCTTTCGCCGAAGGCCTGGACGGAGATGATGGAGCGAGCGACGCCCAGGCGGACCAGCTCGTTCGCAACCGCGTCGGCGCGGCGCTGGGAGAGGCGCTGGTTGTACTGCGGGGAACCGGAGCGGTCGGCGTGGCCGGCCACTTCGATGCGCGTGGTCTGCACGCGGCCGGAGTTCTGGGCGGCTTCCGCGATGATCTGGCG